>NZ_CALART010000039.1 GCF_937888285.1 uncultured Aquimonas sp.
ACTGCGCTCGGGCGTTCGGCGTCTCGCGCGGCAGTGCCGCGCAAACGAGACGCCTGCCTTCGGCCCGGCCCTCGCGCACTGCGCTCGGGCGTTCGGCGTCTCGCGCGGCAGTGCCGCGCAAACGAGACGCCTCACCCCCCAATACCGGCTACTTCTGCTTCCACTCCCCTGAGGCATCCTGGTACCACCAGCCGCCGCGCGCGCTGTCGATCCACTGGCGGGCGAAGGTGTCGCGGATCTGCGCTTCCCATTCGGGATGGCCGTTGGCCACGGCGATCTCGCGGTAGACGGCGTTGCGGTCACGGTTATCGTCGGCCACCGCCTGGTTGACGGCGGCGCGGTCTCGCAGGCCGACCTTGCTGGCATCGCGCAGGCTGATCGTGCCGTCGCGGGCGAGGCCCAGCGCGCCGGAATCGAAATGCGGCGCCAGCGCGGACTGGAAGCGCTCGGCCATGCGGGTCTGGATGGCCTGGATCGCCGGCGTGCGGATGTTGATGTCGGCCGACTGCGCCTGTGCGGTCGGGAACACGAAGTCGAGCACCGCGCTGCCCAGGGCAGCCATGCCGCCCCCCTGCCCGCCTTCGGGCTTGGACTCCGGCTTGGGCTGCTCGCCAATGACGTTCTCGACGAACTCGCGGGCAGCCTGTTGGGCCTCGGCGGCTGGAAAGTACACGTTGATGGTGACGCAGGCGCTCAGGGTCAGCAGGGCCGCGGCGGCGAACAGCTTCCAGGGCTTCGGCATGGGGCTCTCCCGTGGGTAGGTGAGGCGGAGCATAGCGGCATGCGCCATGCGCTGTGCGGGCGCGATCTGCGCGGCATTCAGGGGCGGTCGCGGGGAGCACGCGGCTTTGCCTTCTGCACGGCGCCATCTGAGTCTGCGCTGGCGTGCTTTACGCGACCCCAGACCCTCGGCTTCGTTTACCGCAGGGCGTCAGTCGAGCTGTTGGCGCATGCGCTGCGCTTATGCGCCCTACGCGAACCCGGGCTGTCCGCTTCGTTTGGCGCATGGCGTCTCTCGAGCTGTTGGCGCATGCGCTGCGCTTATGCGCCCTACGCGAAACCGGGCTCCCGGCTTCGTTCACTGCAGGGCGTCACTCGAGTCGTAGGGCGGATAAGCGCAGCGCATCCGCCGTCAGCCCCTCGGCCTGAACACCTTTGCGCCATCAGCCCCTCGGCCTGGACAACTAGTGCAATCGGCTGTAGTGGTCCGGGCGAACCACGCCACCGGCTTCGACCTGCGCAAAGCGTCACACGCCGTTGCCGGCGCATGCGCATGCGCTGCGCTTATGCGCCCTACGCGAAGCACGTCTGACAGCACGGGAGACCTCACATATCGCAAAGCACTCAGCCCGGACGCAGGCGGGCGACGCGCACTTCGCCTTCGCTCGCCGCGCCGCGCATCCAGCCCAGCCAACGGCCATCGGCTTCACGCCGCGCCAGACCGCGGACCACACCGTCGGCGTCGATCAGCAGAAGCGGCTCGCCCGTGGATTGGAGCAGCTCGAACTCGACCCGGCGCCCGGGCTCACCGAGACGATTCTCGACGACGCTCACGCGCAGCAGATCGACCTCGACCGCAGTCCACAGCGCCGGATCGGTCGTCCGATCCAGCTGCCGCGCCTGCGGCCAGGCGAACACCGCGGCGCCCGCCCGCTGCAGCAACGGCAGCGCGTTGGCGAGATCCCTGAGTTCGGTTTCGCCGAGCGATAGCCCGGGCTCGATCACGCCCACGGCCGCGGCTAGGGCGCTGCGCTCTGCGGTCTCGGTCTGCCCCATGCCCAATCGATACATCCACAGCTGGCTGGGCAGCAGCAGCACGCACACCAGCAGGGCCAGCGCCGCGCCGCGCGCAGGCCTCAGCACGTCGAGCCCGACCAGCAGCAGCCCCGTCCAGAACAGCGAGGTCCACACCAGATAACGCGGGGCGAGCAGCTGATCGGCGTACTCTTCGAAATAGCTCGCGCGCACCACCACGATCAGGGCCCCGACGCAGAGCGCAAAGGCCGCGGTTGCGGTGCCGACGACGCTGAGCGCAGCCCTCGACTTCCAGCTCCGCCACAACGCACCTGCGAACAGCCCCAGCCCGAGCAGGCCCCAGGCCAGGTGCGGCCAGCGCGCCAGCATCACCGGACCGGCCGACTGTTCGTAGGCCGCAGCGATCGGCCCTGTAACGGCCCGCAGCAGCGTCGTTGGCACGCGGGCGGCGATCTCCGGATCCCACAGCGGCCAGCTGGCGAACAGCGCCGGGCCACCCAGCCAGCGCAGCAGAGACTCGATGCGAGCGGACACGCCGGCCACGCTGACCGACTCCGCCGTGCCGTCGCGCAGCGCGAACATCAGCAGCAGCACGCCGATCAAGGCGAGCGCCACCGGCAGCCATTCCCGCAGCGGCGCCCGCCGCAGGGCCAGCACCAGCAGCACGGCCGGAAACACGGCAAGACCGCTGCCAAAGGACAGGCTCGCGAACACCGCACACGCCGCCGCCAGCACGGCCGCGCCGACGCCCCCCCGCCACGCCAGCAGCAGACCCGCGAACAGGCCCAGCGTCACCGCATAGGCATGCACGGTTTCGTTGGCATGCATCAGCGCACGGAAATTGCCGACCCAGAACAGACCCAAGGCCAGCGCCAGCGCGACGGCGCCGAAGCGCGCGGGTTCAAGCGCGGCCCGTCGCAGGCCCAGCACCGCGACCAGCCAGCTCGCCAGCGCCAGCAGCACACCGACAGCGGTCTGCAGACGCTGGCTGGCGGCGAACCATTCCAGCTCGGCCACCCGCACCAGATCGGGAAACAGCTCCAGATGCCCGTTGTCCGCGCCCAGCACGTTGCGCGGAAAGGGCTCACTCAGAAAATGCGCGAGAAAACGCCACGCATCGGCATAGGGCACCTGCGGTGCCTGCAGCATCGCAAACAGCCCCCATCCAACGACCAGCGTGGCTGCCACTGCAGCCGCCGGCGCCCATGCGGGCGCAGGCGCGGATGCTCGGTCAGGCGTGACGACTTTCGAGAAGGAGGAAGGCGCGCTCGTCGTGCTCATGCGAGGAGGGATCCGAAGCCGCGGTGTCCCCTACCCTGCGATCGGCGATCACATTCCAGCCGCAGCGATCGGCGAGGCGCAGCAGGCCCGCCATCGAGAAGATCCAGTAGTTGGTCGGGTCGTTGTTGCATTCCGTGGGGTCCAACAGGTAGGCGAGCGGCGCGCGCTCCAGTGCCACCGCGCCATCGACGGTTGCGCGCGCGATGCGGGTGCTGAGGATGCAGTAGCGGGTGTGCTTCGCCAGCGTTTCCAGCACGTAGAACGGATTCTTCAGGTGATAGAGGATGCCGAGCAGGAAGACCAGCCCGTAGTGCCGGCGCGGCAGATCGAACTGACTGTCGAGATCCACTTCGTGGATGCCGATGTTCGACGCCAGCAGCTCGTGGAGCCGACGCGCGCCGCGCAGCCCATTCCAGTTCGTGGCGGGCCAGTCGAGGACATCGACATCGAATCCCTGCCGCTCGAAAAAGTAGGCCAGATCGCCGTCTGCCGCACCGATGTCGGCCAGCGGCTGACCTCGCACCGATTCCAGCAGGTTGGTGTGCGACTCACCGAGCAGTCCCTCGATGTGCCAGAGGTTGGACAGGATGTCGTACCCGTACCAGGTGAAATCCTGCGGCGGGTTGTCCGCCTTGATGCGACCCAGTTCCGGATGCCACTGGGCGGCGCGCTCGATCACGCGTGCGTAGGAAAGCTCGGTCATGAAAACACCTGCTCAGAAAGAACAAAGGCCGGCAAGCGCCGGCCTTTGAACTGTGCAGTGCGGACAAACATCCGCGCAAGTGCGCGTTTACTGCTCCGGCGTCGGCGCCGTCTCGGCAGAGCCTGCCTCCGGCGCTTCGCCTGCGGCGGGTGCGGCGTCGGCGTTCGCGATCGGCGCCTCGCCTTCCAGCTCGGCCTCGTCCTCTTCCTCGGCCGGAACGGCTTCCACATTGACCAGCTGTTCGCCCTTGCCCAGGCGGATCAGGGTCACGCCCTGGGTATTGCGGCCGACGCGGGCGATCTCGCCGACGCGGGTGCGCACCAGGGTGCCCTGGTCCGAGATCAGCATGACCTGCTGGGTTTCCTCGACCTGGATCGCGCTGACCAGCTGCCCGTTGCGCTCGGTGGTCTGGATCGCGATCACGCCCTGGGTGCCGCGGCCCTTCTTGGGGAACTCGTCCAGCGGGGTGCGCTTGCCGTAGCCGTTGGCGGTGGCGGTCAGCACGTCGTGCTGGCCCTGCACGCAGATCAGCGAGACCACCGATTCGCCTTCGGCCAGACGCATGCCGATCACGCCGGTGGCGGTGCGGCCCATCGGGCGCACGGTGCCCTCGTCGAAACGGCTGACCTTGCCGTTGGAAGCGAACAGCATGACGTCGGATTCGCCGTCGGTGAGCGCCACGCCGACCAGCGAGTCGCCGTCTTCCAGGTTGATGGCGATCTTGCCGCGCTGCAGCTGGTACTCGAACTCCTTCAGCGGGGTCTTCTTGACCGTGCCGCGGGCGGTGGCGAACAGCACGAACTGGCCTTCCGGGAAGTCACGCACCGGCAGCACGGCCTGGATACGCTCGCCGGCCTCCAGCGCCACGAAGTTCACCATCGGCCGACCGCGCGCGTTCGGGCCGGCTTCGGGCAGCTGGTAGACCTTGGGCCAGAACACCCGGCCCGAGCTGGTGAAGCTCAGCAGGATGTCGTGGGTGTTCACCACCCACAGGCGCTCGATGAAGTCCTCTTCCTTCATCGCTGTCGCCGAGCGGCCGCGACCGCCGCGCTTCTGCGCGCGGTAGGTGGTCAGCGGCTGGCGCTTGACGTAGCCGGCGTGGCTGAGCGTCACCACCACGTCCTCGGGTGCGATCAGGTCGAGGATGTTCAGGTCTTCCATGTTCGGCTGGATGACCGTGCGGCGGGCGTCGCCGAAGTTTTCCTTCAGGTCGCGCAGCTCGTCGCGGATGACTTCGAGCAGGCGCTCGGGGTCTTCGAGGATGCGGATCAGCTCGGCGATGACGTCGAGCAGCTTCTTGTATTCGTCGGTCAGCTTCTCCTGCTCCAGCCCGGTCAGGCGGTGCAGGCGCATCTCGAGGATTTCCTTGGCCTGCGCCTCGGACAGCTGGTAGCCCTCCTCGGTGAGGCCGAGCCCCGGCAGCAGGTCTTCGGGGCGCGAGGCGTCGGCACCGGCAGCCCCCAGAAGGGCGCGCACCAGACCCGGCTCCCAGCGCTTGGCCAGCATGCGCTCGCGCGCTTCCTGCGGGTTCGCCGAGGTCTTGATCAGCTCGATCATCTCGTCGATGTTGGCCAGCGCGACGGTCAGGCCTTCGAGGATGTGGGCGCGCTCGCGAGCCTTGCGCAGTTCGAAGATGGTGCGGCGGGTGACGACTTCGCGGCGATGGCGCACGAAGGCTTCCAGCATCTCCTTCAGGTTCAGCAGACGCGGGCGGCCATCCAGCAGGCAGACCATGTTGATGCCGAACACCGACTCCATCGGCGTCTGCTGGTAGAGATTGTTCAGCACCACGTCGGCGGCGGCGTCGCGGCGCACCTCGATGAACACGCGCATGCCGTCCTTGTCGGACTCGTCGCGCAGCTCGCTGATGCCTTCGAGCTTCTTCTCCTTCACCAGCTCGGCGATCTTCTCGATCAGCCGCGCCTTGTTCACCATGTAGGGCAGCTCGGTGACGATGATGGCTTCGCGATTGGTCTTCTCGTCGACCTCGATCTCGGCCTTGGCGCGCACATAGATGCGGCCGCGGCCGGTGCGGTAGGCCTCGTGGATGCCGGCGGCGCCGTTGATGATACCGGCGGTGGGGAAATCGGGGCCCGGCACGTGCTGCATCAGGCCGTCGATGCCGATCTCGGGGTCGTCGATCAGCGCGATGGTGGCGTCGATGATCTCCGATAGATTGTGCGGCGGGATGTTGGTCGCCATGCCGACCGCGATGCCCGAGCTGCCGTTGACCAGAAGGTTCGGCACCCGCGTCGGCATCACCGTGGGCTCGAGTTCCTTCTCGTCGTAGTTCGGCTGGAAATCGACGGTGTCCTTGTCGATGTCGGCCATCAGCTCGTGGGCGAGCTTGGACATGCGCGCTTCGGTGTAACGCATGGCCGCGGCGTTGTCGCCGTCGACCGAGCCGAAGTTGCCCTGGCCATCGACCAGCAGGTAGCGCAGCGAGAAGGGCTGGGCCATGCGCACCAGGGTGTCGTACACCGACTGGTCGCCGTGCGGGTGGAACTTACCGATGACGTCACCGACGATGCGCGCCGACTTGTAGTACGGCTTGTTGCTGTGCGCGCCCAGCTCGTTCATGGCGTACAGCACGCGCCGGTGCACCGGCTTCAGGCCATCCCTCGCGTCCGGGAGTGCGCGGCCCACGATCACGCTCATGGCGTAATCGAGGTAGCTCCTGCGCATCTCGTCTTCGATGTTGACGGGGATGATTTCCTTCGCCAGCTCTGCCATGCGGGGTCTCGATTCGGAGGTGGAATGCGCCGGCACACGCGGGATTTCGGCCCGTGGGCGCCGGCAAGGGACTCAGGGGTTGCTGCGCAGGGGGTGCCGCCGACAGCCTGCGAACGCCGCCAGCGGCGCTGACAGGCGGCCCTGCCAAGCCGCGGATTCTAGCACGTGGGCACGGGAGCCCAGTCCCAGCCTGCTGCATTCGCGAGATCACTGGATCCCCGCCCCCGCCTGCGCGAGGACAGGCTCCCGGCGGGGATGACGAATCCAGGTTCCTTCAAGAACACCGGGCCCGCGACGCGGGCCTGGGTGGCTCTCAAGGGCCGACCAGGCAGCTCGCCGGGTTCAGGCCCTCATCCAGACCATGCCGATCGAGGAAGCCCGGCGCGTACAGATTGAGCTGGCGGGACTGCAGCAGGGCGAACAGACGGTCGCGGTGCTCGGGCGGACTCTGGCAGATCACATTGCCCGGCTGGCAGACCGGCGCGGCCTGACCGGGATGCGCGCCCAGGCAGACCAGGTTGGAGGCCATGTCGCGGCTGTACTGGCGGATGTGCACGCCCTGCTCCCAGGCACGCTGGGACAGCAGCACCTGCAGGGACAGTCCGGCCACCAGCAGCAGGCCCAGGGCTGCGGCGGGCACCCTCGACAGCCGCGGCGCGCGCGCCAGCACCACCAGCAGCTGCAGCAGCAGGGCCGAGTTCGCCAGCTGGTAAAAAGCGACGTAGCGGGATTGCAGCAGGTATTCGGTGCCGTACACCGGCAGCCGCGACAGCAGGATGCCGGCGAGCATGCCGTAGCTGAGCAGCATCAGGGCTGCAGCGAACAGGCTCAGCGGGGCCGGCTGGCGATCGCGCAGCTGGCTCCACCAGAACGCCGCGTGTGCAGCCAGCACGAGCACGCCCAGGCCGTACTGCACTGGCGCCAACGCCACCTGCGGCAGCCAGAACGGCAGATGCAGGGGCTGCACGATGGAGGCCGTGGCCGGCAGCAGCAGCCAGCGCCAGGCCTCGCTCGCATGCGCCAGCAGCCAACCCAGGGCGGGCAGTAGCCCACCCGACTGGCTGGCTGCCACAGGCGGCATCAAGCTGGCATACAGACCGCGGTAGAGCAGCAGCCCCGCCGCGATCGCCACGGCGAAGGCCGCCGCCCGGCGCCATTGACCCAGGCGCCAGCCCGCCCAGACCAGCACCGGCAGCAGAGCGGCCACCGCCAGCAGGCCGGCGCCATCGAGCGCCACCTGCACCAGTAGGCTCAGCGCCATTGCCAGTACCAGCGATCCGCGCCGCACCTTGGCATCCGTCGCACCGAACTGCCAGCAGACAAACGCCATCAGCAGCAGCGCCGGCAGCAAAGAGAGATGGAAGAAGTTGACCAGCGACCAGTAGTAGATCTCGTGCGAATTCAGCGACAGCGCCATCGCCGGCAGCAGCAGCAGGGGCACGCTGATGGCGCGTGCCGAAGCCCCGGGCTGCGCATGCCGGCGCAGATGCCGCCAGGCCAGCAGGCACAGCAGCAGGACGCACAGGCTCAGGCCGATCAGCCCGATCACCGCCTCGAAGCGGAAGTCGAGACCCGCCCATTCAAGGTTCAGCCACAGGCTGGCGCGGTGCAGGGGCTGGGCGTGATCGCTGCTGTCGCGCTTCTCGAAGAACTGCTGCCAGCCCAGTGAGCCTTCGGCCCAGGGCTCGACGAAGGCATCCAGGAAATACCAGCTGTCGGCGAGCACCAGCGGATTGGCGACCCAGGTGCCGTAGCGCCAGGCGTTACCCAGTGACAGCAGTCCGACCAGGGCCAGCGCCAGCCAGGGCCAGGCGGCGGGGAGGCTGCGCTTCATGCCCGGGCCAGGTGGCTGCGCACGGCGTCGATGACGCGCTGCACGTCGAGGTCAGGCAGCCACAGCGGCAGGCGCAGCAGGCAGTCGCTGACCCGATCAGTGACCGGCATCGGCGCCGGCGTGCGGCCATAGCGCTGGCCGGCGGGAGCGCTGTGCAGCGGAATGTAGTGGAAGACCGGGCGAATCCCCTGCGCATTCAGCGCCTCGATCGCGGCCGTGCGCTCGGCGAGGGAATTGAACAGCAGGTAGTACATGTGGGCGTTGTGCTGGCAGTGCGCCGGCACGATCGGGCGACGCACCCTGCCCTCGCGCTCCAGATCGGCAAAGGCGGCGTGGTAGCTCTCCCACAGCTGCAGGCGTTGCGCGGTGATCGCTTCCGCCTGCTCCATCTGCGCGCACAGAAAAGCGGCGATCAGTTCACTTGGAAGATAGGACGAGCCCAGGCCCACCAGTACGAAGTTCAGCGCCATGAAGGGGTAGGCGCGGCTGAGCTCGAACTTGGTCATCGCCCCCATCCAGCAGATCATCGCCGCGAAGGCCGCGGCAATCGCGCTGATCACCCAGGGGTTCAGCAGCAGGCGCAGGAAGTAGCCGAACTTCTGCTCAGGCGAATCCGGCAGCGGGCCCGCGAGGCCGACCTGCCACTTGATCGCGAGCTGGCCGTAAGCGGTCAGCACGATGGTCAGGAGGATGAACAGATAGCCCATGGGAGGTCCAAAGTCTGAAACGTGGGGCAAGCCCGAAGCGAGTCGGCAATTCTCTCAAGAAACAGAACGCTTGCGACCCCATGAATCGTCGCCCCCGCGAAAGCGGGGGCCCAGGGTGGCTGGCGACAGAGGCGAGATCCTCTGGATCCCCGCATTCGCGGGGATGACGGTTCAGGAAGTTACTGAGCGCAGCCTTGCAGCAATCTGCCCTGTGCATGGCTTCCAGCCCGCAATCACGCAGACGCCGCGAGCAGATCGGAATGCAGCCAGGCCAGCGGGCGATCGGCAGCGTCGGTCAGCAGGCTGAGCTGGCGCAGGCGTCCTGACATACAAGGCCAGTGCAGCGCGCGCAGCCGCGCGCCACCAGCCAACTCACCGGCATTCGCGCGATACAGGCTGCGTCGCAGCGCCGGCGAGGGCGCGAATGCGGTGTCGAAGTCCAGCAGGGCCTGCAGCGCATCGCCCTGCCCCAGCGGATGAGCGGGCTGCGCGAGAACGCGCCCCAGCAGGGGCATCAGATGCACCGTGCTGCGGCTGGATTCGATGCGCAGGCCAAGCCGCGCCCACAGGTTCTGCACGGTGTGGTTGCCGGCCTGGGTGGCGATGCGGAAGCGGGTGCAGCCGGCGTCGCGGTAGTGCGCCAGGCTGGCTTCGATCAGGTCGCGATACAGGCCGCGACCAGCATGCGCAGGATGCACGCCGTGCAGCACGCCGATGGCGGTGCCGCCGTCCTCGTGCTGGCTGCAGGACAGCGCGGCGATGCCCTCCTCCGCGCGCACCACCCAGCACAGGCGCTGCGGATGGCCGATGTGCGACAGCGCCCATTCGACATAGCCCTCAAGCGCGAGGCGCGAGTCCAGCAGCGGGTTCGCGGTGTAGTGGTTTGGGTAGCGCTGGAACACCTGCTGCACGAGGGCCTGGATTGCCGGCGCGTCGTCCGGGCCGGCGATGTCGAGCTGCAGGCCCGTGGGCATCGTCACCGCGCACTCGGCCAGCGCGATCGACCAGGTCATCAGCGTGTCGGTCTGCTGCGGCTCAAGGCCCAGCGGACGCAAGGCCTCGATGCTGCGCTCGCGCCCGCAGGGCAGGCGCAGCACGATCCAGTCCCAGCCGCCGGCCAGCACTTCAGCCTGCAGCGCCGCCGCGTCGATGTCGTCCGCCTCCACGCGGCCCGCCTTGAGCCCAAAGCGCCGACCTTCGATGACTGACTCGCTGATCATGGGCGCGGTGGCTCCGCAGGGTTGAGACGCTCGGCGACCAGGTAATGCGGACGCCGCTTGGCCTCGCCGAAGATCCGCCCGACGTAGAGCCCAACCACGCCCAGGCAGGCGATGCTGACCCCACCGACCAGCCAGATCGAGGCAACGATGCTGGTGAAGCCGGCGACGGCGATGTCGCCGGCCAGATAGCGGTAGACGCTGGCCGCCACGAACAGGAAGGCGACCAGCGAGAACATGAGGCCGATCCGCACCACCAACCGCAGCGGCCGGTCCGAGAAGCTCATGATCGCGTCCAGCGCGAGCCGCAGCGCCTTGGCCAGGCTGTAGCCGCTGCGGCCGGAATCGCGCTCGGCGTGCTGCACCGGCAGCGTGGTCTGCGCAAAGCCCACCCAGCGCACCAGCAGCGGAAAGAAGCGCCCCTGCTCCGGCAGGCTGAGGATCGCGTCGACCAGCGCGCGGCTGTAGACGCCGAAGTTCGCGGTCTCCGGGTTGTAGCGCTCGCCCGTCAGGTACGACAGCGTCGCGTAGAAGCCCCGCGAGGCCATGCGCTTGAACCAGCCGTCGCGGCGCTGCTTGCGCTCGGCGACCACTGCATCGAAGCCCTGCTTCGCCCGTGCCAGCAGGTCGGGGATGAACTCCGGCGGATCCTGCAGATCGCAATCCATCACCACCACCCAGTCGCCGCGCGCCTCGGCCAGGCCAGCCGAGATCGCCGGATGCTGGCCGAAGTTGCGGCTGAAGCGCAGCGCGCGCACGCGGGGCTCGATGGCAGCAACTTCGACGATGCGCTCCCAGGAGGCATCCGGGCTGGCATCGCAGACCAGGATCAGCTCGCAGGCGTGGCCGGTCGACTCGACCGCGGCGATGACCCGTTCGCACAGGCGTTCGATGCAGCCGGCGCAGCCATAGACCGGCGAGACCACGGAGACCAGTGCAGCAGATGCGTGCTTCATGCAGACCCTCGTTGGGAAGCTGCCGCTGGCGCCTGCGCGTGGGCGAGCAGCGCCAACAGTGCGATGGCGAGTGCGATGGACAGGGGCGGCAGCGGATGCAGGTAGCGGAACGACACGATATGCGCGAACAGCAGCTGGCTGGCCACAAGGCCAAGGGCGAGCGTACCGAGCACCAGCAGGGCGGCGCGGCGCCGCGGCTCCGACCACGCGCGCCACAACGCCCACAGCGCCAGCGGCGCCAGCAGGAACAGCTGCAGGGTCAGCCACCAGCGGCTGTATTCGAACAGGCCCGCGGCAAGGCCGGGCCGCTCGAACAGCCCATCGGCGCGATAGCGCAGCCGCTCCTCGATCACCGCGAGCATGTCGGCATTCGGCGGCGTGTCGCCCAGATCGCTGCTCATGCGCGCCAGTGCGATCCCGTCATCGAAGTAGTCGGCGAAGGTCGAGGCGCCGAGACGCAGCAGGCCCAGCGGATCCGACTGCAGGGCGCGCACCGAGATCTTGCGTGCCACCCGCTGCGCGTCCTCGACTGGCATGCGTGCCTGCAGGCGGCCGAACAGACCGTCAGGCGACCAGATCTGCGCTTCGCGGGCGCGCGGGTCCTGCAGGGGCGGCCCGAGCTCCTCCAACAGGGCCGGATCGACGCCGGCGCGCGCCAGGTGCTCGGGGCGCACCAGCGGCGCCACCAGCCCAAGGCGCATCTGGCCCTGGGCGCCGATGTAGTCGGGCTCGGCACCGGTCAGATCGCCATAGGTCTGCTTGTAGGCCGAATGGCTGAGACCGGTCAGCAGCATCACGACGGCAAGATGCACGCCGGTCCGCAGCACCGCCAGCAGCGGGCGCCCGCGGTCGAGCCGCGCATGGTTATGCAGGGCGCACAGCAGCGGCGCGCACGCGCTCAGGCCCAGCACCACCGGCAGCAGGCTCATGCGCATCGACACCGCGCCCAAGCCGCACAGCACCATCAGCGGCAGCCAGCGCAGCTGCGCCGAACGCACATAGGCGACGGTCGCCGCGAGGCAGGCGAGCAGCAGGAAGCCGCCGGCCGCCTCAGCCATCATCATGCGTTCGTAGAACAGCTGCGAGGGCTCGACCGCCAGCAGCAGGGCGCCGCCAGCCGACCAGGCGAACGGCAGGGCCAGGCCGCGCCGCAGCAGCTGGAACAGGATCAGGCACGAGGCCACGCCCAGCAGAGTCTGCAGCAGGACGAGACTGTGCGCGGACTGCGCCCACAGGGCCAGCCGCACCAGCCAGGGGTAGGTGAAGCTGCGATCCGGCGGCACCCAGTCGGTCAGCGCTGCGTGCAGGTAGCTTCCGGAATCGCCCATGAAGAAGCGCAGGTTCGGGTCCAGCGCCAGCAGCAGCAGCTTGACCAGCAGCACCGCGGCCAGCACCTGCAGGGGCTCGCGCAAGGGCACTGCCGGGCCCATCTCAGGGGCGCGATGCGAAGGCGACATGCTTGGCTCCGAAGAAATTGGCGAACAGGCCCGCGATCGACCCCGCAGCCACCGCCAGTGCAGGCCAGCGCGCCGCCGTCACCGACAGCCAGACGAGCAGCGCATAGACCGCGAGATTCAGGCTGAGGCCGAACAGCTGGGTGCCGACATAGCGCAGCCATTCGGCGACCAGGCCACCGCTGGCGGCGACGCGGAAGGTGATGCTGCGATTGAACAGCCAGGTCGCAGTCACCGCGACTGGAAACGACAGCGCGCGCGCCGACCATGGATCCAAGCCGGCCAGGCTGACCCAGGCCTGGGTCATGCCGGCATCCAGCAGGAAAGCGAGGCCGCCGCTGACGCAGAACAGTGCGAACTGGCGCATGGGCTCAGAGCGGCGCCGGATGCCGCAGGTAGGCCAGCATCTTCAGCTCGCGGCGACCGCGCGTCACCGTATCGAGGATCAGGCCGGCGAAACCCGACAGGGCTGCGAGGATCATCAGCCCGGTCGACAGGATCGCCGTGGGAAAGCGCGGCACCAGGCCCGTGCGCATGAACTCCAGGATCACCGGGATGCCGAGGCCGATGCCGGCCGCGAACAGCACGAGCGCGATGCCGCCGAAGAAGGCCAGCGGCCGCTCGGCGCTGAACAGGCGCAGCATCGTCTTCAAGATGCGGAAGCCGTCCTTGTACGTGCTGAGCTTGCTGAAGCTGCCTTCGGGGCGCTCCTTGTAGGGGGTCTCGACCTCGCCCACGGACATCTTCAGCTCCAGCGCGTGCACGGTCAGCTCGGTCTCGATGTCGAAGCCGGCGGTAAGCACGGGGAAGCTCTTGGCGAAGCGCCGCGAAAACACACGGTAGCCCGACAGGATGTCCTGGCAGGGCCGCCCGAACAGCCGGCTCAGGAACCCGGTCAGCATGCGGTTGCCCCAGACGTGACCCGCGCGGTAGGCGGCTTCGGCTTCGTGCCTGCGCACCGCCACCACCATGTCGTGTCTGCCCTCGCGCAGGCAGTCGATCAGGGCCGGCGCGCTGGCGGCGTGGTAGGTGTCATCGCCATCCACCATCACGTAGACATCGGCCTCGACATCGGCAAACAGCCGTCGCACCACGTGGCCCTTGCCCTGCAGGCCGACATGCTGGACATGCGCACCGTGCGCCCGCGCGATCGCCGCGGTGTCGTCCTTCGAGTTGTTGTCGAACACGCAGATCTGCGCGTCGGGCAACGCGGCGCGGAAATCGGCGATGACCCTGGCCACGGTGACGGCTTCGTTGTAGCAGGGCACGAGGACGGCGACGCGCGGCGCAGGGTTCATGGCGGTAGACCGGTGCTTGAAGCAGTAGAAGGAAACGATTCGAGTGGATTCCACGGGCTCGCGGACAGCGCTCGCCTCGGCGATCGGGATCAGTGGGCCGCACGCGGCTGCGGGCAAGCTGATGCCAGCGACCTGTGCGGATGCCCTCGACGAGACCTCATCGGAGGCACGCACCGGCATGCGAGCACGCATCGGCCGCTGCGGGGTGCGGCCCGCGCTGGGCTGCCGGCAGCCCCTGCTGCCGGAGATCCTGCGACCGATCTCAGCGACCGAACAGCGCCGCCATCCGCGCCTCGTCCGGCTGCAGCACCACGCCGCGCTCGGTGACGATGGCATCGATCAAGCTGGCGGGCGTCACGTCGAACACCGGGTTCCAGGCCTGCACACCCTCGGCCACGGTGCGCACGCCGGCATAGCCCAGCAGTTCGTCGGCGCTGCGCTCCTCGATCTCGATCTGGGCGCCGCTGGCGGTGGCCATGTCGACGGTCGAGGACGGCGCCACCACCATGAACTTCAGCCCGTGGTAGCGGGCGGCGATCGCCAGCTGGTAGGTGCCGATCTTGTTGGCGACATCGCCATTGGCGGTGATGCGATCGGCGCCGACGATCACCCACTGCACCTGGCCGGTGCGCATCAGGTGCGAGGCCGCGGCGTCGGCGATCAGCGTCGCCGGGATGCCGTCCTCCAGCAGTTCCCACACGGTCAGGCGCGCGCCCTGCAGCCAGGGCCGGGTTTCGCCGGCGAACACGCGCTGCACGCGGCCTTCGGCGACGCCGGCGCGGATCACGCCCAGCGCGGTGCCGAAGCCGGCCGTGGCCAGCGAGCCGGTGTTGCAGTGGGTCAGCACGCCCGAGCCGGGCGCGATCAGCTCGGCGCCGAGTCGCCCCATCAGCCGGTTGGCGGCAAGGTCTTCGGCCTCGATCGCGGCGGCCTCGGCGGCGATGCGCTCGCGCCAGTCGCTGCCGCTGCCTACCAGGGCTGCGCGCATGCGGCGCAGCGCCCAGGCGAGGTTCACGGCGGTCGGTCGCGAGGCATCGAGCTCGGCCATCGCCGGCGCCAGCGCTTCGGCGGCCTGCGCACCGCTGGCCGCCTGCATCGCGCGCGCCGCCAGCACCACGCCCCAGGCCGCGGCGATGCCGATGGCCGGCGCACCGCGCACGGTCAGGGCATGGATGGCGCCCGCCACGTCCTGGCTGCTGCGGCACAGCACGCGCTGCTGGTGTTGGGGCAGCAGGCGCTGGTCGAGCAGGTCCAGCGCATCACCGGTCCAGCGCACGGCGCGCACACGGTCGTATCGGTCGTAGTCCATCGAGTGAATCGAAGCCCGGCAAGACAAAGCGCATAGGGTACTTGACGCGGTGCGGAACCAACACCGTCGGCTCTGTCGCGAGTTTGTACCGGGCCACGGCCGCCGGCGCACGGCCGCCGGCGTGGGACGCCCGCGAGGTCGCTGCTATGCTCGGACGCATGGCCACGCCCCGTACGCCCAAGACTGCCGTCAAGCGCCCTGCCGCCGCGCCGCGCAAGGTTTCCGCAGCACGCAAGAGCACCGGCAAGGCCGCTGCGAAGGCCCCCCCCGAGGAGCCGGCGGTGTCCGCCAGCAAGCGCGCCGCCAAGCCCAAGGCCGGCGCCCGTGCCGCGCCTTCGGGCAAGAAGCGCGCTGCCGCCGCGACGTCGCGGCCACGCACGACCGCGGCCGGGCCGAAGCCGCGCTCGGCAGCCCAGCGGGAATCCCGGTTCGACACGCTCGTACGCGCGGCCTGCCTGAAAGCCGGCACTGCTGCTGCGATCAGCAGCATCACCCGGCGCGTGCCCCTGCTCGGTCGGCTTGCCCCCACCCTGCTCGGCCCGCTGGCGGAAACAGTCGCGCTGGCCCAGGTCCAGCGACAGCTGGTCACGGCGATCATCGAACTCTACGAGGTCGAGCTGTCCGACCCGGAAACCCGCGGCGTGGTGCTGCTGGCCACGGCCACCAATATCGGCGCGCAGCAGCTGTCCAAGCGCAGCATGGACGCGATCCTGAAGCAGTTCGGCGAAGGCCTGATCGGCACCGTCGCGGCGCGCGTACTGCCGATGGCGACGATCCTCGCCGAGATCACCGCGGCGGTGGCGAGCACCTACACCGTGGCCAAGCGCGCCCAGGCCCTGTGCAAGCTGCCGGGAACCGGCGCCGGCAATCTCGCCGACCTGCTGCGCGGGCTGTCCGGCATCGACCAGCAGCGCCTGCTGAGCTGGAGCGGCGAAGCCTTCCGGCTGGCGATCATTCCCTTCCGCAGCGTGCTCGGGATGCTGTGGCGATAGAGCCGGGAATCGGGATGCGGGAATTGCGAATCGTTGAAGCGCGCGGCGCACGGGGATAGGGCAAGGCTCGTGCCGCCCCGCTGCCACCCTGATCTCGCTACGTTGGGACCCCAGAGCACGTGTCGGCTGCGCCGGCAGCGGACACGTGCTCTCCACCGCCTCCCATCGGGGGAGATCGGCGCAAATCGTTGGTTCGAGCTGCAGCAGGTGGCTGATGCTGGCGGCAAGGTCATGCACGTGGGCCGACGCCCCGCCCTTGACGATTCCCGATTCCAGATGCCCGGGCCGACGCCAAACGCCGGCCCTGTATAGTCCCCAGCCCTCGCGGCCCAACTGCGCCGCCTGCCCAACGCGAGACACGCCCATGAGTCAGAGCCCCGCCGCGCCGCGGCGATCCGCCATCGATGTGTTCCTCAACGTGGTCGAGCGCGGCGGCAATGCGCTGCCGCATCCGGCCACCCTGTTCGCGCTGCTGGCGCTGATCGTGGTGGTGATGTCAGGCATCGCCGCCTGGCTGGAGATCAGCGCCCAGCACCCGGCGACCGGCGAAACCATCAATGTCGTCAACCTGTTCTCGCTGGACGGCCTGCACCGAATGTCCACCGGCATGGTGAAGAACTTCACCGAGTTCGCGCCGCTGGGCACCGTGCTGGTGGCCCTGCTGGGCATCGGCGTGGCCGAGCACTCCGGCCTGATCGGCGCCACCTTGCGCCTGCTGGTGCTGTCGGCGCCTCGATTCCTGCTGACCCCGGTGATGGTGTTTGCCGGCGTGATGTCCAACATGGCCAGCGAGATCGGCTATGTGCTGCTGGTGCCTTTGGCCGGCTTGATCTTCCTTGCTGCCGGCCGGCACCCCATCCTCGGCATGGCGGCGGCCTTTGCCGGCGTCTCTGGCGGCTACTCGGCCAATCTCTTGATCGGCACCATCGACCCTCTGCTGGCCGGCCTGTCGCAACAGGCGGCGCGGATTGTCGATCCTGACTACACCGTCAACGAGCTGGCGAACTGGTACTTCATGATGGCGTCCACGCCAATCGTCACGATCTTGGGCTGGTTTGTCACCGAGAAGATCGTAGCGCCACGCTTTCCGAGGGGCGAGGAATCGCCAACCCCGCTCAGGGAAAAGCTCAGGTGGACCTGCTTCCTCGTCGAAGTGCTTGCCATCCCGACGATCGTGTGGTTCGTGTTGATACGAGGCAGCGAAGGGTTCATGCCCTGGGTGTACGGAATTGTCTTGGCCCTCGCCCTGATCATCATCGCTGTGTACCTCACCCAGCGCGGGTTCGGGCCGGCGGACAAAGTTGATTTGGGAGGCACGGACGAAATCAAACCGATGAGCTCCGAAGAGCTGCGAGGTCTGAAGGCCGCTCTATGGGCGACGCTAGCGATTGTGGTCGTGCTTGCTTGGAGTCTCTTGCCCCACGGCTTGGCTCCTGGAGCAGGCTTCATGAGGATCGAGGGAGAGCCGGACTTCCTGAAGTCGATAGCGCCGTTGCTCGCCAGCGTAGTTGCCGTGATCTTCACCATCGGCATCGTGCTTGGACTCAGCTACGGCATCGCCGCCGGCACCATCAAGAGCGACAACGACGTCATCAAGGGCATGGGCCAGAGCATGTCCACGCTCGGCGTCTACCTGGTGCTGACCTTCTTCGCCGCGCAGTTCGTCGCCTACTTCAACTGGACCCAGCTGGGCCTGGTGTTCGCGGTGGAAGGCGCCGGCGTACTCGACTCGATGCGCCAGCTCGTGCTGGGCGAGGGCGAGCCCGCGCCGTGGCGCTGGGTGCTGGCCAAGATCATCATCATGGCCGGCTTCATCCTGCTGACCGCGGTCGCCAACCTGTTCATGGGCTCGGCTTCGGCGAAGTGGGCGCTGATGGCGCCGATTTTCATCCCGATGTTCATGATCCTCGGCTACTCGCCGGAGCTGACCCAGATCGCCTATCGCATCGGCGACAGCGTGACCAACATCATCAGCCCGATGATGAGCTACTTCGCCCTGATCATCGCCTTCCTTCAGCGCTACGAGCCCAAGGCCGGCATCGGCACCGTGATCTCGGTGATGCTGCCCTACTCGGTGGTGTTCGCGATCGGCTGGTCGCTGCTGTTCGTGGTCTGGCTGGCCCTGGGCCTGCCGATCGGGCCAGGCGCACCGCTGCAGTACATCCCGGCGACGCCCGCGGGCTGATTGCTGCGGCGGCCTGGACCCGGGCGGCCGCGGCGGAAGTACGCTGACCCGGTGCTGTCGGCATCCCTGCGAATGCGGGGATGCCGTGGGCCACGCGGGTGACGCGCGCCCTACCCCTGCCGACCGTCCCGATACGTCGCCGCCCGCAGGTCCAGCGCTCGCTTGCGCTTACGCCCGCGCGGGCTGCTCAGGCCGGCCGAAGGGGTGCAGCGGCCGCACAGGGCTCGGCCCCGCGGTGCGGCGCCGGGTCCTGCAGCACGGGTGTCCACGGGGCCCGGCTCGCCAGCACCTCAATCGGCGAGCAGCAGTCGTGCGATGGCGTCCGCGATGGGCTGGCCGGTGCTGTGCTCGAACCAGGAGAACCCCGGCGAGGGGTTGACCTCGAAGCAGGTCCAGCCGCCGTCCGGGTGGCGCTTGAGATCGACACCTGCCACCGGCAGGCCGAGGCCCTGCGCGAGCGCGACGCAGCGCGCGGAGACGTCCTCCGGCAGCACACAGGGGCTCAGGCTGCTCTCGCCCTGCGCGTAGCGGTAATCGATCACCGGGCTGGTGCAGGCTGTGGCGAACACCTCACTGCCCACCACATGCACGCGTATGTCCAGGCCTTCCATCAAGGCCTGGAACTGCACCGGGCAGGCGCGGATGGCGTCCAGCCGATCCAGCGCCTCGGCGTCGAGCTCACGAACGATGGAGCGCACCGCCGAAGCGCTCTTGTAGATGACGCGGCGATGCTGCCGCAGGAACTCCCGCACCGCCTCGGGCTGGTTGCTGATCAGGGTCGGCGGCACGGCGAAGCCCAGCTCACGGATCAGGCTGATCTGGTAGGGCTTGGAACGGTTGCTGGCCATGGCCCCGGCCGGATTGAGCACGCGCGCCTCGCCGATGTCGAGGTAGCAGGCCAGGACCTCGTGGGCCTGGTCGCAGCCAGCGCGCGCCGACGCATCCAGCGCCCGGTAGCCGGCGAAGCGTCGATGGTCGAGCGCGCGCACATAGGCCGCACGCACGCCGGACAGATCGAGCTCGACGCCATCGTCCTGCACGAGCTTCGCCTCGAGTCGGGCACCGGCCGCATGCAGCCAGCCGGAACGCAGGGGGCGCTCGTAGTCGACCCACGCCGGCTCGACGCCAAGACGCTCCAGTGCTGAATGGACGCAGGCCATCGGCCCGTCCGAGCGACTGCCCAGCAGCAGGATCATCGCGCGCCCTCCAGAAGTTCGGCCAAGGCGTCGGCAGCCGACTCGCCGCCCCACGAGAGATCAGGCAAGGCGGTGGCCTCGCACAGGGCACCCTCGGCGCTGAAGCCGAGGCCCAGGATCGAATGCCCGCTGAGCGCGGCAAGACTTCGCGACAGACCTGCGATCGCAGGTTCCGCGGCCAGCACCTTCTCGCCGATCACGAGGCTGCGCTGCACCACCGGCGGCGTCGGGGCAGCCGTACCTCCCACCACGACAGGTGCCGCCGGAAAACCCGCGCGCGCCGCCAGCCGACGCCAGGCTGCGGTGGACAGCAGCCGCCCGCTCGGGTGCAGGGGATCGGGCCGATTGAAGATTCGCGCGCCGAACGCAGCGAGAAAGGCGAGGCTGATCGCCGCCAGCTCCTCGCGCACATAGGCGGCATCGGCGTCACCGCCGCCCACCCGCGGGAACGCCTGCGCACGGTTCAGGACCGCGCGGCAGCCGCGGGTATCGAGTTCCCCGCCGTCGGGAAGCCGCAGGCTCGCGCTCGGCGCAGCACCGGCTTCCAGTTGCCAGTGCAATGCACCGCGGAGGCCGAGCAGATCCATCGCCACTTGCCGCACCTCACCGAGGCGGGCGCGGAGACGATCCACAGCCCACAGGGCCGATCGATCGCCGGGATCACAGATCACCGCGTACATGCGCGCTCCCGCTTCTTCCTGTTGCGAGACATGGCCGGCTGAGCCAGCGCCGGCCATGCCCATGACCCGCAGGTCCGCTTCTGTTCCAAGCCGCGCGGACAGGCAGCGCCTGCTCAGACCTCCGCATCCTTCGCATCCTTGGCGGACTTGGCCGCATCGAGCTGGGCTTCGGCCTCCTGCCGCAGGCGCTCCAGCCGATCCGACTCGTCGCCATACGCGGCAGCGCCGACCTCCGGTCGCAGCTCGCTGCCGATGAAGTGTCCGAGCCTCGCTTCCAGCGCCAGCACGCGCGATTCGAGATCCGCAGCGGCCGGCCCGGCGATCACCTCGCGCACCTTGAGACCGCCTTCCTGCACGTCCTTGATCTTCTCGACCGGATTCTTCTCGAGCTCCTTGATGTCCTTTTCCTTCTCCTTCAGGTCCTTCTCCTTGAACTCCTTGGCGTCCTTTTCCTTCAGCTCCTTGATCTCCTTCTCCTTGAGCTCCTTGTCCTTGAGCTCCTTGCTGTCTTTCTCCTTGAACTCCTTGATGTCCTTGACATCCTTCACGCCCACCTTGCCGTCGACGGCATCCTTGATCGCCGACTTCGGGAACAGCGCGTTCCAGATGCCGCGGATGTCCGGGCGATTGCCGATGCGCTGCGTGCGCGGACGTCCCGGCGCGTCGGTCTGCGGGCTGCCGGTGGCGCGCAGGCGCGCGCGCGCGGTCAGCGGCGTCAGCAGGGTCGCACCGCGGGCGCGCAGCATGCCCTGCACGCAGGCCAGAGCGCCGACCACCACCGGACTGGCCGACGAGGTGCCGCTGAAGGTGTGGGTGTACCAGAGATCCTCATTGCCACCGCCCTGCAGATTGCCGTAGCCGGCGGTGCAGACATCGCGGCCATGCCCCTGGGCATCCACGCAGGCGCCCCAGTTGGAGAAGTCGAGCCGTGAGCGGTCCGGTCCGTGGTTGCCGGTGGGCGGCGCGCCAGCGCCCACGATGACGGCGCGGCAGTCCGGATTGGAACGATTGAACGGATTGCGCCAGGACGCCGGAAAGCCGTTGGGGCGCACGCTGTAGATCGCATCATCGAGATTCTCGGCGCCGTTGCCGGCCGCCTCGACCACGATGACGCCGCGGCTGGTGGCGAACTGGATCGCGGCAAAGTCGTCAGGCCACCACTCGATGGCGATATAGCCGCGCTGGTCCGCGCGCCCGGCGAAGTTGAAGCGCGGGCCCGGCCGGTGCAGCTCGATCAGCAGGATGTCGCCCGCCTGCAGGCGCTGCGCCGCTGCGCGAATCGCGGCCGACGAGGAGTTCCCGGAGCCGAAGATCGAGTAGGCACGGCAGTTGGCGTCCGAGGCGATGCCGGTGATGCCGAAGGCGTTGTTGTCGCCGCCGTAGACGCCGATCACCGCTGTGCCATGGTTGCGCCAGCCGATGTCGCTGGACTGCGTGCCGCCGATCACGCCGCCCTGGTTCTGACGAAGGTCTTCGTGCGTGTAACGCCAGGCGCCCTCGATGTCGATGATCCGCACGCCGCGGCCGCGGCCGCCGTTCTGGGTCCAGGCCCAGCGCGCGTCCACGCCGCCCGGCGCAGCATTCAGATAGTGCTGGCGCGCGGTGAAGTCGGGGGTGGTGGTGGGCGGCGCATCGGGCAGCGCCGCGATGTCCTCGAACAGCGCGGCCGGATAGCTGGGCGGCTTGACGTAGGCAGCTTCGACCGCATCCGTCGCCGCCAGCGCTTCGGCGAGCGCATCGAGTTCGCTGTCGGCGGCCTCGACCTGATAGAACGCCGCGGCATCGGGCATCTCGGGCGCAGCCGCCATCGCGCTTTCCGCGCGCACGCGATCCTCGCTGGCGCCGAACAGCGGATGCATCACCGCACCCGCACTCTTCAAGAGCTTGTCGAGCTTTGACAGGCTCATGCCGGAGCGGCTGCGCATGCCGTCCGCGAAGGTCGCGACTTCCGCCTCCGGCTTCATCATCACCACCAGTTCGCGCGGGCTGGCAGGCGCGCCGCCACCCTCGTTGCCCGGGCCGTCGCCGCGGGGCTTGTTCGTGTTCCTGGGCATAGCGTTTCCTCCTCATGGATGGGGCCGCCTGCAGGGCAAGCGGGTGCCGCCAGAGCGCTGCGAGGCGCTCCGTTTCGATGTCCTCATGGTGTGCGCGCGCCTCGAAGACGCCCGCTGCGACTCAGGGCGGCGCGTCGTCCGGCTTCAGGTAGCAGGCTTCGACGCCGGGCATGCGCTGGAGGCGCTCCGCCAGCGCCGGCTCGGCCGGCGACTCGATGATGAAAGTGCGTG
The DNA here is from genome assembly GCF_937888285.1 of uncultured Aquimonas sp. Taxonomy (GTDB): domain Bacteria; phylum Pseudomonadota; class Gammaproteobacteria; order Xanthomonadales; family Xanthomonadaceae; genus Aquimonas. The sequence continues at coordinate 22,586 of NZ_CALART010000039.1, forward strand.
CCCCGGGCTCGTCCGGCGCGTACGCGGGCATGGGAAACACCGCGCCGCCCGCGCTTTCGATTGCGCGCTGCACCGGGTGGGCATGTACCCGACCATGCAGCGCCTGCGCTGTCTCGTGATCTACCACCAGAGTGATACTCATAGGGCTCATCGCCTCCCGATGCCGCGCAACCTGCCGGATGCGTCAGCCTTGGATCAGTTGTGCTGCAGCCCCCTGCTGCCAGGCTCAGGAGCAGGGTGGACACACACTGTCCCAGCCGGCAACGCAGGTCTACACTCGGCGCCAGTGCGCAAGGCAAGAGGGGATCGCTCATGGCTGACCTGACCCGACTCCGCACCCTGGCCCTGCTGGGCCCCGCCGGCAGCGGCAAGACCACGCTCGCGGAAAGTCTGCTGCTCGCCGCGGGCGCCATCCCGCAGGCGGGCAGCATCGAGAAGGGCACGACGGTCAGCGACTTCGATCCGATCGAGAAGCGCATGCAGCATTCGCTGGCATCAAGCCTGCTGCACTTCGAGCACGCGGGCCTGCGGGTGCATCTGATCGACACCCCCGGCGCGCCGGATTTCAGCGGCCATGCACTGCCGGCGCTTGAGGCCGTCGAGACCGCCATCGTGGTGATCGACGCCCAGCGCGGCATCGAGCTGATGGCGCAGCGCGCGATGGACACCGCCGCCGAGCGGCTGCGCGACCGGGTCATCGTCATCAACAAGATCGACGCCCCCGGCATCGACCTGCCCGGGCTGCTGGAACAGATCCGCGAGACCTTCGGCCGCGAGTGCCTGCCGCTCAACCTGCCCAAGGCCGGCGGCGTGCAGGACTGCTTCTTCGCCAGCAGCGGCGCCTCGGACTTCGGCTCCGTCGCCGACGCCCATCGGGCCCTGGTCGAACAGGTGGTCGAAGTCGATCCCGAGTTCGTCGAGCGCTATCTCAATGAGGGCGACGTGCCCGCCTCGGAGCTGCACGTACCGCTCGAGCAGGCCCTGCGCGAGGGCCATCTCGTGCCCGTGCTGTTCACCGCTGCGAAGAGCGGCGTCGGCGTGCCCGAGCTGCTGGCCTGCATCGAGAAGCTGCTGCCCAATCCGCTGGAAGCCAATCCGCCGGTGTTCCAGCGCAGCGAGGGCGAGGACTCGGTGCCGGTTGACGTGAGCATCGATCCCGAGGCCCACGTGCTTGCCCATGTGTTCGCGCAGCGCAGCGACCCCTTCCTCGGCAAGCTCGGTTTCGTGCGGGTGCATCAGGGCACGCTGCGGCGGAACATGCAGCTCTATGTCGGTCACGCGCGCAAGCCGGTGCGGGTGGCGCATCTGTTCGCCCTGCAGGGCAAGACCCAGGTGCCGATCGAGGAAGCAGTGCCGGGTGAGATCTGCGTGGTCGCCAAGCTCGATGAGCTGCATCTGGACGCGGTGCTGCACGATGCCGCCGAGGACGCGCACCTGCACCTGGCGCCGCTGAAACTGCCCGAGCCGGTGCACGGCCTCGCCATCGCGCCGACCCGGCACGGCGACGAGCAGCGCCTGTGGGATGTGCTGCATCGCCTGGTCGAGGAAGACCCCTGCCTGAAGCTGGAGCAGAGCGCGCAGACCGGACAGACCCTGGTCTACGGGCTCGGCGACCTGCACCTGCGCGTGCTGATCGAACGCCTGCGTGAGGCCTACAAGTTCGAAGTGCACACCGAGCCGCCGCGCATCGCCTACCGCGAGACCATCAGCGCGACGGCCGAAGGCCATCACCGCCACAAGAAGCAGACCGGCGGCGCCGGCCAGTTCGGCGAGGTTTTCCTGCGCATCGAGCCGCTGCCGCGCGGTGCCGGCCTGCAGTTCGTCGATGCGGTGAAAGGCGGCGTGATTCCGGGCTCGCTGATCCCCGCCGTCGAAAAGGGCGTACACGAAGCCTGCGCCCACGGCGTCATCGCCGGCTACCCGCTGGTCGACATCAAGGTCACCGTCTACGACGGCAAGTACCACAGCGTCGACAGCAAGGAAGTCGCCTTCGTCAGCGCCGCCCGCAAGGCCGTGCAGGCCGCGGTGCGCGAGGCGAAGCCGGTGATCCTGGAGCCGATCGTGCAGGTCGAGGTGCTGGCGCCCGAAGCGCATGTGGGTGATGTCAGCGGCGATCTCGCAAGCCATCGCGGCCAGGTCACCGGCACCCGCGCCGCCCTGCCCGGCCAGCTGCGCATCCAGGGCTTGGCACCGCTGGCGGAGCTGGCCAGCTTCCAGACCCGCCTCAACGCGCTGACCAGCGGCCAGGCCAGCTACACCCTGAGCCTGAGCCACTACGAGCCGGTGCCGCCGAACCTGCAGGCGCAGCTGGTGGCGGGGTTCACGCGGCAGGAGGAGGAGTGAGCGATCACTCCAGCGGTGATGCCCCGTCTGGCGTCAGCGCTTCCAGGCCTGGGCTTGTGGAACTGGGCTGCATGGGCCTCGTCGCCGAGATGGTGCTGTGGACAGTGGCCGTGATCGCGATCGGCATCAGCGGCAGCGAGCTGTGGGGCTACGTCATTGGGGTTGGCGCAGGCGCGCTTGCGCTCGGCCTGATGTTCCGGCGCTGGTCTGGCCAGCCGCAACGCGATGTGGGCGACCGGCGGCGCGGGGGTGAAACCTTCGAGAGTGATGCAGCTGACGGCGGCGGAGGTGGCGATTGAGAGTGGGGGCGCGCGTCTGTGCGCGTCGGCAGAAGACCCACCCGCGTGCCGCTGGCGCCGCTGAATCTGCTGAAGCCAGAACCGCAGCGCTAGCGAACCGCGGCGCACCCCTCCCCCTCTCCCCAACCCCTCTCCCATGAGGGTAGAGGGGCTCGTCCGAGGCACTTCCTGGCGGCTCGTCTGATGCACTCCCTGGAGTGCTGCCAGGGGGGCTCGAGTGGGGCTCAGCGGAGACAAGCGATGCTGGCGGACGCAGGCAACGCATGCACCTGCATAGGGTGGGCCCTGGCCCACCGTGACCTGCACCCTGCCCCGGTCCGCTGCGCCCATGACTGCGCCGCAAGCGCGAACCCGCCCGTCATGCGACAATCCGCGGCCCTTTCCACCCACACCAAGGACTTCGCCATGAAACTGGCCCGCCTGCGTCGCCGTCGCAATCGCCTCCGCCGCGATCTGCGTACCCGCGGCAAGCTGTAAGCAGAACCCCGCGACCCACCGATGCGCATGACGCCGGTGGGTCGCTCTCTTTCAGGCGCTCGCGCGAGTTGACCGCGAGACCCCTCTGTTGAAGCAGCGACTTAGGGAGTCGGCGTCTCGTAGCCGTTGCAGAAGATGGCGTCCATGCCGTGCCGGCCCTCGCAGCCGTTGCGCAGCGGCACCTCCAGCAGCAGGCACTCCGCCCGTTCGGGATTCGCAGCACACACGTCGAGCCCCTGCGCCGCCGGCGTCTGCAGGCTGTCGATGCTGTAGAGCACAGGCACCGCGCCAGGCGTCAGTACGCCCGGGTTCACGCCGATACGCAGGAAGCCACTGGCACCCGCATTCAGCACCGCGCTGCTGCTGCAGCTCAGGGTGAAGCCCGGATCGACGCTGCCGGAACTGCTGCAGTTGAAGCCCGCCGGGCTCGACGCGTTGCCGGCGGCACGCCAGAACACACCGCGAGGCAGCTGGATCTGGATGTTGGTGCGCGCCGCGGCAGCCGCACCGATGTTGCGGAACTGGGCGGTGACGGTGCCGGTCTCATCGCCGATCGCGAGCCCGCCGCTGCTGTAGCTGCCGCCCTCGAACACCAGCTCGGGAACGGGCGCTGTGGCAATGCCGAGGTCCATCACGTCGCACCAGATCGGCGAGGTGTCCTGCAGGCACTGGCCGAGTGTGGGCGAGCCCTGCGGCGGCAGCTCGTCGAGCCCGACATAGATGGGCGCGCTGCCCAGCGGCGCATCCGCCGCCACCGCGACATCGAACACCACTCCGCTGTACTTGTTGATCGCGAGCGGATTTCCCGAAAGCCCCGCACCGGTGCAGCGGATGGTCTGTCCACTGGGCTCCGCCGCCTCGGCCGTGCAGGAGACGAAGGTCGGCCGGAAGCCCTGATGGCTGACATAGCTGAGTCCCGGCGGCAGGCGCAGGTAGACGCTCGTGACCTCGGTGCCGTCGCAGGCCTGTCCCGGACAGTTCTCCATGTAGACATCGACCTTGCCGGTGCTGCCGCGCAGGAAGGGCTGTCCGAAGTTGGTGCCCGACAGATCGGGACGCAGATCGACCATGACGGTCGTGCTGGCCAAGACGATCGCGCTTGCCGTCATTGCGGCCATCAGTGCGAGCAGGACAAGGAATTTCGACATGGCGGCGCTCCGCGAACCTGAGGGGCCCGCAGCTTCGATGCGGGGCCATGCAGTTCAGGCTAGACCCATGAGAGCGGCTTGATCACCCCGCGAACAGGGGGTGTTCCGGCCTGCCGGAGATGCGCTGCACGTTCGGGGGCGCAGCACACCGCTGCGGGAGGTGCGCAGGACGCAGCCGCTGCGTGCCATTCGGAATTCAGCGCGCTGGTGAACAATCGGCTGCAGCTGCTGATCGGCCACCGACGCCCATGGCGGGCTCGCTGGGACAGGCATGACATCGATGCCGGCGCGGGCTGCCGGCGTGGCCACCAGCCTGCGCACGAAGCGGACTGCGTCCTCAGCCTGTCATCTTGTCGAAGAAGCTTTTGACCCCGTCCAGCCAGGACGTGGCGCGCGGGGAGTGGGCGAGCGCGTCCGCGCCTTCGAAGGTGCTTTCGAACTCAGCCAGCAGCTCCTTCTGGCGCTTGGTCAGCTTGACCGGGGTCTCGACCACGACCTTGCACAGCAGATCGCCCTTGCTGTGGCTGCGCACGGACTTGACGCCCTTGCCGCGCAGGCGGAACACCTTGCCGGTCTGGGTCTCGGCGGGAATCTTGACGATCGCCTCGCCGTCCAGGGTCGGCACCGGCAGCTCGGCGCCCAGCGCTGCCTGGCTGAAGCGGATCGGCACCTCGCAGTAGAGGTCATCACCATCGCGCTGGAAAATGGCGTGCTCGCGCACCCGCACTTCAACGTAGAGGTCACCGGCCGGCGCACCGGCAGGCCCGGCTTCGCCCTCGCCCGCCAGGCGGATGCGGTCGCCGGTGTCGACGCCGGCAGGAATCTTCACCGCGAGCGTCTTCTCGGATTCGATGCGACCTGCGCCATGGCAGGTCTTGCAGGGGTTCTTGATGGTCTTGCCGCTGCCCGCGCAGTGCGGGCAGGTCTGCTGGATGCTGAAGATGCCCTGCTGCATGCGCACGCGGCCGTGGCCGCCGCAGGTGCGGCAGGTTTCGACCTCACCGTCGGCCGAGCCACTGCCGTCACAGACGCGGCACGCAACCACGGTGGGGATCTCGATCTCCTTCTCGACGCCACCGACGGCTTCTTCGAGATCGAGGTCGACCACATAGCGCAGGTCGGCGCCGCGGCGCGGCCCGCGTCCGCGGCCACCACCGAAGATGTCGCCAAAGATGTCGCCGAAGATGTCGCCCATGTCGACGCCGCCCGGCCCACCGCGTCCACCGCCCATGCCACCCTCGAAGGCAGCGTGGCCGTGCTGGTCGTAGAGCCGGCGCTTCTGCGCATCGGCCAGCACCTCGTAGGCCTCCTTGGCCTCCTTGAACTTGGCCTCGGCCTCGGCATCGTCCGGATTGCGATCCGGGTGGAACTTCATCGCCAGCCGACGATAGGCCTTCTTCAGGTCTTCGTCGGAGGCGCTGCGTTCGACGCCGAGCACCTGGTAGTAGTCGCGTTTTGACATGGGATTCGTGATTCGGGATTCGGGATTCGTGCTGCGTTGAACGGCGAGGCCGCAGCAAACGCCGCGGCCTCGATCCAGCCTCTAGGGTTGGGAGTGACGGGCTCTAGCGAATCCCGAATCCCCAATCCCCAATCCCGGCCTCACTTCTTGTCGTCCTTGACCTCGGTGAACTCGGCGTCGACCACGTCGTCGTTGGGCGCCGAACCGCCGCCCTGCGCCTGCGGGCCCGGGCCGGCCTGACCGGCTGCGGCGGCCGCCAGCGGCTGCGCGGCTTCCTCCAGGGCCTTGGTCTTGGCCTCGATCTGGCCCTTGTCGTCGCCCTTCATGGCCTTCTCGAGATCCGACAGCGCGGCCTCGATGCGGCCGATGGCCTCACCGCCGACCTTGTCGCCGTGCTCCTTGATGGCCGCCCGGGTCGAGTGGATCAGGGCGTCGGCCTGGTTGCGGGCGCCGACCAGCTCGTGGAACTTCTTGTCCTCTTCGCGGTTGGCTTCGGCGTCGGCGACCATGCGCGCGATCTCGTCCTCGGACAGGCCCGAGCCGGCCTTGATCTCGACGCGCTGCTCCTTGCCGGTCTTCTTGTCCTTGGCGCTGACGTGCAGGATGCCGTTGGCGTCGATGTCGAAGCTCACTTCCACCTGCGGCATGCCGCGCGGCGCCGCCTCGATGCCGGCCAGGTCGAACTTGGCCAGCGACTTGTTGTAGCGGGCCTGTTCGCGCTCACCCTGCAGCACGTGCACGGTCACGGCGGTCTGGTTGTCCTCGGCGGTGCTGAACACCTGCGAGGCCTTGGTCGGCACCGTGGTGTTCTTCTCGATCAGCTTGGTGAACACGCCGCCCAGGGTCTCGATGCCCAGCGACAGCGGGGTCACGTCGAGCAGCAGCACGTCCTTGACGTCGCCGGCCAGCACGCCGCCCTGCACCGCCGCGCCGATGGCCACGGCTTCGTCCGGGTTGACGTCCTTGCGCGGCTCCTTGCCGAAGAACTCGGTGACCGCCGCCTGCACCTTGGGCATGCGGGTCTGGCCGCCAACGAGGATGACCTCGCTGATGTCGCTCATGCGCAGGCCGGCGTCCTTCATCGCGATCTTGCAGGGCTCGATCGTGCGCTTGACCAGGTCGTCGACCAGGGCCTCCAGCTTGGCGCGGGTCAGCTTGATGCTGAGGTGCTTCGGGCCCGAGGCATCGGCGGTGATGTAGGGCAGGTTCACTTCGGTCTGCTGGCTCGACGACAGCTCGATCTTGGCGCGCTCGGCGGCGTCCTTCAGGCGCTGCAGGGCCAGCGGATCCTTGCGCAGGTCGATGCCCTGGTCCTTCTGGAACTCCTCGACCAGGTAGTCGATGACGCGCATATCGAAGTCTTCGCCGCCCAGGAAGGTGTCGCCATTGGTGGCCAGCACCTCGAACTGCTTCTCGCCGTCGACTTCGGCGATCTCGATGA
>NZ_CALART010000040.1 GCF_937888285.1 uncultured Aquimonas sp.
TGCGGAAGCGCCGCCCCCGAGGCTAGATGCGGGGCTGCTAAACTTGGGTGGATTGCACCTTGACCAACCACCACCAACAAGGAACTGAAATGAGTCAGAGCATCAGCGTATCGATCAATGGAGCTTTCCCAGATTACGGGATCGCATTCAGCGCAGAGCCATCGCCCGTCAAGCAGGGCAAGACTGAAACCATCACCTATACGATGATCAGCCGCGGCTTCCGCATTGTCGGCATCAACGTCCAGCGTCACCCCTTCGATACATCTGACCAGCTGACCTGGGCCATCCCGGCCGACCAGCAGTCGCTGATTCTGACCGACGTGAACGCCGACCCGAAGCAGTCGATCTTCTGCTTCGAGATCGTGTTCAGCGACACCTACGGCAACCAGTTCAGCAGCAAGGATCCGCAGGTCGAGAACGACGGTATCCCGCCGACCTGAAGCAACAGGCCTCACAAGACGCCACATGCATCCCACCCACTTCGACACCCACACGCTCGACAACCTCCCCACGCCCCTGCCCGCCTGCAATCTCTGGCTGGCGGACGGCGTACTGAGGCAACACGTCGAGCGTCACGGCGGCGGCTGGGCTGCGGCCCAGCTGTCCGATCTGGGTGGGCGTACAGGCGGAGAACTCGTGGCGCTGGGCGAGCAGGCCAATCTGCATCGCCCGCGCCTGCGATCCTTCGATCGCTACGGGCGACGCATCGACGAAGTGGAGTTCCACCCGGCCTACCACCGGATCATGCAGGTGGCGATGGACGCGGGCGTGCATGCGCTCTCGTGGAACCACGCGGACCGGCCAGGCGCGCACGTCGCCCGCGCCGGGCTGATGTACCTGTGCAGTCAGGCCGAGGCCGGCACCGCTTGCCCGCTGACCATGACCCATGCCGCGGTCGCAGCCTTGCGGCATGCCCCGGAACTGGCCGCCGACTGGCTGCCACGCATCACCGCCCGCGACTACGACTCGCGCAGCCTGCCGGCCGCCCAGAAGACTGCCTGCACCATCGGCATGGGCATGACCGAGAAACAGGGCGGCTCGGACGTGCGTAGCAACAGCACCCGCGCGCATCCGCAGGGCGATGGCAGCTACCGCATCGTTGGCCACAAATGGTTCTACTCCGCGCCGATGTGCGATGCGCATCTGGTGCTGGCGCAGGCCGAGGGCGGACTCAGCTGCTTCCTGCTGCCGCGGATCCTGCCCGACGGCAGCCTCAATGCGGTGCGCATCCAGCGGCTGAAGGACAAGCTGGGCGACTGGAGCAATGCGTCGGCCGAAGTCGAGTTCACCGGCGCGCTGGCCTGGCGCGTGGGCGAGGAAGGTCGTGGCGTTGCGACCATTCTCGGCATGGTCGCACTGACCCGCCTCGACTGCATGATCGGTTCGGCGGCAACGATGCGCGCCGCGCTGAGCCACGCCCTGCACCACACCGCGCAGCGACGCGCCTTCGGTCGCCTGCTGAGCGAACAGCCCCTGATGTGCAATGTGCTGGCTGACCTCGCCCTCGAGAGCGAGGCTGCGCTCGCCTTGACCCTGCGCGTGGCGCGCGCGATCGACGCCAGTCCGCGCGACCCGCGCGAGGCCGCGTTCGGCCGGATCGCCACCGCCATCGGCAAGTACTGGGTCTGCAAGCGCACGCTCATGCAGGTCAACGAGGCGCAGGAATGCCTGGGCGGAATTGGCTACGTCGAGGAGAACATCCTGCCGCGGCTGTATCGGCAGGCGCCGCTCAACTCGATCTGGGAAGGCAGCGGCAACGTGCAGTGCCTGGACGTGCTGCGCGCGCTCTCGCGTGAGCCCGACTGCCGCGAGGCGCTGTTCGCCGAGCTTGAGTCGGTGCGCGGCGCGCACGCGGACTACGACGCCCATCTGCAGCGCCTGCAGCAGGCTTTCGGGCGCAGCGACGCGCTCGAAACCCGCAGCCGCCGCCTGGTCGAAGACACCGCGCTGGCCCTGCAGGGCGCGGAACTGATCCGCGCCGGCGATGCCGCGGTGGCCGACACCCTCTGCCGCTCGCGTCTCGGCGGCGAGCACGGCTACAGCTTCGGCACCCTGCCGGCGGATGCGCCATTCAAGGCGCTGATGGAGCGCAGCCGGCTCACGTAATCGCGTTGAGTCAGGACGGCAGCGACCGATTGAGGCTGTCGCTTCAGTTTGGACCACGACCTCAAGGTCGAGTCAGAACCCGCGGACATTGAAGGAGTCACGTGCCACGCCCGGTGCGCGACACGCGCACCCTACGACATCAAATGACGCCATGCCCGCAGCGAAGACCAAACAACTGCACGCGTTGGGTGCGCCTGCGGCGCACCGTCACCGTATGCGACAGCAGGATTGAGCCCATCGCAATCAAACGATCAACGCCGTCGGCCAAAGCGCCCGGTGCGCGGCACGCGCACCCTACGACATCGAATGACGCCGCGCCTACAGCGAAGCACAAACGACTGCACGCGATAGGGTGCGCCTGCGGCGCACCAATGCCGGACCTTTCAACACCACGCGTCCGACGCGCTCTCGCCGCCCGTCAAAACGTTGCTCGCAACGTTCGCAATGATCGCAACGAATGCAGCGGATACCCGTCAAGGTTGCGCATGCAGGAAATCCAGCGCCACCGCCAGCATCGCCCGCGTGCCCAGCGGCAGCGCCGCTTCGTCGACCACGAACTCCGGCGAGTGGTTGGTCGGCGCTTTGCGCGGGTCCTGGTCCGTCGAGGTCGCACCAACAAAGAAGAACAGGCCGGGCACTTCGTTGGCGAAAAAGGAGAAGTCCTCCGAGCCGAGGATCAGCGGCATCGCCAGCACATTGCCTGCGCCCGCCGCGCGCTCCAAGCTGGGCCGCATCCGCGCAGTCAGAGCTTCGTCGTTGCGGGTGACCGGATAGCCGGCCTCGCTGGGTATCTGCGCCTCGACCGTGGCACCGTGCGCCGCGGCCACATGGGTGGCGAGATCGCGCAGCTGGTCCTGGATGCGCGTGCGCACGGCGGAGTCGAAGGTGCGGATGGTGCCGATCAGCTCGACCTCGTCGGGAATGATGTTGCTGCGCACGCCGCCGTTAATGGCGCCGAAACTGAGCACCGCCGGCAGCGTGCTGATGTCCGTGCGGCGGCTCACCAGAGTCTGCGCCGTGCTGACGATGTCGGCGGCGGCGACGATCGGGTCGATACCGCCCCAGGGCTGCGAACCGTGGGTCTGGCGGCCCTTCACCACGATACGGAAGCTGTCGGCCGCGGCCATGGTCGGCCCGCCGCGGTAGCCGATCTTGCCCACCGGCAGACCCGCGATGACGTGCAGGCCGAACACCGCATCGGGCTTGAAGTCGACGAACAGACCTTCCTTCAGCATCAACTCGGCGCCGCCTTCTTCGCCTTCGGGCGGGCCTTCCTCGGCGGGCTGGAAGATGAACATGACCTCGCCCGGCAGCTCATCGCGCATGCCGGCCAATGCCTGCGCCACGCCCATCAGGATGGCGACGTGGGTGTCGTGCCCGCAGGCGTGCATCACGCCGACCGTGCTGCCGTTGTATTCGGTGGTGACAGTCGACGCGAACGGAAGGCCCGTGCGCTCGGTGACCGGCAGCGCATCCATGTCAGCCCGCAGCGCGATCCGCGGCCCAGGCTTGCCGCCATTCAACAGGCCGACCACGCCGGTATGGGCGATGCCGGTGCGCGTCTCGATGCCGAGTGCGCGCAGGTGTTCCGCCACCTTGCGCGAGGTCTCGAACTCGCGGTTGCCGAGCTCGGGGAACTGGTGGATGTCGCGGCGCCAGGCCAGCACCTCGTCGGCAACGGCATCGGCCAGAGGTTCGATCGCAGGGGCCTGCGCGAGTGCAGTAGCACCCGTCATCAAGGCCAGCAGGGAGAAACCACAGCACGCACGCGTGAACATCACCGCCCCCGGTTGATCTTTCGGTGGACGGAGACTAGCAGCAAGCGCGATTGCGCTGGGCAGCCGGTGGCAGATGTCGCAGATGGACAGCTGCCAGCGTTCGTACTGCCGAGCTGCTGCCGCACATGGCTCGATGTTCATGCGTTTCGAGCCCAGCCCTTGGGCGCGATCAGACGGATGCATGCGATGCTGTCGCCCTGCGACGCCAGGTGCTTCCCACGTCGCCGAGTTGACCTGCCTGCAGCTTTGCGCAGGGGTTCGCACTCACTGCTCGGCGCGCGCATGCGGCGCAGGGGTGGCGCGTGACGATGTCAGGGACAGCACGGAGCCGACCACAAGTAGAACGGCCCAAGCCATTTCCGCACTCGGCCGCTCTTCGAACAGCACAGCGCCTATGGCAAGCGAAGCCAAGGTGATCACGTATCCGAGCTGCCCCGTGATCACCGCCCCTGCACGACGCTGAAGTCGGAACGTTGCCAGGAAGAACGCAGCCGACCCGAGAGCCGCCACGCCCAGGGGCACAGCAGCCGTCGCAAAGGCGGACTCGTCGGGGAGCTGTCCCCGCAGCGCGGCGATCGGGACGATCACGATGGCTTGCAGCAGAAGCGTCACGGCCGCTGCGGGGAGGGGCGCCAATCCTTCCGGCCAAGCGAAAGAACGATAGACATTGGCAGCCGCCAGCAACAGGGGCGCCAGCACCGCAGCCATGGCTGCGCCCAGCGGATACAGCGGCTTGCCAGCCGGCCACAGGGCCCAGGCGACGCCGATGAAACCCGCGAGCAGAGCGAGGATGGCTCCCAGTTTGGGGGCCTCCTGACGCAAGACGATGACGATCAGGTAGGTGAAGAGTGGAGACAGCGCAGCCACCACGCCGACCACGCCAGCGGGCAAGTCTTGCAGCACGTGGAAGGTCACCAGGTTGGGCCCACTCACGCCGAGCATGCCGGCCAAGGCGAGATAGCGGAGGCGCTCGGGATCGAGGCGCGGCCAAGTCCCATTCGCCAGGCAGATCCCACCCAGGATCAAGGACGCAGCGCCCAACTGCCATGCCAACAGTCCAAGCGGCCCAAGCCCCGCCGAACCCGCAAGCTTGGCGGAGGCATACACCGCGGCAATCAGACTGCCAGCCACAGACAGCAGGGCGAGGTTGTACAGACGCTCCATTCAGTGCACTCCAGACCCATCCTTTCGGGAGCGCAGAGGCTGGGCGCGAATCCATGTGCGAGAAAGTTGATAGTTTTCGCGCACTCGTTCGAAGTCATCGAAGACTCCATGTTCAGGCTCTCGCTGGATGCGCTGCAGGTGATCGAAGCCATTGCCCGCCGCGGCAGCTTTGCTGCTGCCGCGGATGAAGTGCACAGGACCACGTCGACCCTCTCCTACACGGTGCGCAAGCTGGAGGACGACCTCGGCGTACAGCTGTTCGACCGCAGCGGACATCGCGCACGATTGACCGAAGCGGGAAGCCTGCTGCTTGAAGAGGGGCGCTCCCTGCTCGATCAGGCCAATGCGCTTGAACGCCGCTTGCGCGCCCAGGGCGGCGGCTGGGAAGCGCAGCTGCGCGTGTGCCTGAACGAGCTCTTCCCCAGTGCGACAGCGCTCGCCGCCATCCAGGACTTCTACAAGGCCGGACATCCGAGCCGCCTGCGCATCGACAGGGCGGTACTCGGCGGCGCCTGGGAGGCGCTGATTTCCCGGCAGGCTGACGTGGCAGTCTGCGCGTTGCCGCGCGGCCGCCTGCCGGACCTCATGCATGCCCCCGTGGCAAGCATCGACTTTGTCTTCGCAGTGGCTCCAGGACACCCGCTGGCCTCGGCAGGACAGCCGCTACGCCCGGCCGAGATCCGCAAACACCGGGTGGTCATGGCCGCAGACGCGTCGCGTCTGAACCCTCCCGACAGCACGGGCATCACCGGAGCCTCCGACGTGCTCACGGTGGGAAGCCTGGCGGCGAAGTACGAAGCTCAACTGGCCGGTCTCGGCGTGGGCTTTCTGCCCGTCCATCTGGCAGCACCCGCCGTGGCCGAAGGTCGGCTGATCGAATGCGTGGTGTCGAGCCCCAAGCCGCGTGTCGAGCTCAGCGTCGCCTGCCATGTCGACGCTGGCCCCGCGGCGCGCTGGCTGTTCGATCGGCTGCGGCAGGCACGGCCTGCTTGAAGCCGAGACCCAGTATCGCGCCCGCGAGGCGCGGCGTTCGAGCGCGTCGAGCGACACGCACAAGTTTTTCCGGTTTCAAGCGCACGGACTGCAGATTCATTCTCCGACTCGCGGCCAGTGTCGGCCGCGTCATCTGGAGTCCGCATGCCACAGCCCAAATCCCTTCCTGCGTCGCTGCTCATCGCGGCCATCTCTTTTCAGCCCAGTGCCGCCGTCAGTCTGCCCTCCCCCGCCAGCAGCCCGTGGGGAAGAGCCGACGAAATCGGCGCGCTGAACAGGATCAGCGAGTCCTCCACGCTTGACGTGCTGAAGCGCATCAGCAGCGGCAAGACCTACGATCTCAGCGTCGAGTACTACGTCGGCATGCCCAGCTACTACTTCCTGGGTCAGCCGCGCTACCAGATCTGGAACATCCACACACCGCAAGGCACCGTCGTCGACGACCCGACCGGATTGGGCGAGACGCAGAATCGGCGAATCACCTACTCGGGTCAGGCGATTTCGATGTACGTGCATACCGGCACCCACATCGACTCGCTCGCACACTTCGGGCTCGGCGGCCGGATCTACAACGGTTTCAGCGCCGAGGTCCATCTCGGCGACCGCGGCTGGAAGCGCGGCGGCATCGAGAAGTTTCCGCCCATCATTGCGCGCGGAGTGCTGCTGGACATCGCGCGCAGCAAGGGGGTCGACGTACTGCCGGAGTCCTACGGGATCACGGTTGCCGACCTTGAGAAGGCCGCGCGCAGTCAGGACGTGGAGGTGGTCGAGGGCGACGTGGTGATGGTGCGCACGGGCCGCATGCGACTGTTCAGTGATGCGGCGGCCTATCTGCACAACACCCCCGGGCTGACACGGGAGGCAGCGGAGCATCTGGCCAAGCTCGGCGCCATCGTGATCGGCGTGGACAACATCAGCACCGATGTCTGGCCGTCACAGGAAGCGGACAACTGGATACCCGTGCACAGCAGCATGCTCAGCGAGCATGGCGTACCGATCATGCAGAACGTGAATCTCGAGGCACTGGCCGCCGACCGCGTGTACCAGTTCGCCTGGATCGGCGCACCGATGAAGCTGCGCGGCGCCGATGGTGCGCCCATCCGTCCAATCGCCCTGCCGATCGATTAGGGCAACACAGATCACGTCCATCCAGGCCTTGATCCGGGGTCGCGAGTCCGGCACTGGTCCGGGCTCGCTGACGCGCGGTCCGGCGCCCTTGCGCTCACCATGGGCACTCGCGCGCCATGCCGATTCTCAGCGCCGCACTCTTCAGCCCTACGCAAGTTCACCGACAGGCAACTGCAGGACACGCTGCTCGCGCTTACCGGCCGGCGTTCGGCACGGCCCGGTGGCGTGAAAAAGAGAGCCGGGCCTGGCGCCGGGCCTGGCCTCGGGCACTCACTCCCACTCGATCGTCGCCGGCGGCTTGCCGCTGATGTCGTAGACCACGCGCGAGACGCCGCGCAGTTCGTTGATGATGCGGGTGGAGACGGTGCCGAGGAAGTCGTACGGCAGATGCGCCCAGTGGGCGGTCATGAAGTCGATGGTTTCGACCGCGCGCAGCGCGATGACCCATTCGTAGGCGCGCGCGTCGCCGACGACGCCGACGGACTTGACCGGCAGGAATACGGCGAAGGCCTGGCTGGTCCGGTCGTAGAGGTTATGGGCGCGCAGTTCGCGGATGAAGATGTCGTCGGCGCGCTGCAGCAGTTCCACGTACTCGGCCTTGACCTCGCCGAGTATGCGCACGCCGAGGCCCGGGCCCGGGAACGGATGGCGGTAGACCATCTCGCGCGGCAGGCCCAGCTCGACGCCGAGGCGGCGCACTTCGTCCTTGAACAGTTCGCGCAGCGGCTCGACGAGGCCGAGCTTCATGTGCTCGGGCAGGCCGCCGACGTTGTGGTGGCTCTTGATGACGTGGGCCTTGCCGGTCTTGCTGCCGGCCGACTCGATGACGTCGGGGTAGATCGTGCCCTGCGCCAGCCACTTGATGTTGCTGAGCCTGGCGGCCTCTTCGTCGAAGATCTCGACGAACAGGCGGCCGATTATCTTGCGCTTGGCTTCGGGGTCTTCGACGCCAGCCAGCGCGGCGTAGTAGCGCTCAGCGGCGTTGACGCGGATCACCTTGACGCCCATGCCGCCGGCCTCGGCGTTGGCGGCGAACATCTGCATGACCTGGTCGCCTTCCTGCCAGCGCAGCAGGCCGGTGTCGACGAACACACAGGTCAGACGATCGCCCAGGGCACGGTGCAGCAGGGCCGCGACCACGCTGGAATCGACACCTCCGGACAGGCCCAGCAGCACGTCGCCCTCGCCCACCTGGGCGCGTACGCGCTCGATCTGGTCCTCGATGATGTTGGCGGCGGTCCACAGGGTCTGGCAGCCGCAGAGGTCGACCACGAAACGCCGCAGCATGTCGGTGCCGGACTTGGTGTGGGTCACCTCAGGGTGGAACTGCACGCCGTACCAGCGGCGCTGCTCGTCGGCCATGGCGACGATGGCGACGCTCTCGGTGCGCGCGGTGATGCGGAACTGCGGCGGCACCGCCGTGACGCGGTCGCCGTGGCTCATCCAGACATCCAAGCGAGGCGGCGAGCCGGCGTGATCCTTCAGGCCATCGAGCAATCCGCAGGGCGCGCTGACTTCGACTTCGGCATAGCCGAACTCGCGCTCGTGCCCGGCCTCGACCTTGCCGCCCAGCTGCATGGCCATGGTCTGCATGCCGTAGCAGATGCCGAGGATCGGCACACCCGCATCGAACACCTGCTGCGGCGCGCGCGGCGAGCCCGCTTCGACCGTGGACTCCGGCCCACCCGAAAGGATGACGCCCTTCGCACCCCAGGCGGCGATCTCGGCGGGGTCGTGATCCCAGGCCCAGATCTCGCAGTACACCCCGATCTCGCGGATGCGACGGGCGATCAGCTGGGTGTACTGCGCGCCGAAGTCGAGGATCAGGATCTTGTCGCTGTGGATGTTCATGGAGAGCCGGGAATGGGGAATCGGGAATGGGGAATCGTTCAGAGCGCGCCGCGCGAGAGCGGAGACTGAAACGCGAGTCGGATTCTCGCGGCGCCTGTGCGCAGCGGGCTGTTCCGATTCCCGATTCCCAATTCCCGATTCCCGCCGCGCAAGCGATCAGCTTGCGCGGTAATTCGGCGGCTCCTTGGTGATCTGCACGTCGTGGACGTGGCTTTCGCGGACGCCGGCGTTGGTGACGCGGACGAAGCTCGGCTTGCTGCGCATGTCTTCGATGCTGGCGCAGCCGACATAGCCCATCGAGGCGCGCAGGCCGCCGGCCAGCTGGTGGACGATGTTGCGCACCGAGCCGCGATACGGGACGCGGCCTTCGATGCCTTCAGGCACCAGCTTGTCGGCGTCCGAGGCGTCCTGGAAGTAGCGGTCCTTGCTGCCCTGCTCCATCGCGCCCAGGCTGCCCATGCCGCGGTAGCTCTTGTAGCTGCGGCCCTGGAACAGCTCGGTCTCGCCGGGGCTTTCCTCGGTGCCGGCGAACAGGCCGCCGATCATCACGGTGGAGGCGCCAGCGGCAATGGCCTTGGCGATATCGCCCGAGTAGCGGATGCCGCCATCGGCGATCAAGGGGATCTGGTCCTTCAGCGCGGTGGCGACGAGGTCGATCGCGGTGATCTGCGGCACGCCGACGCCCGCCACGATGCGGGTGGTGCAGATCGAGCCCGGGCCCACGCCAACCTTGACCGCATCGGCGCCGTGGTCGAGCAGGGCCAGCGCGGCCTCGCCGGTGACGATGTTGCCGCCGATGACCTGCACGTTCGGATAATTCTTCTTGACCCAGCGCACGCGATCCAGCACGCCCTGCGAATGGCCGTGCGCGGTATCGACCACGATCACGTCGACGCCCGCCTGCACCAGTGCGGCGACGCGCGCTTCGGTGTCGCCGCCGACTCCCACGGCCGCGCCCACCAGCAGCTGCTCGTCGCTGTCCTTGGCCGCATTGGGGTTGTCGCGGGCTTTCTGGATGTCCTTGACGGTGATCAGGCCGCGCAGCGCGAACTGATCGTCGACCACCAGAACTTTCTCGATGCGGTGCTGGTGCATGAGGCTCAACACCTCGTCGTCGCTGGCGCCCTCGCCCACCGTGACCAGCTTGTCCTTGGCGGTCATGATCGCGCTGACGGGTGCATCCAGCCGCTTCTCGAAGCGCATGTCACGGCTGGTGACGATGCCGACCAGCTGGTTGCCGTCGACCACCGGCACGCCGGAGATGTTGCGCTTGCGGGTCAGCGTGATGACCTCGCCGATGGTGGTGTTCGGGCCGACCGTGAAGGGCTCGCGGATGACGCCGGCTTCGAAGTTCTTGACCTGCTGCACGTGCAGGGCCTGTTCGGCCACGCCCATGTTCTTGTGCAGGATGCCGATGCCGCCGAGCTGGGCCATGGCGATGGCCAGGCGCGCTTCGGTGACGGTGTCCATGGCGGCGGACACGATCGGCAGGTTGAGTTTGAGTCCGCGCGTGAGCCGCGTGGCCAGGCTGACGTCCTTGGGCAGCACCGCCGAATGGGCGGGAATCAGCGAGACGTCGTCGAAGGTCAGTGCTTCAACCTGGATGCGCATGCGGCGGGCTCCGGAGGGAAGAAGCGCGACATTATAGGCCGGGGTGCCGGGCCGGCGTTAGCGCAGATTTGCGTGATCCTGGTTCGACCGAGGGTGGGCTCCCCCTCAATCTCGACTCCGCCAGCTGCGAATCCCGAATCCCCAATCCCGGCCCTCAAAGCAAGGCCAGCGACAGCCAGGGCACGTAGGTGATCAGCCCCAGCGCCAGCAGCAGGATCAGGAAGAAGGGCAGACAGGCGCGCACCAGGCGGCCGATCGACACCTTGAACCGGTAGCTGGCGATGAACAGGTTCATGCCCACCGGCGGGGTGAAATAGCCGAGCTGCAGGTTGGCCAGCATCAGCACGCCGAGGTGCGCCGGGTGGATGCCGTAGCCGATCGCGATCGGCACCAGCAGGGGCACCAGGATCACGATCGCGGCGAACACGTCGAGCAGCATGCCCACTGCCAGCAGGAACAGGTTCAGCGCCAGCAGGAAGGTGAGCGGGTTGCTGATCGCGCCCTGGATCCACTCGAACAGGCGCGTCGGCACCTCGGCGTCGACCAGCCAGTTCGACAGCGCCAGCGCGGCACCGAGGATGATCAGGATGGCGCCGACCATGCGCATCGACTCGGCCAAGAGCCCCGGGAGACGCCTGAGCGGAATCTCGCGGCGCACCAGCACGGTCACCACCAGCACATAGAGCGCGGTGATGGCAGCAGCCTCCGAGGCCGCCAGCGCGCCGGAGTAGATCGCGCCCAGCACGAGCACGGGCAGCGGAATCTCCCAGGCGGCATCGCGCGTGGCTTCCAACACGCGCGACCAGGCGAAGGGCTCGGAGCGCGCATGCAGCGCACGACCGTGCCAGGCCGCGTAGACGCCGAGCAGGACGATCATCAGCAGCCCGGGCAGGATGCCGGCGATGAAGAGATCTTCGATGCTGACCGAGGGCGTGGTGCCAAGCTGGCCGGCGACAAAGCCATAAAGGATCAGCGGCAGCGACGGCGCGAACAGCAGGCCGAGGCTGCCGGCGCTGGTGACAAGCCCCAGATTGAAGCGCTCGTCGAAGCCGGCCGCCTTCAGCGCCGGATACAGCAGCGCGCCCATCGCCACGATGGTCACGCCCGAGGCGCCAGTGAACGCGGTGAACAGGGCGCAGGCCACCAGCCCGACGATGGCGATGCCGCCCGGCAGCCAGCCGAGCAGTGCGTCCGACAGCTTCAGCAGGCGCTGCGGGGCGCGGCTTTCGGCCAACAGATAGCCGGCAACGGTAAACAGCGGAATCGCGGTCAGGCCCGGCATGCCGGCCAGACGGTGGAACTCCACCGCGACCACGGTGAGGTCGTAGCCGGCCTGGTGGAAGCCGATGAAGGCCGCGCCAAGGATCAACACGAACAGCGGCGCGCCCAGCAGGGCGGCAGTGAGCAGCAGCAGCCAGGCCCAGCTCATGCGGCGCTGCCCTCGGCTGCCGACGCATCGCTTGGCGGACCCAGCGCGACCGCGATCAGGAAGCGCAGCGTCAGCACCGCGAAGCCGAACGGAATGATGAGCATGCCGGCCCAGCTCGGTACGCCGGCGAACAGGACGCCGGGCGCTTCACGCTCCAGCTCGATCAGGCTCCAGCCATACCAGGCCATCACGGCGCACAGCGCGGCAGCAACGAGCTGAGCGAGCGCCCAGACGATGCGCCGGCCGAGGGGCGGCAGCAGCCGCGACAGCAGGTCCAGCGCCAGATGCCGGCGCTCACGTGCCGCCCCCAGCGCACCGAGCAGGGCGATCCACAGCACCAGCGTGCGCTGCACGGTTTCGCCCTCCAGCCAGCCGGTGTCGGCGATCCAGCGAAGTCCAATCTGCCCGACGGCAAGCAGCAGGAGAAGCAGCAGCAGGGCCGCCAACAGCCCATCTTCAAGACGGTGCAGGCCGCGCAGCAGTCGATTCACGCGCAGCGACTCACGGAGCCGCGGCTGGCACGCGACTGGTCACGGCCTCGACCATCTCGGCGCTCAGCTCCTTGCGCTCGACCATGCTGCTGCGCACCGACAGGCCGAACTCGCGCCAGCGCGCCAGCTCGGTGGCGTCGGGCTTGAACAGCTGGATGCCCTCGCTGCGCAAGGCCGCCAGCGCGCTTTCGTCGGCGCGCTGGTTTTCCGCATCGATGCGCTGCGAAGCCTTGCCGAAGGCCTCGAGCACGACGGCCTGGTCGGCCTCGCTCATGCGCCCGAAGGCGCGGCGATCCAGCACCACATAGCCCACCACATAAGCCAGCGGGGCGTCGAACAGGTGCTTGATCCGGGTGTGCCACTGCAGGGCGATCGCTCCCGCCGGGGTATTGCCGACGATATCGATCATGCCGGTCTGCAGGCTGGTGAACACATCGGACAGCGGCAGCGGAATCGGGCTGACGCCGCCAGCGGTGAAGGTGCGTTCGCTGATCAGATCGTTGTTCGGAATCCACACCTTGCCGGCACGCAGCTGCTCGATGCTCTGCAGCGGCTTGCTGCTCATCATGTAGGCGAAGCCGACGCCGGAGATGCTCAGCACTTCGAAGCCCTTGTCGCGGATGCCTGACTTAAGCAGTGGGTCGACGTCGCGGCGCACCGCGTCGACCTGGGCGTGGTTCTCGAACAGGAATGGCAGGCCGTAGACCACGGCATCGGGATAGACCAGGGACAGCTCGCTGGCGGTCAATGCGCCGCCCTGCAGCTGGCCCAGGCGGATCTTGCGCATGACCGTGGCGTCGTCGCCCATCACGCCGCCGGGGTAGTAGCGGAACTCCACGCGGCCTTCGGTGCGCTGCTTGACCTCCTCGGCCGCGGCGCGCATCTCGCGCAGCCAGCTGGAGCCTTCAGGGGCGAGCGTGGCGATCTTGAAGCTCTGCGCCTGCGCGAGCGGGGCCAGCAGCATGAATGCGAGGGTCAACAGAATGCGCATGAAGGGCTCCGGCTCAGAAGTAGTTCTTCGAATCGTCCAGCAGGGCGCGGGCCTGGGCCTGCGCCAGGGTGTTCATCAGGGTCAGGCCGGGCGCATTGGGATCGGCATCCAGAACCTTTTTCAGCTGGGCATCGTGCAGTTCCTGGTCGAACACCAGGCGCGCGTAGTGCCGCGCCAGCAGGGTGCGCGCCATCAGGTTGCGCCCCTGGGAGAGCTCGATCGCGCGCTCGAAGGCCGCCCTGCCCTGCTCCGGCTGGCCACCGACCGCGGCCGGGCGCAGCGAGTTCAACACGCCGAGGTAGACATGCGGCATCCCCTGATCGAGGGAGGGCTCAAGCGTGACCGCACGCTCCAGCAGCAGGCTGACGCGCGGAATCGCGGCGATCGCCGCATAGTCGTCGCTGTGGGTCTGGATGTAGCCGGCCCAGGCGCTGCCCAGGGCGTACAGGCGCACGGCGGCCTGCTCGCCTGACTGCGCATTGACGGCCGCTTCCCAGGCGTCGAAGGGCGATTTGAGCGCTGCGCACAGCGCGACCTGGTCGATGCAGGCCGCGCGCTGGGCGTAGTCGAAGGCGCGCTTGGACAGTCGCGCCGCGCGCTCGGGTTCGGCCACGAAGTTGCCGGCATAGGCGCCGTAGAGGCGGGCGGCGGCGCGCAGGGTGCCGGCGTTCTGCGGATCACCTTCGAGCAGGCCATCCAGCAGCAGCAGGTAGGCGGGCAGCCCCTCGGCGACCGTGGACGGATCGTCCTGGTTGAGGATGCCGCGGCCGAGGTTGTCGGCGAAGCGCTCGCTGGCGCGGTTGACGATCGAGGCGCAGCCGGACAGGGCGAGCAGGCCGGCGCCCAGCGCAGCGATGCGGACCACGGATTTCAGCGGAATTCGATTCACGGCGAGGCTCCCTGCCAACGGCCAGTGTCTACGGCGCAAGCGACGCGCTCATGACACAACGAACCTGACTCAAGCGCGGTCAAGCTCGCGCAAAAGACTGGCTTCCCAGGTGTTCTGCATCAGCGTTGCCACGGTCATCGGGCCGACCCCGCCGGGCACCGGCGTGATCCAGCTTGCGCGTTCGACCGCCGCTTCAAAGCCGACATCACCGGTCAATGAGCCGTCGGGCAGGCGGTTGATGCCGACATCGATCACCACCGCCCCCGGCTTGATCCACTCACCCGGGACCAGGCCCGGCTTGCCCACGGCGACCACCACCAGATCGGCCGCCTCCACGTGCTGGCGCAGGGTCTCGCGCGGGGTGAAACGGTGGCAGCAGACCGTGGTGCAGCCGGCGATCAGCAGCTCCAGTGCCATCGGCCGGCCCACATGGTTGGAGACGCCCACGATCACCGCCTGCTGCCCGCGCACGGGGCGGTCGGTGTGGCTCAGCAGATGCACGATGCCCTTGGGCGTGCACGGCCGCAGCCCAAGCTGGCGCAGGGCCAGGCGGCCGACGTTCTCGGGATGGAAGCCATCGACGTCCTTGCGCGGATCGATGCGGTTCAGCACCGCCTGCGCGTCGATCTGCGGCGGCAACGGCAGCTGCACCAGGATGCCGTCGACCTCGGGATCCGCATTCAGGCGATCGATCAGCGAGGCCAACTCGGCCTGCGGCGTGTCGGCCGGCAGATCGAAGGCGAAGCTCGCGTAGCCCACGCGCTCGCAGGCGCGGCGCTTGTTGCGCACATACACCGCAGAGGCGGGATCGGCACCGACCAGCACCACAGCGAGCCCAGGCGGCTTGCGCCCGCCGTCGACGCGGTCGCTGACGCGGCGGGCGAGATCGGCAAGCAGTTCATCGGCAATACGCTTGCCATCCAGCAGGCGTGCGGTCATGGAGTGGACCCGGCGTGAAAGCCGCGAATTATTGCATACGGCAGAAGCCGAACCTGCCAGGGACGCAGCCCGCTGTTCCCGCCATTCAAAACAGGGCTTCCCATAGGATGGGCCCCGGCCCACCGTGACCTACCCACTCGTCGCGAACCCGGCCCCTACCCGCCAGCGCTGCAGAACCGCCCGTAATCCGCATAGCCCGGGAACTCCCTCCCGGGCGCGCAGACCGCACACTCGGGATCCGCGGGCACACCGATCTCACGAAAGCCCATCTGCAGCGCATCCACGCTGAGCACGCGGCCATCCAGCACGCGGCCGATGCCGAGCAGGAACTTCAGCGCCTCATTCGCCTGCAGCAGGCCGATCAGGCCCGGCAGCACGCCAAGCACGCCGGCTTCCGCGCAGTTCGGCGCTTCCAGCGGGGGCTCGGGAAACAGACAGCGGTAGCAGGGCGAATGTCCGCGCCGCACGCCCGCGGCAAACACGCCCACCTGCCCGGCGAAGCGCTCGACGGCGCCGTAGACCATGGGCAGCCCGAGCTTCACGCAGGCATCGGACACCAGATAGCGGGTGGGGAAGTTGTCGCTGCCGTCGATCACCAGATCGACGCCGCCGAACAGCCGCTCGATGTTGTCGGCGCCCAGGCGCTGCGCGCGGGTGTCGAGATCGAGGTGCGGATTCAGCGCCAGCAACCGTTCACGCGCCGAATCGACCTTGTAGGCGCCGACCGCGGCATCGGTGTGCAGCACCTGGCGCTGCAGATTGCTGCGATCGACACGGTCATCGTCGATCAGTCGGATGTGGCCGACGCCCGCCGCCGCCAGATACAGGGCCACCGGCGAACCGAGGCCGCCCGCCCCGACGATGGCGAGGCGCGCGCGCTGCAGGCGCCGCTGGCCTTCCAGGCCGACCTGCGGCAGGCGCAGGTGACGATCGAAGCGCTCCAGGAAGTCCGGTGACTCCTGCTGGCCCGCCCAGGGCAGACCCTGCGCGCGCCACGCGCCGCAGCCGCCGCGTACCGAAGCCAGGTTCGTGTATCCCAGCGCGCGCAGCTGCGAGGCCGCACGCATGGAACGCATGCCGGCGGCGCAGATCAGGAGGATCTCGCTGTGCAGCTCGGAGAAGCCCGTGATATCGGCGGCGACGCGCGCCAGCGGCAGCGGAATCGCACCCGCGGGCAGGCCGGCCGCCCGCTCACTGTCCTCGCGCACGTCGACCAGCAGCGCACCCGCCTGCTGGCGCACCAACGCCTCGGCGGCATCGATTTCGTGGATCACCCGTGGCCCCGGTACTGCAGGGCCGCGATCGTCGGCGCGACCCAGCCCGCGAACTGTTCCAGCAGTCCAGCGGGCTTCGACGACAGCCACAGCAGGCGGGCGCGAGAACTGCGCCAGGCGCGCGGCGCGCCTTCCACCGTCGGCATCGGCACGCCGAGCCGCGGCAGGCGCTCGACCAGAACGGGCCCTGCAGCCTCGGTCGCGCTCAGGAGGACCACATCGAAGCTGTCCAGCGCGTCGCCCAAGGCGGCGTCGATGCGCTCGGGGTGCTGAGGCAATGCCGGCCAGGCCAAGGACTCGATGCGCTGCTCGGCCAGCAGGGCCTGCAGCATCGGGCTGGCAGCATCATGCGTGCGACCTTCGGCCTGCGGTTCGCCGGCCTGCAGCAGGGCATCGCCGAAACTGAAGACAGCGACCGTAGGCCGCGGATAGACGTCGGCGCGGGCTTCCCCGGACGCAGCCAGCAGGCCGATCTGACGCGGGGTCAGGGCATCGCCGGGCTGCAGCCCCTCGCGCGCCACGCCGGCATAGACGCGCCCAAGTGCGCGGGGCACCGGCACGGCTTCAATACGCAGCGCCGGCTGCGGCACCGAATCGAAAAGAGCCTGCAGCAGAGGATCCATGCGCCGCAGCCTGCTCAGGACTTGCGCTTGACGAACTGCATCAGGCGCTTGCGCTTGGCCTTCTGGCGATCGCTCAGTTCGGGCTTGGGCTTGTCCTTGTACGGATTGTCGCCATCGCGGAACAGCAGGGCGATGGGCGTGCCGACCAGCTTGAAGCGCTTGCGGAAGAAGTTCTCCAGATAGCGCTTGTAGCTGTCGGGCAGAGTCTTGAGGCGTGAGCCGTGCACCACGATGGTCGGCGGGTTGTGCCCCGCCATGTGCGCATAGCGCAGCTTGGCCACGTGCCCGCGCACCATCGGCGGCTGGAAAGCCTCGAAGGCGGCTTCCAGCGCGCGGTTGATCTCGGGCGTGGCGATGGTCTTGGTGGCCGACTCGTGCGCCTTGTGCACCGCGCGGAACAGCTCGCGCAGTCCGGTCCCGTGCTTGGCCGAGATGGTCACGATCTGGGCATAGCTGACGAAGGCCAGGCGGCGTTCCAGATCGGCCTTGCACTGGTCCTTCTGGTACTGGCTCAGGCCATCCCACTTGTTCACCGCGACCACCAGCGCGCGCTGCGCCTGCAGCACGTGGCCCAGCACGGTCGCGTCCTGTTCGGTCACGCCCTCGCTGGCGTCGAGCATGAACACCACCACCTCGCTCTGCTCGATGGCCTGCAGCGCTTTCAGCACGCTGAACTTCTCGATGGCTTCCTCGACGCGCGCCTTGCGGCGGATGCCGGCGGTGTCGATCAGCCGGTACTTGCGGCCGTCACGCTCGAGATCGACTGCGATCGAATCGCGGGTGGTGCCAGCGACTTCCGAGGCCAGCACGCGCTCCTCGCCACAGATCCGGTTGACCAGGGTGGACTTGCCGACGTTCGGCCGGCCAACGATCGCAAGCCGCAGGCGATCGGTCGGGTCCTCCAGGCCGGGGTCGATATCGCCCTCGCCCGCTTCGGGTATCCGCGCGTACAGCGCTTCAATCAGATGCAGCACGCCGCGGCCATGGGAGGCCGCCAGCGGCAGCATCGAATCGATCCCGAAGCGCGCGAACTCGGCGAGCGCGCTGGTCTCGTCCAGGCCGTCGGTCTTGTTGACCGCCAGGATCACCGGCTTCGACTGGCGCCGCAGGCGGCGCAGGATCTCGCTGTCGTCGGGCGTGATGCCGGCGCGCGCGTCGACGATGAACAGCAGCACGTCGGCTTCGTCCACCGCAGCCCAGCTCTGCACTTCCGCGCGCTCGCCGAGGCTGCCTTCCTCGGAGCCGATACCGCCGGTATCGACGACCATGAAGGGGCGTTCGCCGAGTCGGCACACGCCGTACTGGCGATCACGGGTCAGGCCCGGCTGGTCGGCGACCAGCGCATTGCGCGAGCGCGTGAGGACATTGAACAGGGTGGACTTGCCCACATTGGGGCGGCCGACCAGGGCGACGAGAGGCAGCACGGGTGGATCCTTTCAAGCACGATCGACGGCATCGGACGACAGCCCGGCACGTCGGCGGAGCAGACAGTCTGCCCCAAGTTCCGGAAAACGCAGAACGCGCCGTGTCGCCACGGCGCGTTCTGCAGGCGGGCGCAGACGGGCGCCTAGCGGACGCGGAAGGCCGCGACCTCGCCGTCGGTGTTGGTGACGATCAGCAGGTCATCCACGACCAGCGGACTGCCCTTGATCGGCTGCTTGCCCATCCGGGCGCGGCCTACGAAGCGGCCGTCGTCCATGCTCATCCAGTGCACATAGCCTTCGACATCGCCAACTGCTGCATAGCCCGCGTGATAGGCAGGCGTGCTCAGCCAGCGATGGGCGAGCGCATCCTGCTTCCAGGTGGCCGATCCGGAGCGCTGGTCGAGCGACCACACGTTGCCGCGATCGTCGGCCGCCAGCACCGCCTCACCGGCAAGGGTCAAGCCCGCATAGACGGACATCTCGCGGTTCCACAGCGGGCGCGAATTCAGCGCCTCGAAGGCGACGACCTGGCCACGGTAGCTGCCGGCGAAGAGGATGCCCTCGCGAAACGCGATCTCGCCATCGACATCGCTCATGCGGTCGAGATCGGTGCGGCCTTCGCCGACCGACACCGGCTGCTCCCACACGGGCGAGCCGTTCTCAAGGCGCAGGGCCACCACGCTGCCGTCGTCGTAGCCGACGAACAGGGCGGTGTCGACGATGAGCGGCGGGCTGTTGCCACGCAGCGTCAGACTCGGCAGAGCGCGGTCGAACACCCAGCGGCGGCTGCCGTCGGTGATCGAATAGCCGAACAGGCGACCATCGTTCGAGCGCACGACCGCCAGGCCGCGGCCTACGGCGGGCTGGGCAACGACTTCCGAGGTGACATCGGCGCGCCAGCGCTCATTGCCGTTGTCCGGGTTGAGCGCCAGCACGACCCCGTCCAGGGTCGGCACAACCAGGGTGCCTTCACCGAAGCCCGGCGCACCGCCGAATCGCAGGCCCTCGAAGCGCTGTTTCCAGACCTCGCGTCCGGTCTGCACGTCGATCGCGAGCACCTCGCCCTTGACGTTGCCGAAGTAGAGCTTGCCGTCGCCAGCCACAGGGCGCTGGCGAAGACCCATGCGCCCTTCGCCGTCGCCCATCGAGCGCTTCCAGACCTGGTCGACACTGACGGCGGCATCGAAATCCACGAGCTCAGCCGGCGGCTGGATGTTCTCGCGCTTGCTGACCCTTGAACCGCCGCAGGCGGCGATGGAGAGCGCGAGTGCCGCCAGGCCCAGAGCCTGCCACGCCGCCCGCATCCTCAGGACTCCTTCGACGCAGGTGCGCCGAGGTCGGCGAGCTTCAGCTCGACCAGTCCGCGGGTCGGCAGGGTTGCATCGAGATGGGTCAGGGCATCCTGGTAGGCGCTCACCGCTTCCTCGGTCTTGCCCTGGGCGCGAAGCACGTCACCGCGCAGTTCGGCGGCGAGCCCGGGGAAACTGGGTTCCGCGGCGCCTGCCAGCCGCAGCGACTCGTCAAGCTGGCCCTGCGCCAGGCGGACACGCGCGAGACGCAGACCGGCCAGATTGGCGAGCAGCGGATCCTTCGCGGCAGCCTGCGCCTTGGCCAGCGCAGCCGCTGCCGCGTCGAGGTCGCCCGCATCCAGCTTGGTCTGGGCGACCTGCAGTTCCGCCAGGGCGACGTACGGGGAATCCTTGAAACGCTCGCCGATGCCGCCGGCCACCTCGCCGATGGTCTCGGGCTGCTTGGCGGTCACCGCCTTGCGCAGCGCCTCGAACTGATTGGCGGCGTCGTACTGCGCCTGCAGCTGGGAGCCCTGATGCCACTGCCAGCCGAAGAATCCGAGCAGGCCCACGGCGACACCGCCGAGCAGGGCGTTGCCGTTGTCCTTCAGCCAGGTGCGAACGCGTTCGCCGCGCTCATGCTCATCCATCAGTTCGATCGACATTACGTATTCCGTGCAGGGATTCAGGCTCCCGAAGCGGGAGCGGGACTGGAAGGTGCAAGCTCAGCCGGGATTGGCCGGCGCCAAGGCGCCGTCCGCGCCGAGTCTAAAGCGGGCGACATTGGCACGCTGGAAGGCGGAGACATCGATTGACTCGCCATTCAGGCGCAGCTCTACACCACCCGCGTTGCCCAGCGAGACCCTGAGGCCTGCATCCACGGGAAAACTGCGGCTACTGCCGGCGCGCAGCAGGGAGGCCTCCAGCACTTCGCCCGAGGAAGTGCTGACTTCCACCCAGCTGTCCGCTGTGAGGCTGAGGCTCAAACCGGCGGCGTTCGCGCCCACCGTTGCGGCGGGTGCATCGGCCTCGGGCGCTGGCACGTCGATCGAATCGGGCGCAGCCGCCGCCGGCGGCAGCACGCCGACATCCAGACTCGGTGCGGAGGGTCGCGGCGGGAACATGGGCGTCAGCGATGCCATCACCTGCACCTCGGGCGGTGCCGATGCCGAACCCGTCTGCACGGGCCCCACGCTGGGAGTCGACACATCCAGCGAAGTCAGCGTCGCCCGCTGCGAGGGCAGCTGGTTCGAGGTCGCCATCCAGATGAAAGGCACCACGATCGCAGCCGTCAGGAACACATGCCCCAGGCGACTGGTGTAGCGGCCCAGGACGGTGCCGTAGCGCGGCTTGACGTGGATGACCAGGTTCGGCGCGGTGGTCTTGGCTGCCGGCACCGCATCCAGCACCACCAGCGGCATGCCGACCGCCTTGGCGTAGGCGCTCAGATAGCCTCGCGTGAACACGCCAGCGCCCAGCGCATCCAGCCGATCGGCCTCGATCGCCTCGATGATCTGGGTGCGCAGCTTCAGCTTCGACGCCAGCTCGGCGACGTCCATGCCCATGGCCTCGCGTCGTTGACGCAGGCGTTGGCCAAGTCCCGGCGTGCCGGCGACGGCGGGCTCTACAACCGCGCTTTCGGGCGCCCCGGCGCCCTCATGCTTGTATCCGCTCATTGGATCCCTGGCTCCCCCTGGAGCATCGGTGCGGTTTCATGATCGGGAAATTCCGTGCGCAGGCGCGCGCGGTAGCGGTCCACCGCTGCCGCATTGCCCAGCCCGGATTCGATGGCGATCCCCAGCTCCAAGGCATCCGGCCTTGCAGCGGCAACCGCCTCATGGCGTTGCAGGAAAGCACGCGCCCGCAGCGGCTCGCCCTTCGCGAGCTGCAGTTGGGCGAGATCCAGCAGAACTTCCGGATTGGCGGGCTCGGTCTCCAGCGCGAGGCGCAGGTAGCGGTCCGCCGCAGTAAGGTCTCCGGACTTCATCGCACAGACGCCTGCGTTGGTGAACACCACCGCAGGCGTCGGATAGAAGGGATCATCAATGGCCTTCGCGAAGCGTGCGTCCGCCTCGGCAAAACGACCCGAGCGGCACAGGAACTGCCCGTAGTTGTTGTTGACCGAACCGTCGTCCGGCTTGAGCTCGACGGCGCGACGGTAGTGCGTCTCTGCGCGCTCGGGCCGGCGTATTTCCTCGTACAGGACCGCGATGACCGTGTGCGCATCGGTGGAGCGCGGGTTCAGCTCAAGCGCCTTGGTCAGGCGCTCAAGCGCAATCTGCAGCTGGCCACGCTGCATGTAGGCGCGCCCCATCTGAACCTGGTTGGCTGCGGCGATCGCAGCGGGCGAATCCTCATCCACACGTGGGCCGCCCCCGGTCGTGGCGCAGCCGGCGAGGGCCAGCACCAATGCAAGGGCAAGAAGACCGTGCTCAGGCTGCCGCATCGTCCACCTTCGCTGTGTTCAGGGTACGCAGGAACTCAGCCTGGCGACGCGTGCGATCCAACACCTGTCCTTTCAGCTGGCCGCAGGCGGCGTCGATGTCGTCGCCGCGGGTGCGACGCACCATGGTCAGCACCTGGCCGTCGAGCAGGATCTTCTGGAAAGCCCGGATGTCTTCCTCGCTGCTGCGCTCGAAGCGGGTGCCGGGGAAGGGGTTGAACGGGATCAGGTTGACCTTGGCGGCATCGGCGTACTGCACGATGTTCGCGAACCGACGCATCAGCCGCACCAGTTCGCGGGCATGCTCCGGCCGGTCGTTGACGCCGCGCATCAGCGTGTATTCGAAAGTGATGGACTCGCGCTTCTTGCGCATCGCATAGCGCACGCAGGCGTCCATCAGTTCGGCGATCGGGTATTTCTTGTTCAGCGGCACCAGCTCGGTGCGCAGCGAATCGATGGGGGCGTGCAGCGAAACCGCCAGCGAGACGTCGGACTCCTCGGCCAGGCGATCGATCATCGGCACCAGCCCCGCAGTGGACAGGGTGACGCGTTTGTTGGCGAGCCCGAAGCCAAGGTCGTCGCGCATGATCGACATCGCGCGAACGACGTTGTCGAAGTTCAGCAGCGGCTCGCCCATGCCCATCATCACCACGTTGGTGAGCTTGCGGTGCTGATGGGCCTTGTTGCCGAGGTGCTTCGACGCCGTCCACACCTGGCCGATGATCTCGGCGGTGGACAGGTTGCGGTTGAAGCCCTGGGTGGCGGTGCTGCAGAACTGGCAGTTCAGGCCGCAACCGACCTGGCTCGACACGCACAGGGTGCCGCGGCCCTTGTCGGGAATGAACACGGCCTCGATCGAATTCGAGCTGTCCATGCCCAGCAGCCACTTGTGGGTGCCGTCGTTGGAGGCCTTGTCCAGCACCACATTGGGCGGGCGGATCTCGCAGTGCTGTTCCAGCTTGGCCCGCAGCACCTTGCCGACATCGGTCATCTGGCTGATGTCGGTGACATGCAGGTGGTACATCCACTTCATGATCTGGTGCGCGCGGAAGCGCTTCTCGCCGAGGACCTCGACGAAGAAGCGCTCCATGCCGGCGCGATCCAGATCGAACAGGTTGACCCGCTCCGACAATGCCGAGGGCGCCGCGACGTCGGGCGTCGCGGTCTCAAGGCGGACGGGGATATCGGTCATGGCCTGTCCTGTGTGGGGTCTGCCTGGTTCAGCGCGGGCAGAGTTCGGTGGCCGCGAAGAAGTAGGCGATCTCGATCGCTGCGTTCTCCAGGCTGTCCGAGCCGTGCACGGCGTTGGCGTCGATGCTCTGCGCGAAGTCCGCGCGGATGGTGCCGGGTGCGGCGTCCTTCGGGTTGGTTGCGCCCATCAGTTCGCGGTTCTTGGCGACGGCGTTGTCGCCTTCCAGCACCTGGATCATCACCGGGCCGGAGATCATGAACTCGACCAGGGCGTTGAAGAACGGACGCTCGCGGTGAACCGCGTAAAAGCCCTCGGCCTCCTTGCGCGACAGGTGCTTCATCTTCGCCGCGATGACCTTGAGGCCAGCCTTCTCGAAGCGGGCATAGATCTCACCGATGACGTTCTTGGCGACCGCGTCGGGCTTGATGATGGAAATGGTGCGCTCGAGCGCCATGCTGCAACTCCGTGGGTACTTGATGGGGATCTGTGGCCCGCCCCGGGTTCCGAACACCGGAACCCGCGCCTCGACCGGATTTCCGGTTGAAAACGGGGGCTTAGGACGAAATGGTCAAGTAGTGTAGCCGAAGGCCGCGACAATCGCACATTTGTACAGGGGTTTCGGACCGTGGCGTCAGAAACGTGACGCAGCCCACAGGAGCTCGGGCAGGCACCGATCCGATTGACCCGGGCCCGCTCCTGCGCCTAGTCTCTCAAACGTTTGTTTGAATGCTACCGGAGTCGATGCGGTGGGCCTGAGCCAGTTCTCCACCAAAGAGCGCCTGCTGTCCGCGGCCGAGCAGATGTTCGCCGAGCACGGCTTTGCGGCGACTTCACTGCGCCAGCTGACCGCAAGCGCCGACGTCAACATCGCCGCCGTCAACTACCACTTCGGCAGCAAGGAAAACCTGATCACCGAAGTTTTCCGCCGTCGCTTTGACGAGCTCAGCGAACGTCGCCTGACCCTGCTTCGCGAGGCGATCCAGCGCGACCCGCTCGACCTGCAGGCCATCCTCTCCGCCTTCATCGTGCCGGCCATGCAGATCGGCATGGAGGGCGAAGGCGCCGCCTTCGTGCGCGTCGTGGCCCGCGCTTACGCCGAGAAGAACGAGCGGCTGCGGCAGTTCCTTTCGGACAACTACGGGCACGTGCTGCGCGAGTTCGCCCGCGCGATCCAGCACTGCCTGCCTGCCCTGCCCAAGCAGGACCTCTACTGGCGCCTCGACTACATCGCTGGCGCGCTGACCTATGCCATGGCCGATTTCGGACTGATCCGTCGCCAGCCCGGGGTCAGCGAGCAGGAACACTGCGCGCTGGCCGCCGACAACCTTCTGCGTTTCGCCGTGGCCGGACTGCGGGCACCGCCCGCTGCCGGCTGATCCCTTCACCACCCCCGCCCCACGAGGTTCTTCCATGTCGCAACCCCTCCGCATCCGCAAGGTGGCCGTGCTCGGCGCCGGCGTCATGGGCGCGCAGATCGCCGCCCACCTCGTCAACGCCCAGGTCGAGACCCTGCTGTTCGACCTGCCCTCGAAGGAGGGTGACCCCAGCGCCATCGCCAACAAGGCCATCGCCAACCTCGGCAAGCTGTCACCGGCGCCGCTGGCGCTGCCGCAGCTGGCCGGCGAGCTGGTGCCCGCCAACTACGACCAGCACCTGCCGCTGCTGGCCGACTGCGACCTGATCATCGAGGCGATCGCCGAACGCATCGACTGGAAGAAGGACCTCTACGCCAAGGTCGCCCCGCACGTGGCGGCGCACGCGATCTTCGCCACCAACACCTCCGGCCTGTCGGTGAACGCGCTGTCGGAAGTGCTGCCCGAGCAGCTGCGCCATCGCTTCTGCGGCGTGCACTTCTTCAACCCGCCGCGCTACATGCACCTGGCCGAGCTGATCCCGACCGCGCACACCGACCAGTCGGTACTCGACGGCCTCGAGGGCTTCCTCACCACCACGCTCGGCAAGGGCGTGGTGTTCGCCAAGGACACCCCGAACTTCATCGCCAATCGCGTCGGCACCATGGCGATGATCAGCACCTTCCACCACACCGCGCGCCTGGGCCTCGGCCTGGACGTGGTCGATGCGCTGACCGGTCCCGGCATCGGTCGCCCCAAGAGCGGCACCTACCGCCTGGCCGACGTGGTCGGCCTCGACACGCTGGGCCACGTCGTTCGCACGCTGACCGAAAACCTGAAGGACGATCCCTGGCACGCGCACTACGTGGTGCCGGCGCCGCTGGCCAAGCTGGTCGAAGCCGGCGCTCTGGGTCAGAAGACCGGCGCGGGCTTCTACCGCAAGCAGGGCAAGGACATTCTGGTGCTCGACATCGCCAAGGGCGACTACCGCCCCAGCGGCGAAAAGCCCTCCGAGGCCGTGCAGGCCATCCTCGCGATCAAGCACCCCGGCGAAAAGCTGGCTGCGCTGCGCGCCAGCGACGATCCGCAGGCACAGTTCGTGTGGTCGATCCTCTGCGACCTGTTCCACTACAGCGCCTACCACCTGGCCGACATCGCCAACAGCGCCCGTGAAGTCGACTTCGCGATGCGCTGGGGTTACGGCTGGAAGCAGGGCCCCTTCGAGACCTGGCAGGCCGCCGGCTGGAAGCAGGTCGCCGAGTGGATCCGTGAGGACATCGCCGCTGGCAAGACCATGAGCAACGCACCGCTGCCGGCCTGGGTGTTCGACGGCCGCGACGGCGTGCACGGCAACGAGGGCTCCTACTCGGCCGCCGCCAACGGCGTCAGCCCGCGCTCCAAGCATCCGGTCTATGCGCGCCAGGCCTTCCCGGACCCGCTGCTGGGCGAGACCGCCAAGCCGGGCGCCACGATCTTCGAGAACGGCGCTGTGCGCATGTGGGACGGCGGCGACGACGTCGCCGTGCTCAGCTTCCTGACCAAGGGCAACACTGTCAGCGACGCCGTGCTTGCCGGTGTGCAGGAAGCCATCGCCCGCGCCGAGCGCGAGCACAAGGGCCTCGTGATCTGGCAGTACAGCGAGCCCTTCTCCTACGGCGCCGATCTCAAGGGCATGGCCGGATTCGTTCAGGCCGGCAACATCGGCGCGCTGGAGTCGATGATCGCCAACTTCCAGGCCACCAGCCAGCGCATCAAGTATTCGCTGGTGCCGGTGGTCGCGGCCGTGCGCGGCATGGCGCTGGGCGGCGGCTGCGAGTTCCAGATGCACACCGCCCGTACGGTGGCCGCGCTTGAGAGCTACATCGGCCTCGTCGAAGCCGGCGTCGGCCTGCTGCCTGCGGGTGGCGGTCTGAAAGAACTGGCGGTGCGCGCCGGCCAGGCCGGTGGCGATGTCTTCGACAACCTGAAGAAGGCCTTCGAGATCACCGCCATGGGCAAGACTTCGACCTCGGCGCTGGAAGCCAAGGCCATGGGCCTGCTGCGTCAGGACGACATCGTCGTGTTCAACGCCTTCGAGCTGCTGCACGTCGCCAAGGCCCAGGTCACGGCGCTGTCCGAGAGCAGCTACCGCCCTGCCCTGCCCGCCCGCGTGCCGGTGGCCGGCGACATCGGCATCGCCACCTTCAAGGCGAATCTCGTGAACATGCTGTCCGGCCGCTTCATCAGCGAGCACGACCTCGAAGTCTCGACCCGCATCGCGACGGTGCTGTGCGGCGGTGAAGTCGACCGCGGCAGCGTGGTCGACGAGAACTGGCTGCTGAAGCTGGAGCGCGAGCACTTCTTCGCGCTGGCCCAGATGGAAAAGACCCAGGCCCGCATCGGCCACACCCTCACCACCGGAAAGCCGTTGAGGAATTGATTGGAGCCGGGATTTGGGATTCGGGATTGGGGATTCGCAAGAGCAAGCGCCGGCAAGCATCAAGCTTGCGGCAACCGGGCTCACAGCATCCCCGCCCTGCATAACCCCGATCCCGGAGACCTCGGGATACAGAAGCGCTTGAACCGAGCCGCAGCCCGAGCCCCTCTCCCCCTGTGGGAGAGGGGTTGGGGAGAGGAGGCAATCCTCGCGCCAGTCTCTGCCCACCCGCTCTGAACCCCCAATCCCCAATCCCAGCCTTCCACCGCGACCCATTACGCAAAGGATCCAGACCATGTCCCACCGCCAGATCCAGGACGCCTACATCGTCGCCGCCACCCGCACGCCGGTCGGCAAGGCCCCGAAGGGCGTGTTCCGCAACACCCGTCCCGACGACCTGCTTGCCCACGCCCTGCGCCACCTCGTCGCGCAGACCCCCTCGATCGATCTGAACCAGATCGATGACGTGGTGGTCGGCTGCGCCATGCCCGAGGCCGAGCAAGGCATGAATGTCGGCCGCATCGCCACCCTGCTGGCCGGCTTCCCGGTCGGCGTGTCCGCCCAGACCATCAACCGCTTCTGCTCCTCGGGCCTGCAGGCCGTGGCGCTGGCGGCGGATCGCATCCGCCTTGGCGAGGCCGACCTGATGATCGGCGCCGGCACCGAGACCATGAGCATGGTGCCGATGATGGGCCACAAGGTCGCCATGAACCCCGCGATCTTCCAGGACGAGAACATCGCGATTGCCTACGGCATGGGCATCACTGCCGAGAACGTCGCCAGCCAGTGGCAGGTGACGCGCGAGGAGCAGGACGCCTTCGCCTACGCCTCGCACCAGAAGGCCATCGCCGCGATCGCCGCCGGCGAGTTCAAGGCCGAGATCAGCCCCTACGAGGTCACCGCACGCCTGCCCGATCTTGCCGGCAACACCGTGCGCCTGAAGAAGCTGCTGGTCGAGAACGATGAAGGCCCGCGCGCCGACACCACGGTTGAAGTGCTTGGCAAGCTGCGTCCGGTGTTCCGCGCCGGCGGCTCGGTCACGGCCGGCAACAGCTCGCAGATGTCGGATGGCGCCGGCGCGGTGATGCTTGCCTCGGAGAAAGCCATAAAGCAGTACGGCCTGACCCCGCTGGCGCGCTTCGTCGGCTTCGCCGTGGCCGGCGTCAAGCCCGACGTGATGGGCATCGGCCCCAAGGAAGCGATTCCGAAGGTGCTGCGTCAGGCCGGCCTCACCGCCGATCAGATGGACTGGATCGAACTCAACGAAGCCTTCGCTGCGCAGGCGCTGGCAGTGGTCAAGGACCTCGGCCTCGACCCCAGCAAAATCAACCCGCTGGGCGGCGCGATCGCGCTGGGCCATCCGCTGGGCGCCACCGGCGCCATCCGCACCGCCACGCTGGTGCACGGCTTGCAGCGCCGCCAGCAGAAGTACGGCATGGTCACGATGTGCATCGGTACCGGCATGGGCGCCGCCGGCATCTTCGAAGCCGTCTGAGCCCGACGCGGCTGGACGGGCATCGCCCGTCCAGCCGCCTGGACGCGCCTTCTGCCCACGGCAAGAGGCTTCAGTTCTGTGCCGCGCTTCGATACAGGCAAGGCGTCACTCGTAGTTGTAGGGTGGATAAGCGCAGCGCATCCACCAGCACGTTCTGCAGAAGCCTGACGCCAAACGAAGCCAGAGGAACAGGTTCTGGGGATGCACGGCGCCAAGAGAAGCCAGAAGAGCAGATTCTGTGGATGCCCGACGCTTCGCAGGCTCGAAGAGCTGGTAGATGCGCTTCGCTTATCTACCCTACGCGCACACTGGAGCCTGGCTTGGATACCGGCAAGGCGTCTCTCGTGTTTGTAGGGTGGATAAGCGCAGCGCATCCACCAGCACGTCCTGGAGAAGCCTGGCCCCAAACGAAGCCAAAGGAGAAGGTGGCGCGAAGCGCCGGATGAGGGGCCGTTCGGAGCGATCTCACCGACATTCCGGGCTGTCCGACAGGGCACCCCGTCGTTCAGAAAACCAGAAGCCGTGCGAGCGCTTGGTCGCCGCCCCCGCGAAGAGCCTGTCCTCGCGAAGGCGGGGACGGGGGCCCAGCGAAAACCCTCCGCTCAGGCAAGTATTTCTGCCAAGCCGCGCAACGCCGTCCATGCCTCCCGCGTTCCCCTGCCCTTTCGGCACCATGGGCCTGAGTGGCTGTCAAGTCCTCAGGCCAATCAATTCGGGGTAAGAAAACTCCTATTGTCAAAATCTGTCTCAAGTGCTGTAGTTCGCGCCTTGTCCGCGTACCCGCCTGAGCAGTTCAATGAACCGCCTATTCAACCTGACCAGCCCCTTCGGCGACGCCCTGCGCTTCGAGC
>NZ_CALART010000041.1 GCF_937888285.1 uncultured Aquimonas sp.
GGGGGGACGTCGGAGGTGACAAGCTCACCAAGCGAACGTGGGAGTCGATGGCGTCGGCGACCTACATCGCACAAACCTTCGCGCCACCGAGCATGCGGATCGTGCATGGGGGCCAGTCCCTCAAGGCGGATGTGCGCTGCTTCGCGTCCGAGGCGGGTGTGCTGTTGTTCGCGGCCCGGCTTTATCAGGGCCAAACCACGAACATGCGCACCCCGGGTGGTGGATTCGCAGCGGTGCTCACGACACCCCTGATCGACGAGTAATCCTGACTGGAGCCGCCCTGGAGATATGCCGTGGACTACAGCCAGGCCAGTGCCGATTCAGCCAGCTCGCGTTCCTCATCGATCGCGACGTTCCAGATCGCCGGCCCACTCCCGCCATCGATCCGTATGGCTCCTGCATCGTTGTCGCGAGACGCCAGCGCCAGACCAAGCCAGCCCAGGCGCGCGACGATGCGAGCACGCAGGCCGGGCGCGCGATGGCCGATGCCGCCGGAAAAAACCACATGGTCAACGCCCCCGATTGCCGTGGCCATGGCCGCAATGGCCTGCGCAATCCGGACTGCGAACAGCTCCACGGCAAGCTGCGCCTGGGGGTCGGGGTCGGCGAGCAGCATGCGCATGTCGCCATGCCCGGCAATGCCGGCAATGCCGGCAAGGCCGGCAGCGCGGGACAGACCCTCTTCAAGCGTCTGCGCATCCAGACCTTCGTGCCGGAGCAGATAAAGCAACGCACCGGGATCGAGATCCCCGGAGCGGGTAGGGCTCGGGATTCCACCCAGCGGAGTGAGCGCCATGGTGGTGTCGCGGCTGCGACCATCTTCGACGGCGCAGACGCTGCAGCCACCGCCCAGATGCGCGAAGACGGCGCGGCTTTGCAGGATTCCGGCGTCGTGGCTGGCGACGATCCGCAGCGCGGAGGCAAAGGCAAGCCCATGGAAACCGTAGCGGCGGATACCCAGCGCATCCCATGCTTCGGGGATGGGTAGACGCCGGCTCCAGGGGGCGAGTGAGGCGTGAAAGTCGGTGTCGAAGGCCACGCCCTGGCGGGCTTGCAGCCATCGCAGCCGCGCGGCGCGCGCGAAGGCGAGTGCGAGCGGCTGGTGCAAGGGCGCGAACGGCACCAATGCATCCAGTTTCGCGAGCACAGCTTCGTCGAGCTCACGGGACTCGTGAAGGTCACCGCCGTGCACGATCCGGTGGACCACCACCTCAGGGCCGGCCGCCGTTTCCGACAAGGTTTCGAGCAGGGTGGCAAGGCGCTCTTGCGCATCCGGGCCGACTGAAATCTCGACCCGGGAGCGCTCGACGACGCGAGGCTGTGCGCCCGGCACCTCAGCGTTCAACAGGTAGGACGCGCCCTTGAGGGTGGACGAGCCAACGTTGAGTGCCAGAAGCCGGCGCGTGGTCATAGGTGTCGCCAGTTCATGTTCATGGGGACCGTACCGCCCGGCGCAACAGCTGCGCATTGATCGCCACCACGATGGTGCTCAGCGACATGAGCACTGCACCAAGCGCGGGTTGCAGCATGATCCCCCATGCAGCGAGAACGCCGGCAGCGAGCGGGATGGCGACGATGTTGTACCCGGCGGCCCACCACAGGTTCTGGATCATCTTGCGATAGGTCGCCTTGCTCAATGCAATGATCGCAGGGACGTCGCGCGGGTCGCTGCGCACAAGTACGACGTCGCCAGCCTCGACCGCGACATCCGTCCCTGTGCCGATGGCGATGCCGACGTCGGCTGTGAGCAGCGCCGGCGCGTCATTGACGCCGTCGCCCACCATCGCGACGCGCTTCCCTTGGGCCTGCAGTTCCTCGATCTTTGCCACCTTGTCCTCTGGCAGGACCTCGGCGAAGACGGTGTCGATATTGAGCTCCTTCCCGACCGCATTGCCGACTGCGGTGGAATCACCAGTCAGCAGCACAACCTCCAGTCCGTTGTCGTGCAGACGCTTGACCGCATCGAACGATTCGGGACGGATGGCGTCAGCGATCGCGAACACGGCGAGCACCCGGTCGCCTTCCACCAGGTAGGTTGCAGATTGACCATCGGCTGCCGCTGATTCGGCAGCCCGCCGAAGCGTCTCCGGCGGTTCGACCGCGAGCATTCTCAACAGACCCGGCCCGCCAACGTGGAGCGAGCGCTCCTCGACGACTGCGCGCACGCCGCGTCCCGGCATGGACTCGAAGTCCTGCGACATCGGAACGTCGATGCCATGTTCCTTGGCGCTGGTCATCAGCGCCTGCGCGATCGGATGTTCAGCGTCGCGCTGGACCGACGCGGCCACGCGAAGCACCTCGTCGTCGGTGAGTCCATCGGCGGCAGTGGTCTTCACGACGCGGTGCGAACCGAGCGTGAGCGTGCCTGTCTTGTCGAACACGACCGTGTTCAGCAAACGGGCCTCTTCCAGGCCGCGTCGATCGCGCACGAGCAGGCCGTTCCGTGCGCCAATCGTGGTCGAGATGGCGGTCACCAGCGGGATGGCCAGACCCAGCGCATGGGGGCAGGCGATCACGAGCACGGTCACTACGCGCTCGATCGTGAAGCTCCACGGTCGACCGAGGAGTGGCCAGACAATGGCGGTAACCGCGGCGGAGACGATGGCGATGATCGTGAGGTAGAACGCCGCCCGGTCCGCCAGGGCCTGGGCGCGCGAGCGCGACGTCTGGGCCTGCTCGACGAGCCGCATGATACCCGCGAGCGCGGTCTCGTCGCCGGTTCCCGTCACCTCGACACGCAACGAGCCCTGTCCGTTGACGGTGCCGGCGATCACCCGGTCGCCCGCCGACTTGTCCATCGGCTTGGACTCGCCGGTGATCATCGCTTCGTTGACGGCGCTGGTCCCTTCCTTCACGACGCCGTCGGCGGGAATGCTCGCGCCGGGCCTGATGAGCAGCAGGTCGCCGCGCTTCAGTTCCGCGACAGGGACTTCCTTCGCGGTACCGGCCTCATCCAACCGCACCGCCATATCAGGCAGCAGCTTCGCGAGTTCCTTGAGAGCGCCCTGTGCCTGGTTGATCGAACGCATCTCGATCCAGTGGCCGAGCAACATGATCGCCACCAGCGTCGCCAGCTCCCACCACAGGTCCAAGCCCTCGACAACGCCGAGCGTGACCAACGCGCTGTAAAAGAAGGCGACGGTGATCGCAAGCGAGATCAGCGTCATCATGCCCGGCAGGCGATTTCTCAGCTCGTGGTATCCGCCGCGGACGAACGGCGAGCCGCCGTAGAAGTACACGATCGTGCCGAACACCGCCGGGATGTACGCCGACCCCGGGAACTGTGGTGCGGTGTAGTCGAACCAATGCTGGATCATCCCGCTCCAGATCAGAGTGGGGATGGTCAGCAGCAGCGTGAGCCAGAACTTGTCGCGGAAGCTCGCCACGCTGTGGCCAGCATGCTTGTCGTGCCCGGCATGGCCGTCGCCGTCTGCACCTTTGCGGGAATGCGGCGGTTGCTCGCCATGCGCCTGATGATCTTGATGATGATGATTGTGTTGCGTCATGGGTCCGTCTTCCAGGATGCACTAATGCAATGATGCATCAGTGGGGAGATGGATCAACCTGACGGTCTGACGCGCCTGGTCAGAACTTCATCGCCGCCCCATCCCCGCGCGGGTCGGCACCGCCTTCGAAGGAGCCGGTGCGGCGGTCGATCCGGATCGCCTGGGCGTGGCCCAGCGAGCCCTCCCAGCGAGGGGCGATGGCCGCGGGGCTGCCCACGCAGGCGCAGTTCGCGCGTGGTTTCATCGGAGATGCGCGATTCCAGCAGCAGGCTGCTCGACGCCGTGCCCCAGGTGCGACCCATGAGCCAGCGCGGGGCTTCGATGGCCTGCTGCACGTCGAAGCCGAAGTCGATCATCCGTGTGAGCAGGGCCCGCCTGGGTCTGCGGCTGGCCTTCGCCACCCATGGTGCCGTAGGCCAGCATCGACGCACCGTCCCTGAGCAGCATGGCCGGGATGATGCTGTGGAAGGTGGGTCTTGCAAGGCTCGAGCCGGTTCGGGTGGCGGTCGTCGAGCGAGAAGAAGCTGCCGCGGTTCTGCATCAGCACGCCGGTGTCGCCGGCGACCACGGCCGAGCCGAAGTCGTGGTAGATCGACTGGATGGTCGACACCACAAGGCCGTCGCCGTCGGTGGCGCAGAAATAGACGGTGTCGCCGTCAGCTGGCCGGCGGTCGGCAGCGGGACCGTAGCGCAGGCCCGGCTCGACCCCGCCGATCGGTAGCGCGCGGAGGATCGATCAGCGCGCGGCGCTCGTCGGCGTAATCATTCGACAGCAGCTTCTGCAGTGGGATGTCGACGAAGCCCGGATCGCTCAGCCATTCGTCGCGATCGACGAAGGCGATCTTCACCGCTTCCACGATGTGGTGGTAGTAGCCGGCGCTGCCTTCGCCCCAGGACGCGACGTCGAAGCCTGCGAGCAGGTTCATGGTCTGCAGCGCCGCGGGATGCAAGGACCGGGGGCGCCCGGTGCGGGGTCATTGGCGTGGCTCATGGGGTGGCTCCTTTCGATACGGGTGTTTTCGCGGCGTCATCGGCGGCCGCGGGTTTGTCCGCGGGCGCAGCGGGCCCCAGCAAGAGCCGCTGCAGCGGCGGGATCAGGCCGCCG
The DNA here is from genome assembly GCF_937888285.1 of uncultured Aquimonas sp. Lineage (GTDB taxonomy): Bacteria > Pseudomonadota > Gammaproteobacteria > Xanthomonadales > Xanthomonadaceae > Aquimonas. The sequence goes on from NZ_CALART010000041.1 coordinate 4,612, forward strand.
CAGCCCAGCGCGAACAGGCCGGCCACCACAGCAGCGCGGGGCCGCGGGTCGCGTCGAGGCTGACCAGCGGAAACGCGACCGCCATCAGCACGAGCGAGGTACTCAGGTAGGCCTGGCGATTCTTGAACAAGGCGATCATCGATACATCTCCCAAGCCGACCAGCACGATCATCCCGACGGTCGAGATACCCGTCACGACAAAGGCGACTAGCGTCCACGGCAGCGTCTTGCGCAACACCGCTTCCGTCATCACCCTCCAAGACTTGGGCGAGGTCGCGCGAGTGCCCGTCGGCAAGGCTCGGGGCCATGTCGGCTTCACCCCGGATGGACGCCACTGCTACGTTTCCCTGCGCGACGAGAACAGCGTAGCCGTGACCGACACCGCAGGCCGGCGTGTCATCACCAAGTCCCGCTGGGGCCCCCGCCCGATCCAACTTTTCGCTCTGCCCAACGGACGTGAGTTCTACGTCGTCAATCAGGGAACGGAAGCGTCGCCCGGAAACACCGTGTCGGTCATCGACACCACGACTCAGAAGGTGATCCCTGAGATCATCACCTTGGCGGGTGCTCATGGAGTCGCCGTCAGCACAGCGGCGACAGGGTCTTCGTCGTCAACAGTTTCGCCGACATTGTTTTGGAGATCGACCCCGAAACCCATCGCGCGGCGCGCTCCATTCCGGTGGGATCCGGTCCCGGCGGAATCACGGTCGGCGAGGGGCCGAGATAGCAAATGTCAGGCACGGTCTTGCTGGGTGAGTCCGCCTAGCCGAAGGTTGGCCGATGCACTTGTAGTCCTGCCGCAAGAGCATCCCAAGGTATAATGGCGATGCTCACCCGGCCCCCAAAGGAGCCCGACGATGGCTAAACTCGGCTCTGGTCAGTCGGGGCACGCGCCTGCGACGACCGACAAGCGAGCGCTGGCCATCTCGGGCTGGCTCACCGGCGTCTACTTCGTGATTGAACTGGGAATCGGGCTCTGGACGGGCTCCGTCGCGGTCACCTCCGACGCTTTCCACACCTTCTCCGCTGTCGGCGGCGTCCTCATCGCCTTGGTCGCGCTACAGCTCGGGGAGCGCAAATCCAGCCCCGCCCGGACATTCGGTTATGTGCGCGCCGAGATACTGGGCGCCCTATTCAACGGCCTGTTCCTCGCGATCATGGCCATGTTCGTCTTCGGGATGGGCGCGATGCGGCTGATGGAGCCCATCGATCTGCCGACGACGCCCATGCTGATCGCGGCGGCCGGGGGCATCGCTACGGAATTGGTCGCGCTCTGGCTGCTCTACGAGCGACAGAAGGCCGACTTGAACCTCCGCGGCGCCTATTGGCATATCCTCCAGACTTTCGTCGGCAGCTTCCTGATCATCGTGTCCGCCCTGGTGATCCGCTTCACGGGCTTCCTGGCGATCGACCCGCTGCTGGGGATGGCGTTCGGAGTAGTGCTCCTGTGGGCGTCATGGGGGATCACGAAAGACGCTCTCCACATCCTCCTGCAAGGCACGCCCCAGGATCTCGATCTGCACGCCGCGATCGCCGCGATTCGTGAACTGGAGGGCGTCACCGACGTCCACCACGTCCACGCATGGAGCCTGACGTCGGGCGTCAATGTTTTCTCAAGCCATGTCAGGGTGCGCAGCATGGCGGAAGGCGACCGCGTGCTGCGGGAGGTGAGCGGCCTCCTGCGCGAGCGATTCCAAATCTACTTCTCGGCCACCCAGATCGAGGACCGCTGCCTTGCGACCGAAGAGGAGGCGACCGCGATCGAATAACGCGGCGTGAGCCCGGTATCGGCGCGACAACTGGCGCTCCACAAGCTGGCCGCGGATTAGACGGAATCCCAGAAGCAGAAGAGGAGTCAAGGCATGCAGCGCGAGGACAGGAACGCCGCATCCGTGCGTGCACGAATGCGCCAAGAGGCGATCAGCCGGTGGGAGAACGATGGCGGATCTGTAGCGGATCGGTTTCCTCCCCAGGAGGGCCGGACAGTCATCGGCGAAATCGGAGAAACCGAAGAGAACGGCAATCGCGGTCGCCTCGTCGCGTCCGTCCGCGCCCTGAGCGATGCGACATTACATCGAGGGTGACGCCCTCTACGCCGATCTGCGCGCGGATATCGCGGCGGCCCGTTCCACCATCCGTCTGG
>NZ_CALART010000042.1 GCF_937888285.1 uncultured Aquimonas sp.
AATGGCCCTGCAAGTCTGGCAAGACTGAGCCAACCGTGTAGTTCAGAGGCTCCCTAGTGTTTACTTCAACGCATGGAAGGAGGACTACGTTACTGATCCTTTGGTCCCAATGGTTGTTGCTCTGGACGACTTGTCGCTCTCGGAGGGGCTTGCTGGGTCGGGCTTTGGCGACAAAATGGCCAAGGTGAAGGAGGTAGCCACTAAAGTTGCGAAGAGAGGCATTTTCGCTGCCGTAAAGTTGGGCACGATGGGGGTGCTCGATCTGGAAGAGGTTGCAGAAGACGTTATCTCGACGGTTGCCGTCGAATCTGCCGATGATGTCGTCTCGGCATTCAGGAGTGAGAAACAGTCGCTGGAGAGTTTCCGCGACGCGTTGGCTACAGCTGTCTCTGTTGCGGGAGGAGAGACTGATCCCAAGCCTTTGGTGTTTTTCGTGGACGAGCTGGACCGTTGTCGGCCCACCTTTGCGATCGAGTTGCTGGAGAGGATTAAGCACTTGTTTGACGTAAAGGGTCTGATATTCGTCCTTTCTGTCGATAAGAGGCAGCTCGAGGCAATTACCGCGGCAGTGTATGGCGAGCGAATTGACGCGCGGGAATATCTTCGGCGATTCATTGACTTGGACCTTTCGCTTCCATTGGGAAGCGGGAAAGTCTATGCTCGATCACTGATTGAGCGTCACGGCCTTAAGAGGATCTTTGATGAGCGTATGCAGCATTCGTCAAGTTTTTCTTACGATTATTCGAGCGTTGTTGATTCGTTCGCGGAGTTCTCTCGCGCACTGAGGATGTCGCTCAGACAGATGGATAGGTGCTTTACTCGCCTTGCGCAGTGCTAATGAGGACCCCGAGCAACTACTATTTGGATCCGCACCCTGTTGTTTTCCTGATTATCGTTCGGTCCATTCGACCGGACTTGTATGCCTCGTTCGCTGAGGGTGATTTGTCGCCGCGAGATCTGGTTGATGAGGTGGCGCGAATCTCAGCCCCTCGGGTTGTTGAGACTTCCAGGCACTTTATTGTAGTGGAGGCTTATCTGATCGCGGGTGACTTCGATAGTGAGAGGCGTAAGGTGACGATACGATCGATGGAGGAGGTTTCCTCCGATGAGAATCGCGAGGGCTGGTTTCGAGCGAAAGAGGTGCTTTCCATGATGCGCCACGTTAGAGGGAATGGTTTAAGGGATTTTTCGAGTCGGTATCTCCTTGAAAAGATCGATTTGGCTAGCGCTCTTGCTGATGATTGAAGTTGCTCTCATCGTTTTGTGCCCGCTTTTCGGCGCTTCTGCGTCTTTAGTAGGGGTGGAGGGAGCGGCAAGTCAATCGGATAAATAGCTTCCTAAGGTTTGGAGTTCTGGAACAAAAACGGGCGCCCAAGGGCGCCCGTTTGCTTGAACCTCATCAACCCGCACCAGCCCCCGAAGGCGCTAGCGCGAGCCCCGATCAATACCGGTAGTGATCCGGCTTGTACGGGCCTTCCACCGGCACGCCGATGTAGGCGGCCTGCTCTGGGGTCAGGGTGGTCAGGTGCACGCCGATCTGCTCCAGGTGCAGGCGGGCGACTTCTTCGTCCAGCTTCTTGGGCAGGCGGTAGACGGTGTTCTCGTAGGTGTCCTTGTTCGCCCACAGGTCGATCTGCGCCAGGGTCTGGTTCGAGAACGAGTTCGACATCACGAAGGCCGGGTGGCCGTGGGCGCAGCCGAGGTTGACCAGACGGCCTTCGGCCAGCAGGTACAGGCTGCGGCCGGTGGCCTTGAAGGTGTAGCGGTCGACCTGCGGCTTGATGGTGTCGCGCTCGACGCGGCCGGCGGCGACTTCGGCGTTCAGCCGGTCCACCTGGATCTCGTTGTCGAAGTGGCCGATGTTGCAGACCAGCGCGTTCGACTTCATGCCCTGCAGGTGTTCCAGGGTGATGATGTCGCGGTTGCCGGTGGTGGTGACGAAGATGTCGGCCTCGCCCAGCACCTGGTCCAGACGCTTGACCTCGAAGCCTTCCATCGCCGCCTGCAGGGCGTTGATGGGGTCGATCTCGGTGACGATGACGCGGGCGCCCAGGCCACGCAGGCTGTGGGCCGAGCCCTTGCCGACGTCGCCGTAGCCGCAGACCACGGCGACCTTGCCGGCGATCATCAGATCGGTGGCGCGCTTGATGGCATCGGCCAGCGATTCGCGGCAGCCGTACAGGTTGTCGAACTTCGACTTGGTCACCGAGTCGTTGACGTTGATGGCCGGCACCAGCAGCTTGCCGGCTTCCATCATCTGGTACAGGCGGTGCACGCCGGTGGTGGTCTCTTCCGACACACCCTTCCACTCGGCGGCCACGGTCTTCCAGAAGCCGGGGCGCTCGGTGCGGGTGCGCTTCAGCAGATCCTTGATGACCTGTTCCTCATGGTTGGCGCCGGGGCTGTCGACCCAGGTGTCGCCGTTCTCCATGTCCAGGCCCTTGTGGATCAGCAGGGTCGCGTCGCCGCCGTCGTCGACGATCAGCTCGGGGCCCTTGCCGCCCGGGAAAGTCAGCATGTCGAGGGTGCAATCCCAGTACTCCTCGAGCGTCTCGCCCTTCCAGGCGAACACCGGGATGCCGGCAGCGGCGATCGCGGCGGCGGCGTCGTCCTGGGTCGAGAAGATGTTGCAGCTGGCCCAGCGCACGTTGGCGCCGAGGGCCTTCAGCGTCTCGATGAGGACGGCGGTTTCCTTGGTCATGTGCAGCGAGCCCGACAGGCGAACGCCCTTGAGCGGCTGCTGCGGGGCGTACTTGGCGCGGATCGACATCAGGCCGGGCATTTCCTCTTCGGCCATGCGGATGCGCTTGCGGCCGAGTTCGGCCAGGCCCATGTCACGGACCTTGAAGTCGGTGAAGGGCAGTTCTTTCACTTGTGCGTTCATGCGTGTAGCTCCGGGTTATGACGGCTCGCTGAAGCGAGCGTCGTGCGAGCTGAGGCTCGCGGTCACCGGGCGCCGTTCAACGTGTAGAGCCGCACCGAGCCTGGCCGGGCCCACCCCGGTCGCAGCGCCCCTCGGCGTGACAGCCGCGAAGTATACCGGGCAGGCCTGCAGGCCGGATCAAGGCCGCCGTCACGGCCCTCGGACCCCTGGCGGGCGGCGGATGTCGGGGTGAACCCGACGGACGTATGCTGCGCGCACCTCCGGAGGACGACATGGCGGGCGATTCCTGGCAGTTGGCCGAGCTGTTCGACGCGCTGGCGGATCTGCCGGCCGACGTGCAGCGCGCGCGCCTGGCTGAGCTGCCGGAAGCGCAGCGCGCCGAGCTGGAGCGGCTGCTGGCGCTGGATGCCAGCGGCACGCGCGAGCTGCGGGATCCCGTCGGCCGGGTAGTGACGCGGATCATCGAGGCGAGCGCGCACGAAGTGGGGCAGGGCGCGCGGATCGGCGCATGGCGGGTCCTGCGCGAGCTGGGCGCCGGCGGCATGGGCACGGTGCTGCTGGCCGAGCGCGCCGACGGCGATTTCGAGCAGAAGGTTGCGATCAAGCTGATCCGCGGCTTTCCCACCGAGGACGAGCGCCGGCGCCTGCGCCACGAGCGGCGCATCCTGGCCCAGCTCGATCATCCCAACATCGCGCGCCTGCTCGACGGCGGCGAGACCGAAGACGGTCAGCCCTATGTGGTGATGGAGTATGTCGACGGCCAGACCCTGCTCGACTGGCTGGCCGAGCATCCGCTCGACCTGCGCCAGCGCCTGGCCCTGTTCGACCGCATCGCCGATGCCGTGCAGCACGCGCACGAGCGCCTGGTGATCCATCGCGACCTGAAACCGAACAATGTGATGGTGCGGGCCGACGGCGATCCTCGCCTGCTCGACTTCGGCGTGGCCAAGCTGGTCGACGTGAGCCAGGGCGAGGACAGCCGGCAGACCTCGACGCGGGTGTGGACGCCGGGCTACGCCAGCCCCGAGCAGCGCAGCGGCGGGTTGATCACCACCGCCACCGATGTCTACGGGCTCAGCATCCTGCTGCGCGAGATGCTCACCGGCGAGCGCCAGCCCGGCGAGGCCACGGCGCTGCCGCCGGGCTTCATCGGGCTCAGGCTCGACGCCGAGCTGCGTGGCATCCTGGAAGCCGGCAGCGCCGACGACCCCGGCCTGCGCTATCCCACGGTCGAAGCCCTGCGCGCGGATCTGCAGCGCTGGCTGGACGGGCGGACGGTGCGCGTGGCGCCGGACAGCACGATCTATCGCCTGCGCAAGTTCGCGCGTCGCCACCGCACTGGCGTGGCGATTGCCGCCGGCCTGCTGGTCGCGGCCCTGCTGTTCGTGTGGCGGCTGGACGTGGCGCGCGACCGCGCCCTGCTGGCGGAAGCCGCGGCGCTGGCCGACCGCGCGCGCGCCGAGGAGGAAGCGGCCGACGCGCGCGCAGCGCTGGGATTTCTCTCGCGCACCCTGGTGGCGCTGACGCCGGACCGCGTGCACAAGCGTGAGATCAGCGTGCGCGAGCTCGCCGATACCGCGCGCACCGATCTTGAAGCCGTGCTGGATGATCGCCCGCGCGTGCAGGGCGAGGTGCGGCGCGTGCTCGGGCATCTCTACCAGGCGCTGGGCGAGCCCGACATCGCGGCGGCGCTGTTCGCGCGCGGCGTGCCTGCCGAAGACCCGCAGCACCCGGCAGAGGCGCTTGCGCTGGCGCAGGACCTCGACGCCTGGTCGAGCGTGCTCGGCCTGCTCGGCGAGCCGCAGGTCGCGCTCGCGCATGCCGAACGGGCGGCCCGCCTGCGCGAGCTGCACGCGCCCGGCGACCCGCTGCAGCGCCTGCGCAGCGCCGACCAGCTCGCCTATGCGCACTACCGCCTGGGCGACTTCGAGCGGGCGGAAGTGCTGTGGCGCGAAGTGCTGGCGGGCGCCACGCTGGCGGACGCGCCCTTCGACGTGCTGACCAATGCGCACCAGGCCTTGGCCGGCATGTACAACAACCTCAGTCGACCGCAGGAGGCCCTCGCCGTGCTCGACGCCGCCGACGTGCTGATGCGCGGCCGGGTGGATCCGCAGTCGCCCGAGCGCGTCAACTTCATGCGCGGCCGGCTGGAGGCGCTGGTGCAGCTGGGGCGCGCCGACGAGGCCGAAGCCTTGGCGCGGCAGGCGATCGATATCCAGTCGCGCACGGTCGGCGAGCGCAATGCGCGCATGGCGTTCCTGCTCAATGCGCTGGGTCTGGCGCTGAACGAACAGGCGCGTTTCCGCGAGGCCCAGCAGGCGTTCGAGCAGTCGCTGGCGGCCAGCGACAGCCTGGCCGAAGTGCCGGCCGAACGCGGCCCGCTGATCCTGAACCTGGCGGCGGTCGCCGAGTCGGCGGGCGACTATGCGCGCGCACTGCAGCAGTTCGATGCCGGCATCGCCCTGCTCGAAACCAGCGAGCCGCAGATGGACAGCCTGCGCCTGCGCCAGGCGCGACGCTCGCGCGCCCGCACGCTGGGTCTGCTGGGGCGGGGCGAGGAGGCGCTGGAAACGCTGACCTCGCTCGAGCAACAGGCGCTGGCGCTCGATGGCGAGGAGGCCTTCGAGCCGGCCATGCTGGCCTGGCAGCGCGCCGTACTGGCGCGCCACCGCGGGCGGCCCGAGGATGGCTTCGCGGCGCTGGAGGTGGCGGAAGCGCGAATGCGCCCGCTGCTGCCCGCCGATCATGCGATCTACGCCTACATGGCGCGAGTGCGCGGTCATCTGCTCGCGCTGCAGGGCGACCTGGCAGCCGCGGCCGAGAGCCTGGACGCCGGCATCGTGCATCTGCAGCGCGTCAAGGGCAGCGCCTTCGACATCGCCAGCCTGCAGGTCGAGCGCGCGCGCGTGCACCAGCTCCGCGGCGAGCGTGCGCAGGCGCGCGCGCTGCTCATCAAGGCGCTGCCGGTGCTGCGGCAGGCGGTGTTGCCGGCGGAAGTGACGCGGGCGATGGCCGAGACGCTGGCGCGCGAGCTGGGTCTGGAGTGAGCGTTTGCGGGGCCGCGCCTGCGCTGCGTCTGCGGGACTTGCTGGCGGATGCGCTGCGCTTGTCCGCCCTACGCGCCGACGCGTTCGGCTTTGATCGCGGCAAAGCGTCACTGGAACTCGTAGGGCGGACAAGCGCAGCGCATCCGCCGGCTCTGGCCCCATCCTCGGCACCTCCCCGACATTGCGCGGTCGAGGCTCCGGCCTCGTTGGCGATATCTGCCCGCGTAGCCGGCAGCACGCCTGATGCGAGCGACGCCTGCGTCGACCCTGTAGGCTCGCCGGCTTCGCGCCGCCGTCTGGCTTGTGCAACTGCAGGCCCCGGTGCGGTTGTGATGCGTCCACTTCTGCCACCGCCCTGAGCCCATGCCCCACACCCGCCCCACGGTTCCGCAGCTGCGACTCGCCTTGATCCTCGGCGGGCTGGCGATGTTCGGGCCCTTCACCATCGACAGCATCTTCCCGGCCTTCGGGGTGATCCAGCGCGATTTCGCGATCACTGCCGCGGCCATGCAGCAGAGCATCAGCGTCTACCTGTTCGCCTATGCGCTGGCCAGCGTGATCCACGGCCCGCTCTCGGATGCGTATGGCCGCAAGCCGGTCCTGCTGGTCGGCATCGCGGTGTTCCTGCTCGCCTCGATCGGCTGCGCGCTGTCCACGGGCCTCACCGAGCTGTTGGTCTGGCGCGCGCTGCAGGGGGTGAGCTCGGGCGTGGGCATCATCGTCGGTCGCGCGATCGTGCGTGACCTGCGCGACGGGCCCGACGCGCAGCGGCTGATGAGCCAGATCTCGATGATCTTCACCATCGCGCCGGCGATCGCGCCAATCATTGGCGGCTGGATCCTCGGCTGGTCGAACTGGCAGATGATCTTCTGGTTCCTGGTGGCCTTTGCCGCGCTGCTGATGCTGGTCACCGCGCTGGCGCTGCCGGAGACGCACCCCGCGCCGCTGCGGCTGCCGTTCTCGGCCGGCAGCCTGTGGAAGACCAGCGTCGCCATGCTGGGCAACCGCACTTTCATGACGCTCAGCGTGATCGGCACGCTCAACTTCGGCGCACTGTTCATCTACATCGCTTCCGCGCCGGTGTTCGTGATGCAGCACATGGGCCTGAATGAGCAGCAGTTCGGCTGGTTCTTCGCGCCGGCGGTCGGCGGCATGGCGCTGGGTGCCTTCATTTCCGGGCGTACCGCCGGCCGCCTGAGCGCGCGCCGCGCGGCTTCGATCGGTTTCGGGATCTGCCTGTTCGCGACCCTTGCCGGCGTTGCCTATGCCGCGCTGGCGGAGACGCCTCTGTTTCCCTGGGCGGTGCTGCCGATCGCGCTGAACTCGGTCGGTGTGGCGCTGGTGTTCCCGATCGTCACCCTCGCCATCCTCGACCTGTATCCACGCCACCGCGGCGCGGCTTCGTCGATGCAGAGCTTCGTCAGCCTGCTGATCAATGCCGGCGTGGCCGGGCTGGTCTCACCCCTGGTCAGCGCCAGCGTGCTCGGGCTTGCGCTGACTGCGCTGACCGGCTGCCTGCTGGCCATCGGATTCTGGGGGCTGTACCTGCGCCAGACCCGCCATGTACTGCATGCGCCGCAGCCGGGCGAAGCGCCGGGGCTGGAGCCGACCGAGCGGCTTTGAATAGCGCTGTCCGCAAGGCCGTGGGAGGCGACGGTGCGCGATAGGGCATGCAGCCGCGTGCTGGTCCTGGTTGCCCGGCGCGCGTCGCTCGCGGCGGTGCGCGACGCGCGCACCCTGCAAGCACGAATGACGCCTTGTCTTCATCGAAGTCGGAGCCAAGATTCGAGCCGAGGCCAAGCTTCGAGTAGGGTGCGCCTGTGGCGCACGACCCCAAAGAGTTGCTTCGATCGATCGGCTGCGAGTGGGCGCGAACCCAGCGCCCTCAGCGACCGAGGAGCTTCTGGATCATCTGCACCAGCCGGCTGCCGGCCATCAGGCTGCGCACGCGCTCTTCATCCTCGACGGCCTGCTCGGCCAGATCCTGCTCGATCCGGCGCTTGGCCTGTTCGCGCTGCACCTTGGCCGCCAATGAGCGGCGCACGTCCTCGTCGACGTTCTCGCGACCGAAGCTGGCGTCGTCGTGGGTCAGGTAGCGGCCCAGCGAATCGAACAGGGCGGGCGTGAGCTGCTGGTGCCGGAAACTGCGCGTGGTGGCCGCGAAGCCGTAGAAGTTGGTGAGGGTGATGCGGGCGACGCCGAGCGCCTGTCCGGCCTCGATGGCCAGGGTCAGCGGAATGCGGCCGCGCGCCTGGAAGCGCCCGGCCACGACCTCGCCGTTGGCATTCTTGCGGCTTTCCTGCAGGCCCGACAGACGGTGCTTGGTGAAGACCTGGTTGACCGCCTGGGTGCGGACCAGGCCCTCGGTTTCTAGCACCGGGCATTCTTCGGACACCACCTGGGCGAAGCAGTCGAAGGCGATCTCGACGCTGTCCGAGCCCGGCGTGGCGCGCAGGCTGTAGGGCGGCTCGACCTGGGCAACCACATCGCCATAGCCCGGCAGGCTGTAGACCACGCGGATGCGCTTCTTGAGCTCGTTCAGATGCGTCGTGAGCTGCTTCAGGAACTCGTACAGGTCCTGCACCTTCGGGCCCAGGCGCTCGGTCCACAGGCCTTCCTTGGGCTCTTCCTGCAGCACCGCGTGCTCGCCAGTGCGGCGGCGCTCGGCCTCCTGCTTGAGTTCGTCCAGAATCCCCATGCCCATCCCCGTGCTTGAAAACCCAACCCCTCGGCGGGGCGCACCGCAGTGTAGCCAATGCACCGGCAGGGGCGAAGCGCAGCCCTCGTCGAGTGCGCAGGCTGTCACGATGCACCGGGTGCTGCGTCCTCGCGCAGGCTGTCGCCGCATCGCGGCGCGGCCACGGCTGACGTAGCATCCCCCGGCGCGCTGCATCTTGCGCTCCCCGCCTCGTCTCGCCCCCCGGAGGGCCCCATGGAGGATTCAATGAGCATTTTCGTCGTCATCCTGATCGGCTTCGTCGTCATCACCCTGTTCAAGGGCGTGCGCTCGGTGCCGCAGGGTTTCGAGTACACGGTGGAGCGCTTCGGCCGCTATACGCACACCCTGCCGCCCGGCCTCGGCTTCATCATTCCCTGGGTCGATGCGATCGGTCGCAAGATGAACATGATGGAGCAAGTGCTGGACGTGCCAAGCCAGGACGTCATCACCCGCGACAACGCGGTGGTCAAGGTCGACGGCGTGGTGTTCTACCAGGTGCTGGATGCTGCCAAGGCCGCGTACGAGGTGGCGCAGCTGGAGATCGCCATCCTTAACCTGACCATGACCAACATCCGCACCGTGCTGGGCTCGATGGACCTCGACGAGTCGCTGTCCAAACGCGACGAGATCAATGCCAAGCTGCTGACCGTGGTCGACGAGGCCACCCATCCCTGGGGCCTCAAGGTCAACCGCATCGAGATCAAGGACATCCAGCCGCCGCGCGATCTGGTTGATTCGATGGCGCGGCAGATGAAGGCCGAGCGCGAGAAGCGCGCCAACATCCTCGACGCCGAAGGCCATCGCGCGTCCGAGATCCTGCGCGCGGAAGGCGAGAAGCAGGCCGCCATCCTCGAAGCCGAGGGCCGCCGCGAGGCCGCCTATCGCGACGCCGAGGCGCGCGAGCGCCTGGCCGAGGCCGAGGCCAAGGCGACCACCATGGTGAGCCAGGCGATCGCCCAGGGCGATGTGCAGGCAGTGAACTACTTCGTCGCCCAGAAGTACGTCGAGGCGATGAAGGAGTTCGCGCGCAGCCCGAACCAGAAGACCCTGCTGCTGCCGATGGAGAGCACCGGCATCCTCGGCGCGCTGGCCGGCATCGCCGAGCTGGCCCAGGCCCATCGCGGCGAGGCTGCACCGAAGGCGCCGACCCCGCCGCCGCGCCCGGCGGGCGCCGCCAACTTCCGGGTGGAGTGATCGACATGGGCCACTGGATGCAGTCGCCGTGGTTCTGGTGGGGCGTGGCGCTGGCCCTGTTCGCGGCCGAGGCCCTGCTGCCCGGCACTTTTTTGCTGTGGCTGGGCTTTGCCGCGGTCGCCACCGCGGTGCTGGTGCTGGCCTTGCCGATCGATCCCGTCGTCCAGTGGTTCCTGTTCGGGGTGCTGGGCCTGGTGTCGGTGGGCATCGGCTGGAGGCTGCGTGCGCGGATCAACGCCAAACCGGAGGATCACCCCACGCTCAACCGCCGCGGTGCGCAGCTGGTCGGGCAGGTGTTTCCGCTGGAGTCGGCCATCGTCGATGGTCGCGGCCGGCTGAAGATCGGCGATGCCTTCTGGCGGGCCGAGGGGCCGGATCTGCCGCAGGGCACGCGGGTGCGGGTGGTGGCGGTCGATGGCACCGTGGTGCAGGTGAAGGCGGCTTGAGCGGGGCAGGGGCTTTGTTGGCGGCGCTGCGGATCGCCCGGAGGATCGTCGCCCCCGGGTAGCGTCCGTCCTCGCTAAGGCGGGGCGGGGGGCGTTCCAGCCTGCCTCAGTGGCGAGACCACTGGATCCCCGCCTTCGCGGGGATGACGAACTCGAGTTTCTTCAAGAACATCGTCGCCGCGTCGCCGCGCTGGGGAGCGCTCAGGTCGAGCCGATCCCCGAGCCAGAGCGTGTCGCTTTGCAGAACGCGGTGCTCGGGCTTCTCAGGGAGCGCGGCTGGCGGATTGATGTGGAGCGCTGAATCGCGCGATGCCGTCGGGCTGTGCCCGCGGTCACGCGACGCGGCCCGGCGCGGCACGTATGCTCCCGAGCCCATGCGTCGATCGATCCTGCGTTCAGTTTCCCGCCTGGCCGCCTTCGCGGTGCTCGCCTGCAGCTGCAGTTCCGCTTTCGCCGGTGACCGATCGAAGCGCCTGCTGCAGCAGGCGCCCGGGCTGAAGGCCGAGGTGCTGGAGCTGGCTGTTTCGGCCTACGACTGCGCGCGTCGCGGCGGCGAGGCACCGCAGGCGCGACGCCTGGCCGTGATCGACTACTCGCTGCCCTCCACCGAGCCGCGCCTGTGGGTGTTCGACATGGCGCGCAAACGCCTGCTGTACGCCGAACACGTCGCCCACGGCCGCGGCAGCGGCGACAACCTGGCCACCGAGTTCTCCAACATCGAAGGCAGCCACCAGACCAGTCTGGGCCTGTTCGTCACCGACCAGACCTACTACGGGGCCAACGGCTATTCGCTGCGCATGGATGGCCTCGACCCGGGCTTCAACGATCTCGCCCGCCAGCGCGCCATCGTCATGCACGGCGCGCCCTACGTGGACCCGGAGTTCGCCCGGACGCAGGGCCGTCTGGGCCGCAGCCACGGCTGCCCTGCGGTGCGTGATGCGGTGGCCCGACCGCTGATCAACCAGCTGCGCCACGGCCAGCTGCTGTTCGCCTACTACCCCGACCCGGCCTGGCTGGCCAATGCGCGCAGCCTGTCTTGCCTGCGGCTGGCCCGCGCAGGGCAGACCGTGGGCACAGCAGGAGCGCCCTGACCGCTGCTCCGCGCCGCAGGGCAGCATCGCCCGGCGCCAAGCGCCCTCGATCGCCGAAGCCAGTCGCCGGTGAACGTCCCGCGACAGGGCACAATGCGCGCTTCGCCCTTCGCGTCCCGGCTCCGATCGTTCCATGCGCATTTCGCTTCCTGCTTGCCGTTCCCTTGGTGTCGTCGCCCTGTTGCTGAGCCCTCTGGCCGCGTTCTCGCAGACGATTTCGGACGAGGCTGCGCTGCAGGCCCTGCTCGGCCAGCCTGGCCAAGTGCTGCAGGTACAGGGCCGACCCCTGCATGCGCCGGATGCGGTGCGTGGGTTCTATTCGGCGCGGGGGTACCGGCGCGCCTGGACCGCGCAGGGCTGCGGGCCTGAGTACCGCGAACTGCTGGTCGCGATCGCCGGCAGCGGGACGCACGGCCTGTTGCCGCGCGACTACCACCTCGATGTTCTGGGCGCGACCGGAACCTGCACGCTGGCCGAGGAGCTGCTGGCCAGCGATGCCTGGCTGAGTCTGGCCTCGCATCTGCGCGGTGGGCGCATCGATCCGGTTCGCGTGGAGCCCGACTGGACGGTGCAGCGGCCCAGCCTGGATGCGCCGGTGGCGCTGCAGGCCGCGCTCGACTCGGGACAGGTGGCAGCCGCGCTGGAGGCACTGGCGCCGCAGGACCCCTTTTACCGCGCGCTGCGCGAGGCCCTGCAGCGTGAGCGCGCCCAGCTCGATGCGCCGCGGCCGCCGCCGGTCGAGCCGGGCGACAGCCTGAAGCCCGGCGATCAGGGGCCGCGCGTCGCCCAGCTGCGCGCCCTGCTGCGGGCGGAAGGGCATGCGGCGGAGCCGCTGCCGACGGTGGCGACATCGTTGGACGCGGCCGGTGCGACCATCGGCCTTGTCGCGGTTGCTGGTGCGGGTGCGCAAGGCCCTACCGGGGAGCAGGGCGCGCCGCTGTCCGGCGTTCACTCCGATCCCGGTGCGGAACAGGCTGGCGCTGGCGCCGAGGCCCTGTTCGACAGCAGCCTCGAAGCCGCGCGCAAGGCCAACCAGGCCCCGGAAGACCTGTTTGACGGCGGCCTCGAAGCTGCCCTGAAGGCCTACCAGCAGCGACTCAACCTGGAGCCCGACGGCGTGGCGGGGCGCATGACCCTGGCCCAGCTCGCGCGCGGACCGGCCGAGCGGGTGGATCAGCTGCGCGTCAACCTCGAACGCTGGCGCTGGCTGCCCGCGGATCTCGGTGCCCGCCATCTGCGCGTCAACATCGCCGACTACCGGCTGGAGGCCTGGAATGCCGGCCGCATCGAGCGCGTGCATCGGGTAGTGGTCGGCACGGGCTACCGGCAGACGCCAAGCTTTTCGGCGCGCATGCGCTATGTGGTGCTGAACCCCTGGTGGGAAGTGCCGCGCCGGCTGGCCACCCAGGACAAGCTGCCGCTGTTCCAGCGCGATCCCCAGGCTTTCGCCCGCGGTGGCTATGCGCTGCTGGATCCGCAGGGCCAGCCGGTGGATGTGGCCGGTGTCGACTTCAGCCAGCTCTCGCGCAATCGCTTCCCGTATCGCCTGCGGCAGCAGCCGGGGCCTGCCAACGCGCTGGGCCAGGTCAAGCTGATCCTGCCCAACAGCCACGACGTCTACCTGCACGACACGCCCAGCCGCGGCCTGTTCGGGCGGGTGCGCCGCAGCTTCTCCTCCGGCTGCATCCGCGTCGAGGAGGCGCTGGCGCTGACCGACTGGGTGCTGGCCGGCGCGCGTGGCTTCGACCGAGCGCGCATTGACGCCGTCATCGCCAGCGGCGTCGAGACCCGGGTCGATCTGTCCGAGCCCCTGCCGGTGCATCTGCTCTACCTGACGGCGGTCGACGACGGCGCCGGCGGCGTGCGGCTGATCGACGACCTCTACCAGCGCGATCCGCGACTGCTGCAGGCGCTGGACGCGCGGGTTGCGGTCGACGCGGTGGCCGGGCGATGAGCGCGGCCGGTGCCGTCGTCGCCTGCGCCGACGGGCGCGTGCGCGCGCCGTTGCCGTGGCTGCGCCGCCGTCCAGGCTTCACGCGCGCCGCCTAGAATCCGCGCATGGAGTCTTCGCGCTGGAACGAGCTGCTCGACTGGATCGCCGCCCACCCGCTGGCGGCGGGCCTGGTGATCTTCCTGATCGCCTTCTGCGACGCCCTGCTGATCATCGGCGTGGTGGTACCGGCGGCGCCGCTGCTGTTCGCGGTCGGCACCCTGGTCGGGCTGGGCCATGTCGATGGCGTCTATGCGGTGGCCTGCGCCGCGCTCGGCGCCTTCTGCGGCGACGGCGTCAGCTACGTGGCCGGACGTCGCTACGGGGATTCGCTGAAGCTGCGCTGGCCCTTTGCCCAGCATCCCGAGTGGCTGGCGCGCGGCGACGCCTCGTTCCGTCGGCACGGCATGAAAAGCCTGGTCATCGGTCGCTTCGTCGGCGCGATCCGGCCCTTCATTCCCGCCATCGCCGGCATGCTGGCGATGCCGGCGCAGCGCTACGCGTTCGCCACGGCCATCGCCGCCGTACTGTGGGCCCTGGCCTTCCTGCTGCCGGGCTGGCTGTTTGGCGCCTCGCTGGATCTGGTGGCCGCCGTCGCTGGCCGCTTGGCGATCGTGATCGCGCTGGTCCTGGCGCTCGTGGCCGCGCTGTGGGGCAGCGTGTTCTACCTCTGGCGCTGGCTGGCACCGCGGGCGGAGGCGCTGCTCGCCGGCGCGCTCGACTGGTCGCATCGGCATCCGGTGCTGGGGCGGTATTCCGAGGCGCTGATCGATCCGCGGCGTCGTGAATCCCCCTCGCTGCTGGTGTTCGCGCTGGGCCTGTTGGCGGCGGTCTGGGGCTTCTTCCAGCTGCTGGTCTCGGTGGATGGCGGTGACGCGCCCTCGCGCCTCGATACGCAAGTCAATCACCTGATGTTCGGGCTGCGTCATCCGCTGGCCGATCCGCTGATGGGTGGGATGAGCACGCTTGGCGATCCGCTGCTGCTGATCGGCCCGGTACTGCTGGTGTTCGCCTGGCTGTGGTGGCGGCGCCAGCGCGTGGCCGCCTGGCACTGGCTGGTGGCGCCGATCGCCGCCGCGCTGATCAGCCTGCTGCTCGGCTGGCTGATCGAACTGCCGGCGCCGCCGACGGCCGTGGGGCCGAGCGGCCACGGTTTCCCCTCGCTGCCGATCACCCTGGCGGCCAGCGTGTATGGCTTCTTCGCGGTGCTGGTCGCTCGCGAGCTGCCGGGGCGGGCGCGCGTCTGGCCCTATGTGGTGGCGGCCCTGGTCGTGGGCCTGCTCGGATTCGCCCAGCTCTATCTCGGCACGCACTGGCTGTCCGAGGTGCTGGCGGGGGCTTCGCTGGGCCTGCTGTGGACCACGGCGCTGGGCATCGCCTATCGCCGCCGCACCGCGCGCTCGTTCTGGATGAAGCCGGTGGCGGCGCTGTTCTTCAGCGCGGCCCTGCTCTCGCTGGCGCTTTTCGGCGGCCAGCGTTCAGCGGCGCAGCTGGCCCAGCTGGAACGCCCGGTCGAACGGCAGGACATCTCTCTGCAGCGCTGGCTGGATGCCGATCCCGCGCTGCGCCTGCCGCAGCGCCGCAACGAGCTGCGCGATCGCGATGCCTGGCCGCTGAACCTGCAGTACGCCGGCGACCCCGCGCAGCTTCAAGCGCTGCTTGAGGCTCGCGGCTGGCAGCGCATCGAACCCGGTGACTGGCGTGGCCTGCTGCGCATGCTTGACGACAGCGCAGACGCGCAGCAGCTGCCGGTGATGCCGACCACGCATCTCGGCCGACCGGAAAGCCTGCTGATGGAGCAGGCCGGCGACCGTGCCGGCGAGCGCCTGGTGCTGCGGCTGTGGGCGGCGCCCTACCGGTTGGCGCCGGAGGGCGATCCGCTGTGGCTGGGCACCGTGCACACCCTGCACTACTCGACCCGCGGCGATGGTTTCGTGCGCTACTGGGCGGCGCGGCCGCAGACCGCGCCAGCGCTGCAGCGGCTGCGCGCCGATACCGGCGACTGGCGGGTGGGCGCCGACGACAGCCGACTGCTGCGCCTGCGCGCGCCGCGACGCTGAGGTCTGCGGTCGAGCGGGGTGCGCCTTCGTCGGCTTGTGCACGGACTCGGACTTCGTTCGGCGCGTGGCATCTAGCGGGCTTGCTGCAGCCATCAGCACAAGGCGTTGAGGCCAAGGCGATCCTTGCGCCGCCCTTCACTCCGGCTGGTCGAGGTGGTGCTGCAGGAAGCCGGCGATCCCGCGCCACATGCGCTGGGTGTTGGGCAGCGATTCGAAGCTGTGGCCTTCATCCTTGAACCACAGCCCGGTGACCGGTACGCCGCGCAGCTGCAGCAGTCGCAGCAGACGGCGCGCGTGCTCCGGATCGACACGCGCATCGCGACCGCCCTGGACCAGCATCAGCGGCGTGCGCAGAGCGTCCAGGCGGTAGGCGGGTGAGGTTTCGCGCAGCTGCTCCAGCTGTTCCTTCGGATCGCCGACCACTTCCACCAGTTTCTCGCGCGACTTGGCATGGGCGGCAGCGTCGGAAGCGGTGAACAGCAGCGGCAGGTCGGTGGGGCCATTGATCGACACCGCGCAGCGGAAGCGCTCGGGCCAGCGCACGCTGGCGACCAGGGCCGAGAAGCCGCCATAGCTCGAGCCCAGCATGCACATGCGTTCGCCGTCGACCGGTTCGGTCTTCAGCACGACCTGCAGGGCGAGGTCGATGTCGTCTTCGATGAGCCGGCCGAAGTTGCGCTTGCCGGCCTCGCGGAAGGCGCGCCCGTAGCCTTCCGATCCGCGGAAGTTCACCTGCAGCACGGCATAGCCGAGGCTGGCGAGGAACTGCAGTTCGCTGTCGAAATGCAGGCGGTCGGCAATGCCGATGGGGCCGCCGTGCGGGTAGACGATCAGCGGATGCGGGCCTTCGCCTTCCGGCAGGGTCAGGAAGGCCTCGATCCGGGTGCCGTCGGTGGCCTCCACCTGCAGTGCGCGGGCCGACGCAAAGCGCATGCCTTCGAGCCAGGGGAGCGCCTGCAGGATCGGGCTCAGGCTGCGCTGCTCGACGTCGAAGTGGAACAGCTGCGGCGGCGCGTTCGGGCCGTCCGCCCACAGCAGCCGCTGGCGACCGTCGTCGCTGCGCGCCGCGGTCTGCAGGCTGAGGGCGGGCAGGGCGCGCTGCAGCGCGGCCTCCTGCTGGCGCTCCTGCTCGCCGAAGTACTCGGTCTGCCGGCGTCCCTCGCGGTAGTAGCTGACGCCGCTGACGCCGCTGACGCTGCCGTCGGCGGCGAACAGCGCGCCGTGCACATCAACGCCCTCGCGCGAGAACAGGGTGCGCGTGATCCTGCGCGTGGCGATGTCGAACTCCACCAGGTCCAGCTGGCCGCGGTCGCGATCGCTGGTGCCGTACAGGGTTTCGCCGTCGAAGGACAGCGCCATCGGACTGAAGCCCAGCGCGTCGTCGAGTTCGATCTCGGTTTCGTAGCGGCCGTCGATGCCGTGCAGCAGCACGCGCTTCTCGTCCTTTTCCACCAGTGCGACGCGCAAGCGGCCCATGCCGTCGACGAACCAGGTCAGGTCCTTGCTGACGCCGCGATTGAGGCGGTCTGACAGCCGCCCCTTGAAGGCGCGCGCGCTTTCCGGGCTCGACACGTCGACACGGTGGACCATCAGCTCGCCTCGGCGCGTATAGCTGCCGAACAGCACGTGGTCGGGCTCGGCCCGCAGCGGATCGATCAGTTCACCGCGGCGCGGCAGGCGCACGACCTGGAAGCGCTCGGCCCCGGAGGCCTCGCGCCGGATGCGAACCACCTCGATGATGCGGCGGCCAAAGGGGCCGATCTCCAGCACCAGACGGTCCGGGCCCGACCAGCTCAGGCTCGAGAACATGTAGGGCGACTGCGCGATCAGGTGGCGGCTGCCCTCCTGCAGATCGATCAGCTCGATCCGCCACTGTCGGGGCGGCTCGCGCGTCGCATCTTCTTCCGTGGCTTTCTCGTCGGCAGCAGGTGCTTCGTCGGGCAGTGGGCTCGACAGCTCCAGCGCGAGGAAGCGGCCATCCGGGCTCAGCGCCAGGTCTGACAGGGGCCCTCGCTGCCAGAGCTGGTCTGGGTCCAAGAGCAGAGACTTCGGTTCCGGTGGGGGCTGAAGCAGCTCTTCGACCGGTGTGGCTGCATCGAAATCGGCGGGTGCCGCCTTCAGTGCGGCGAGATAGACCTCGGGGAAGGGATCGGGATAGGCACCGCTATAGCGGAAGCTGTGGCGCTCCAACAGCTGCGGGTGTGTGCTCTTCAACCAGTCCAGCGCGGCCACGCCGCGATTGGCGAGGCGCAGATGGGCGCGCCACAGGCTGCTGGCTTCGAAGCTGAGGTCGCCGGGATAGTTGACGACGCCGGGCTCGACCCTGAAGCGGAACTCGGCGTCATCGCGCAGCCGGAAACGCCAGCCGCCAAAGGGCTGCACTTCCATCCACTGGTAGTCGCCCGCCTTCAGCCGGAACACGCGATGGCTGCGCCCTTCGGGCAGCCGCCTCAGGAAGGTCGATCCGAGCAGGCGGCCCTCGCGACCGAGCCGTACGCCGTAGAGGGTCTGGCGGCTGTCGACCGCAACGACCAGCAGGCCTTCGTCGGCGGCCAGCTCGGGCAGCGTGCCAGGCTCCAGTTCATCGAGGGCGTGGGCCGGCCGAACTGCCACGAGGAGGCACAACAGCAGCAGGCTGCAGAACAGATCAGGACGAAGCATGCAAGGACTCGATACAAGGCACAGGCCGAAGGCGCAGAAGTCTGCCGAAGTGTGGCCGACCTTGGGAGTGCCGGGGCCTGCCGGCTTGTCGCGGTTCGCCGAGTACGCCACCTATTCGAGCCCCTGCAGTCGGCGCAGTGCGCAGCGTTGACTGCAGGCTCGGGGCACTCAGGACGTTGACCACTCGCCCGAACATCTTCGTGGTGGCCCCGAGCACGCCAGGCGTCTGCACGCGCGAGCGTGCTCGCGACCAAGCGGTTCGGGGCAGTGCGCCGGCTGGAGGCGACTGCAGGCAGGCTCAAATCGATGCAGGCTCGTATCGACGCAGGGTTCATCAAGACCCCGGCCCGTCACGCCGAGCCGAGACGCTTTCGGGTGCTCAATGCCGCCGCAGCCGATAGCGCTCGCGATAGTCGGATGGGGTCATCGAGGTGGCGCGCTTGAACAGGCGGCGGAAGCTGGAGGTGTCGCGGTAGCCGCAGCGCTCGACGATCTCGTCGAGGCTCAGCAGCGAGGTCTCCAGCAGGGCCTTGGCGCGCTCCACCCGCAGGCGCTGCAGATGGGCCAGCGGCGATTCGCCGTAGTGCTGCTGGAAGTGCCGCAGCAGGCTGCGCTCGCTGGTGTTGAGGCGTGCGGCCAGCTCGGCGATGCCCCAGTCGGAGTGCACGGCCTCCTGCAGCAGGCGATCGGCGCGCTCGCCGAGGCTGGAGCGCGGGCGTTCGATCAGGGCTTCGCTGATGTAGGGCGCCTGGCTCTGTCGATCCGGATCGTGCAGGCGCAGGCGCGCGGTCAGCTGGGCCAGGGCCTCGCCGCCGTGGCGCGCGACCAGGCGCAACAGCAGGTCGGACACGGCGCTGCCGCCGCCGGCCGTGGTCACACCCGGCGCTTCGACCAGCAGGGCGTCAGCGTCCAGGTGGATGTCCGGATAGCGATGGCGGAAGGCCGCGCCCAACCACCAGCTGGTGGTGGCGCGCTGGCCGTCGAGCACGCCGGCCTCGGCCAGCAGGAAGGTGCCGCAGCAGGACGAGGCCAGGGCGACGCCGCGCGCATGCAGTCGGCGCAGGCAGTCGATCTCGGCGCTGTAGTCGTGCCGGCGCGAGAACAGTTCGCTGGGGCTCGCGTGCATCAGGCCCGGCACCAGCACCAGGTCGAGATCGGCTGCGTCGGCCGCCTCGCGCGGCTGCAGCCGCGTGCCGTCGGCGGTGCGCACCTGCCGGCGCCCGGGGGCCGCGACCAGCACTGCCTGGAAGTCCATCAGGCCGGGCATCTGGATGTCGGCGACGCGCTGCGCGATCAGCAGGGTGTCGACCACGCTGCCGTAGGTCGACAGCATCATGCCGTCCAGCGCGAGCACACCGACCCGCAGGCGACGCCGGGCCTGCGGGCTGTCGACCGGCTTCGGTGCTGCGGCAGCGCTCGTCGCCGCAGCGGAGGGCGTCGACGGGCGTCGGCTCTGGCGCGCCTCAGCGCTGGACGAGGATCGAGCTGGCATGGCTTTCCAGGGTGGCGATCAGGGCGGCGGGAAGCTGCAGGGTGTTCGCGGAGGCCGCTTGACCGCAAGCAGCCAGCGCGATCTCGCCCGCGTGGCCGGGTGGCAGTGCAGTGGCCGAGGGTGCGATCAGCTTCGGCGCGCCGGCCTGGTCGCGGGTCAGCAGCCAAAGGCCCGGCGGCAGTTCGACGCGTGCGCCGCAGCCTTCGAACTGCAGTCGGGTCACTGCGCCCTCGTCATCGAACAGCTGCCAGCGCTGCTCGCTGGTCTGCAGGCGGGCGCCGTAGCTGCCGGCGAGGAAGATCTCCTGCGCGCTGCGCGGCGTCGCCAGCGCGCTCAGGCTCAGGCCCAGTGCGAGCGTGGCGACAAGGGCGCGAAGGGCGGAATGGACGGTGCTCATGGCGGATCTCCTCGGGCTGGGGTGGGCACAGCCTGCGCCCCGCCGCTTGCCGTCGACAGTGGCGGATCCGACGCCAAGCGTGCGGAATTCGCCAGCGGTCTGGCGGGCGCCGCACATGCGTGACGCCGTTTGCGCAGCCACGACACCCGGCGGCGGAGCCCTTGACAGCGGATCGTCTCCCGGCTGCAGGGGGCGGGCTCTTGGGCCAGTCGGGTTGAGATCAGCCCGGTCGCCGGCTGCGCGCAGCGGCGGGGCGGCGGCACACGCCGGGCCCATAACGGAAACGCCCCCGACAGGCGGGGGCGTTTGCTGTCTTGACGCTTGGAGATCAGTCCTCGACCGGCTCCGGCGGCAGGTCGGCGTTGTGGTAGACCTCCTGCACATCGTCCAGGCCTTCCAGGCGATCGAGCATGTCGAGCAGGTCTTCCAGGGCCTCGCCCTCGACCTTCACCCGGTTGGCCGGGGCCATGACGATATCGGCGCTTTCGGGCTTGACCCCGGCCGCTTCGATGGCCTGCTTGACGACTTCGAAGTCGGTGGGCGCGCAGATCACGGTGCTGCGGCCATCGGCGCTGGCGACGTCCTCGGCGCCGGCTTCGAGTGCGAGCTCCATCAGGCGGTCCTCGGCGGCGCTGTCGGGCGTGGCGACGACGATCTCGCCGCGGCGGCTGAACTGGAAGGCCACCGAGCCGCTGGTGCCGAGGTTGCCGCCGTGCTTGGACAGCGCATGGCGCACGTCGGCCACGGTGCGCACGCTGTTGTCGGTCATGGTGTCGATGATCACGGCGACGCCGCCGGGGCCATAGCCCTCGTAGCGGATCTCCTCCATGTTGTCGGCGCCGTCCGCCCCCGAGCCGCGCTTGACCGCGCGCTCGATGGTGTCCTTGCTCATGTTCGAGGCCAGGGCCTTGTCGATGCCCATGCGCAGGCGCGCATTGGCAGCCGGGTCGGCGCCACCGCGGGCGGCGATCGTGATCTCGCGGATGAGCTTGGTGAAGACCTTGGCGCGGCGCGCGTCTTCCGCGTTCTTGCGGCCTTCGATGCTGGGGCCTCGACCCATGGCGGTTTCCTCGGCGGGATGTGGAAAGCCGGAAAGCTTGCCAGATCAAGGGCCCGCGCGCAGCCCGGGTGGCCCGGCCAGAACGGACGGGCCATTCCTGGCCCGTCCGTTCAGCGCTACAGCCTCGGATCAGCGGAAGGCCGCGACCGTCGGCCCGCGGGTCTTCCACACGCGGGTGTTGTCGTTGCGGGTGGCAGTGCCGATCGGCACGCCGCCGGTGGTGAAGTTCGGCGAGGAGAACGCGCCGATGCGGGTGCAGGTCGAGCAGGGACCGTTGTTCACCGCCATCACCGTGCGGCGGTTCTGGCTGGTGATGACGTAGCCGTGGCCATAGGCGTAGGGCGTCAGCGTCGGGTCGTTGTCGTGGCGGGCGCCGACCACATGCGCGGCTTCATGCACGAAGGTGTAGTTGCCCGACAGGCAGGACGGGTTCATCACGAAATAGGCGTTGGCGTTGCTGGTGGCGATGCCGGCGGCCTGGCCGCAGAGGCCGGCGCTGGCCGGTGCGACATAGGCCACCATGTCGGCGGTGTTCGAGTTCCGCAGGCTGCCGATGGTGTCGTAGAAGCCGTCGGACAGATTGGTCAGGCGGCTCAGCATGGTCGAGTAGTTGGTGCTCTCGGTCTGGCTGAAGTTCTGGATGGCGCCGGCCTGCTGGAAGACGATCTCGGTGCCGGTCGCCGCCAGCGCGCGGTTCGATTCGGTGAAGGCGAGGTCGATCGCCGCCTGCGGGTTGGACACCGCGGCGCGCGCGGCCGGGCCGAAGGCCACCATCACACGGATCGTCGAGATCGCCTTCGGCGCGGCCAGCGGCGAGCCTGCGCGGAAGTCGACCGGCTGCGCTTTCGACACCATCTCGCGGTAGGCCTCTTCGTGCTCGTCCGGCGGGAAGGCCTGCTGGTCGACTTCGATGAGCGCATGCGCGCCCTTGTCGACCGGCTGCAGGCGGTAGAGCGCACCGGCGACGCGGATCGTGCCCCACAGCTCATCGCCGGAGCGGACCAGGATGGCCTCGTCGAGCAGGTGGTCGATGGACTGCAGGCGCGAGCCGTCGCTGCGCGCAGCCTTCATGTCGATGCGGCCGATCCAGACTTCGTTGCCGCTTTCCATGCGCTGGAAGCCGGCCTGCCTGGCCTCGATGTTGATGCCGCCCGGAAGGCTCATGCGCAGCGCATCCTGGCGCGCGTGCACGGCCGCGGCGTCGGCAGCGACCAACTCGATGCGGGCGTTGGCCGGATCGGCGGCAACGCGCTGCAGCAGCGGGCCCGGAGCGACGAAGGCTTCACGGTTGGCGATGGTGGAGAACAGATCCTGCTGGGCCTGCGCCGTCCCCGCGAAGGCACAGGAGGCAGCGAGCACAGCGACAGCGTAACGACGGAAATTCATCGTCGATGTTCCTCTTGAGTGTGAGTGGTGCATCCCCCGTCGCGCAGTTCCGGAAACCCCCGTCTTCGGAAGCGGCGACGCGCGGAACCTACTGCATTTCCATCCTTGCAACACCCTGCGCTGCGGCAGCGTCATTCCGAACAGCGAACTGTTCCATGGCGTGGCACAAGCTCAATTCGAAGGTCGTCGCAAGTGCATGACCCGTAAAGGGATTGGCGACACATCCGGCGCCCTGCAGCGCACTCGCAGTGTCGCGTTACTTCGTATCGGTGGCAGCGTTATGTTGTTTCAAAATGCTTCGGCGCCAATGACAACTGCGCAAACCCGGCTGCGTGCGGTATGGAGCAGCGCCGATCCCAAGGTGCAGCGTCCGCGTAGGATTGCGCCACCCAAGCCGAGGCCGACATCGATGCCCTCTGCCTACCGACCCGCACGGATTCACTTCGCCAAGTTCATCGCTGCCGTCCACGCATGCGTGCCCGTCGCTGCGCTCGCCCTTGCGAGCGCGCTGTCGTCCATGCCGCCGCTTGCACATGCGCGCGCGGCACCCGGGGAAGCGACGCTGTCGGTAGGTCGGCTGGCGGGCAGCCAGCAGGCCGATGTCATCGCCTTCCGCGGCGTTCCCTATGGCGAAGACACGCGCCCGCGGCGCTTCGAGCGCGCACTACCCAAGGCGGCATGGACAGGCGTGCTGGACGCGCGCGAGTTCGCTCCGCGCTGCCCGCAGGCCGTGGCCGCCGACGCCAAGGTCGATGCCAGCGGCATGAGCGAGGACTGCCTCAGCCTCAACCTGTGGACGCCCGCGCTCGATCGCGGACAGCGCCCCGTGCTGGTCTACTTCCACGGCGGTGGCTATGCCAACGGCACGGTCAACGAAGCCGTGTACGACGGCGCCGCACTGGCGCGCCGCGGTGACGTCGTGGTCGTCACGGTGAATCACCGTCTGAACGGTTTCGGCTATCTGTATCTCGGCGCGCTCGACGGCGAGCGCTACGCCGATTCGGGCAATGTCGGCCAGTACGACCTGATCCTCGCCCTGCGCTGGGTGCAGGACCACATCCATGCCTTCGGCGGCGACCCCGCGAAGGTCACCGCGTTCGGCCAGTCCGGCGGCGGCGCCAAGATCGCCACCCTGATGGCCATGCCCGAGGCCAAGGGCCTGTTCCATCGCGCCTGGACCATGAGCGGGCAGCAGATCACCGGCCGCGTGCGGGCCAACGCCGAGCAGACCGCACGCGAGGTGATCGCGCGCATGGACATTCCCTCGCGCGCACACGCCGAAGCCCAGCTCGACGCACTGCGCGCAGCCTCCATGGAGGACCTGATGGCCGGCCTGCGCGGCGGCGCGTGGACGCCGGTGGTCGATGGCCGCGGCCTGCCGCGCGATCCCTTCGCGCCCGATGCGCCGCCGCAGTCGGCGACGATGCCGATGGTGCTGGGCAATACCCATGACGAAACCACCAGCCTGATCGGACGTGCCGATCCCGCCACCTTCGACCTGGACTGGAACAGCGTGGCGCCGGCGCTGGCCAAGCATGTCAGCGCCTTCATCGGCGCGCTGGAGCCGCAGGCCATCGTCGACCAGTACCGGGCGTGGTATCCGCAGTACTCGCCGAGCCAGGTGTTCTTCTCGGCGACCACCGCGGCGCGCTCGTGGAAGGGCATGGTGATCGCCAGTGAGCGTCGCGCCGAACAGGGCGCGCCGACCTGGATCTACCACCTGCACTGGCGCTCGCCGGTGGACGGCGGGCGCTATGGCGCGCCGCATACGCTCGACATCCCGCTGGTGTTCGGCAACCTCGAAGCCGACGACTGGACGCGCGCGGCAGTGGGATCCGCGAGGCCGCTGTCGGAGGCGATGATGGATGCGCTGATCGCGTTTGCGAGGAACGGCGACCCGAATTCCGAAGGCCGCGTCGACTGGCCGCGCTTCGATCTGCAGCGGCGCGCAACGCTGGTGTTCGATACGCACATCCGCGTCGAGGAAGACCCGCGCGGCGCCGAGCGTCGGCTGTTCGCCCCGATTCCCTACCTACAGCCGGGCACCTGAGCCTTGCCGCGTCGACGCGGCCTTGACCACGGGTTCGCGCGCCCTGCACCGCTGTCGAGGCAGCCTGCCCCCATGAAAACCCTGATCCGACTCGCAGCCCTCGCCGTGCTGGCCCTGCTGATCGTCGCCTGCGCCAGCACCCGCAAGGAGGCTCCCATGCCCGGACCCGCACTGGCCGAGGTCGACCTGCCGCGCTTCATGGGGCGCTGGTGGGTGATCGCCAACATTCCCTACTTCGCCGAGCGCGGCAAGCTCGCCAGCTCGGACAACTACAGCCTGCGCGAGGACGGCCGCATCGACGTGGTCTACGCCTACCGCAAGTCCTTCGACGAAACCGCAGAGCGCACCCTGAACGCCTGGGCGCGACCGCTGCCCGGCACAGGCAATGCGCACTGGCGGCAGCGCTTCTTCGGCATCTTCTCGGTCGAGCTGCAGGTGCTGGAGATCGATGCCGACTACCGCTGGGCTCTGATCGGCAACCCCAAGCGCAGTCTGGCCTGGGTGTTCGCGCGCGAGCCGATGATGGGCGACGCCGAGTACGCACGCGTGGTCGAGCGGCTGCGTCCCTTTGGCTACGACCCGGCTGAGCTGAAGCGCATTCCGCAGGCGCCGGAACAGGTGGGGCGGGCCGGGTTCCAGTAGCGCGCGAGGTCCTGGGCCAAGGCGCATGCAGCGCGTTCGCGCTACCGGTGGCCGTGGGTCGCCTGGCTTCGCTTCGGGGCTAGGCTTTTTCAGGACTTGCTGGTGGATGCGCAGCGCTTATCCACCCTACGACCACGAAAGACGCCGTGCCACCAATAAAGTCAGCGACCTCTGCTCGCCAGCTTCGGCCAGCAGATCGGGCTTGACTCACTGCCGGCAGCAAAAGCCAGGCACCACGCACGCCGCTGCGCCAACGTGGACGCCATGCGCGAATCGGAGTCAGACGCGACTGTCCGCGTAGGGCAGATAAGCGCAGCGCATCTGCCGGCCCTGGACGAAAGCGCGCCGACTGTGCGCTCGACACGATCCAGGCGCCTAGAGCGCGGCACCAACGCGCAGAACGCGATCATGGAGCGCAGGCTGCGTCACCTGCGGCCCGCAGGAACGCAGCGATTGCCTCAGTTCTCCCGCAGACGCAGCGCACCGGTCTCGTGCAGCTCGCCCCGGTCGAAGCGCAGCTCCTTCAGCAGCTCGCCACTCAGCGTGAACAGGCGCTCGCCGAAGGCGAAGAAGCGGGCGCTGCCGTACCAGCCGTAGCAGTCCAGCTCGCAATCGCTGGGCGTGTGCTGCATGTCGACCCGGGCGGCCAGCTGCAGCGCGTCGCCTGCGCGACGGAAGACCAGCAGGTCTTCCACGAGATCCTCGCGGTAGTACCTCGAACCCGCGGGTGGCTCAGGCGCGAACACCGGCAGCCCCGCCAGCTCGGTGCCGTCGTCGAGCCGCGCGGCATTGAAGCTGTGGCTTCGCGAGGACAGGTCCGCGGCCATGCCGGGCCAGTGGCCCAGCGGGCCCACGGCCGCGTCGTCTCGGCGGACCAGCACGGTGCGCATGTCCTGCGGCTCGCCGTCGCGGTAGACCGAACCCATCAGCAGCACGTGCTCGGCCAGCAGCTCAACGCGCTCGACCGGAGCCGGCAGCGGCAGGTACTGGATCGGGCCGCCGTCCAGCGGCAGACGGTGCAGGCGGCGGGTGCCGGGCTGGTACTCGCCGTCTTCCCTGTCATCGCCGCCCGCTTCCTCCAGCGCCAGCCAGGCCGAGGTCTGGTCGAAGCGCAGGAAGGCGATCTCACCCTCGACGCTGGCGCGGATCTCGGCCGGGGTCTGGCTTGGCGTGCGCGCGCGAAAGCGGCTGAAGGGGATGTACTGCAGCAGGTTGCGTTGCGCGTCGTCGCTGAGGCGTTCGCTGCCGATCAGGTACAGCCCGTCGGCGGTTTCCTTGAAGCCGAAGCGACCGTTGGGCAGGCCAGTGGTGGGCACCATGGTGGGCGCTTCGGCGCGGTTCTGCGGCAGACGCAGAACCCGGCTGGCGTAGTCGCCGGGTTCCGGCCCTGACCAACGTGCCATCCACGGATCGAAGTCGGGGCGCCGCCAGGCCTGCGCCGTCCAGCTGTAGTCGGCGAGGTAGATGCCATCGGCGGCGATGTAGGTGCTGGCGCCGGCATTGGCCACCGCAGCACTGCGCGTACAGGCCAGACGTTGCTGCAGCAGTTCGTCCAGATCGCAGCGCAGAAAGGCGTAGACCTGCGGCTCCGTGCCGAGGCCGTCCAGTACCTGCAGGTCGTCAGGGGCGAGCAGGTCGACGCGGGTGACTTCGATCGCTTCGCCGTCGGTGCCGACACGCGCTGCGAACGGCCAGCTGTCCTTGAGCAGGCTGTCGGCAGAGAAGCTCAGCGACAGCACGAGCTCGCCGTCACGGATTCGCGCGCCTGAGTCGTTGCCGGAGAAGTAGTCGTCCGCTTTGAGTTGCCAGCGCCCGCGCGGTTCGAGGCCGCCGCTCGCATCAAGTATGAACACGAACAGCTGGGCGGCGTTTTCGACGAAGTCGAAGCCCAGCAGAATCGCGCCTCCGCTGAAGGTGAGGATCTCGTCGTAGTACAGATCGTCCCTTGAGTCGTCGGCGACCACCGGATGGCTGTGCAGCAGCTCGAAGCGCTCGCGCCCCGGCGCGCCGGCGTCGATCACATGCAGCACGCCCTGTCGCAACACCAGCAGCAGCGAGCCCATCTTCTTGACGATGCCGCCTTCGTCGACGCCGGCCTCCTGGTTGTTGGTGATCAGGTCGGTGTCAACGATGCGGCTGCCGGTCATCACGATCTGATCGAGTACCGTGCTTTCGTCTTCTTGCGCCTCGACTCGTTCGCGCGCCTGACGTTGCTTTTCCCGCGCTGAACGTCGAAGCTCTCGCTTCTTCCACGCCAATGCTTGCGACTGCGCTGAGCGCAGCGTCTGTTCCAAACTCTCCATCGACGGAGCGCGGGTAGTACCAGCGGGAACATGCGCGCAACTCGATACGAGTAGCACGCCGACGGCTAAAGCAATAAGTCTCATATTCGGCACTGAGGGGAATGCGCGAACAATCGCGCCACCGCAGTCTGCTGGAGTCGACGGCCAGCGTTCAATCGGGTCGTGTTCCGGACGCGCGCCGCTCCGCCTCTTCCGCCTCCGCCTGCTTCCACGGCAGCCGCCCCTCGATCTCCAGATGCAGGGCGAACACCAGAAAGCTGCGGATCAGCACGATCAGACCCAGCATCAGCAGGCTGTCCAGGGTGTAGTCGATGATGATGGTGCGGATGATGTCGGCGGCGACCAGGAACTCCAGCCCGAGGATCAGCCCGCGCACGCTGCGGCGGCGGTAGGCGAGGTAGGCGGTGTGGGTGTCGATGCGACCGAGTCCGCGCAGCCAGTACACGGTCGAGACGAGGAAGCCGGCGAGGATCACGGCGACGCCGACCAGCTCGATGCCGAGGATGAGGGCGCGGATGGCGTCGGAGAACAGGCTGTGCATGGCGGGGTCCAGGCCTCGACAGGGGGCTTGCTAAGCTTGCCAGTCAATCGCACAGCTTCGACAGGAGAACCGCGATGGCCACCGGTTGGGCCGGCGACGGTGCCGTCCAGGATCAGATCGACGCGACCGTCAAGGACGCGATCAAGCGCGCGCGAGCGCAGCTGCCGAAGGGGCCGAGCCTGAGCCACTGCGAGGAATGCGATGCGCCGATTCCCGAAGCGCGACGCAAGGCGCTGCCCGGTGTGCGCCTGTGCGTGCCCTGCCAGGAAGCGCAGGACCGCGAGGCCCGCGCCAGCGCCGGCTACAACCGTCGCGGCAGCAAGGACAGCCAGCTGCGCTGAGAGCGCCCTCAGCTGCGCCGCGAGCGCCGCTCGGCCATCACCTCAACGCTGCCGGTGTGCGCCTGCGGATCGTGGTCGATCTCCGTGCGGTCGCGCCCCGCGTGCTTGGCGCGGTACAGCGCGGCATCGGCGCGCGCCAGCCATTCGTTCCAGACTTCATCCGCGTGCAGTGCGGCAGCGCCGATCGACACTGTCACCGGTCCGCCGGGGCTGCGCAGATGGCTGCGCAGGCTGTCCTGCAGGCGCTCCAGAACGATCGGCAGGGCGGCCGGCGGTGTCGCCGGCAGCAGCAGCACGAACTCCTCGCCGCCCAGTCGATACAGGCGATCCATCTTGCGCAGCCTGCCGAGTACCAGGGTGGCGAACTCGGCCAATACGCGGTCGCCGGCTTCGTGGCCGTGCTGGTCGTTGACCTGCTTGAAGTGGTCGAGATCGATCACCGCCAGCGCCGTGGGGCGTGGGCGGCGGTTGAACTGGCGCACGACGTCGTCGAGCTCTGCTTCCATCAGCCGGCGGTTGCCGGCGCCGGTCAAGGGATCGTGCGAGGCCAGCGCCTCCAGCTGCCGGTGCTGCAGATCGGTTCGGTAGGCGAAGATGAAGGCGTACAGACTGACCATGCTGCCAGTCACCACGAAGGACATGCGCTCGGTACCGTCAGGGAAGCCGGCAGGCAGCAGCACGATGCCCAGCACCACGATCAAGTTGGCACCGAGCGCGATGCGCCGGTCGACCAGGAAGAAGTTGGCCAGCAGTGTGCTGTAGGCCCAGAGCATGCCGTTGCGCCCCAGCACCTGGCTGGCGATGACGCAGCCGAGGCTGATCACCACCACCTGGAACAGCGCGGCGCCCTCGTTGCGACCGCTGCGCCAGGCGTGGATCACCGGCAGCACCAGCAGCAGCACGATCACGGTGTCCATCACCCCGGCCACCCATTGGCCCTGGCTGAAGCGATACAGCCCGAACGGGAAGATGCCCAGCGCGGCGCAGCCCGCGAACAGGCTCATCACGGCGAAGCGGAAGTCCGAGCGCAGGCGCGCCAGCATCAGCGCGGACCTCGGTCAATGGAAAGTTGGGCTGTGTTCACGACGGTACGGTAGCGCGGGGAGTGATGGCCGCGTGCAATTCGCGTACCGCCGCACACCTATCAGGTGCAGGCTTACATGCGCAGTCGGGCCGCCCCACCTGCGCCGCTCTGCAAGCCCATGGATGCGTGGTCGAGTCGTGTGCGGCCTCAGGCCGGCTCCACCCGATCCACCCGCTGGAAGCCGCGCGGCAGCGGGTTGCCGCGGGTGGCGCGGGCGCCGGCGTAAGCCTGCAGGTCGCGCCAGCTGAGCGTGAGCTTGCGCTGGCCGCAGTGCAGGACCAGCTCGCCGCCCTGGCGGACGGAGGTCACCGCGATCACCCGCTCCTCGCCCGACTTCAGCTTGGCCGGGGCGATCTGCAGGATCTTGTTGCCCTTGCCGCGATCGAGTTCGGGCAGCTCCGCCACCGGGAAGGCCAGCAGCTGACCGGCGGACGAGATCGCCACCAGCCAGTCCTGGGCCGCGTCGCCGACCGCCACCGGCGTCAGCACCTCGGCACCGTCGTCGAGGTTCAACAGGGCCTTGCCGGCCTTGTTGCGGGTGGTGAAGTTCTCGAAGCGGGTAACGAAGCCGTAGCCGAAGCTGCTGGCCAGCAGGAAACGCTGATCGTTGTCGCCAATCGCGGCGGTAACGAAGCCGACGCCACTGGCGGGCGTGAAGCGGCCGGTCAATGGCTCGCCGTTGCCGCGCGCCGACGGCAGGGTGTGTGCGGCGGTCGAATAGCTGCGGCCGCTGGCATCCAGGAAGGCGGCCTGCTGGGTGCTGCGTCCGCGCACCGCGACCAGGAGACGGTCGCCTTCCCGATACGACAGACCGGCGGGATCGACGTCATGGCCCTTGGCCGAACGCACCCAGCCCTTCTCCGACACCACCACGGTGACCGGCTCGCTGCTGACCAGCTCGGCTTCGGAAATCGCCTGCGCCGCACCGCGCTCGACCAGCGGCGAGCGCCGCGCGTCGCCGAACTTCTTGGCGTCGGCGACCAGCTCGTCCTTGATCAGCTTCTTCAGCTTTGCCGCCGAAGCCAGGATGCCCTGGATCTTCTCGCGCTCCTTGGCCAGCTCGGACTGCTCGCCGCGGATCTTCATTTCCTCCAGCCGCGCCAGCTGCTTCAGCTTGGTGTCGAGGATGTACTCGGCCTGCACCTCAGTGAGGCCGAAGCGCGCCATCAGCACCGGCTTCGGCTCGTCTTCGGTGCGGATGATGCGGATGACTTCATCGAGGTTGAGGAAGGCGATGAGCAGGCCTTCCAGCAGGTGCAGGCGACGCTCGACCTTGTCGAGGCGATGGTTCAGGCGGCGCACCACCGTGCCCTGGCGGAAGGCCAGCCAGTCGCGCAGGAAGGCCTTCAGGTTCTTCACCTGCGGCTTGCCGTCCAGCCCGATCACGTTGAAATTGACGCGGTAGCTCTTCTCAAGATCGGTGGTGGCGAACAGGTGCCCCATCAGCTGCTCGACGTCGACGCGGTTGGAGCGCGGCACCAGCACGATGCGGATCGGGTTCTGGTGGTCGCTCTCGTCGCGGATGTCCTCCAGCCAGGGCAGCTTCTTGGCGCGCATCTGCTGGGCGATCTGCTCCATCACCTTGCCCGGGCTGACCTGGTAGGGCAGGGCGGTGATGACGATGTTGTTCTGCTCGCGCACATAGGCCGAGCGGGCCCGCACGCTGCCGCCGCCGGTTTCGTAGATCTTCTTCAGATCCGCCGCCGGGGTGATGATCTCGGCCGCGGTCGGATAGTCCGGGCCGCGCACGTGCTCGCAGAGGTCGGCGATGGTGGCGTCGGGGTCGTCCAGCAGGCGCACGCAGGCACTGACCACTTCATTGAGGTTGTGCGGCGGGATGTCCGTCGCCATGCCCACCGCAATGCCCGTGGTGCCGTTCAGCAGCAGATGCGGCAGCCGCGCCGGCATCCAGCTGGGCTCTTCGAGCGTGCCGTCGAAGTTCGGCGACCAGTCGACCGTGCCCTGGCCCAGCTCGCCCAGCAGCACCTCGGCGATGGGCGTCAGCTTGGACTCGGTGTAGCGCATCGCCGCGAACGACTTGGGGTCGTCGGTCGAGCCGAAGTTGCCCTGGCCCTCGATCAGCGGATAGCGATAGGAGAAGGGCTGGGCCATCAGCACCAGGGCCTCGTAGCAGGCCGAGTCGCCGTGCGGATGGAACTTGCCGATGACGTCACCGACGGTGCGCGCCGACTTCTTCGGCTTGGCCGCGGCGTTCAGGCCGAGCTCGCTCATCGCGTAGATGATCCGTCGCTGCACGGGTTTGAGGCCGTCGCCGAGAAAGGGCAGGGCGCGGTCCAGCACCACGTACATGGAGTAGTCGAGGTAGGCGCGCTCGGCGTACTCGTGCAGGGGGATCTGCTCGAAACCGTGGAAGCTCTGGCGGGTCAGGTCGGACATCGGGTTC
Organism: uncultured Aquimonas sp.; assembly: GCF_937888285.1. Classification (GTDB taxonomy): domain Bacteria; phylum Pseudomonadota; class Gammaproteobacteria; order Xanthomonadales; family Xanthomonadaceae; genus Aquimonas. Next base: position 31,793 of record NZ_CALART010000042.1, read on the forward strand.
GCACATCGTGGGCAGCGTCAGCAGGGCGCGAATCCTAGCAGCTTGGGTCAAGCGGCCCGTGGCGGGGCGCACGGCTGCCGCGCAGGGCCGGGCCTGCTGCGTCGCCGCAGTCACGGCGCGCAATCGGGATGCGGATCGTCTTGTGAACTCAAATGCAAACGATTAGCATCTAGAAGTGCGCCAGACGCGAAACCCCCCGTGACGGGGGCTGCGCGACTGGTGAACCTCCGACCTGGTCGCGAGGCCCGCGGGCACTGTCCTGTGGCCCGGGTCCGGGAAACGCGCGAACTCCATCCGTGATGCGCCGCCGCATGGCTGCGCTCCGGCCCCACGGCTCCCGACTGACCCACGCCCAAGCCCCATGCCCAACCACGACCCTTCGACTTCGCCGGCGCCCCTGCGCCCGGCCCCCCTCGCCCTGGCCATCGTCCTCGCCGGCTTCGGCTTTGCCGACGGCGCGCGCGCGGCGGCTGCCGCTGCTGCCGCCATCGAAATGCCGCGCATCAACGTGGTCGGCGACAGCGACGAGGACACGAAGAAGATCCCCGGCTCCTTCGTTGTCGTCACGCCCGAGGACATCGACCGCATCCAGCCGCGCTCGACCGAAGACCTGCTGCGCACGGTGCCGGGCATCTACATCAAGCGCGAGGAAGAGAGCGCGGTCGTCACCAACATCGGCGTACGCGGCCTGAGCGCCGGCGACTACAAGACCCTGGTGCTGGAGGACGGCGTGCCCGTGCAGCCCGGCATCTTTGTCGGCAACAGCCGCTACTACAACCCGCGCGTGCAGCGCATGGACGGCGTCGAGGTGCTGAAGGGCGCGGCCTCGCTGCGCTACGGCCCGAACACCATTGGCGGCGTGATCAACTTCCTGACCAAGACCCCCGAGGACGGCGCCCTCGCCAGCCTGCGCGTGGGCTCCTGGGACAGCTACGAGGCCACCGTCGAGCTGGGGGCGAGTTCGCCGTCCGCCGACTCGGTGTTCGGCCTTGTCGCCACCCGTGCCGAAAGCGACGGCTTCATGGACAAGGGCTATGGCATGACCGACGTGATGGTCAAGGCCAGCACCGTGATCAGCGACAACCAGAGCGTTGGCGTGAAGCTGGCGCGCTACCGCAACACCGCCAACATCTCCTACCGCGGCCTGTTCCCGGATGCCTACGCCGCTGGCGCCCAGTTCAACCCGGCGCCGGATGACTTCTTCATCACCGAGCACACCTCGTTCGACATCAACCACGAGTGGGAGCTCAGCGACAGCGCGCGGCTGAAGACCCTGGTCTACGCCACCGAGACCTATCGCGACTACTGGCGTTTCGACACCGTCAGCGGTGCGCCGCGCACCACCAATGCGGACGGCTTCACGGTCTGGAACTTCGGCAACAACATCAACGGCAACAACCGCGATTTCTCGCGCGTCGGCGTCGATTCGCGGCTCACCTTCAGCCACGGCGCCTTCGGCATCGGCAGCGAGGCCGAGCTCGGCCTGCGCTTCATGCAGGAAGACATGGACGACGTCACCGTGCTGGCGGTGCGCGGGCGCCCGCGGACGCCGGATGCGGGCCGCGGCGGTATCGCCCAGGATCGGCTGGACTCGGCCAGCAGCCTCGCGCTGTTCGCGCAGAACCGCTTCGATCTGAGCGAGCGCCTGTCGCTGACCGCCGGGCTGCGCGTCGAGACCTACGAGCAGGAGCGCAAGGACCGCCGCAGCACGGCGCCGACGCAGAGTTTCGACAACACCGAGCTGATGCCGGGCCTGGGCCTGACCTTCGCGCTGACGCCGGAGCTGCAGCTGTTCGGAAGCGTCTACCGTGCGTTTGCGCCGCCGCTGGTCGGCAGCGTGCTGGGCTCGGGCGACACGCCGACCGAGGCGGAGAAGTCGGTCAACCTGGAGTTCGGCCTGCGTGGCCGCAGCAACGGCTTCAGCTACGAGGCCACCGCTTTCCGCATGGATTTCTCCAACCAGGTCGATCCGGGGGTGTCCGGCATCCGCGCGCCCAACGAGGGCAGCGCGCTGCACGAGGGCATCGAGGTGACCCTGGGCTACGACTTCGACAACGGCTTCAAGCTCGACGGCAACTTCAGCTGGATTCCGACCGCCGACTTCGAAGAGGACCGCCCCGGCACGGCGCTGGACGGCAACCGCCTGCCCTATGCGCCGGAGCGCATGGCCAATCTGGCCCTGGCCTACAAGCAGGGCCCGCTGAGCGCGGCGCTGATCGTCAACTACGTCGACGAGCAGTTCGGCGATGGTCTGAATCGCGTCGAGCTGACCACCACATCGACGGGCACCTGGGGCGGCCTGATGCCGGGCTACGCAACCACCGATCTGTCGCTGGGCTACGCGCTCACCGAATCGCTGAAGCTCAGCGCCGCGGTCAAGAACCTCGCCGACAAGCGCTACATCGCCGGCCTGCGCCAGGGCATCTATGTCGGCCCGGAGCGCAGCTTCGAGTTTGGCGTGAGCTACCGGTTCTGAGCCTGCCTCGCCTTGGGCTCGGCGACGGGCCCACGGCGGCGCTGAGCAGATCGCTGCGGCGGCCAGGTCGCTTCGCGGGCCTGCGCGGCCTGGTCGCCTGAGACGAGTGTGCAGCTTGCGGTGGGCCAGGGCCCACCCTGTGCAGGGCGGGGAGAGCCCGTCGTGTCGTCTGCGCTCGCACCTTGCACTGGACTGCGCTCGCACCCTGCACTCGACGCGTTCCGTTCCGAGGTCCAAGCTGTCCGGCTTACGGATCCGGACACCACACGCAGATGAAGAAGAGCAAGAGCACTGAAGCCGGGCCCACGCCCGCCGCCGTCGTGGGATTCTGGCGCGAGGCCGGCCCGCAGCGCTGGTTCGCCAAGGACCTCAACTTCGATCGGGCGCTGGGCGCGCGCTTCCACGAGGCCCACCTGCTGGCTGCGGAGCGCAGGCTGGATGCATGGAATGCCGAGGCCGAGGGCGCGCTGGCCCTGCAGATCCTGCTCGACCAGGTGCCGCGCAATCTGTATCGCGGCACCGCCCACGCGTTTGCCACCGATCCGTTGGCGCTTCACTTCGCGCTTGCCGCGATCGACGCGGGCCTGGACCAGCAGATCGAAGCCGCGTTGCGTCCCTTCTGCTACATGGCCCTGATGCACGCCGAGGATCTCGAACTGCAGGAGCGCTGCGTGGCCTTGTTCGAGGCGCTGGGCGGGCCCTCGCTGCCGCATGCCGTGGAGCACCGCGACATCATCCGCCGCTTCGGCCGCTTCCCGCATCGCAACCTGCTGTTCGGCCGCGCGACCACGCGCGAGGAGCAGGCGTTTCTCGATGCAGGTGGTTTCGCGGGCTGAGGCGGTACAGAGTCGATACCGCGTGCCATCGGCTGCGCGAGCGATGGGCCTGGCGCGAGCTTGGAGCGAGGCCAGCGTGGCTGGTGGGAGCGCTGGGGTGGGTCTGCATGCGGTCGCTCGCATGGTCTTGGCGCGCGGGCGCGCTTTCGGGGTGCGGAGCGGCAGGGCCTCCGATGCGCGACGCGGTCGAGGCCCATCGGCCTGTCAGCGAGCCGGTCGGCAGCCTGGATCTGGATGGGCGACGCAGGCGCAGCCTGCGACCCATGGCTGTCGAGAGTGTGGAGAGCCTGGTGGGCCAGGGCCCACCCTACGCGCAGGCATGGCGATTTGGCGCTTGCTCGCCGCCGGCCGCTCTGCAAGCCTGCGGGGCCTTCCATCCAGCTTCGGGAGTTCACCGTGATCCAGCGCTTCGACACCGGTCCGCGCATGTCCGAGATGACCGTCCACAACGGTGTGGCTTATCTGGCCGGGCAGGTGGCGGAGGACGACAGCCTCGACATCAGCGGCCAGACCCGCGAGGTGCTGGCGCAGATCGATGCCCTGCTCGCACGCGCGGGCAGCGACAAATCGAAGCTTCTGCGCGCGCAGATCTTCCTCGTCGACCTCGCCGATTTTCCCGCGATGAACGCGGTCTGGGAGCAGTGGGTGGTGCCCGGCCACACGCCGGCCCGCGCCACCGTGCAGGCGGCCCTGGCCAACCCCAACTGGAAGATTGAGATCGTGGTGACCGCTGCGGTGTGAACCCGAGAGGGCGCCAGGCGTTCACGACATGCGCAAGGCATCGGGTGGGCCCGAGCCACACGGTGGGCCTTGTCCCACCGAAGCTCGACGCTTGCCGCGGTTCGTGTTCAGGCAGGCGCGTGCCATGCCGTCCGCTGCGCGGGACACGCCGTGCGCAAGACGGCGTGCGCGGTATGAACTGAAGCATGGCGCGACGCGCGTGCGAGCTCACGGTGGGCCGGGGCCCACCCTATAGGTCACTAGGCTGGACGAAGGTCCCGCCTCTCATCGCGCATCAGCCGCCTGACGCGGTGACGCGGCGGCAGCTGGAGCGCGATGCAGACATCCCACGCACATAGGGTGGGCCCCGGCCCACCGTGAGCCAAACGCTTGCCCCGGTCTTCTGGGTCATGAAGGCAGCGCCCCCGCAAACGCGTTGACACCCCCGCCAGCGCTGCCGAACATGCGGGGGTCCCTTCCACCGCTGCGGAGATTCCCCATGCGCCTGCCCGTCGGCCTTATCGCCGCTTCGATCGCGTTCGCCCTCACCGCCTGCGGCGGCGGCCAGCCTTCCGCTGACACTGCGGCCACACCGGCGGCCACGTCCGCGGCGCCGGCGGCGTCCAAGGTGCTGCACATCTACAACTGGTCGGACTACGTCGCCGAAGACACCATTGCCAACTTCGAGCAGCGCACCGGCATCAAGGTGGTCTACGACGTCTACAGCGAGAACGAGGTGCTCGAAGCCAAGCTGATGGCCGGCGGCTCCGGCTACGACCTGGTCTTCCCCTCGCTGCGGCCCTTCGCCGAGCGTCACGTCAGCGCCGGCCTGTACCAGCCCATCGATCGCGCGCGCCTCGCCAACTACGGCAACCTCGACCCGCAGCTGCTGGCCGGCATGACCGATGCCGATCCCGGGAACAAACACCTGGTGCCCTACATGTGGGGCACTACCGGACTCGGCATCAATGTCGCCAAGGTGCGCGAAGTGCTGGGCGAGGACGCCGTGCTCGATTCCTGGAGCCTGTTGTTCGACCCGGCCAACGCCGAGAAGCTGGCCGGCTGCGGCATCAGCGTGCTCGACGACGAGCAGGAGGCTTTCGCCGCCGCCCTGATCTGGAAGGGCCGCGACCCCAACCGCACCGACGGCGACGAGATCGAGGCCGTGCAGCAGGTGTTCGCCGGGATCCGCCCGCACATCCGCAGCTTCAACAACTCGCAGTACATCAACGACCTTGCCACCGGCGAAACCTGCATCGCCATGGGCTACTCGGGCGACGTCGCCCAGGCCGCGGCGCGCGCCGAGGAAGCCGGTACCGGCATCGAGCTGCAGTACATCATTCCCAAGGAAGGCGCGGTGCGCTGGTTCGACGTGATGGCGATCCCGGCTGATGCGCCGCACGCCGACAGCGCGTACGCCTTCATCGACTACGTGCTGGAGCCTCAGGTCATCGCCGGCATCACCAACTACGTGGTCTATGCCAATCCGAACCCGGCCTCGAAGGAGTTCGTCGACCCGGAGATCCTCGCCGACGGCGGCGTGTATCCCTCCGACGAGGTGATGGCCAAGCTGGTTGACCCCAAGCGCCTGCCCGACGACGCCCAGCAGGCGCGCGTGCGCGCCTGGACGCAGATCAAATCGGGGCGCTGAGCACGCGCTTGCGTCTTCGCAGCAGCGGCCCGCCCATGCCGGCGGGCCGCCTCTCTTTCCGATCTCAGGACCGAGCCCGCAATGGCCCAACCCGGACGCAAGCAGGCGCCGATCGAACCCTGGCAGCAGCCCGATGCCCAGCCCTTCCTGCGCATCGAAGGCGTCACCAAGACCTTCGGCAAGACCTACGCGGTCGACGATGTCAGCCTGAACGTCTACCAGGGCGAGTTCTTCTCCCTGCTCGGCGGCTCGGGCTGCGGCAAGTCGACCCTGCTGCGCATCCTCGCCGGGCTGGAGACCGCCGACAAAGGGCGCATCCTGCTGGGCGATCGCGACATCACCGACCTGCCGCCCTACGAGCGCCCGGTCAACATGATGTTCCAGAGCTATGCGCTGTTCCCGCACATGAGCGTGGAGCAGAACATCGCCTTCGGCCTGCAGCAGGATCGCCTGGGCAAAGGCGAGATCCGCGACCGCGTGGCAAGCATGCTGGAGCTGGTCAAACTGCAGGACTTCGGCCGCCGCAAGCCGGATCAGCTTTCCGGCGGCCAGCGCCAGCGCGTGGCCTTGGCGCGCGCCTTGGCCAAGCAGCCCAAGCTGCTGCTGCTGGACGAGCCGCTCGGCGCGCTGGATCGCAAGCTGCGCGAGCACACCCAGTTCGAGCTGGTCGGCATCCAGGAGCGCGTGGGCGTCACCTTCATCACCGTCACCCACGACCAGGAAGAGGCCATGACCATGTCCTCGCGCGTGGCGGTGATGGACGCCGGCCGCATCGTGCAGGTGGCCACGCCGGCCCAGCTCTACGAATTCCCGGCCAACCGGCTGGTGGCCGAGTTCATCGGGGCGGTGAACATTTTCGAGGGCCGCGTTTCGGCGCAGCGCGACGAGGAGCTGGAGTTCGCCTGCGAGAAGCTGGGCGGCGAGTTCCTGATGTGGCATTCGGACCCGCTGCCGATCGGCACGCCGGTGGCGGTGGCGGTGCGGCCGGAGAAGATCAGCGTCCACGACGCCCCGCCGTCCGACCGCCGCAACTGGGCGCGCGGGCGGGTGGTGGAGATCGCCTACCTCGGCGACGTCTCGATCTACCACGTCGCCACCGAGCACGGCCAGGTGGTGCGCGTGCAGATCACCCACGAGGCCCGCTACGAGCGCCCGCACTACAGCTGGGACGACGAGCTGTATTTGAGCTGGGATCCCGATGACGGCGTGGTGTTGACGAGTTGAGCAGGTGCAATGCCAGCGACGTGGATATGGATGCGCTGCGGGTGAGCGGTGTGCATGTATGTGTCCGTGACCATGACCATGACCGTGACCGTGACCGTGACCGTGACCGTGACCGTGACCGTGACCGTGACCGTGACCGGGGCGGGGCGCAGGCCATGGTGGGCCAGGGCCCACCCTATGCGCGCTTCAGGGCATCTGGGCCCGGCTACGCGGGGCAGGTGCTCTCGAAGCAACCCCGATTCGTCGTCCCCGCGAAGGCGGGGACCCAGAGAGCTTGCGACCGAGGTCTGCCTCTTCCAGGTGGCTACGCGACAGTGCACCCGGCTTTCGCAGAGGGTGACGGCGCGGGTTCGCAGGCGCTCTGTCTTCCGGCGGTGACAAGGTGCGGCCTGGAGGGCTGGGCATGAGCAATGGCAGCAGCTTCAACTGGCTGGGCCTGTGGTACCAGGTCTTCCTCGGTGTCTATCAGCGTATCGGCCTGCTCGGCCGCGAGCTGCGGCAGCGGCGCGGACGAATCTTCGTGGCCGGCGTGCCCATGCTGTGGCTGGGTGTGTTCTTCCTCGTGCCCTTCCTGATCCTCGCCAAGATCAGCCTCACCGATCCCATGCCCGGCGCGCGTCCGCCCTACGGCGATCTGCTCAGCTGGGGCGAGCACTGGCGGCTGCAGCTGACGCTCAATCTCGGCAACTACCTGCAGCTGTTCGAGGACTCGCTGTATCTGGCGGCCTACCTCAACTCGCTGAAGATCGCCGCGATCTCGACCCTGATCGCCCTGGTGGTCGGCTATCCCATGGCGTATGGCATCGCCCGCGCCACGCCTCGCTGGCGCATGGTGCTGCTGATGCTGGTGATCCTGCCGTTCTGGACCAGCTTCCTGATCCGCATCTATGCCTGGATCGGCCTCTTGCGCAACAACGGCCTGATCAACCAGACCCTGCAGTGGCTGGGGCTCATCGACGAGCCGCTGCGCCTGCTCAACACCGATTTCGCGGTCTATGTCGGCATCGTCTACTCCTACCTGCCTTTCATGGTGCTGCCGCTGGCGGCCAACCTGATGAAGCTCGACCGCCGCCTGCTGGAGGCCGCGTCCGACCTTGGCTGCAGGCCGATGCAGGCGTTCTGGCGCATCACTTTCCCGCTGTCGATGCCGGGCGTGATCGCGGGCTGCCTGCTGGTGTTCATCCCGGCGGTGGGCGAGTTCGTGATTCCCGATCTGCTCGGCGGCTCGGACGCGCTGATGATCGGCAAGGTGCTGTGGACCGAGTTCTTCCACAACCGCAACTGGCCGGTGGCCTCCTCGGTGGCGATGGCCATGCTGATGCTGATCGTCATCCCGGTGCTGCTGTTCGAGCACGTGCAGAACAGGCGTGCCGAGAAGGAGGCGAAGGGATGAGAGCGGGAAGTGGGGATTGGGGATTCGGGCTTCGAGAAGCCTTGGCTTGCGAGCGCATTTCCCCGTGCGGCCATAGGGTGGGCCCTGGCCCACCGGAGCTCGACGCCGGCCTGGGTGTGGCCTGTCTGCAGCCCGCGGAAGCGCGCGCGGGCCGCGTGTGCCGTCGTCGCTCCAGCGCCCGCACCTCGACGCGGATCGCTGGCCACGGTGGGCCAGGGCCCACCCTATGCACGAGCGGAGCGTTGCCGACCTTCGGCAATCCCCAATCCCGAATCCCCAATCCCGCTCTGCCGCGCCAGCGGCAGGGTCACCGCCACGGTGGGCCAGGGCCCACCCTATGCACGAGCGGAGCGTTGCCGACCTTCGGCAATCCCCAATCCCCAATCCCCAATCCCGTCTTGCCGCCCAAGCGGCAAGACCCGCGCGAAGCGCGCACGCCATGAACCGCAAACCCTTCCTGCTGTTCACCGCGATGGCTTTCGGCTACGCGTTTCTCTACCTGCCCATCGTTTCGGTGATCGCCTACAGCTTCAACAGCTCACGGCTGGTCACCGTCTGGGGCGGGTTTTCCACCGAGTGGTACGGCCGCCTGCTGCAGAACGAGCAGATCCTGCAGGCCGCCTGGCGCAGCCTGCTGATCGCCGCCACCGCGGCGACACTTGCGGTGGTCATCGGCACCTTTGCCGGCACCGCGCTCACCCGCCTCGGTCGCTTCCGCAGCCGGCCGCTGCTGTCGATCATGACGTCGGCGCCGCTGGTGATGCCCGAGGTGATGCTGGGGCTGTCGGCCCTGCTGCTGTTCGTGTTCCTGCAGCAGCTCACCGGCTGGCCGGCGCAGCGCGGTTTCACCACCATTGCGATCGCCCACATCACCTTCTGCACGGCCTACGTCACCGTGGTGGTGCAGTCACGCTTGGCGCAGATGGATGAAAGCCTTGAGGAAGCCGCGATGGACTTGGGCGCGCGGCCGTGGAAGGTGTTCTTCCTGATTACCCTGCCGCAGATCTTCCCGGCGCTCATCGCCGGCTGGCTGCTGGCCTTCACCCTGTCGGTCGATGACCTGGTGGTGGCGAGTTTCGTCTCCGGGCCCGGCAGCAGCACCCTGCCGATGGTGGTTTACTCCAAGGTCAAGTTCGGCATCACGCCCGAGATCAACGCGCTGGCCACGCTGATCATCCTGTTCGTGACTACCGCCATCGTGATCGCGGGCTGGCTGATGCACCGCGGTGAGTCGCGCGCCTGACAGAGTCTTCGGCAAGCCTCGCGACGTGCAGCCTGGATGCTCCCGATCAACGTGCGGCGCAGTCGTGATCGCGCGGCCAGCGAGGCGCTCTTCCCCTGCGAGCCCGGCTCCTCTAGCATCCGCGCGCGGCGCTTTCCGCGCGGCCGCCTTCGGGCGTTCTTTCATGGGATTCATCGTATGAAGCAGGTCATTGTCGCCGCGGCGCTGGCCGTGGCGCTCTCGGGTTGCGCCACTCTGTTCAACGGCCAGTCTCAGGCCATCACCATTACCAGCGCACCTGAAGGTGCCCAGGTCACGGTCAGCAACCGCGCCAGCCAGCGCGTGCACGTGGGGGAGACGCCGGTCACCCTCACGCTCAAGCGCGGCGCGGGCTACTTCAAGTCCGAGGTCTACACGCTGGCTTTCAGCAAGCCCGGCTTCGCGGACCAGCAGATGACCATCCGCGGCAGCACCAGCGGCTGGTACTTCGGCAACATCCTGCTCGGCGGTCTGATTGGCATGCTGGCGGTCGACCCGGCCACCGGCGCGATGTACTCGCTGCCGAAGAGCGTCACAGCATCGCTGGAGGCGCAGGACACGGTGGGTGCCATCGACGAGGCGCGACTGCAGATCGTCTCCATGGAGTCGCTGAGCGCGGAACAGCGCGCACAGGCGGTCCGCCTGACTCCGCAGTAACCCGCGCGCAAGGCCTAAGGCGCGGCGCTCCCGGTGGGGGCGTCGCGCCTTTCTGTTTCAGGGGGGGCGCCGTACCGGATCTCGCGCTATTGCCTTTCCATTCCGCCTGCTGCCCGGGGCAGGCTGATCGAGTCTGTGCTCGACCCAGCCTTGATGCCGCGAGCCCAGCCTCGCCGGATCGACGCGTGCTTGAGCCGGCCAGCACCGCCGGGCCACCGCGTGGGCCCCCAAGGCCCACGCGGGCGAGCGGGGAACGGCCGTTCAGTCCGCGCGTCCGGCGAACTCGCCGGTCACGGTGCTGACCAGGATGCGCTCGCCGTTGGTGATGTACTCCGGCACCTGGATCTCGATGCCGGTCGACAGCTTGGCCGGCTTCGGCCGCTTGGTGGCGGTGGCGCCCTTCATTTCGGGGGCGGTGTCGACCACTTCCAGCACCACGCTGGGCGGCAGCTGCAGGGCCACGGGCTGGTCGTCGATGACCGCGACGTAGCAGTTCTCCAGGCCATCGGTGATGTAGCCGGCGGCGTCGCCGACCACGTCGGCGTCAAGCTGGTAGCTTGTGTAGTCCTCGCTGTCGAGGAACACGAAGGCCTCGCCATCCTTGTACGAGAAGGTGGCCTGGCGACGCACCAGGTCGAGTTCCTTCAGATCGTCGTCAGCGCGCAGGCTCAGGTCGTACTTGGCGCCACCGGGGATGCTGTAGAGGGTGAAGCGGAAGGTGACGTTGCCGCCTCTGGCCGTCGGCGCGCTGCGCTCGATGTCGCGCACCTGGTAGACGGTGCCATTGTGTTCGACGACATTGCCCTTCTTGACTTCATTGGCCTTCATGGCGGGATCTCGGGGAAAAGGTCGCGCATTCTCGCTGAAACCGTGGGCCCGCCCAAGCCGTTGGCGGGCTGGTCCCGGTGACACGCAGGGCGACCGGATCTCGTCGCAGGCAGTTGGGTCGAAGCAGCGGGCGAGGCGCAGGAGCACATATGCAGCAAGGCATCTTCAGATCTGGCGCGCTGGCGCTGCTGTCGATCGCGGTCGCGGCGCAGGCCCAGCCGCTGACGGTGGTCGGTGGCCCAGGCAACGACTACCAGGCCAGCGTGCAGGGGGCCGCCGAGGCGCCGGAAGTTCGCGTCGCCGTATTCGAACGCCTGGATGGCAGCTTCAGCGGCGATCTCTGGCTCACCCACTCCACCGACGCCGGGGCGAGCTGGAGCGCACCGCTGGCGGTGGTGACCAGCGCCGCCAATGAGCGCCACCCCAGTCTGGTCGAAGGTGTTGAGGGTGGCTGGCTGCTGTTCCACCTCAGCAATGCCAGCGGCGCTTTCCGGATCCACCGTGCGACCTCGGTCGACGGGCTCAGCTTCTCCTCCAGCGCGCCGATCGCTCTCGGCTGGCCCACCGGGGGCGAGATCAATCCGCAGGTGAGGCGACTACAGGACGGTCGGCTGCTGCTGGTCTATCACCGCTTGGGTGGCGCGGCCCATGCGTCCGTGTCCAGCGACGAGGGCCTGAGCTGGGACAGCACGCGGGTCCAGATCAGCCCTGCCTCCGCCGCCTTGCCGCGCATCGCGCAGCGTCCACAGGATGGCCGACTGCTGCTGGTCTATCAGACCAATCCCGGTAACGGCCAGCTGCAGCTGTGGGCGCGCAGCAGCCTGGATCCGCTGGCGTGGACGGATACGCCGCAGAGCCTGGCCGGCAGCGGCAACAACCACGACGCCTGGCCGCTGTGGAGCGCAGCGGGCGAATGGCAGGTGTTCTTCGCGCGGGTCGAAGGCGGCAGCTTCCAGATCCACCGCAGCCGCTCGCCCGATGGCATCGCCTGGTCACCGCCCGAGGCGCTGAGCGCGCGGCCCGGGCTCGGCAACGTGCAGCCGATGGCGCTGACGACGGCGCTGGGCACCGAGCTCTACTGGGGCGCGGCCCAGGTCAGCGGCGACTCCAACTACGACATCGTCCGGAGCGTGCTGGATGCGGCGATCGAGGACATATTCAGCGACGGATTCGAGCCGGTTCCGCCCTGAAACAACAAAGCCGCGGGCAGGCCCGCGGCTTCGTCGGTGCACCATCAAGCAAGGTTTACTTGCGACGCATCAGCACGCCCGCGCCGAGCGCACCCAGCACCAGCGCCAGCAGGGCGAGGCCGCTCGGGCCAAGGCTGGGAATCACTGCGGGACGCGGCACCGGCGGCGGGAAGCCACCGCCCGGCGGGTTGGCGCCGGTGATGGCGTAGGTGTAGGGGCCGCAGACCACGCCCGGGGCGTTGGCAACACCGGACACCACCATCACCAGGTCGGTATTGGCCGGCGCCGCGAACGTCTCGTTGAACGCCTGCGAGGAACCGAAGCTCCAGACGTAGCCGCTGCAGATGTTGGCGGGGTTGAAGGTGCCGGTATGGAAGGTCACGAAGACGTTGGTATCACAAGTGCCCGGATCGAAGTTCGCGGTGATGCTGCCGCTCGCGTCCGAGCGCATCGGGATCGCCTGGTACTGGAAATCGCCGCTGCTGAACGTCGAGCAGGCATCGCCCGGGGTGCCCGAGCGGAAGAAGCGCGGGCTCATCGTGGATTCGCTGCCGAGCATCGAGCCGGTGCCCGAAACCGCGCGGGGCTGGCTGAAATCCGGGGCCCGCGAGCTGGCCGTGACGCCCGTGTCGTTGGCCGGTCCAGCCGAATGCGCTGAGGCGGCGAGCAGGAGCCCGAGGCTCAGGTACTTCGCAAATTTCATGGGTGCAATCCTTGGTGTCGGGGCGATAGCGGCTCTGCGGCCGCGCGGGTGACGCCGGCGGAGTGTGATGAACGCGCCGCGGTCCGACTGTCACGATTTGTTGATCTGCGGCCGCCCGTCGCTTGCATTTTCTGGCGCCAGATTTATGGCGCCTTTCCGGGGCAAGGCCTCAGGCCTTGCGATCGCGAACAGCCCTTGCCGCCGGCAGCGCCGGTCCAGTTCCAGCAGCGCCTTGTCGCGGCTGAGCAGGCAGTCCGCGTCGCCCTCCCACGCGAGCTCGATGAACTTCTGATCGTCGCGATCGCGGCAGCGGGGCAGGGCGGGACCCGCTGCCGTGCGTGCCCCGGTGACCCATTCGCACAGCGCGCGCTGCTGCAGCGCGAGCTGCGACTGTCGTGCGGGATCCATGCGCAGCGCCGGGTAGGCGAGCACGCGCAGCCACTCCGCGTGGCAGTCCTCGCGCAGCAGAATGCAAACCTCGGCGGCATCCACGGCCTGCCGGAGTGGCGCGCAGCGGGGATCCTCGAACAGCAGCAGGTCGAGCCAGACATTGGTGTCGAGCACCAGACGCATCGAGGTAGGACGCCGCAGTGGGAGAGGCGCAAGTGTGCCGCTTTCAAGGAAGCACAGGCCAGGCCGCGCACGCGTCGGCGTGGCCTCGCCAAGCCCGGCTGTGTGTAGAAACGAGCGTGCTGGCAATCCGGCCTTCATGTGGAGCGAAGGCTGCGGTCGCCTGCAGGCACGTGCCTGCAACGATCAGGGCCAGTGCCTGGCAGTCGACGTGGTCAGCTCTGCGAATCCACCACCGACTGCGCCGCGCTGAGACGCGATCCAGTTGCGAGTACAGCCAAGCCGGGATCTTGCGCAGCTGGGGCAGGGCAGGCAGCCTGACTCAAGACCCAGCCATGCGCCATCCGCGTGCATCGCACCCCACCCTCCATGGAGAAGGGCCATGGCCCGCACTGCCGATGCCTCAGTCGATGCGCTGCTGAATGCGCTGGACCATCCACGGCGCGATGCCATCGATCGCTATCGCCGCCTCCTGCTCGACGCCGCCCCCGGCGTGCTCGAGAGCTGGAAATGGAACGCGCCGAACTATGCGCTGGCAGGCGATTTCGCCACCTTCCGCCTGCAGCCGCGGCAGGCCTTCCAGCTGATCCTGCATGCGGGTAGCGGCAAGGGTGGACTTGCCCGGATGCCGCCACTGTCGGCAGCGCCAGGGCTGCTGAGCTGGCCGGCCAGCGATCGCTGCGTGCTCGCACTGGATCGGCTGCCCGAGGGCGCTGAGGGCGAGCGCGTCCTCTCCGAGCTGGTGCGCCATTGGCTGCGGGCGCTCGGACGCGTCTGAGCCATCGCCTCGCTGCGCAAAGCCCGCTGCGGCTCAGCGCTCCGGTGGCGGCAGCGGCAGCTCGATCAGGGGCGCCGGCAGGCGCTCGCTGCTGATCCACAGGCTGCGGCCGCTCGTATCGAAGGCGATCGCCTCGGCCTGGGCCAGCCAGCCGAACTGCAGCGGCTGGCCAGGGCGCGCCAGCGCCTGCGCCCAGCCTTCGCCGATGTCCCGCCGATACAGATAGGCGCGGCGGTAGTTGAGCACCGCCAGCATGCGGCCGTCGGCTGACAGATCGGCGCCGGTGATCTGCGCGCGGTAGCGGCCGAAGCGCGGGTTGCCGGCCAGTTCCGCCGGGCTGGGCTGCTCGATCCCGCTGAGGCTGCCGACCCGCCGCGCTTCGATGACGCCCGTCCGCGCACGCAGCGGGGCGACCAGCAGCTCGGCCGGCACCCGCTTCTTGGTGATGAACAGCACCTGCTCGGCCTCGGTGTCGACCGCCACCGCCTCGACATCGCGCGGGCCATCGGGCCAGCGCAGGCGCTGCACCCAGGCCGGGGCCACCCGGGCGTCTTCGAGACGCTCGGGCTCGGCCAGCACCACGACCTCGACCTCGCTGCGGCGGCCGCCGTTGTCGCCGGTGTCGGCGATCAGCAGATAGGCCACGCCGTCCAGCTCGAAAGCCGCGATGTCCTCGAAATCGCGCGCGGCCACGCCGTCGATGTCCAGCGTGGCGTGATGGCGACCCTGCGTATCGATGGCATGCACCTGCGCCGGGTAGCCGCTGTCGTTGTGGACCCACAGCAGCCCGGCGTGACGACGCGAAGCGGCGATGCCGCTGATCTCGCGCAGGCGCGGCTCGCGGATCAGCCCGGCAATGCGCGGTGCGGCCGCGCTTTCGGGCGATGGTGGCGCCGTGTCCTGCGCCGGCACTGCGCTTGATAGCGCCAGCAGAGCCAGCGCCAGCAGGCTGCCGCGCCAGGCGCGGGGCCTCGCGCCGGGCCGGGCGGGGCGTGGGAAGGGACCGTCCGTAGTCATGGCGCCGAAGTGTGCCAGAGGGGCCGCGGCTACACTGTGCGCATTCCTGAATCTGCCCGGAGTCGTCCCGATGCACGCTGCGATCCGCCTTGGAACACCGCTGTCGACTGGCGCTACCCGCGTGCTCATGCTGGGCTCGGGTGAGCTCGGCAAGGAGGTGGTGATCGAGCTGCAGCGGCTGGGCGTCGAGGTCATCGCCGCCGACCGCTATGCCAATGCCCCGGCCATGCAGGTCGCGCATCGCAGCCACGTGATGGACATGCTCGATCCGGTCGCCCTGCGCGCCTTGATCGCGAAAGAGCAGCCGCATCTGGTGGTGCCCGAGATCGAGGCCATCCACACCCAGACGCTCGTCGAACTGGAAGCCGAAGGCCTGCCCGTGATTCCCACCGCCCGCGCCGCGCGCCTGACCATGGACCGCGAGGGCATCCGTCGCCTCGCCGCCGAGGAGCTTGGCCTGCCGACCTCGCCCTACCGTTTCGTCGATACTGAAGCCGAGTTCCGCGCGGCCGTCGCCGCGATCGGCCTGCCCTGCGTGGTCAAACCGCTGATGTCGTCCTCGGGCAAGGGCCAGAGCACCTTGCGCCGCGAAGCCGATCTCGGCCCCGCCTGGGCCTATGCGCAGGAAGGCGGGCGCGCCGGCGCCGGCCGCTGCATCGTCGAGGGTTTCATCGACTTCGAGTACGAGATCACCCTGCTGACCGTGCGCCACCGCGATGGCACGTGCTTCTGCGCGCCGATCGGCCATCTGCAGATCGACGGCGACTACCGCGAGAGCTGGCAGCCGCAGCCGATGCCGGCAGCCGCGCTCGCGCGCTCGCAGGACATCGCCCGCGCGATTACCGATGCGCTCGGCGGCTGGGGCCTGTTCGGCGTCGAACTGTTCGTGCGCGGCGATGAGGTCTGGTTCTCCGAAGTCTCGCCGCGCCCGCACGACACCGGCCTCGTCACCCTGATCTCGCAGGAGCAGAGCGAGTTCGCCCTGCATGCGCGCGCCATTCTCGGCTTGCCGATTCCTTCCATTGACGAGCTCGGACCCTCGGCTTCGGTCGCCCTGCTCGCGGAAGGCCACGGCGTGCCCGAGTTCAGCGGCCTCGACGCCGCGCTGGCCGAACCGCAGACCGGCCTGCGCCTGTTCGGCAAGCCGCGCGTCGCCGGCAAGCGGCGTGTGGGCGTGGCGCTGGCGCGGGGCGGCGATGTGGACGACGCGCGGGCGCGGGCGCGAGCGGTGGCTGCGGCGCTGACCGTTCGCCTCGTCTAGCCCTTCGCCGAGCGCAACGCGCCCCACTCCTTGAATAGGGTGGGCCCCGGCCCACCATAAGCCCCATCCCCGCGACATCCCGCGCTTATGGCCCCAGCCGAAGCGCAACGCGCCAACACGCTTGGCATCGCTCCATAGGGTGGGCCCTGGCCCACCATAGGCTTCACCCCCGCGACACACCGCTCCGTTCGCCGAGTGCAGCGTCCCCGACATCGCGCCTGCCGCCGAGCCCGAACACGCTCCGCGCTTGGGCGATCTTCGTGAAGCCGCTACAGTTCAAGCCCGATGAATCCCAAGGCCGAACGCCCGGCTGCCCAAGGAGAACGCCCATGTCCCTGCGCCTGCTCGCCCTCGCCGCCATCGCCCTGCTGATGAGCGCCTGCGCCACCACACCCGACGGCCGCAGCCAGGTGATGATGGTCTCCGATGCCCAGGTCAACCAGATGGGCATCACCGCCTTCGAGCAGATGAAGGCCAACGACAAGACCAGCACCGTGCCCGCGCGCAGCGCCTATGCGCAGTGCATCGTCGATGCGCTTGTTCGTGAACTGCCGCCCGAATGGCAGCGCCTGCCCTGGGAAGCCCAGGCCTTCGCCATCGCCGAGCCCAATGCCTTCGCGCTGCCGGGCGGCAAGGTCGGCGTCAACACCGGCCTGCTGCGCGTGGCCGACACGCCCGACAAGCTGGCCGCGGTGCTTGGCCACGAGATTGGCCACGTCGTCTACCGCCACGCCGGCGAACGCATCAGCCAGCAGCAGCTGGCCCAGACCGGCGTGGCCCTCGCCGGCGCCTACGCCGGCCGCAACGCCTCGCCGGAGCAGGTCAACCTGGCCATGGCCGCGCTGGGCGCCGGCGCCCAGGTCGGCGTGCTGCTGCCGTTCTCGCGCAAGCATGAAACCGAAGCCGACGTGTACGGCCAACGCCTGATGGCCCAGGCCGGCTTCGACCCGCAGGCCGCCGTCGAACTCTGGCAGGCCATGCAGAGCGCCACCGGCAGCGAAGGTCGCCCCCCGCGCTTCCTGTCCACGCATCCGGATCCCGAGGGTCGTATCCGGGCACTGAGCGAAGCGGCGCCCGGGCTGCGTGTGGTGTACGAGGAAGCGAGGAGGGCGGGGAAGCGGCCGGGGTGTGGGTGAGGGGCCGAGTCATGGCAGTCCCCGGCCTGAACTGTCATTGATGGCTTGATAGGCTCAGCGGCGCTTTTCTGACCATTCGGAGGGCGCATCACCAAGCGGCTGGGTCTTGGGTGCGCGAGACTCTCAAGGCGCAAGCTGCCCAGGCGTCGCGCTCGGAGCGCGTGCGTCATCCGCGAAAAGTCTGAAGTTTTTATCGCTGATCCATCCTGCAATAACTGACAGCTTGACACTGCGAAGTATTCTTGGTGCGAAACATGAACTTTAAGCTGCAGTTGCAAGCGGCAATATCGCTCAACTAGTCTCTCCCCGCCCACGAGCGCCCGCTCACTGCTTTGCGCGCGTACGCAACCAGCGTTCCTTCCTCACAGCGACTAGCTCATCGTCGTTGGCTGATCTCTCCAATTTCTAAAGATGGTGATCTATGCGTTTGCGTAGCCGATGGCTGAGCTTGTGGTTGTTCCTGAGTCTGCTCGCACCTACCGTCCTGCTCGGCAACGCCGCGGACAGCGACGACCTGGTAGAGGGCTCGGAGGCGATGCGGGCGCTACTGTCCACCGCGCGCGAGCCCTGGGAGGACTACGACAAGTTTCTGCAGTCGCGGCAAGCCCTGACCTCCCATGGACCAGAGCTGTTTGGCGACAACGTCAATCTGTACAACGGAGCCTTGTCTTTCTCTGTCACAGACATTGATCTGCCGGGGAACTCGGGGATTCCGGTTTCGCTGACCCGCACTTTCAGCGTAGGCGCGTATCCGATCGGCAAGCCCATGGATGGCGCATTCGGTGACTGGGACATTGATTTGCCGCGGATTGAGGGCGTTTACGGCCCTACCTGGACCGCGAATCGTTGTTCACAGCCCAACCCCGGCTTTGTCGTGGTGCCTGGTGGTGCTGGTTACCCGAGCAGAGAGTATTGGCAGGGTTTGCAGGCGCAGATGCCCGGCGGCGGCGAGCTGCTTGTGGCCGATACCGGCTCGCCGCGACCAAACACTGGTGATGACTGGCTTTACGTAACTCCAGCATTCACCTATGTGCGCTGCGTTCCTCTGCCGGCGGGCTCTAACGCGACTGGGGAGGGCTTCGAGGCAATCACTGCAGACGGTACTCGCTATACTTTTTCGCATATGGCGCAGACCTTCGAGACGCCCCTGGCGCGCCCGATAAACGTCAATTCAACGCTTACGGGTAGCTTGGTTCGGAAGCGCAACGTCATGTATGTCACGCGCATTCGGGACAGATTTGATCATTCGGTCGAGTTCGAGTATGACTCGCAGCAGGGCCCCACCAGCCCGGTGCGCTTGAAGTCGATTACCGCGAGCGACGGCCGCCATATCAGCGTGACCTACACAGACGGCCGCATCACCTCGGCCTCGGCCCATGGGCGCAGCTGGATCTACGGTTACGATACGCAGGCCGCACAGGCTGGGTCCCTAAACAGCGTTAGGGACCCTCTGATTTATCCCTCGCGCCCGCTACCATAGCGCACCCTCCGCAG
>NZ_CALART010000043.1 GCF_937888285.1 uncultured Aquimonas sp.
TCGGGAATCGGGAATCGGGAATCGGGAATCGGGAATCGGGAATCGGGAATCGGGACTAGCCTGAGGTTTGCACTCAGCTCCGCAAGCTCCAGCCCCTGCAAAACCAGTCGTCCGATTCGAGATGCAGCGCTGGCCGAGGCAAGTGCCGGGTTTTCATCGATTCCCGACTCCCAATTCCCAATCCCGGCCCTCAATCCTCAAACCCATCCTTGAACAGCTCGGCGAAGGCGCAGTCCTCGAAGGAGGTGGCGTCGACGAAGACGAAGAACTCGGCGCCCACCGGCATCGAGGCCTCTCCCTGGATACCCCAGACGCCGCGGCCATCGATCTGCCGCCATTCGAGGTCATAGGTGGTGTTGTTGGTCAGGCCCGGCACCACCCGCGGGGTGGCCAGGGCGCGCGCGCAGCGGTTCGGATCGTCGCCCAGCAGCGGGTGATAGGCCATGGGGCTGAAGCGGCCGGCCGTGGTGACGCGGTGCACGAAGGCGTTGGGGCTGGGGTCCTGGGCATAGACATGGAAGCCGAAGCCGGTCGGCATGCTGGCGCCCAGCACCTGGTTGCCGATGAACCAGCAGTTGGCGCCGGTGCTGCCGCTGGGGCAGCTGAAGCCCACGGCGATGTTCTGCGGGTTCTGCGCGCCGCCCAGCCAGACCGGCGTGGCCAGCACGATCGCGTCCTCGCGGCCCTTGCCGTTGAGATAGGTGTTGCTGAGCGAGGTGGCCTCGAAGCTGGTGTTGGCGGCCGCCGTCTCGTGTCGATAGCTGGCGCCGAAGCTGCCGCTGGGGCCAGGCGCAAAGCGGTGCAGGTAGGCGTTGGCCGGCACGCTGGCGCCGATCGCATAGCCGAACCATTCGCCCAGATGGAACACTCCGATCGGGTTGGGGTTGCTGGCGCCCGCCGCCCCCGCCACCGGGTTGAAGCTCTTGCTGACGTGGACAGGCACGGCCTCGCTGGCCACGCGCAGCGCGATCGAACTGCTGCTGGCGCTGCCGTTGCGCAGCAGGCTGACCTCGTCGCCGGATTCGTAGGCGCCGATATCGACCGCGTTCGCGCCCGTTCCGACGTACCGGCGCCGCCCGTCGACATCGACCTGCGGCGCGCCGGCCGCGCCGTAGAGCAGCTGGGCGGACACTGCATTGCCGGCGTTGATCGCGGCCGAGCCCGCGCCCAGCCGCGGAAACCGCAGCGAGCGCAGGCGCGGATCGCCGGTTACGGTGAGCGTGGCGCTGGCGGGCATCGTGTTGAAACTGTTGCCGAAACTCAGGTTGCGCTCGATGGTGAAGCCGCCCACCACATTGCCCGAGACCACCAGGCTCTGGGTGTTGTGGGCGATCAGGTTGTTGAAGATGCTGCCGCTCAGGCTGGGTCCGTTGATCGGGTAGTCGATCCAGATCGGGGTGTCGCAGCCCACGGCGGTGTTGTTGAACAGGCGCAGCTCGTTCTGGCCACCGGCGGCGAACGAGGCCGCATACAGGCCCACCGGGTAGAAGGTCGCACCAAATTTCCGGCAGACCAGCACATTGCTGAACGCGCGGACCACCGGCGTCGAACTGCCTCCACTGCCGAACACCGGCGTCACGCCCACATCGACGCGCAGGGCGCCATCACGAAAGCCGCCCTCGACGCGGTTGCCATACACGTTCACCACGTGCGGATCGCCGGGACTCAGCCTGAGCAGGAGTCCGTAACCACTGCTGCCCTGTGGCCAACGCCGAACGATGCGATTGAAGGCCACGCGGCCCGTGGCGCGCGCGTTCAGGCTGAGGCTGATCGCCGGCTGGTTGGACATGCCGTTGTCGACGCGGTTGTTCTGCACCTCGACGGTGGCGGTGCCGTTGGCATTCGTCTTGACCACGCTCAACTCGACGCGTGCACCGAAGGTCGGGCCCTCGGTGAAGTCCAGGCGGTTGTTGACCAGGCGCACACTCAGCGAGGACGGCGCACTGTGCAGCAGCTCGAGCCGGCCGTCGCGCAGGTGCAGGCCCTCGATATCCCAGCTCGTCACGTTGTTGGTCATCTGCCCGATGACGCTGCGCCCCGGCGCGAAGCGCGCCACCTGGTTGGGCGCCGCGCGCAGGGCGAAGGACTTGTTGAGGGTGATGTTCTCGTCGATCTCGGCCGTGGTCGCGATCAGCACTTCGTCACCCGCCGCCGAAGCGTCAATGCAGGCCTGCAGCGTGCCTGCGCAGGGCGCATTGCCGGGCCAGGTGCGGGTCGCGGCGGACGCCAGCGCAGCGCAGGTCAGCAGGACGATGGCGGGTACAAGACGAGTGAGCAGACGGGGCATGATCGAACGCCTCCAGCGGGGCCAGTTTCCGGTTCACCTCCCCCAGCGCAGAAAGCGGCGAGCACAGGACAACCAGGACCGAGCCCGCTGCTTCGCCACACCCAGAGTCAACGCGCGCTGAGCATCGACCCGATCTGAATCGTGGCAACCGCGCGACCCGGGCCAGTGACGCCTTGGCCTCGCCGGCGCCCGTCGCATCCCCACGCGCAGGGTAGACAAGCGCAACGCGTCGACCGTTTTCCATGGGCGCAGCCCCGCGATGGCCACCCGCCGCACGAGCTTCCGTCGAACGCGGGCAAGCGCGTTCGACGGTTCAGCGACGCAGTGCCTGCACGCGAAGACGCAGCGCGTGCTCCGGCACGGCACCGATGCGGTCCAGTCGCGCCTCGATCTCATCCGCCAACACGCGCGACTCGTCCTCGCGCCCTGCCGCAGCCAGCGCTTCCGCCAGCAAGGTCTCCACCCGCATGCGATCGAACTCGGGATCGTCGACGCTGAGCGGATCGCGCTGGCGCCGGTTCTGCAGGCCCTCTACCGCAGCCGCGGCCCGCCCCTCCGCCATGGCGCAGACGGCTTCGGCCTCATCCAGCGATTCGTCGGATCCGCCGCCCAGCGTGCTTCGCGCCTGCGCCAACCAGTCACGCGCCGCCTCGACCTCGGCCTGCTCGCAATGGATCTGCGCAATTCGCGCCTGCACGCTGGCGATCCGCGGCGGCGGTGCGTCCTGCCGCGTCTGCATGCGACCGACTGCACGTTCAAGCCTACGGCGAGCCTCCTCGCGGCGACCGAGATCGGCGAGGATGCGGCCGCTGTGCCAATCCTCCAGATAGTCCTGTTCGGCGCTGGCATGGCCGAGGTTGCGGGCCCACTCCTGCGCCGAGGCGCGCTGAAGTTCCAGCGCGCGCTCTGCCCTGCCCTGCGCGTGTTCCAGCCGGGCCTGTGCGTGCAGAGCGGCCGCGCGCACCTGCACCGGCGTGTCGATGCTCGCCAGGGTCGCCTGCACCTCATCGAAGCGCCGTCGCGCCTCATCGAGTGCGCCCATCGAGAAACGCGCGCTGCCCAGGTTGAACAGACTGATGCTGAGCGACACCGCGCTGGTTTCCGGGCTCGCGCGCTTGATCGCCAGCACTTCCTCGTGCATCGCCGCGGCCTCGCGCAGGCGGCCCTGCGCGCCGTACACATTCGCCAGATCACCGAGCAGGCGCATGGGCAGATCGCCGATGTCGTCGCGGCCTTCGATCTCGACACGCAGCGCGGCCAGCAAGCGCTCGGACTCGCCGAAGTTTTCCATGTGCCGCTCCAGGCCGGCGCGCTCGCGCAGCATCTCCAGTCGTCGCACGGCGCGCGGCGCGCGCGCGTCATGGAAGGCGATGCCGTCATCCAGAGCAGTGCGCAGGTCCTCGTATCGTCGCTGGAAGCGGAACACGTCGGCGCGCAGGTGGAGGGCGCGACCCCAGGCCTCGGGCTCGGCCGTGGCCGCATCGCCGAGTAGCGACTGCGCTTCCTCGGCCAGCGCCATTGCCTCGTCAAACTGCAGCCGCGCCATCACGATCTCGCCGAGCGTGAGCATCAGGTCAGCGCGAAGGTCGGGCGGCCCGGCGGCAGGGTCGCGGGCCTGTTCGATGCCGCGGTCCAAAAGCTCACGCGTGCTCGGCATCTCGTCGCGCGGACGCCCAGGCAGCTGCGCCCGAAACAGGCCGACCACGAAGCCCGTGATCGTCTGGGCGCGTTGCGCCTGACTGCGGGCTTCGGCTTCGGCCTGACGCGCTGCCGCGGCTTCGGCATCGGCGCGCGCGGCCTCGCGCAGGGCCAGCGCGATGCCTGCACTCAAGGACAGCAGCACCAGCGCGGCGGCCGAGAGCGGCAGCCAGTGTCGCTGCAGGTAGCGTCGGAAGCGGTAGCGGCGGTTGCCCTGGCGCGCGCTGATCGGGCGCTGCTGCTGCCAGCGCCGCAGGTCTTCGGCCAGCGCCTCGGCACTGGGGTAGCGCTGTCCGGGCTCGACCCGAAGACAGCGCTGCACGATCAGATCGAGATCGCCGCGCAGCTCGCGCAGCAGGCGGGTGGCGCTGCGTCGTCGCAGCTCGGCGAGCGCCTCGCGACGCGCGCTGCGGCGCAGACGGGTGGACGGCCCGCCCTGCTCGCGCTGCTGCGGATCCGCGGGCGCGCGCTCGCCGCAGAGCAGCTCGTGCAGCAGCAGGCCCAGCGCATACACATCCGCACGCACGCCGACCGGCTCGCCGTGCAGCTGCTCGGGCGCGGCGTACTCGGGCGTGTGCGGGCGCAGCGCGGTGGTGGCGACATGGCCGCTGCCGGGTTCGATCAGGCGGGCGATGCCGAAGTCGAGCAGGCGCGGCGCGCCGTGTTCGTCGACCAGGATGTTGGCGGGCTTGAGGTCGCGGTGCACGACCAGCTCGCGGTGCGCGTGCGCGACCGCGTCGACGACCTTCAGGAACAGCGCGATGCGCTGCGCGGTGTCGAGTCGGCGCGCGTCCGCATGCGCGATCAGATCGAGGCCCCGCACTTGCTCCATCGCGATGTAGGGCGTGCCGTCCTCGGCGATGCCGGCCTCATAGAGTCGGGCGATGTGCGGGTGCTCCAGCCGCGCCAGGATCGACTGTTCATCGATGAAGCGCTGGCGCAGTTCGGGCGAGTACAGGCCGAGCTTCAGGCATTTGAGCGCAGCCTCGCGGGTGTAGCCGCCGACCTCGCGGCTGGCCCGCCAGACCGTGGCCATGCCGCCTTCACCCAGCAGCTCCAGCAGTGTCCAGCCGCCCAGGCAGCGCCCGCGCAAGCCTTCCACGATCAGGCCCTGGCTGAGCGCGTTGGCCAAGGCTTCCAGCGGCCCTGCGTCCTGCTGCTCGCGGCGCAGAAGATCAAGCACCTGCGCGCGCAGGTCCGCATCAGGACAGGCCTGCTCCAGCCAGGCCAGGCGATCCGCCTCGGGCTGCTCCAAAGCGGCTTCGAACAGCGCATCGATACGCTGCCAGCGTTCGCGTTCCTGTGCGTCCATCGGCGCTACTCCGGCAGCGCTTCGGCATCCAGCATCTGCGCCAGCAGCGCGCGCGCGCGTCGCCAGTCGCGCACGACGCTGCGCGCGTGGATCCCCAGCACCTCGCCGACCTGTTCAACTTCAAGTCCGGCGAAGAAGCGCAGCTCGACGACCTGGGCCAGCCGCGGATTGACTTCGCCAAGCTTGAGCAGCGCTTCGTCCAGGGCCAGCAGATCGCCGCTGGCGGCGTCGCTGATCGGCAGCGACAGTTCGTCGATATCCAGATGCTCGGCCCCGCTACCGCGCTTCTGCGCCTGACGCGCCCGCGCGGCGTCGATCAGGATGTTGCGCATCGCGCGCGCGGCGTAGCGATAGAAGTGGACCTGGTCCTGCCACTCGATCTCGCCCGCGTTCGACAGGCGCAGCCAGGCCTCGTGAACGAGTGCCGTAGTCGACAGTGTGTGCGCGCGGCCTTCGCTGGCGATCTGTCCGCGGGCGATCCGCCGCAGCGGCTCATAGACCAGCGGCATCAGCGCATCCAGTGCGGCGCGATCGCCCTCGCTGGCCTGCTGCAGCAAACGGGTGATGTCCTCTGCCAAGACGATTCCGGGCGCATCGGGCCGGGCTGGCCCGGAGGTGGAGTCTAGCCTTTGGGCGCTTGGACTGGGATTCGGGATTCGGGATTCGGGATTCGGGATTCGGGATTCGGGATTCGGGAT
>NZ_CALART010000044.1 GCF_937888285.1 uncultured Aquimonas sp.
GGCGAGCTGAGATTGAATAGGCGGTTCATTGAACTGCTCAGGCGGGTACGCGGACGAGGCCTGAACTAAACCACCCGAGTCGCGACCTGACAATAGGAGAATTCTTACCCTGAGGTCAGTGCTTCTTCTCGCCGACACGGCAACGACCGGGCGGCCTGCACAGCTTGCAGGTCATGGCCGGGGGCAGATGGGCACAGGGCGGTCGCGAAGCAGTTCGTCTTGTTCGTGTGGCCATAGAGGACCCGAGTGTCCGACTTTCCAGCGCGAGCGCGTATTCCTGTTGGTAGCGAACTGTCCCCGACACTGGAGCCCACCATGCGCCTGCACCCTTTCCACGGCCTGCTGTTGGGCCTCGTCGCCGCCGCCAGCTGCCTGGGCTATGAGCCGACTGAAGATATGCAGAGCGCCGAGGAGCGTGCGGCCGAGACCGCACCTGGCCTCTGGCACGGCCAGTGGACGCTGCGGCGCGAGCATCCTTCGCTGCGCACGCTCGGCGCTTCGCTAGCCCTGGACATCGAGGTCTGGCACGGCATCGGTGAGTCGACAGCCAGCGTGCAGTGGTCGACCGGCCCGGCGATCTGTCCCGAGATCGGAGACGAACCCTGCGAGTGGGTCGGCGCACACGGCAGCAGCGAGGGCGCGGTGATCGACGGCCGTCTGCACTTCGCCCTGCCGCTGTCGGCCGACAGCGAGGATCCGCTGTTCGTGCAGCTGCCGCTGCCTGGCGCCGGGCGAGGGGCTGCGGTCAACGCCAAGGGTGGGATCGCGTTTCCGCTGGAAGCCGAGCAGCGCGCGCCCTGATGCCCTGACCGGATGGATGCGCTGCGTCTGCACCGTGACCGGCGCGATTCTGTGCCGAACGGGCGGGAAGCCAAAGCTAGGGCATGGCCGCCCCTCTCCGCGATTTGCCCTCGCTTCGCTCGATCTCCGCAGAGCGTCGGCTGCCACCGGGAGCCGACAAGCGCTCTCCTCCGCTCCCCGCCGGGGCGGAGGGGTTCGACCCGGCGCGCTGCGCGGCCCGGCAGAGGCGGTGCGCCGTTCGTGGATGGCCGATGGCGCCAGCCCGCCGCAGCGCCACTTGCGCCGAGTGATATCAGATTGATATCGTCCTCCCGCACCCAAGGAGGACGCCATGAAAGAGCTGCCGGTCAAATCACTG
Organism: uncultured Aquimonas sp.; assembly: GCF_937888285.1. Lineage (GTDB taxonomy): Bacteria > Pseudomonadota > Gammaproteobacteria > Xanthomonadales > Xanthomonadaceae > Aquimonas. The sequence continues at coordinate 1,160 of NZ_CALART010000044.1, forward strand.
TCGGGAATTCCCACGCTACTGGCGATCCTCGCCGGCATGCTGGCCATCGTGGTGCTCGGGGTGGCGGGCGTGCGGACCGGGCCGCTCGGTGTGCTGATGGGCCTCAGTTTCTTGGGGCTCGGGTTCGCCCTGTTCGGCTTGTACATGGTCGAACCCAACCAAGCGGCCGTGCTGAGCCTGTTCGGCCGCTATGTCGGCACGGTCAAGGACACCGGCCTGCGCTGGAACAACCCCTTCTTCGCCAAGCGCAAGGTCTCGCTGCGCGTGCGCAACTTCGAGAGCGGCAAGCTCAAGGTCAACGAGCTGGAAGGCAGCCCGATCGAGATCGCGTCCGTCATCGTCTGGAAGGTGGTCGATTCGGCGGAGGCGGTGTTCAACGTCGACGACTACGAGAGCTTCGTGCACATCCAGTCCGAGTCGGCGCTGCGCGCGATGGCCAGCAGCTATCCCTACGAGCCGCACAACGATGGCGACATCGCCCTGCGCAGCCATGCCGCGGAAGTCTCGAAGCATCTGACCGAGGAGATCCAGGCGCGCCTTGAGCAGGCCGGCGTGGAGGTGCTGGAGGCGCGGATCAGCCATCTCGCCTACTCGGCCGAGATCGCCCAGGCCATGCTGCAGCGCCAACAGGCCAATGCGGTGATTGCCGCGCGCACGCGGATCGTCGAAGGCGCGGTGGGCATGGTCGAGATGGCGCTGGACAAGCTGGCCGAGCGCAAGGTCGTCGAGCTCGACGACGAGCGCCGCGCGGCGATGGTCAGCAACCTGTTGGTCGTGCTCTGCGGCGACCGTGGCCCGCAGCCGGTGCTGAATGCCGGCAGCCTGTACTGATCGCCGATGAGCGAGAAGAAAGCCTATCCGCTGCGGATCCGCGCCGAAGTGCTCGATGCGATGCAGCTGTGGGCGGACGACGAGCTGCGCTCGCTGAATGCGCAGATCGAGTACGTGCTGCGCGACGCCCTGCGCCGCAGCGGCCGCTTGAAGGCGCCGCCGCCGGCGCCGCCGATCACTGAAGCCGACGAGTGAACTTGACTGGAGACACCGCCATGCAACGCCGCTGGATCACCCTGCTGATCGCGATCGCCGCACTTGCGGCCTATGGTTTCGGCTTTGAACACTCGGCCTGGGGGCTTGTGGCTGCAGGTGCAGCGCTGGAGCTGTGGTTCTGGGTCCGCGTGTGGCCGCATGGATCCGAGGCGCCACCTCAGCCGACGTAACCGGCCAGCACGAACAGCGCAAGCACGCTCAGCCAGACCAGCAGCACGCGCCAGACCAGGCTCATGGCGTCGCGCAGCTCGCGCAGGGCGCCCGCTGGAATGGCGGCGGTACCGACGAGGCTGGCCTCGTCACCCGCGACCTCGACCTCACTGGGCGGCGGCAGGCCTTCGTCCAGAGCGTCCTCGATCAACTCCTCGCGCACGCTGGCGCGGGCGGCGGCGTCCAGAAAACCCAGATCCAGCACGAACCAGCCCTGGCCGCGGCCGGCATGCCAGTCGCGCCAGGCGGCGAGCACGGCGTCGAAGTGCGCGGCCAGCGCCAGCGCGAGGCACATCAGCTGGGCAGGCGCCCAATCCAGCAGCAGGGCGAACTGGCGCAGGGGCTCGCGCTGGGCTCCCGGCGCCGCGTCGCGCTCGCGCGCGGCAAGCTGGGCCAGGCGGTACATCAGCGCGCCGAAGGCGCCCAGCAGCAGGAACCAGAACAGCACCCCGAACCAGCGCGACAGGCCCTGACGGAACACGGTGTGCACCAGCGGCGTGCCCGACGCTGCGCAGTCGACGCAGCCCTCGCTGAGCTCGACCAGGGCCTGGCGGCGCGCGTCGGCGTCGGGCGCCGAGGCCAGCGCTTCGACATCCAGATCCAGGTCGCGCGGGCCCCAGCACAGGAACAGCACGGCCAGCTGCAGCAGGAAGCCCGGCAGGCCGTACAGCCACAGCGACAGCCACCACTGCAGCCCGGCCAGCACCAGCAGCGGCAGGGCCAGCACGAGCACCCAGCCCCAAGGCGCTGACAGGCCGGACTGACGACCCAGACCCTCCAAGGCTTCACGCAGCAGGGCGGCCACGCGATCGTGCTGCCGCAGACGCTGCGCGGCCGGGGCCAGATGGTCCAGCACCAACGAAAGCACCACGGCAACCAGCGCAGCAGACATCGTTCGGATTCCTGTGTGGAGAGCGACGCGCGCAGGCGGCGGCGGCGTCAGGCAACGCGCGGAGCGTGGTGCAAAAGCGCACGGCTCGCAACCCTACGCCAGCGTAGCGCGGGGGCTGTTGGCAGCCACCCGCGACGAGTGCTGGCGTGACTGCGGCGCAGGCTTTGCTTATCTCTTGCATCGAGGCAGACGCAGGGGGAGATCGACATGCCAAGCCGTGAGGACATCTGCACCGCGGACAGCGCCACCGCGCTGTGGCAGGACCTGGTGCGCGAGGGGGAGCAGCGCTGCGGCGCGCAGCTCGACGAGAACAGCGAAAGCTGGCTGGTGTTCACCCTGATGCGCCATCTGGGCAGCACCGCGCTCGCCGAGCCGGCGATGGCCCTGGTCTATCTGGATGCCCTGCACACCGCCGGCGGCGCGCGCCGCAGCCAGGCCCTGCAGGATGTCGGCGAACGCTGCCTGCTGATCGCCGGGCTCTATCCCGAACTGGCGCAGCGTCGCCGGGTCAGCCAGCGCTACTACATCGAGCTGGGCCAAGGCGCCTTCCGTCAGCTGGCCGACGAGGCGCGACGTGCGATGGCCGAGCTCTACGAGGGCATCGCCCGGCAGTTCGCGCGCCTGGTGCGGGTGCTGGTCGAGCTGCGCGCGCTGTCGGGCGAGTGGCGCGGGCTGACGCCGCTGGAGCGGCATGGGCTGAGCCTGGCGGCGCAGACACCTGCAGATTTCGGCGACCGCTTCCTGCTGCCCGACGGCGGCCGTGCGTGAACGACTTCAGGCCGCGGCCAGCACGCCCGGCAGCCAGGTCGCGAGCGCCGGCCACAGCGCGAGCAGCAGCAGCATCAGCAGCTGCAGGCCGATGAAAGGCAGCACGCCGCGGTACAGGTCGGTGGTCGCCAGACCCTCGGGCACGGCACCGCGCAGGTAGAACAGGGCGAAGCCGAAGGGGGGCGTCAGGAAGCTGGTCTGCAGGTTGATCGCCATCATCACGCCCAGCCAGACCGGATCGACGCCGAGCAGGAAGAGTACGGGCGCGACGATCGGCACCACCACGAACACGATCTCGATGAAGTCGAGCACGAAGCCAAGCAGGAACATCAGCAGCATCACCGCGAAGATCGCGCCCCACTTGCCGCCGGGCAGGCCGGTCAGCAGGTCATGCACGAGGTCGTCGCCGCCAAAGCCGCGGAAGACGAGTGCGAACAGGGCCGCGCCGACCAGGATGGCGAACACCATGGCGGTGATCATCACCGTCTCGCGCGAGACATGGCGCAGGCAGTCGAGATCGAGCTGGCCGCGGGCCAGCGCCAACAGGCTGGCACCGACCGCGCCGACCCCCGCGGCTTCGGTCGGCGTGGCGTAGCCGAACAGAATCGAGCCCAGCACGCAGACGATCAGCAGCACCGGCGGAATCACCGCCAGCAGCAGCTGGGCGCCGCTGCGCTGCGGCAGGGCCGCGGGATCCAGCGCCGGCGCCCGCTGCGGCTGCCGCCAGGCCACCCAGGCCGCGTAAACGAGGTAGAGCACCACCAGCAGCAGACCCGGCAGCACCGCGCCGGCGAACAGATCGCCGACCGAGACCGTTTGCGGCGCGAAGTTGCCGAGCTTGAGCTGGGCCTGCTGGTAGGCCGAGCCCAATTGGTCGCCGAGCAGGACCAGCACCACCGAGGGCGGGATGATCTGGCCCAGCGTGCCCGAGGCGCAGACCGCGCCCGAGGCCAGGCGCGGGCAGTAGCCGTGGCGCAGCATGGTCGGCAGCGCGATCAGGCCCAGCGTGACCACGGTGGCGCCGACGATCCCGGTCGAGGCCGCCAGCAGGGCGCCCACCACCAGCACCGCGTACACCAGCCCGCCGCGCGCACGTCCGAACTGCGCGGCCACGGTTTCGAGCAGGTCTTCGGCCATCTTCGAGCGCTGCAGCATCACCCCCATGAACACGAACAGGGGCACGGCCAGCAGGGTCTCGTTGCCCATGATCCCGAACACACGGTTGGGAAAGGCTTCGAGGAAGGCGGCATCGAAGACGCCCAGCGCGATGCCGAGCCCCGCGAACAGCAGGGCGACGCCGCCCAAGGTGAAGGCCACCGGAAAGCCGAGCAGCAGGCCAGCGCAGAGGGCCAGCACCAGCAGCAGCACCAGCAGCGCGCTCATGCCGCGGCTCCGGTATTCAGCGCCGCGCGCAGCCGCTGCAGGCACAGGGCCAGCGACTGCACGGCCAGCAGCCACGCGCTGAGCGGAATCAGCGACTTCAGCAGGAACAGCCCCGGCAGGCCGCCAGGCTCGCGCGAGGACTCGCGCACCTGCCAGCTGGCGGCCATGTAGTCGAGGCTGATCCACAGCAGGAACAGGGCGAAGGGCAGGAGCAGAATGAGATGGCCGCCCACCTCGATCCAGGCCCGCGTGCGCGGCGAGAACCGCGCCTGCAGGACATCCACCCGCACATGGCGGTCATGCCGCAGGGCCCAGGCCATGCCGAGCATGAATACGCAGGCGTGCAGCCAGAGCATAGCCTCCTGCACCGCCACCGAGCCCTTGCCGAACCCGTAGCGCGCGGCGACCAGACCGAAGCAGAGCAGCACCACGCAGGGCGTCAGCGTGACCAGCAACACCCCCAGCGCGCGCTGCACGGCGTCCAGCGCGCGCGGCAGCGCGACAAGGATGAGCGCCAGCAGCGCCAGCAGCCACAGCGGCAGCGCAAGACCCAGCAGGTGCAGCTGGCCGGCCGCAAGACCGAAGGAATGCAAGGCATCGATCATGGGCGCAGAGTCGGCTGACGGGGGTGTGGAACGAAATGCATCGAAACTTCGCTGGTGAGGGTCGACGCAGACGGTTCAGGCGTGGAACAGGCCCATAGGGTGGGCCCTGGCCCACCATGAGCTCAATACCCGCCAAGTCTTGAAGCGCTCCGACCACCGGCCCGGCTGATCGAGTCGAGGACGGCGGCGGTCGGTGCGCTGGTGAAGCGCGAAGGGCCGGGCGCCGCGCATGTAGCGGCCAGCCGTCAGGCCCATGGTGGGCCGGGGCCGACCCTATGCGCTGCGCGCGAGGCTCAATTCCACTCGAACAGGGTCCAGTAGACCGGCCGCACCCGGCCTTCGTAGTCGTGCGAATCGAGCTTGCCATCGCCATTGGTGTCAATGATCTGGTACGGCCTGCCGCGTGCCGGCGTCACCTTGACCATCTGCAGGCGGCCGTTGGTGCGGTACTCCTCGATCACATCGCCGGTTTTCTCATCACGGCGGATGTTCACGGTCGGCGCGGACTCCTCGCTGGGCAGGTTGGGCAGCTTGGGCGGAATTGGCGCTTCTTCGGCCGGCGACGCCGGTGCCTCGGACTGGGCCAGACCCAGGGGCGCATACAGGGCGGACAGCAGCAGGACGGTCAGGACGCGTGGGGTCGTACGCATGGCGGCGGGCCTCCGTGGGTGTGAGCTTGAGCATAGCCAGCGGCAGGGGCGAGGCATAGCGCGGGCGACTACACTGCCGCGCATGGACAAGCTCATCCTGATCGACGGTTCCAGCTACCTCTACCGCGCCTTCCACGCCCTGCCGCCGCTGTCGAACGCGGCCGGCGAGCCCACCGGCGCGCTGTTCGGCGTGGTCAACATGCTGCGCGCCACCCTGAAGGAAGGGCCGAGCTATGCGGCCTTCGTGATGGACGCCTCCGGGCCCACCTTCCGCGACGAGCTGTATCCGGACTACAAGGCCAATCGCGAGGCCATGCCGGACGACCTGCGCGCGCAGATCGAGCCGATGATGGCGATCGTCGAAGCCCTGGGCTTTCCGATCCTGCGCGTGCCCGGCGTCGAGGCCGACGACGTGATTGGCACGCTGGCCACGCGCGCGGCCGCTGAAGGCATCGAGGTCGAAGTGTCGACCTCGGACAAGGACTTCGCCCAGCTGGTGCGGCCGGGCATCACGCTCGTCAACACCATGAGCGGCTCGCGGCTCGACGAGGCTGGCGTGATCGAGAAGTTCGGCGTGCGGCCCGAGCAGATCATCGACTACCTGGCGCTGATGGGCGACACGGTCGACAACATCCCCGGCGTCGACAAGTGCGGGCCGAAGACCGCCGCCAAGTGGCTGGGCGAATACGGCACGCTGGACGGCGTGATCGAAGCTGCTGCGAAGATGGGTGGCAAGATCGGCGAGAACCTGCGCACCGCCCTGCCGCGGCTGCCGCTGAACCGCCGGCTCACCACGATCGTGACTGACGTCGAATTGGATCGCGTTCCGACCGACCTGAAGCTGCGCCCACGCGATATCGAGGCGCTGAAGCAGCTGTACGCGCGCTATGGCTTCAATGCCGCGCTGCGCGATCTGGAGGCCGGCAATGGCGGCAGTCCAGTGAAACCTGCCGGCGCGGGCTCCAGCGTGGCCACCGCTGCACCGGCCGCGGATCTTCCGGCACAGACGCGCGGCAGCTATCGACTGATCCTGAGCGAAGCCGATCTCGACGCACTGATCCGCGAGCTCGAAGCCGCCGCGCTGATCTGCTTCGACACCGAGACCACAAGCATCGATGCGCTGCGCGCCGAGCTGGTGGGCCTGGCCTTCGCGACGCGCGCGGGCGAGGGCGCCTATATCCCGGTGTCGCATATCTACCCGGGCGCGCCGGCCCAGCTCGATCGCGCGCGCGTTCTGGCGAAACTCAAACCCGTGCTGGAAGACGCATCGAAGCCCAAGCTGGCCCAGAACGCGAAGTACGACATCCACGTGCTGCGCGAGCACGGCGTCCTGCTGCGCGGGCTGGCGCACGACAGCATGCTGGAGAGCTTCGTGCTGAACTCCACCGCCAGCCGCCATGACATGGATTCGCTGGCGAAGAACTACCTGGGCTACACGCCGATCGCGTACTCCGAGGTCGCCGGCAAGGGCGCGAAACAGATTTCCTTCGCCGAAGTCGACCTCGAAGTCGCCCGCGACTACTCGGCCGAGGACGCCGACATCACCCTGCGCCTCCATCAGACCCTGTGGCCGAAGCTCGAAGCCGAGCCGACGCTCGCCAAGGTGTATCGCGAGATCGAGCTGCCGCTGGTGCAGGTCCTGGCCGACATGGAGGCCGCCGGCGTGCTGGTCGACGCCGACGAGCTGCGCCGGCAGAGCCAGGACCTGGGCCGCCGCATGCTGGAGCTGCAGAAGCGCGGCTTCGAGCTGGCGGGACGCAGCTTCAACTTCGACTCGCCCAAGCAGCTTGGCGCCCTGCTGTTCGACGAGCTCGGCCTGCCGGCGCTGGTGAAGACGCCCGGCGGTGCGCCCAGCACCAACGAGGAAGCGCTGGAAGCCATCGCCGATCGCCACGAGCTGCCGAAGCTGATCCTCGAACACCGCAGCCTTGCCAAGCTGCGCGGCACCTACACCGACAAATTGCCGGAGGCGATTCATCCGGCGACGGGGCGCGTGCACACCAGCTTCCACCAGACCGGCGCGGCGACCGGGCGGCTGTCCTCGTCGGACCCGAACCTGCAGAACATCCCGATCCGCACCGAGGACGGCCGCCGCATCCGCCGCGCCTTCATTGCGCCCAAGGGCCACAAGCTGGTGGCCTGCGACTATTCGCAGATCGAGCTGCGGATCATGGCGCATCTCTCCGAAGACCCCGGCCTGCTGTCGGCCTTTGCCGGCGGGCAGGACGTGCATCGCGCGACCGCGGCAGAGGTGTTCGGCGTGCCGCTGGAGGACGTCGGCCCCGACCAGCGCCGCGCGGCGAAGGCGATCAACTTCGGCCTGATGTACGGCATGAGCGCTTTCGGCCTGGCCAAGCAGCTCGGCATCGAGCGCGGCGAGGCGCAGGATTACATCGCGCTGTACTTCGCCCGCTATCCGGGCGTGCAGGGCTATATGGAGCGGGTGCGCCAGCAGGCGCGCGAGCACGGCTATGTCGAGACCGTCTTCGGCCGCCGCCTGTATCTCAACGACATCCACGCGCGACAGCAGGGCCTGCGCGCCGGTGCCGAGCGCGCCGCCGTCAATGCGCCGATGCAGGGCAGCGCCGCCGACATCATCAAGCGCGCCATGCTCGACCTGCACGCCTGGCTGGGCGCGCAGGACGGCCGCGCGCGCATGGTCCTGCAGGTGCACGACGAACTGGTCTTCGAATGCCGCGAGGACTTCGTCGGCACCCTGGTCGCCGAGGCCAAGCAGCGCATGCAGGCCGCGGCCGAACTGCGGGTGCCGCTGATCGTCGAGGCCGGCGTCGGCGACAACTGGGACCAGGCGCACTGAGGCGACGGCGAAGGACATCGGCTCGGGCGCAGCGGCTTGGCTGCTGTCATGCCCTGCGCAGAACGGTCTGCGGCTTCGGTGGAGGCACGGCGTCACTCGCGGGGGTTGCTATCGCCTCGTCGTCCAGGATTTCGTTGCGTCTGCTGTGTTCGCAGCGATTGGACCAAACCTGCGTGCGATGCGAGTGGAAGGATTCGCGAAGCCTTCCTGTGGCCTGCGTGGTCGCGCGTTCCCGGTACATGCGCTTCGCTTATGTACCCTACGGCGCACAAGCGCCTGCAGCTCCGCTTGAAGTAAGGCGTCGCCTGCGGTCGTAGGGCGGATAAGCGCAGCGCATCCGCCGCGGCTTGCCTCGCCGACCATGTGCCCGGCGCAGCGCAGGCTCGGTCGCTGCAAGGCTTGCTTCGACTTTGGTCCAAGACCCGCGCGGCGACTGACGGCAGCCGGGGTCGACCATGCGTGCAGCCGCGCTTGCTTGGAAATCAGGCAGTTGCGCGCCAAACCGAGCTGGCATCCATCAGGATTGTCTGAACTACCCTGATTGACGCACAGTTCTTGCGTGATTCTGGACACATGCGCGCGATACGCAGCGCACATTTTCGTCTGAACGAAAGATTAATTGTGTGCAATCGTGACCGCGGCAGTCATGGGACTTTCAGAAAGCCTGCGTAAGATGCGCAGCACGACCGGCGCAATGCCGGTTCGATTCACTCCCTCCCCCTTGAGTGAATACACGGAAGGACCGGTTCCCCCCGACCGCCTTCCGGCCCCCAAGCCCCGAGAGCTCCCCCCGGCTCTCGGGGCTTTCTATTTCTAGTGATCGCAAGGACGGCGCGACGGGCGACGAGCCATCGCGTGCGAGACCCGCACTGGCGGTTCGCTGAGAGCCTCTGAACCCGGCGGCGCCGCGCAGGTGTTGTTGAAGCTGGCCGAGTTCTTGGTCCGCGCGTAGAGGCTGTCCTCGCGAAGGTGCAGACGGGGATGCGGCTCTCTTGCGGCTGAGGCCAGCTCCCCTGGACCCCCGCCTTCGCGGGGGCGACGACCCGAGGGGTGGCGAGCCCTCTCTTTCTTGAGAGCTCAATCAGCGCCGAGAATGCGCGCCGCTGCCGAGCCGCTGCGGCGCACCCGGCAGGAGCCGGCGCTGGCCAGAGCTGCAGCGCGGGATCGCGCATCCCCCTGTGCTGAGGCTCGCTCACCCCGCAGCGCTTCCTAAAGCCCGCCTGAACATTTTCGCGCCGACGCTTGAACTCTCCACGCTGGCCGCAATCTCTGATCACGGCGGTGCAACGCCGCCCTCCGCGATTCACTCCCTCCCCCTCCGAGTGAATCCGCGCGGTCCACGGCTCCCCCCGGCCAGGACCGCGCCCCCCGACCCCGGAACCGCTCCCCCTCGGTTCCGGGGTTTTTATTTTGGAAGCCGGGAATGGGGAATCGAGAATCGGGAATCGGCAAAGCAAGAGCCGCTGGCCTGCCTTCGCGCGTTGGCGCGCTGCGGCTCGCATCAATCGATTCCCGATTCCCCATTCCCGATTCCCGGCTCAAGCAGCCACTCCCGCGGCCGCAGGTAGTCGTTGAGGCGGGCTTCGGCGCTGCCGGGCTCGGGCGTATAGCCGTACTCGAAGCGCACGCGCGGGGGCAGGCTCATCAGGATGGATTCGGTGCGGCCGCCGCTCTGCAGGCCGAACAGGGTGCCGCGGTCCCAGACCAGGTTGAACTCGACGTAGCGGCCGCGGCGATACAGCTGGAACTCGCGCTCGCGCTCGCCGTAGGGCACGTCGCGGCGGCGCTCGACGATCGGCAGGTAGGCGTCGAGGAAGCCCTCGCCCACCGCCTGCAGGTAGGCGAAGTCGCGCTCGAAGTGCTCGTGCAGGTCGTCGAAGAACAGGCCGCCGACGCCGCGGGTCTCGCCGCGATGCTTCAGGAAGAAGTACTCGTCGCACCAGCGCTTGTGCGCGGCATAGCGCGCCTCGCCGCCGAAGGGCTCGCACAGCGCGCGCGCGGTGCGGTGCCAGTGCAACACGTCCTCGTCGAAGGGGTAGAAGGGCGTGAGATCAAAGCCGCCGCCGAACCACCAGCCCACCACCTCGCCGTCGCGCATCGCGCGGAAGTGGCGCACGTTGGCGTGGGTGGTCGGCAGGTAGGGGTTGCGCGGGTGGAACACCAGGGACACGCCGACCGCGCGCCAGGACGCACCGGCCAGCTCGGGCCGAGCAGCGCTGGCCGAGGGCGGCAGACGCTCGCCGCTGACATCCGAGAAACCGATCCCGGCCTGCTCGAAGACCGCGCCCTCGCGCAGCACGCGGGTGCGGCCACCGCCGCCTTCGGCGCGCTGCCATTCGTCTTCGGCGAATCGCGCGGCGCCGTCGGCGCCCTCGATGGCGCTGCAGATGCGGTCCTGCAGGCCGCGCAGGGTGTCGGCCACGGTGTCGATGGGCTGCATGGCGAAAGTTCGTGCGTGCGGAAGGGTCGGGCATCATAGCCGGCCGTGTTCAGACCCCTGCCCTGATGTCCGAGGCTCCGCTCGACCTGCTCTACCGCGACGAGGCCCTGGCCGTGGTCAACAAGCCAGCCGGGCTGCTGGCACATCGCAGCCAGATTGCCGCGCACGAGGACCGCTTCCTGCTGGACCAGCTGCGCGAACAGCTGGGCCAGCGCTGCTTCCTCGCCCATCGCCTCGACCGCGCCACCTCGGGCGCCCTGCTGCTGGCGTTCGACAAAGGGACGGCAGCGGCACTGGGCGAGCAATTCATGGGCCGCAGCGTGGAGAAGACCTATCTGGCCGTGGTGCGCGGCTGGACCGACGAATCAGGCCGCATCGAGCACGCGCTGGATGCTCCGGGCAAGCCCGAGCCCAAGCCGGCGATCAGCCACTACCGCCGGCTGGCGACGATCGAACTGCCCTACCCCATGAGCGGCTTCGAGACCGCGCGCTACTGCCTGCTGGCGATGCAGCCCGAGACCGGCCGCTACCGCCAGCTGCGCCGGCACTTGAAGCACATCCACCATCACCTGATCGGCGACACCAGCCACGGTGACGGCCGCCACAACCGCCTGTTCCGCGCCGAGTTCCGCTGCCACCGCATGCTGCTGCACGCCTGGCGCATCGCCTTCGACCACCCGGCCGACGGTCGCAGGCTCGACATCGAAGCGCCCGTCGACGGCGAGTTCGCGGCGCTGCTGGAGCGGTTCGGGTGGCAGGCGGCGTTGCCGCCCGCCGGGATTCGGGATTGGGGATTCGGGATTGGCAATCCGAGCTAGCGCCCCATCCCACCGCATGCGGCTCCCCTCTCCCCGTGTGGAAGAGGGGTCGGGCAGAGGGGGGTTCTTGCCCCAATCCCCAATCCCCGCTCTCAACGCTCGCTACAATCCCGCAGCCCCCGCGATCCCTGCCCATGCTCCGCATCACGCCCTCCATCGCCATTCCCGACGAAGAGCTCGAGGAACGCTTCGTGCGCTCATCCGGGCCGGGCGGGCAGAACGTCAACAAGGTCGCGACCGCGGTCGAGCTGCGCTTCGACGCAGCGAATTCCGAGGCACTGCCAGCGGCACTGAAAGCCCGGCTGCTGGCGCGTCGCGACAGCCGCATCACCGAGGACGGCGTGGTGATCATCCAGGCCCAGCGCTTCCGCAGCCAGGATCGCAATCGCGAGGATGCGCGCGAGCGCCTGCTGGCCCTGATCCAGGCGGTACTGAAGCCGCCGAAGCCGCGCATCGCCACCAAGCCGAGCAAGGGCTCGCAGGAGCGCCGCCTGTCGAGCAAGCGCGAGCGCGCCGGGATCAAGCGCCAGCGCGCGGCGCGCGGCGTGGACCTCGACTGATGCTGCCGCTCGATATCCCCGTCCATCAGCCCCTGCCCGACTACGCACCGCGCCGCGGCGGCGCCTTCACCCGCTGGCTGGCGCGCAGCGCGCTGCGGCTCGGCGGCTGGCAGATGCGCGGCGAGTTTCCGCGCGAGCACAAGCTGATGATCATCGTCGCCCCGCACTCCTCGGGCTGGGACGCGATCTGGGGCCTCTTGATGAAGATCGCGCTCGGCATCGACATCGCCTTCATGGCCAAGGCCGAGCTGTTCCGCGGGCCGATCGGCTGGGTGCTGCGCCGGCTCGGCGGCTTTCCGGTCAACCGCGGCAGCAGCGCCGGCGTGGTCGAACAGGTGGCCGAGCGCTATCGCAGCCGCGAGACCCTGTGGGTGGCGCTGGCGCCGGAAGGCACGCGCCGCCGCGTCGAGCAGTGGAAGTCCGGCTTCTGGCGCATCGCCCGCGCCGCCGAGGTGCCGGTGCTGTGCGTGTACTTCCACTATCCGGAGAAAGTCATCGGCATCGGCCCGCTGCTGCAGATGACCGAGTCGCTGGATGCCGACATGGCGCGAATCCGCGACTACTACCGGCCGTGGATGGGGAAGAACCGCGGCACGGTGTAGACACTGAGAGGCAGCGCGGCGTGGCGCTTCTGCGCCAACCCAAACGCATCGCGCTGCGCTCAAACGAAAACGCCCGGACCGCACAAGCAGCCCGGGCGCCGACAGCACCGATACACGCGAAGAAGCAAAGCCAACCCGAAAGACTGCCCGGAACGTCCGGGCCCCGCCGACCCTGCCCACAAAGGCCAGGTCATCCACTCAGCGGGCCGGATCCGTGGCCGCGCTGGACGATGCAGAGACTAGAGATCGCAGCGCCCGGGTTCAGCTGCGGGTTTGGTGCGGGTTTGTAGCCACTGTGTAGCCGCATGTGCGGAGGTCAACGCAGAGACGGCTCGGCCGCAGCCAACCGCGCAGCAGACGGATGGCGATGAAGTGGGTGGCGCAGGCGACGCAGGGGCCGAACAGCAGGCCGCCCCAGCCGCCCAGAAGGAGCAGGAAAAATGGGCCTACCAACGCCGCCCCGAGCACGGCCGAAGTCAGATAGTCGGCGAGGTCGTGGGAAAGCAGCGCCGCGTAGAGCGGGGCGCCGAGAGTCAGGGCGGGGAGACCGCCGAACAGCATCGCAATCATCACGAACCGAGGGAGTGCGCTAAGCAGCCCGAGCGTTTCGGCCCACTGATGGCATTCGTCAGTCATTTCGAACAGCACCAAGCCGAGGCTGCCGATCACCGTTCCCAGCAGCAAGCCCCCGATCGTGGACAGATAGCTCACCACCAGCGCGCGCCCTCCGCTGATGGAGCGAGTCATGGCGGGTGCTCCTTGCCTTCGGCTGTGCACTCTCGCGTCCGGGAATCCAACTCCGCCGACGAGACAAACGCGCGCACCAGCAGACTGGCGGGGAGGCCGAAGATCAGAAACAGCGAACCGAAAGACGAGCCGTCAACCACAAGAAGACCAACCCCCGGCAAGCTCCCGACCACTGCGAAGGCGATGTACCCGCCCAGCCCCAGCCGCTGAAGCAAGGCCCACAGCGGCGCGCACACCAGCAGCGCGGGGAGGATTCCAAACAGGAAGGCGATGCCCGCGATCCAGAGGGCCAGCAGGGGCATCCATAGCACCTCGGGCATCGCTGCATAGCCTTGCTGGGAGATCAGGACATAGGCACCGAACAGGGTGGTGACCAGCCACGCGCCGAGGAATACGCTTGGCACGGTCGCCAGTAACGTGAGTACGAGCCAGTTCGGGTACGGGATGCTTGGCCCGCGACAACACTCGGCGGACGACCGGTCCGGCGGGACGCGCGTCGCGTGGCAGGGTCCGCTGTCCACTGCAAGAAAGGCAGCAGTGGAAGCTGCGCGAACTCGTGCTGAACCTGGCGGGGAACGAAAACGCAGCATGGGGGTGGTCCGGCAGCGGGCTTGGCTGCCAGCGTCGACATCCCAACGCCGTCCGGCTTCCTGAACGATCGAAGCGGAACATGACACGCGAACGATGCAATCAGATCAACGACTTACGGACTTCCAGAAAGATCATCCGGAACCCATAGGGTGGGCCCTGGCCCACCGGAGCTCGACGCTCGCGTCGATCGCACAAGCTTCGACCTGCGGCGTAAATCCCCGCCCGCACGATCTGACCGCCGGGCGAAGAGCTTGCGGCTGAGGCGAGGTGCGGTGGGTCAGGCCCCGCCCCATGAGCGCGCAAAGCGTTCGCGCTGGCGGGAGCGAACCTTCCCCCGTTCCTAGTCCGACCCCGCCCCCAGCGCCTGCTTGCGGTACTGCCCCGGCACCACGCCCAGCTCGTCCTTGAAGGCGACATAGAAGGTCGACTGCGAGGCAAAGCCCACCGCCAGGCCGACCGACAGCACCGAGGCGCGGGGCTCCTCGACCAGCATCCGCTGCGCATCGCGCACGCGGTGCTGGCGTACCAGCCTTGAGAAGCCCATGCCCAGATGCGCATTGACCAGCTCGGACAGCTGGTGCGTCGACAGGCCCATCAGCTCCGCAACGCGGGCCAGGCTCAGGCCCTCATCGCGGTGGACCCGCTCGACCTCGAAGAGTCGAGTGAGCTCGGTGAGCTTGGTGGCCACGTCGACGCGACCCAGGGTGCTCTGCGCATAGCTCTGCGCCACTGCCTCCTGGGTCTTGCTGGCGATGTCCGGCACCGCCAGCAGCAGCCAGAGCACACCGAAGAAGCCGAGCGCGATCATCCAGGCATAGATCTGCACATAGGCTGGCCAGCCCAGACCAAAAGGTGCCCACACCCCAGCGATGCCAATCGTCCCGCCCATCAGCGCAAACACCAGCATCACCGGCAACTCCAGCCGGAACCAGCGCCGCAGCGCGCGCAGGCGGTACAGCAGAAGGGCGAGATGCAGGGCGAAGACGGTGCCCATGCCAAGCGCCAGTGGAATCGCCCAAGCCAGCGGGATCAAGGCGCCCGCCGCCAGCACCAGCAGCGGCAGGCTCCACTCCCAGCGCCGCCAGTCCTCGCGCCGCCGCAGCAGGCCGAGCAGCAGCCAGTAGAAGCCCAGCGACTGCAGGAACAGCACGAGGACATAGCTGCGCGTCAGCGGCATTGCGGCCATCGACTCGACCATGCCGAGATGCGACCACTGCGTATGCGCGAGCCCCAGCAGCATCACCCAGCCCGCCACCCGCGACTGCGGCGGCAGGTCGAGGCCGCGATACGCAGTCGCCAGCGCCAGCATGAGTAGCCCGGCCGCACCGAGGGAAAAGCCGACAAGCAGAGCCAAAGGGTCCATCCGGGTTCAATCGGTTCGCGAAGGCGCGGCGCAGAGTCTGCGCAGCTCGACAGACGGGCGCCAGTCCGCCTCGCGCGGCAGCTGGGCCTTCGGTGCCCGCCTACCGCGAATCGGCCGGGGTGGCCTGTTCAGTTCCATCGACCGATCCACTGCGCCGAAACAGACCTGTTGCTGTCGGCACGCAGCTACTCCCGCCAGTGCAGTCCTGGCGCTTCACCCGCAGCCAGCGCGCAGGCTCGAGTTCGATGACCAGGCTCAACATGCAGTCGGTATCAGGCGCGTGCCAGTACTCGCGACCCGCGAACACTTCGTCGTCCGGCCCATCCTCGATCTCAGGGTCAGCGAAGGACGGGGCGATGGCGCTGGCCTCGCCTTCACTTGCACAGGAAGCGAGATCGCCAGCCAGCGGGGCGAGCCAGCGGAAGCGCAGTTGCGTTTCGTCGAGAGCGAACACTTCGATGCGAGCATCGCCACCCACTCCATCGAAGTGCAGCGTGCCCGCGGTCGCGTGGCGCTGCCCCGCGGCTACAGCACTGGCGCACGCCAGGAATGCCCAGGCGCCGAGCCCAATTGCCTGAGCGTGCGGACTCATGGTGTCAGGTGTCGGCTGCGCATCAGCGCACTGCCGCGCGCAGAAACCACGCGCCGCGTTCAGTGCAATCGTTTGCCTCACAGCGGAACTCTTGCACGCGCAGCCAGCGGCTCGGCGGCAGCTCGACGCGCAGCGACAGCATGCAGGGGCTCTCGCCCTCGAACAGGAAGGCCCGCGAGGCGTAGGCCTCACCTTCGGGCGAGACGTCGACCTCCGGGTCCATGCTCGGATCGGCGGTGATCACCGCGGTTCCGCTTCTGACGCAGTCCTCTGACAAGCTAGCGAGTGCGGGCTCAATCTCGAAGCGCAGCGCGTTTTCGGACACATGCAGGAGACTCAGAGCGCCGCCACCATTGACCGCTGCAAATCGCAGTGGGTCGCGCTGCTGCGCCACTGCTACTGGGGTACCGGCATGCTGGAGAAGTATCGCAAGCGCCATAAGGGGCAAGCTGCAAGCTCCCAACCGATGCGGGGCAAGCCTAGACTCGCTTCGAACGGGCCGGCTGGGAGTCTCGGTCATACACTGCGATTCGATCTGGTCGTGTCTCGGAGCGTAGCTCGGAGCAAGCGTTCATCGGAAGAACTGGACGAAGACGCGCATGTGCACAGCGCCACTCAGCAGGTTGGGCCAGGCGCAGCGCGGCCCAACACCGCACGCCAAACGCTTGCCTGAAGCGCAAACGCCACACCGTTGGGCCGCGCTGCGCCTGGCCCAACCTGCGAGAGCGAATTCATACGAGAGCAGTTTCGTGAGCAGCGTCACTGCCGGCGTAGATCACCCCTGCCGTTTCAACTCGATCAGCGCCGAGGTATCGGCATCGCCCAGGCCGCGTTCGACCAGCTGGGCGTAGTCGGCCAGGGCCTGTTCGATCACCGCGGTGTTGACGCCAGCGTTCTGCGCCATGCCGAGCACGATGCGCAGGTCCTTGAGCAGGTGGGCGCACTTGAAGCCAGGCACGTACTCGCGGCGCAGCATGCTGGCGCCGCGCTTGTCGAGGAACCAGTTGCCGGCGGCACCGGCACCGAGTGTGGGCAGCAGCTTGTCGGGGTCGAGGCCGAGCTTTTCGCCGAGTGCCAGGCCTTCGCAGACGGCCTCGTTGATGCCGGCCACCAGCACCTGGTTGACGGCCTTGGTGCACTGGCCGGCGCCAGTCGGGCCCATGTGGGTGATGCGCAGGGCGTAGGCCTCGAGCGCGGGGCGCACGGCGTCAAGATCCTCGGCACTTCCGCCGACCATGATCGAGAGCTTGCCGTTGCGTGCGCCTTCGGCGCCGCCGCTGACCGGCGCGTCGACGAAGCCGATGCCGCGCTCGGCGAGCAGGCGGGCGGCTTCGCGCGCGGTGTCGGCGCTGACGGTGGAGTGGTCGACCACGCGCGCGCCGGGCTTGAGCAATTCGCGCAGGGCCTGAACGTTCTGCAGCACGTCGGCGTCTTCGGACACGCAGAGCAGCACCACCTCGCAGTCGGCGAAATCGGCGGCCGAGTGCGCCGAGCGCACGCCGAGTTCCGTCGCCAGCGCATCCGCCTTCGCCCGGGTGCGGTTGCCGACCGCCGTCAGCAGTCCGCGGGCGTGGAGGTGGCCCGCCATCGGCGCGCCCATGGCACCAAGGCCAATGAAACCGGTCTTCATCCGCGGGGAACTCCATGCATGCGAGGGAACGCGATGGTGAACCGACGCCCGTGCCCGGGTAAAGGCTTGGCGGATGGGCACCTGCGTCCTTGCCGCCACGGCCGAAGGCGGTCGCTCGCGAGCTCGGGCATTCCAGGGAAGACCGGCACGGCGATGCAGCGCCGCCGTGCGCTCAGCGCGACAGCCCCGCACGCTCGCGCGCGGCCTGGACTTCCGCGTCCAGTCGCTGCTGCAGCGCCGGGTAGCCGGGATCGCGACGCAGCGCGGCGAGCCGCGGGTCGTAGCGCAGTAGCCAGGCCTGACGGAAGCCGAGCTCGATTGCGCGCTCCAGCGACTGCAGGGCTTGCTGTCGTTGGCCCAGGAACTCGGCCATCAAGGCACGCGAGAACGCCAGCTGGGCGGTCTCCTCGGGGCGATCGAGAAAGCGCCGCGCCGACTCGGCAAGGACGACGCGATGTGCGTCTGCCTCGGCTGTGCGGCCCTGCCGTTCCAGGGCAGTGACCAGCAGGCTGCCGGCGTCGAGCAGGCTGACGTTGCGCTCCATAGCGGCCGGTTCGGGCACCAGCCGGCGCAGAAGATCGATGGCCTCGTCGGGAGAGCTTGCAAGGCGAACCGTCGCCGCCTGCACCAGCAGCTCGCGATCCTGCGCGGAGAGCGCGCCGCCCCCTTCACGCAGGACTTCCACGCGCTGCGCGACCGCGGGCAGCAGGGAGTCACCGCCGCGCTGCAGGATCAAGCCCTGTCCCAGCGCCCAGCGATACGGGCTGTCCTCGGGCAGGGCGTCGACCCGTGCCTGGGCCTCGTCCCAGGCTTCCAGCGCCGCCAGCGCCTGCACGAGGGTGGAAACGGTGCTCGGTGCGGTCGGATCGCTGCGGTGCGCGCGGCGCGCGAGTTCCAACGCACGATCGAGATGACCGCTCTGGGTTTCGATGTTGGCCAGCGCGCGCAGCAGCTGCGGGTCGGTGGGCGTGATCGCCAGCACGCGCTCGAGCAGGCTGCGCGCCGCGTCCGGCTGGCCGGAGGCGGTCATCAGCGCGGCCAGATTCACGTTGATCACCGGCTCCAGCGGATTCAGCTCGATCGCCTGTTCAAGCACGCGGCGCTGCTCGGCGACATCGCCCTGGTCACCCAGGACGCCGGCCAGCCACATGCGCGCCATCTCATTGCGCGGATCGAGCCGGATCGCCTCCTCCAGGCTGCGCCGCGCGGGTCCGGGCTGGCCGGCCGACGAGCGCAGCAGGCCGATGCTGGCCCAGGCCTCGCTGAGGCCCGGGTCGAGGGTGACCGCGCGGACCGCGGCGGGCTCGGCCAGGGCGACGGCTTCGTGCACGGGGCGCAGACCGTAGTCGCCCTGCAGCAGATAGGCATCGGCGAGCCCGCTCCAGGCGCGGGCATAGTCCGGGTCACGCTCCACGGCCTGCGTGAACAGCGCTTCCGCCTCGGTGAGCGTGGCCGGGCTGCGCTGCCGCCAGGCCTGACGGCCGCGCAGGTAGAGCTCCAGCGCCTCGGGGTCGCGGGTGCCGGTATCGGCCAGGGTATCGCCGCCCACGCCGGTGATGCGGCGCTCCAGCTCCTGGGCGATCGCCGCGGTCACCTCGTCCTGCAGGGCGAACAGGTCTGCGCTCGCGCGTTCGTAGGTCTCCGACCAGGCGTGGTAGCCGCTGTCGGCATCGATCAGCTGGGCGGTGATGCGCACGCGGCCGGCGTCGCGGCGAACCGAGCCCTCCAGCACCCAGCGCACGCCGAGCAGCTGGCCGATGTCCTGCACGGTGCCGCCGAAGTCGCGCAAGGCGAAGGACGAGGTGCGCGCGGCCACGCGCAGGCCCTGCAGGCGCGCGAGGCGGTCCAGAAGTTCTTCGGCGATGCCATCGGCCAGATGCCGATGATCGCGTTGCGGACTCATGTCGTCGAAGGGCAGGACGGCGATGGCATTGGACGGCAGTGCGCTGCGGGCCGAAGCGCCGGAGGACGCGGCGGACGGTGCAGCGTCCGATTCGCCCGCATCGGGGCGGTACACCTCGGACAGCCACCAGCCTGTGCCGAGCACCGTCAGCAGCACGACGAAGACGGCGAACAGCCGGCCCGCCGCCGCGCCGACGCGGCGCTCGCGCACCAGACCGCCGGGCGAGACATCGAAGAACCAGGCCAATACCAGGGCGACCGGCAGACCCAGCACCGCGCCGAGCACGGTCCAGGTCAGGGCCCAGGGCGGCAGGCCGAGCGGCTCGAAGGTGATCTCGGCGATCTGCAGCACCAGCCAGGCGACGACGGCATACAGCGCGCCGACGCGGGTCACGCGGCGCCGGCGCAGCTCAGCCCAGGTTGAACGCCACAGCGAGGATCGCCGCGTCTGCATCCGTCTACTCCCGCCTGTCCATGGCAGCGCAGCGCAGGGATGCGCGCGCTGGCCCCAGGGTTGAGCATGCTAGCCGCTCAAGCGGGGCTGCGGTTCAGGCAACTCCGCCGAGTGCACGGTGCGGAAAGCGCCTTGGCGCCTCAGCCATTGGCTTCGTCCGCGAGATAGGTGTAGCCGGTGAGGCCGGCTTCGAGCGCGGCCGACAGGCGCAGCGCTTCTTCCGCCGGCAGATCGGCGGCAGCGACCATCGCGCCGTAGCGGCGGCGCAGGTCGGACAGGCTGTAGCCGACGTAGTCGAGCATCACGTCCGCGGTATCGCCGCGACGGCTGCGCTCCAGCGTGTAGCCGTTGCCGGTCAGGCGCACGTTCACCGCATCGGTGTCGCCGAACAGGTTGTGGATGTCGCCCAGCGTGTCCTGGTAGGCGCCGACCATGAAGATGCCCAGCCGATAGCTTTCGCCTGCACGCGGCACGTGCAGGGGCAGGCTGCTGTCGAGGTCGCCGCTGTCGACGTAGGTTTCGACCTGGCCGTCCGAGTCGCAGGTCAGATCCGCGATGATCCCGCGCCGGGTCGGCGCTTCGTTCAGGCGGTGAATCGGCGCGATCGGGAAGATCTGGTCGATCGCCCACACGTCGGGGATCGACTCGAACACCGAGAAGTTGACGAAGTACTTGTCGACCAGGCGCTCGTTGAGCTCGTCCAGCACCGCGCGATGGCCCTTCTCGGCGTAGTCGAGGCGGGCGCGCACGCCGTGGGCGATGGCGTAGAACAGGTCGTCGATGGCCGCACGCTCGGCCAGCTCCAGCTGGCCCAGGGCGTAGAGGGCCTGACCCTCGGCCTGGTAGTGCTGGGCCTCGTGGTAGAGCTCGAGCGCGGGGCGCTCATCCAGCGCGGCGTGGGTCTCGCGCAGGTGGCGGATCACCGCCGGCTCGGCCTCGGCCGCGGGCGGCACCGCGCCTTCCGGCGCCGGTTCGACCTCGGAGACATTCGCCACGAGCAGTGCATGGTGCGCGGTCAACGCGCGACCGGATTCGGTCATCACCTTCGGTGGCGTCAGGCCATGCTCCGCACAGGCCTCGGCCAGCGGCTGCACGATGGTGCTGGCGTATTGCTCCAGCCCGTAGTTGATCGAGCAGCTGCCGCGTGAGCGGGTGCCCTCGTAGTCGACGCCGAGGCCGCCGCCGACGTCCATGTAGCGGATCGGCGCACCGAGCTTGCTGACCTCGACGAAGTAGCGGGTGGCTTCGCGCATGCCGGCAGCGAAGTCGCGCACGTTGGAGATCTGGCTGCCCATGTGGAAGTGCAGCAGCTCCAGGCAGTCGAGCATGTCGGCGCCGCGCAGGCGCTCGACGAGGTCGAGCAGCTGGCGCGGCGACAGCCCGAACTTGGCCTTGTCGCCACCGCTGTTCTGCCACTTGCCGGCGCCGAGGCTGGCCAGCCGCATGCGCACACCAAGGCCGGGCCGCACGCCCAGCGCCTTCGACTCCTCGATGATGTGCTCGAGCTCGCTGGCCTTCTCGACCACGATGTAGGTCTCAAGGCCCAGCCGCCGGCCGATCAGGGCCAGGCGGATGTACTCGCGGTCCTTGTAGCCGTTGCAGACCACCACGCCACCGGGCCGCGACAGGGCGAGTACAGCCATCAGCTCGGGCTTGGAGCCGGCCTCCAGCCCGAAGCCCTCGCCGCCGTGGGCGGCCAGCTCGCCGGCCACGCCGTAGTGCTGGTTGACCTTGATCGGATAGATCGCGGTGTAGCCGCCCGTGTAGTCCAGCTCGCGCATGGCGTGCGCGAACGCCGCCTGCAGGCGGCCCAGCCGATGGCCGAGCACGTCCGAGAAGCGCAGCAGCAGCGGCAGCTTCATGCCCGTCGCCAGGGCCTGATCGACCACCGCCGGCAGGGCGATCCGCGGGCCCTCGCCGCCGCGCGGCAGCACCGCGATGCCGCCATCGGCATCGATGTCGAAATAGCCCTCGCCCCAGTGCGGGACAGCGTAGGTGCGACGGGCGCGGTCGATCGACCACTCGCTCATGGGCGGCGGGCTCCAGCGGGCAGGAAGTGAAGGCCGCACAGTTTAAACCCCGGGGGACGACAGGGCGTGCAGAGGCTTGCAGCCCTGCCGATGTCACGGGCAGGCTGCCGGGCCATCTCCCAAGTGGCGCGATCACGCGTACGGACACCGATGGATTCGACCCGCCACATCGCCCTCGTCGAGCAGCTGCAGGTGGAGCTCAAGCGATACCCCCTGCGCTACCGCGTCAAGCTCGTGCTGCTCAGCCTTGCAGGGTTTGCCGCTGTGGTCAGCCCGCTGCTGCTGGCCACGCTGTGTCTCGGAGCAACGGTCGTGCGCGTCAGGGCGCAGGGCCTGGCCTCGCTCGCGGACGGCTGGGCGCTGATTGTGCTGGCGCTCGGTCTGCTGGCGCTGCGGGCGCTGTGGCTGCGTATTCCACCGCCCATCGGCCATCTGCTGCAGCGCGAGGAGGCGCCGCGGCTGCGCGAGATGGTGGAGGACCTGCGGGTGGCGGCAGGGGCGCCGCGTCTTGCCGGCATCGTCATCACCGATGAGCTGAACGCGGCAGTGGTCAGCCTGCCGCGGGTGCTGGGCCTGCCCTGGAGCCGCCACTACCTGCTGCTGGGCCTGCCGCTGATGCAGCAGCTGGAAGCGGACGCACTGCGGGCGGTGATCGCCCATGAACTCGGCCATTTCCACGGTGGCCGCGGCCGCCTGGCGGGCTGGATCTATCGGCTGCGCCAGACCTGGGGCCATGTGCACTTCGCCCTGAACACGCAGCGGATGATCTCCGCCCTGCCGGTCGTGCTCTTCCTGGACTGGTACGAGCCCTACTTCGAGGCCTACAGCTTCGTGCTGGCGCGCGAGGATGAGAAGGTGGCTGACGCCTGCGCGCTGCGCCTGGCCGGCCCGCAGGCAGCGGGCGAAGCGCTGCTGCTGATCGCGCTGGCCGCGTCGCGCTGGCAGCGCAGCTTCCTGCCCGCCCTGCAGCGGCTCAATCGGCGGCGGCCCGAGCCGATCGACGACTACTTCGAGGAAATGCGGCGCCAGCTGAGCCCAGGGCCGGAGGACGCCGAGCAGCTGCCCCGGCTGCTGCGCGAGGCCGCCGGCCCGCGCGAGACCCACCCCTCGCTGCGGGAACGACTGCGCGCTGCAGGCATCGAGCCGCCCATCCACCTGCCTCCGCGCGTGCGCCGGCCCGCCAGCGGGCTGCTCGACGCGCTCGAAGCGCGGCTGATGCGGGAGTGGTCCATCGAACACCAGGCGTGGATGGCCGAGGACTGGAAGGCAGGATTCGAACAGGCCGAAGAGGAACGCCGACGCCTGCAGGCGCTTGAGGCCAGGATTGCTGGTGGTGAAGGTCTGGGCGACGCCGAGTTGGCCGAGCACGCGCGCCTGCAGTGGATCGAGGGCGAGGGCCGCGGCGAACTGGTTCCGCTGCTCACCGCGGCGGAACGTTGCCCCGAGGATGCGCTGCTGCGCCTGACCCTGGGGCGCGCCCTGCAGGAACGCGAGGATCCGCGCTGCCTCGATCATCTGCAGGCCGCCTTGCGGCTGGATCCCAACCTTGGCTTCGAGGCCCTGCCCCTGCTGGAGTCCTTTCATTTGCGTCGTGGCGACACGGCCGCGGCGCGCGCCCTGCAGACCGAGTTCGAAGCCTTTGACACGCAGCTCCGGCAGGATGCCAGGGCCCGGACCGGGCTCCAGGCCGGCGACCTGCTGCAGCCGCATGGCCTTGAGGCAGATGCGTTGACCCGCCTGCTTGGGCAGCTGCGCGAAGACCGGCGGATCAAGCGCGTCTGGCTGGTGCGCAAGCAGCTGCCGCAGCCGCTGGGGCCGCCACATTTCGTGCTGGTCGTCGACTGGCGCTGGTTCCGGCTGCTGCCGGAGAACGCGCTGCAGGCCCTTTCGCAGCGTCTGCAGCTTCCCGGCACGCTGAGTGTGTATGACTACGACCAGATGCCGGCGGGGCTGTCGCGGATCGTGGTGAAGACCGCCGGGCCTCCCGTCTACCGGCGGGCGGATACCGGTGGGTAGGCTCGGCGGGTCCCCGACGGACCTCGTCACGGCCCTCCGGTACAATCCGCGACTTCCAACATGACCATGCCCCGGACCCGCCCATGAGCAGCGACAGCACCTGGTACTACGAGAACTTCGAACCGCTGGGTTCCTCCATCGGTTTCCGGGTGACGAAGAAGCTCGACGAGGTGCAGTCGCCGTTCCAGAAGATCGAAATCTTCGAGACCACCGACTGGGGCAACCTGATGCTAATCGACGGGGCGGTGATGCTGACCACCCGCGACAACTTCCTGTACCACGAGATGATGTCGCACCCAGTGCTGTTCACCCACAGCAATCCGAAGCGCGTGGTGATCATCGGCGGTGGTGACTGCGGCACCCTGCGCGAAGTGCTGAAGCACAAGGAAGTCGAGTCGGCCGTGCAGTGCGATATCGACGAGCAGGTCACGCGGATGGCGGAGAAGTATTTCCCCGAACTGTGCGATGCCAACGCCGACCCGCGCGCCCACCTGATGTGGGACGACGGCATCAAGTACATGAAGGAAGCCGCGCCCGAGAGCGTGGACATCGTGATCGTCGACTCTACCGATCCGGTCGGCCCGGCCGAAGGCCTGTTCAACGAGGCCTTCTATGTGTCCTGCCTCAAGGCCCTGCGCCCGGGCGGCATGCTGGTGCAGCAGTCGGAGTCGCCGCTCGGCCACATCGGCCTGATCAAGGCCATGCGCCACCACCTGAAGGCGGCCGGCTTCTCCGACGTCAAGACCCTGCCCTTCCCGCAGCCCTGCTACCCCACCGGCTGGTGGAGCTGCACGATGGCGCGCAAGGGCGGCGAGATCGCCGGCTTCCGCGAGCGCGGCGCGCAGAGCAAGAGCTTCAAGACCCGCTATTACAACGTCGACATCCATCGCGCCGCGCTGGTGCTGCCGGAGTTCATGCGTGAGGCCCTGGGCGAGTAAGTCCTGCTTCGAGGTGCAGGCGGTGCTTCGATGAAGCGCCGTCTTGCCGGCTTCGTGCTGGCGGTGCTGGCCACCGCCGCGCTGTCCAGCCTGATCCAGACCCTGCGCGTGCATGCGGGACTGGCGTCGATGGGCGTGGAGATTCCCTTCGGCCTGCGCCTGTCGGCGATCGGCCATGACCTGCTCGGCTTCGCACCGACCTATGCGGCGATCGTGGCGGGCGGGTTCCTGATCGCCTTCCTGGCGGCGGGCTTGATCCGTCGCTATGCCAGGCAGCTCGGACCCTGGCTGCATGCGCTGGCCGGCGGTGCGGCAATTCTCACCGCGCTGCTGACGATGGACGCCCTGCTCGGCATGAGCGTGATCGCCGGCGCGCGCGGGACACTCGGCATCGCACTGTTCACCCTGGCGGGTGTGCTTGGCGGCGCACTGTTCGCGCGGATCAGCGCGCAGCGCTGAGGGCCGCGGCGCCGCCTCAAGCCCATAGGGTGGACCCTGGCCCACCGCACGCTCGACCGCTCCCGCTGCATGCACGTCCGGAATTGGCGTCACCGTCGCGCGAATAAGGTGGCGGGAGGCGACCGCGACCAACAGCTGCGATGACCGGCGCGAGTGTCGCGCCCATGGTGGGCCGGGGCCCACCCTATGAAAGACTGCGCGCGGTGCTGAGCGCGGCGGCACGACCTCAACCCCATAGGGTGGGCCCTGGCCCACCGCACGCTCGACCGCTCCCGCTGCATGCACGTCCGGAATTGGCGTCACCGTCGCGCGAATAAGGTGGCGGGAGGCGACCGCGACCAACAGCTGCGATGACCGGCGCGAGTGTCGCGCCCATGGTGGGCCGGGGCCCACCCTATGAAAGACTGCGCGCGGTGCTGAGCGCGGCGGCACGACCTCAACCCCATAGGGTGGGCCCTGGCCCACCGCACGCTCGACCGCTCCCGCTGCATGCACGTCCGGAATTGGCGTCACCGTCGCGCGAATAAGGTGGCGGGAGGCGACCGCGACCAACAGCTGCGATGACCGGCGCGAGTGTCGCGCCCATGGTGGGCCGGGGCCCACCCTATGAAAGACTGCGCGCGGTGCTGAGCGCGGCGGCACGACCTCAACCCCATAGGGTGGGCCCTGGCCCACCGCACGCTCGACCGCTCCCGCTGCATGCACGTCCGGAATTGGCGTCACCGTCGCGCGAATAAGGTGGCGGGAGGCGACCGCGACCAACAGCTGCGATGACCGGCGCGAGTGTCGCGCCCATGGTGGGCCGGGGCCCACCCTATGAAAGACTGCGCGCGGTGCTGAGCGCGGCGGCACAGTCGCAGAGCCCCATGGTGGGCCAACGCCCAACCCTACGGACGCAGCGCCTGCAGGAGCTTCTGGCCGGCGCGGCCATCGGCTTCCCAGCCCAGCCGCGATTGTTCGGCCTTGATCGCTTCGCGCGAACGCGTGCCGAGGCGGCCGTCAACTTCGCCGATGTCGTGGCCGCGGGCGATCAGCAGGGTCTGCAGCTCACGGCGCTCGGCGCGTGAGAGTCCCGCATCGTCGGTCGGCCAGGCGCGGGTGAACCCCTCGCCGCCGCGGATGCGGTCGGCCAGATGCGCGATCGCCAGCGCATAGCTCTCGGCGGCGTTGTAGCTGTGCAGGGCCTCGAAATTGCGGAACACGAGGAAGGCCGGGCCCTCGACGCCGGCCGGCAGCAGCAGGCCGGCGCTGCGTTCGGCCGGAGTGCTGGCGTCGATCAGCGCCGTTCCATCGACGCGACGCAGACCGCGCGCCTGCCAGTTCGACACGGGCGCCGTGGCCTTGCGGCCACCGGCGGGTTTGAAGCCTTCGGGCAAGGTCACCTCGACACCCCAGGTCTGACCGCTGCGCCAGCCGGCGCGCTTCAGGTAGTTCGCGGTCGAGGCCAGGGCATCGTCGACGCTGTCGACCAGATCACGGCGGCCGTCGCCGTCGAAGTCGACGGCGAGGCGCGTATAGGTCGAAGGCATGAACTGGGTCTGGCCAAAGGCGCCGGCCCAGGAGCCCAGCAGCGGGCGCTCGGTGCTGGGCGCGAGGTCCCCGGCCTCGATCAGCTTCAGCAGGTGGATCAGCTCGCTTCGGAAAAAGGGCTGGCGGCGTCCGGCGCAGGACAGGGCCAGCAGCGCGCTGCGCAGCTCGCGGCTGCCGGTGGCCTGGCCGTAGTCGCTCTCCACACCCCAGACCGCCAGCACGTAGGCGCGGTCGACGCCGTATTCGGCCTCGATCCGGTCGAGCAGGGCCGCGTGTCCCTCCAGCAGCCGATGGCCGTCCGCGACGCGCTGCTCGTCGACCAGCGCCGCCAGGTAGTCCCAGATCGGGGTGACGAACTCGGGCTGGGCGTCGAGCAGGGGCAGCACGCTGGCGTCCGGCTGCACCTCAGCCATCAGCGCATCGAAGCGCGCCGCGGGAAGCCCGGAATCGGCAGCGCGGCCGCGCAGCTCGGGCAGGCAGGCGTCAAGATCAACGACAGGTGGCGCCGCGCTGTCGGCTGCATGGGCAGCGGCAGCAGTGGCCGCAAGAAGCAGGGCCGCAGCGATGGTGCGGTGAAGGATCGAGATTGGCATGCGCGCAAGCCTGCCAAGCGGCGCATGAATCGCGAAGCAACTTTTGAGGGCTGAGAGATTTCGGGCGCGGCGTCGCGGTGCAGCTGATCTTGGAGAAACTTGGATTCGTCATCCCCGCGCAGAGCCTGTCCTCGCGAAGGCGGGGACGGGGATCCAGGACTCGAGCGCGTGCGGGAAGCCACGCCGGGCCCCCGTCCCCTTCTTCGCGAGGACAGGCTCTTCGCGGGGGCGACGGCAATGGGTGATGCGCCGAGCGTTCTGCTTCTTGAAAGCATCTCGGCCGCCAAGCGCCGTCATGACTGACCTGCGCTGGGTCTGAATTCGCTGGCTCGCGCCTGTCGTGAGTGCCTGCGTGCACGCGACCGCAGCCTGCGACCTACCAGGGAACCTCGCTGCCGTCGTAAGCCAGGAAGCGCCCGCTGTCGGCGGCGGTGCTGGCTGCGATGACCTGCATCAGCAGCGTGGCCGAGTGCTCCGGCGTGAACAGCTTGCCGGTGGGCACGCGCGCCTTGAACGGTGCCGACAGCGGGGTGTCGACGGTGCCCGGATGCAGCTGCAGCACGGCGAGCTTGGGATGGCTGCGTTTGAGCTCCACCGCGAGGGTGCGCATGAGCTGGTTCTGCGCCGCCTTGGCGGCGCGGTAGCTGTACCAGCCGCCGAGTGCGTTGTCGGCGATCGAGCCGACCCGCGCGGACAGGCTGGCGATCACGCCGGGCTGCTTCGCGTCGAACAGCGGCAGCAGGGCCTGCACCAGCAGGATCGGCGCGAAGGCATTGAGCGCGAAGCTGCGCTGCAGGGCCGACTCGCTCAGCTGGGCCAGCGATTTCTCCGGCTGCAGGCCCTCGGCGTGCAGCAGTCCGGCGGCGTTGAACAGCAGATGCAGGGCGTCGACTTCGGCGCGCACCAGCGCGCCGAGGCGCGTGCGGTCGGCGTCCACACTGAGGTCGACGTCAATGCGGATCAGGCGTCCAGGATGGGCTTCGGCAAGCGCACGCAGGGCCGGGGAATCGGCCGCACTGCGCGCCACCGCCAGCACGCGATGCGTGTCTTCACGCGCGAGCAGTTGGGCGACGAGGGCGAGGCCGATGCCGCTGCTGGCGCCGGTCACCAGCGCATGCAGGGGCGTTTCGAGGCCGTGGACGAGGGACATGCGGCGGGCTCTGTCAGGGGCGCGGCGCGAAGTGTCCACAGCGGCGCCTGAAGACGGTGCGAGGGTGCATGCGACTGCCCGGTCTCAGCCACGGGCATCGGGCTCACCGCGCCGCCCGGGGCGCGGCCTTCAACCAACGGCCGCCGCGCGGTAGGCCTCCAGCAGCGGCCCCAGCGGCTGCGGTCGCGCGAACAGATAGCCTTGGCCGAGCCTGCAGCCCAGTTCGGCAAGACGCGAGCGCTGGGCCTCGGTCTCGATGCCTTCGGCGACCACTTCGAGGTCCAGCGCACGCGCCATGGCGAGGATCGCCGTGACGATGGCTTCGCCGCTGCCGGCGCCGTCCTGCTGCAGGGTCATGACAAAGCTGCGATCGATTTTCAGCATCTGCAGCGGGAACTGGTGCAGGTAGCTGAGCGAGGAATAGCCGGTGCCGAAATCGTCGAGCGCGGTCTGCACGCCGCGCGCATGCAGCTGCTCCAGGGCGTGGCGCACGCGCTCGGGATTGCGCAGCAGGGTGCCCTCGGTGAGCTCGATGTGCACGCGGCCAGGACTCAGGCCCTGGGCCTCGATCATGGTGACCAGGCGCTCGGCAAAGTCCTCGCTGCCGAAGTGCCGCGGCGACACGTTGAGGGTGACGAACCCGGCGCTTGGGCCCAGTGCCTCCAGCCCATGGCAGGCGCGCTCGAAGACCTGCCAGTCGATGTCCTCGATCATGCCGCTGTCCTCGGCCACGTGCAGGAACTCGGCCGGACCGAGCAGGCCGCGACGCGGATGGCGCCAGCGCATCAGGGCCTCGTAGCCGACGGTGGCGCCGCTGTCGAGGTCGACGATGGCCTGGAAGTAGGGCTCGAATTCGCAGCGGCCGAGCGCCTGACGCAGATCGAGCTCCAGCGCGAGCTGGGCCTTCGAAGCCAGCTCCAGGCCTTCCTCGAAGTACTGGAAGCGGTTGCGGCCCGCGGCCTTGGCCCGGTACATGGCGGTGTCGGCCGAGCGCAGCAGCTCCTCGCTGCCGGCGGTGTCGGCGCCGCCCAGGGTGATACCGATGCTGACCGAGGGCTGCACGCTGCTCTCGGGCAGGGCGATCGGCGCGGCCATCGACTGGATGATGCGCTGGGCCACCAGGGTCGGGGTGTCGGGGTCGACGTAGTCCTCCAGCAGGATCGCGAACTCGTCGCCGCTGAGCCGCGCCACCACGTCGTTCTCGCGCACGCAGCCGAGGAAGCGCTGGGCCACCTCGACCAGCACGGCGTCGCCGGCCGAGTGGCCCAGGCTGTCGTTGATGACCTTGAAGCGATCGACATCGAGGTAGAGCAGGGCGAACTCCTGCCCTGGATGACGACGCGCCCGGCCCAGCACGCGCTGCAGGCGATCGCGCAGGTAGCCGCGATTGGGCAGGCCGGTCAGGGCATCGTGCAGCACCTGGTGTTCGAGCTGGGCCTGGATCGCTTCGCGCGCCTGGATCTGTTCTCGCAGTTCGCGGGTGCGCTGCTCGACGCGCTGCTCCAGCAGCTGGTGCGAGGCGCGCAGGTCGGCCGCGGCGCGGCGGCGCTCCAGGCTGGAAGCGATGTGGTAGGACACGAAGGCCAGCAGGCTCTGGTCGTTGGCGCCGTAGGTCACTTCCGGGCGATAGCTCTGCACCACCACTGCGCCGATCACCCCGCGCGCGCCAATCAGGGGCACGCCCAGCCACGACAGCGCCGCGGTGCCCATCACCTCGCAGTGGCCGGCGGCAGCCAGGGCGTAGATGCCCGGGCGATCGGTGAGCAGGGGCTCGCCGATGCGGATCAGGTATTCGGTGATGCCGTTGCCCATCGGCCGCGACACCGGTGCGCCGGGCGTCTCATCGGCGAAGTAGGGGAAGTTGAGGGTGCCGCCATCGTCCGAGACCAGCGCGATATAGAAGTTCTGCGCCGGAATCAGGCTGCCGACGATGGCGTGCATGACGGCGCAGAACTCGGCGATGCCGATGTCCTTGCCGGCCAGCTCGGCGATCCGGTACAGCGCCGCCTGCAGGCGCTCGCCGCGCTCGCGCTCCTGCACCTCGCTGGTCAACACGGCATTGGCCTGGGCCAGCTCTTCGGTGCGCGCGGCCACCAGGGCTTCGAGCTCGGCGCGCGAGCGACGGCGCTCCAGCGCGGTCAGGATGTGGCTGCCGACATAGCTCAACAGGGCCTGGTCGGCGGCGGTGAACTGCACGGCCTCGTTGTAGGTCTGCACCGCGATCACGCCGCGCACCTCGGTGCCTTCCAGCATCGGCACGCCCAGCCAGTGGCGGGCCTCCGCACCCTGCCGGCGCAGCGGTGCGCGGCCGCGCACCTGCGCTTCGATCTCGTTGAGGTCGCCGCGCAGGGCCTGGCCGCTGGTCAGTACATGCCAGGTGAGGCCGTGCCGCATGTCCTCCAGCGGGCGCGGCTTGTCGAGCTCCAGCGCGAGCCGGCTGTCGTGGGCGTCGGCGAAGTAGATGAACTCGACCGTCCCGGCATGCGCATCGTGCAGGGCGATGTAGAAGTTCTCGGCGTACATCAGACCGCCGACGATGCCGTGCAGGCCGCGCAGCATGGCGGCGCGGTCCTCTTCCTCGGCAGCCATCTCGGTGATCGCGAACAGCGCGCGCTGCACGCGTTCGGTGTGCTCCAGCTGGCGCACGCTGTCGTGCAGCAGGGCGATCTCGATCAGCTCCTGCAGGCGCGCCGACAGCAGCGGAAGCAGGGCCTCCAGCGGCCAATGCGGCAGCTGCGGCAGCTGGCCGGGTGCGGCCAGCAGAACCACGGCACCGCCGCCGGAATGAGCGGCCAGCAGGGTCGCCTGACGGCGTCGGTCGGGGCTGAGCTGGCGGCCTTCCGGTGCGGTCAGGGCGGCTTCGGCCAGGGCCAGCTCCAGGCCCTCGGCGCCGGCGGGGACAGCGTGAATGGCGTCGGGCCAGCGCAGCGCGTACAGCAGGCGCGGCGGCGGGCCATCGGCTGCCGTCGGCAGCAGGGCCAGCAGGCAGCGTGCGAAGGCCTCAAGACTGGGTGCGGACAGCAGCCCCGCCAGCGCCTGTGCGGCATCCGCGCCGGTCGCGCTCGAAACTGCTGCTTTGTGGGCGGAGGTGGATGGCATGCACGGGGCCGGACTGCCCTGGGGACGGGCGTGGACCCTGTTGCAAGATCGGCGCCAGCGCCCCCGGAAGCCGCCTGCGCTGCACAGCCGGCCTTCAGAGGGTGTCTACATAATTGGCTACACTTGCGGCACCGTCCGTGAAGTGACAG
>NZ_CALART010000045.1 GCF_937888285.1 uncultured Aquimonas sp.
TGTCACTTCACGGACGGTGCCGCAAGTGTAGCCAATTATGTAGACACCCTCTCAGGTTCGCGCACATGCGACCTGCGAGAAGTCGAGCTGCAGTCGATCGCCGGACACCTCGATCCGCAAGCCAAGGCGTTCGCCCAGGGCCCGCGCGAGCCGCAGCGGGAAACTGCGGTCGGAGCGCGTATCCGCGGTGTCCGCATCGATTCCAAGTGCGTGCACCTGCAGGACGGCGCCATCCACTGCAAGCCGGATCTCGGCGACGCCCGCGTGATCGATGAGGCCGCGCAATACGTTCGCCAACAGGACATGCAGCCAGCCCGCCGGAATCCTCACCTGCGGGCCGGGCAGGCCCTGCGGCGGAGCCAGCTGGACTCCGCGTGCGGCGGCGCGGGCCTGCATGCGCCCCAGCGCGTCGACCAGGGCTTCGCCCAATCCGCAGGCCTCGACCGCAGCCGGCAGCGCGCGTCCATTCAGCAGCAGACCTTCTTGCAGCAGGCCGAGCTCGTCGACCGCGCGCTCGATGCGTTCGAGGCGGCGGCGCGTGCTGGCCGGGGTGCCGTCGTCATCCAGCAGCACCTCGACCGCCCCGCGCAGGGAAGC
This sequence comes from uncultured Aquimonas sp., assembly GCF_937888285.1. Classification (GTDB taxonomy): domain Bacteria; phylum Pseudomonadota; class Gammaproteobacteria; order Xanthomonadales; family Xanthomonadaceae; genus Aquimonas. The sequence goes on from NZ_CALART010000045.1 coordinate 598, forward strand.
GATCGGCGTGCGCAGCTCATGGCTGGCATCGGCGAAGAAGGCCTCGCGGGCGCGCTCGGCCTCGGCAAGGCGATGCTGGTAGCCGTCGAGCGCTTCGCCGATGCCGCGCAGCAGGGGGTCGTGCAGGCCCGCCGACAGAGACTGTGTCGCTGGCGGCGCGGGCAGGGCTTCGATGCCAGCCGCCAACCGCGCCAGTGGCTGCAGCGCACGCCCGGCCAGCCACTGGCCCGCCAGCGCCGAGGCCAGACCGCCAATGAGCAGGATCACCACGTTGAGCCCGAGCAGATAGCGCTCCAGGCTCTCGATGTCCTCAAGGTCCATCAGGTAGACGAGCCGGTCCTCACCGACCGTGACCAGCGTGGCGTGAACGCCTTCGGGCAGGCCAGGCAGGCCCTCGTGGACCCCGTCCGCGAGCTCGGCGATGCCGGGCGGCAGCTCCGCGGGCGCCGGCAGACCCCCGCGCAGGTGCCAGCCGCGCAGCCGTCCGTGCCACGGCAGGCGTGGCTCGCTCCCTGCGGCGAGCGCGGCGCGGGCATCCGCGGCCTCGGCCTCGATCATCACGCCCATCATCAGCTCTTCGTAGTCCTCGGCGATCCACCACGCAGCGGAGGCGAATCCGAGGCTCAGCAGCAGGCCGAGCAGGGCCGACAGCAGGGCGATGCGGCGCTTCAGGGAAAGTCGCGACAGCAGGTCCATCGGGTGCCGGCTCCGCCAACGGAAGTTCTTAACGCGGGGCGCCTAGTCTGCGGCCTGCGCGCGGCGCTGCGAACCGCAGCGCCACCCACGCCAGCTGCCAGACCGGCACTGCAGCGCGCCGCCACGCGGTCTTGGCTTGGTCTATCGGCGTGGAAGACGCAGCGGGGTGCGGTGCCGTTGGCCATCGACGTCCGTTGGGCCTTGGTTCTGTGCACGATTGACTTAACGCATCACTAACCGACTGCCAAGGGTGCAACAAGGTTTGAGCCCGATCCTCCCCTCCATGACCGTGAACGCCGCCCGCTCAGAGCCACGCCTGCGCCCGCCGCTGGACCTCTGGCTGCTGGCCGCGCTAGCGCTGTGGCTGCTCGGCATCGGCTACGGCCTGCGCGATCCGTGGCCGGCGGACGAGCCGCGCTTCGCGCTGATGGGCCGCGACATGGTCGAGACCGCGCGCTGGTGGGTGCCGCACCGCGGGCCCGAGCTGTACGCCGAGAAGCCGCCGGTGTTCCTGTGGCTGCAGGCCGCGGCCTATGCGCTGACCGGACAGACCCGGCTGGCCTTCCTGCTGCCCTCGCTGCTGGCGGCCTTCGGCACGCTGGCGCTGAGCTGGGACCTGCTGCGTCGTGTCTACAACCGCCGCGTCGCCTTCTGGGGCGCGCTCGGCCTGCTGTTCTGCGTGCAGTTCACCCTGCAGGGCCGCACCGCCCAGATCGACATGGTGCTGGTGCTGTTCACCACGCTGGGCCTGTACGGCATCCTCCGCCACCTGCTGCTGGGCCCGGCCTGGGGCTGGTACGTGCTGGCGGGCGTGGCGACGGGCCTGGGCGTGATCACCAAGGGCACCGGCTTCCTGCCCTGGCTGCTGCTGATTCCCTACGCGGTGGCGCGCGCGCGCGGCATGCGCGGGCTGGCCCGCTTCGACGGCGGCTGGCGCTGGGCGCTGGGTCCGCTGGCCATGCTGCTGCCGATCCTCGCCTGGGCGCTGCCGCTGCTCTACTTCGCCGCCCAGCCGGGCAACGCCGAGCTGGCCGCGTATCGCGACGACCTGCTGTTCAAGCAGACCGTTACCCGCTATGCCAATGCGTGGATGCACCTGAAGCCCTGGTGGTACTACCTGGTCGAGGTGGTGCCGGTGCTGTGGCTGCCGCTCGCCCTGCTGCTGCCCTGGGCGCTGCCGGCCTGGTGGCGGCGGGTGCGTCGTGGTGACGCGCGTCCGCTGCTGCTGGTCGGCTGGGTGGCGCTGGTGCTGCTGTTCTTCTCGCTGTCGCCGGGCAAGCGCGGCGTCTACCTGCTGCCGGCGGTGCCGGCGCTGGCGATGGCGCTGGCGCCGCTGCTGCCGGGCCTGCTGCGCTTGGCCGGAGTGCAGCGCGCGCTGTGGGTGCTCGGCTTTGCCATCGCCGGCCTGCTCGCGGTTGCCGCAGCCTGGGCACTGTTCGGCGAGCCGCGCTTCGCCCAGCGCGTGCTGGAGCAGAACGGCGTCGCCCCGTGGGACTGGCTGTTGGCAGTCGGTGCGCTGGGCGTGCTGGCGTGCGCCGCGCTGTGGCGGCGCGGGGCGATCGCCTTCGCGGTGGTGATGACGCTGGTGTGGAGCGGCTACGGCCTGTTCGGCTATCCCGACATGAACGGGGCGCGCTCGGGGCGCGCGCTGATGGAGCGCGCGCAGGCGCTGCTGCCCGCGGGCGCCGCGCTGGGCCTGGTCGGCGCGCCCGAGCAGTTCCTGCTGCAGGGCGTGGGCGAGGTCCGCGCCTTCGGCTTCAAGACCCCGGTCGAGCACCAGCGCCAGCTGGCCGACGCCTGGCTGCGCGAGTCCGATCGGCACTGGATGCTGATCCAGCGCAGCGACAAGGACGACTGCATCGACCCGGCCCGGGCCATCGAAGTCGGCATGTCCAACCGCCGCCACTGGTTCCTGGTCAATGCCGCCGGCCTGCGCGCCGGCTGCGTGCCGCCGGCCCCCGATGAAACCTCTCCCCTCCATCTCGACGCGGATGACTGATCCCGTGGACACGCTCGCCTGCCCGACGATCTCGATCGTCATCCCCGCCCACAACGAAGCCGGCAACCTGCCGGGCCTGATCGACGAGGTCGTCAACGCGTTTGCCGGTCGCCGCGACTACGAGATCGTGGTGGTGGATGACGCCAGCAGCGACCACAGCCCGGCCGTACTGGCCCAGCTGCAGCGGCGCCTGCCGCAGCTGCGCGTGCTGCGGCACGTGCGCAACGCCGGCCAGAGCACCGCGCTGATCAACGGCGTGCGGCATGCCCGCGGCGTCTGGATCGGCACCCTCGACGGCGACGCCCAGAACGATCCCGCCGACCTGCCGCGCCTGCTCGCCGAGATCGAGCGCCGCGCCGACCCCGCGCTCAAGCTGATCCAGGGTTGGCGCGTCAGCCGGCGCGATTCCGGCATCAAGCGGCTGTCCTCGAAGATCGCCAACGCCGTGCGCGGCGGCCTGCTGCGCGACGCCACGCCCGACAGCGGCTGCGGCATCCGCGTGGTCGAGCGCGCCGCCCTGCTGAACGCGCCAGCCTTCGACCACATGCATCGGTTCATTCCCGCGCTGATCCGCCAGGGCGGCTGGAAGGTCGACAGCCTGCCGGTGAACCATCGACCGCGCGGCGCCGGGGCATCGCACTACGGCACCTGGAACCGGCTGTGGGTCGGCATCGTCGATCTGTTCGGCGTGGCCTGGCTGGGCCGGCGCACGCGGGTGACCACGGTCAACGAGCAGCGCGTCGAGCGTGCCGCGACCGGCGAGCGGCAGACTGCATGAACTTCGCCGATCCGATCTGGCTGGGCGTGGGCCTGCTGGCGCAGGTCGCGTTTTCGGCGCGCTTCCTGGTGCAGTGGCTGCTTTCCGAGCGCGCGCGGCGTTCGTTGCTGCCGGTGCACTTCTGGTTCTTCAGCGTGGCGGGCGCGGTGCTGCTGCTGGCCTATGCCGCACACCAGCGCGATGCGGTGATCGCGCTCGGCCAGATCGTTGGTCTCGCCATCTACCTGCGCAACATCGAGCTGGTGCAGCGCGCCGCGCGGGGCCGCGCGATCGGCTTCCTGTGGCCCTGGCTGGGCCTGGCTGGGCTCGCGCTTGCCGCTGGCCTGCTGAGCCACGAGGCGCCGGTGGCACGCACGGCCGTCGAACGCGCAGCACCGCTGTGGTTCGCGCTGGGCTTTCTCGGACAGACGCTCTTCACCGGCCGCTTCGTGGTCCAGCTGTATGCCTCCGAGCGCGCCCAGGCTTCGGTCAATCCGGTGCAGTTCTGGTACCTGTCGCTGTCCGGCAGTCTGCTGCTGCTGGCCTATGCCCTGCACACCGGCGATGCGGTGATCATTCTGGGCCAGAGCTTTGGCCTGATCGTCTATCTGCGCAATCTGGCGCTGATCCGCAAGCAGCGTGAGCCTGACCACCACGGCGAGGACTTCGAAGACGAGGTGGCCGCTCTGCGTGCGTCCGAAGGCGCCAGTGAGGAGGCGCCGGCGAAGCCCGCTCAGCCGGCGCGCCCGCGGTAGTGCAGCACGGCATAGCCCAGCGCCGCCGCAAGCACCAGGCCCGCCGGCAGGTACAGCGCCGCATAGCCAAGCCTGTGGAAGCCCAGCGCGCCGAGCACGCCGCCCAGGCTGAAGCCGCCGATCACCAGCAGGCACAGGCTGACCCGGCGCATCTCTACCGGCATGCCGCGCAGCCAGTGGCCGAGCGCGATGCCGAGGTCGGTGAACATGCCGGACAGATGGGTGGTACGCACCACCGCTCCGCTGTAGGTGCTGACCATGGCGTTCTGCAGGCCGCAAGCCAGCGCCGCCGCGTACAGGCCCAGCGAACTGCGCGACTCGAACAGCGGCACCGCGACGATCAGCAGGGCACCCACCAGCGACAGCCCGACGCCGTAGCGGCGGCCCAGCCGCAGGGTGCTGTCCTGGATCAGAAAGCCGCTGACTGCCGTGCCCAGGAAGAAGGCCAGCAGGATCGATCCGAAGTGCGCGGCGCCGGTGAAATCGAGCTGGGCCAGGGCCGCGGCCACGTAGCTGGTGTTGCCGGTCAGGTGCGAGACCGCCTGGTGCTCGAAGCTGAGCAGGGCGATCACGTTGATCATGCCGGCGACCGCGGCCAGCACGGCGCCGCCGCTCAGGACCCAGGTGGGCAGTCGATGGATCATGCGTGGGCGGTGCTCCTGGATGGATCGACGGACACGATGCGATGCGAGGCGCTCGTCGCTCCCGGGAGGCTCGTGGACAGGCGCTGCGCATGGACGATCACCATGCGCAGCGCCGCGCGTTTCGGCAAGCGCTCCGCGAGCTCGCGCCTGCCGCAACGGAAGCGTCGCGCCCGCGCGTTCCACCGGTATCGCCAGCCGCACAACAGCGTCTTCCCACACCCACGCCACGAGGTCCTGCCATGAGCCAAGCCCGCTATCCCCGCCCCTTGATCGCTCTGCACTGGCTGACCCTGCTGCTGATCGCCGTGGTTTACGCCTGCATGGAGTTCCGCGGCTACTTCCCGCGCGGCAGCGAGCCGCGTGAGCTGATGAAGGCGATCCACTTCTCCGGCGGCCTGACCGTGCTGCTGTTCGTGATCGCGCGCATCGCCCTGCGCCTGCGCGGGCCGATCCCGCCGGTCAGCCCGCCGCTGCCGGCCCTGCAGAAGCTGGCCGCGACTGCCGGCCACCTGGCCCTGTACGTGTTCATGCTGGGCATGCCCATCGTCGGCTGGCTGATCCTCTCGGCCGAAGGGGCTTCGATCAGCCTGTGGGGCATTCCGGTGCCGGCGCTGGTTGGCGAGAACAGCGATCTCGCCCACACGCTGGAGGACTTCCACGAAATCGGCGCCACCGTCGGCTACGCCCTGATCGGCCTGCATGCGCTGGCCGGGCTCTACCACCACTACCTGCGCCGCGACGACACCCTGCGGCGGATGCTGCCGGGCCCGCGCGCGTGATGCGCCGCTGGCACGTCGAGCGCCACGGCGTGCAGCGCGGCGGCTGGCTGCGCGCGGCGGTGCTGGGCGCGAACGACGGGCTGATCTCGACTGCGAGCCTGGTGCTGGGCGTGGCCGCGGCCGGCGGCGAGGCGTCCGCGGTGCTGGTCGCCGGCACCGCGGGCCTGGTGGCCGGCGCGCTGTCGATGGCGGCCGGCGAGTACATCTCGGTCAGCACCCAGGCCGACATCGAGGGCGCCGATCTCGCGCGCGAACGCCGCGAGCTGGCCGAGACGCCCGAGGCCGAACTCGAAGAGCTGGTCGCCCTGCAGCAGGCGCGCGGGTTGCCGCCCGCGCTCGCCCGCGAAGTCGCGATCGCCCTGACCGCGCACGACGCGCTGGGCGCGCATGCGCGCGACGAGCTCGGCATCACCGAACAGCAGCGTGCCCGCCCGGTGCAGGCGGCGCTGGCTTCGGCCGCCGCCTTTGCGACTGGCGCCGGCCTGCCGCTGCTGCTGGTCCTGCTCGCCGCGCCGGCCGCGATGGCCATCGGGGTGCTGGTAGGCAGCCTGATCCTGCTGTGCGCGCTCGGTGCCCTGGCCGCGTGGGCCGGTGGCGCGCCGGTCCTGCGCGGCGCGCTGCGCGTGCTGTTTTGGGGCGGGCTGGCGATGGCCTGCACCTGGGCGGCGGGGGCGCTGTTCGGGGCCGTCGGCTGAGTCGGGACGGCGCTCCGCTGGCGGGCTGCGCCCTGCGACTGTCATAGGGTGGGCCCGGGCCCACCATGGGCCCCACTCTCGCCTCGTTCTTGCTTCGTCGCTTGGTGTTTGGAGGCGAAGAGCAAGAGCTTTCGGTCAGCCCTTCCGCGCTCCCAAAGCATGGCCATCCATGGCCATTCCCGCGTGCGGGCAGCCCGACCTCGGTGCTGTCATAGGGTGGGCCCTGGCCCACCATGGCCTTCGCACTCGCCCCGGTGTTGCTTGGGGGTTCTGTCGCTCTGTCGCTCTGTCGCTTGAATCGCAGAGCAAGAGCTTTCGGTCAGCCCTTCGGGCTGCCCGACCTACTTCTCTTTGCGTGGCCACTGCGCCGCAGGAGCGGCGCGAACGCCGAAGGCGGCCCCGGAGGGGCGGAGGGCAGGAAGCCCGGAGTCAAGAGAAGTAGGCAAGAGAAAGGCCACCCCTCGTCCGCGCCCTTCGCGCATCCGTGCGCGAAGGGTTCGCGAGAGTCCGTGGGTGTTCGTGGACAGGCCGTCCCTGGCCCGTCACGAACATCGGCCGCATCCCTGCGGCCGCCCCTGCGGGCGGATCCACGAAATCCCGCCGCTCCCCAGGGGCCCCGGGCGGAGCGCGGGCTCCTGCCCGCAAGAGCCAGAGCTGAAGCGAGAGCCAGAGCCGAAGCCCGAACCCGAGCCGGAGCGGAAGCCGGAGCGGAAGCCGAAGCGGAAGCCGAAGCGGAAGCCGAAGCGAGATCCGCATAGGGTGGGCCCTGGCCCACCGTGAGCTTCACTCTCGCCTCGGTCGTCGATTCGAAACGCCTCGTCGCACGCGGAGATCCGCGATGCCATGCACTGGGGCGAGTGTCGAGGTCATGGTGGGCCAGGGCCCACCCTATGCGACGGCGGGCTTGCATTGCGCGCGCCTCAACGCGAGCCTTTCCCGAATCCCGAATCCCGAATCCCGAATCCCGAATCCCTATTCCCGATATTCCCGATATTCCCGATATTCCCGATATTCCCGATTCCCGGCTCACGCAGCCCGCGCCCGACCGAGCGGTTGCAGCGCCAGCGCGGCCATGGCGGCGATGGCACCGAGCGCAATCGCAATCAGCAGCGGCGCGATTGCCGGCGCGGCAGTGCCAAGCACACCGCTCGCCGCTGGCCACAGGGTGAGCGCCAGGCTGGCGACCGACAGCGCGGCAATCAGGCGGGCGCTGCGGTTGCGGCCGAGGCCACTCAGCACCAGGGCGCTGAAGGTGACGAGTGCGGCCAGCGCCAGCGCGCGGTGGGCGGAATCGGAGTCGCCTGGGGCGAACCCGCCCGGCAGCGCCTGCGCCAGCAGCACCGCGGCGCAGCCGAAGCCGCCGCCGAGCAGCAGTCGCCACCAGGCGCCCCCATCGAACATCTGGCCGGCGCGTGTCGGTGCGCCGCCGTCGCCGTCCGCGGCTTCGCGCTGGAAGCCCAGCATCGCACTGGGGTGGATGATCAGCTCCAGCCAGACGATGTGGATGGGCAGGAACAGCAGCGGCCCGCCGAAGGCCGGCACCAGGGCCGCGCTGAGCACGAAGGGCAGGTGCACCAGCAGCAGGTAGGCGAAGCTGGCGCGCAGGTTGCGGTACAGCGCGCGGCCTTCGGCGATGGCGCCAGCGAGCGTCGCGAAGTCGTCGTCCAGCAGAACGATGGAGGCCGACTCGCGCGCGGCCTGCGTGCCGCGTTCGCCCATGGCGATGCCGACGTCGGCGGCTTTCAGCGCCGGCACGTCGTTGACGCCATCGCCGGTCACCGCCACCGCCGCGCCTGAAGCCTGCAGCGCCTGCACCAGCGCCAGCTTCTGCTTCGGCTGCGCGCGCGCGACCACATCGGCCTGCGCCAGGGCCTCGGCGCTGATGTTGTCATCGAGGCTCACCACCCGCGGCGGGCCTGCGCACAGGCCGGCTTCGATGGCGATGGCGGCGGCGGTAGCCGGATGGTCGCCGGTCAGCATCACCACCCGCAGGCCCTGGGCGCGGCAGCGCGCGACAGCGTCCGCCACGCCGGACCGCAGCGGATCGCCGAAGCCGAGCAGGCCGAGCATCCGAAAGCCCGCGTCCGGTTCGACGTCTGCCGCGCCGTTGCCGCCGATCGCGCGCTCGGCCAGACCGAGCACCTTGAGCCCGCGCGCGGCCAGCGCCTGCGCTTCGGCCTGCCAGTGCGCGGCTTCGCTCGCCTCGATCGAGCAGGAACGCAGCACGGTTTCCGGCGCGCCCTTCATGCGCGCAATCGCGGCCTCGCCGTCGATCAGCAGCAGCGTTTCGCGACGGCGGTCCTCGGTGAAGGGAAAGCGCTGCCGCACCGCCAATGCGGGTGCTGAAGCCGCGGCCTCGCGCAGGCAGACATCCAGCGGGTCGGTGCTGTCGATGGCCACCGACTGCGCCGCGCGCATGGCCAGGTCCTCCGCCGAAAGATCTGCCGCGGGCCGCAGCTCGCGCAGGCGCAGCCGGCCTTCGGTCAGCGTGCCGGTCTTGTCGGTGCAGAGCACGCTGACCCGGCCGATGTCCTCGACCGCCACCGCGCGCCGCACCAGCGCATTGCGCCGCGCCAGCCGGAACACGCCGACGCCGAGGAACAGGCTCAGCACCACCGGAAACTCCTCGGGCAGGGCGGCAATCGCGAGCGTCAGCCCGCTCAGCACGGCATCCAGCCAGCCCTGGCCCTGCCACAGGCGCACCGCGGCCAGCAGCAGGCACAGCGCCAGTGCGATCCACACCAGCTGCAGCACCAGCCGCCCCACGGCCTGCTGCAGCGGCGTGCGCGGCTGCGGCGCGGTCACCGCCAGCCGCACCAGTTCGCCGTAGCGGCTGTCGCCGCCGGTGCCGAGCACCTGCAGCTCGCCGCGGCCGGCGAGCACGCGGGTGCCGGCGAAGCCCCAGTGATCGGACGCGAACATCGCGCCCTCGGCGACCTGTTTGCGCACCGGCACCGATTCGCCGCTCAGGCTGGACTCGTCGACCTGCAGCGCCTCGGCCACCTGCCACAGTCCATCGGCGGGAATCGCCGCACCGCTGCCCACACGCACGCGATCGCCGGGCACCAGCTCGGCCACCGCGATCATTCGCCACTCGCCATCACGCAGGACCTCGGCTTCGCTGGCGAGCCGACTGGCCAGCGCCGCGGTCGACAGCCGCGTGCGCCGGTGCAGGAAGGCATCCATGCCCAGCAGGGGCAGGATCGCGAGCAGCAGCACCGCGGCCTCGACGGTCTCGCCGGTGGCGAAGAACAGCGCGCTCACCGCCAGCAGGAACCACAGCATCGGATCGCCGGCGGCGTCGCGCAGGGCATGCCAGAAGCGATGCCGCGGCGGCTCGACGATGCGGTTGTCGCCGTAGCGGGCGCGCAGGGATTCGACGTCCGACGCGGAGAGACCGGTCTCGACGTTGGGCAGGGTGGACAGTCGATCGAGCAGGTCGCTGGGCGTGGGCATGTCGTGTATCCGCAGTCTGCGGCGGATGCTCGCATGCGCGGGTGCGGCGGGTTTGATCGCAGCCGTCGAGGCGTCGTGCGCTGGCGCCGCGCTCGCGCGCAGCGACCGCATAGGGTGGGCCCTGGCCCACCGTGGGCTTCGCACTCGCCCCGGTCCTGCTTCGTCGCTCCGTTGCTGGAAGCGCAGAGCAAGAGCTTTCGGCCAGCCCTTCGGGCTGCCCGACCTACCTTTCTTTGCGTGGTCACTGCGCCGCAGGAGCGGCGCGAACGCCGAAGGCGGCCCCGGAGGGGCGGAGGG
>NZ_CALART010000046.1 GCF_937888285.1 uncultured Aquimonas sp.
AACCCACCCGGCTCGCCGCCGCGGTGAGCGACGACGACCTCGGCCGGCTGGCGCGCGCCATCGATGGCTACCAGGCGCGCCTGGTCGATGCCGACGCCCGCGAGCAGGCATTCCTGGCCGACGCCAGCCACGAACTGCGCACCCCGCTGGCGGTGATCCAGGGCGTGGCCGAGGTGCTGCTGGACGACGATGGCGCATCGCCGGCCCAGCGCGCCCGCCATGCGCGGCTGGCGCGCGGCGTGGGCGAGATGCATCGCCTGCTTGAGGCCATGCTCGCCGCGGCGCGGCGGCGGCCGCTGCAGCTCGAAACCATCGCGGCCGCACAGTTGTTGCGGGAGGCGGCTGCCATCGCGCTGGCCGGCAAACCCGGCATCACCGCAAGCATCGGCGCCGATGGCGATCTGCACACCGCGCCGCGTGAAGCCGTGCTGCTCGTTGCCGCGCTTGCGCGCAAACTCGCGCAGCCGCGCACCGAAGCCAGCCTGCAGCTGGTGCTGGAATCTGGCCAAATCGTCCTGCGCATGACGCCGGAAGACGCCGACGCCAATGCTGCGACGGCGCTGCGTGCGGACACCGGCACCGGCTCCGCCCTGCTCGACCGGCTGGCGCAGCGGCTGGGCTGGCAGGTGGCGTTCGACGGAAGTGCGCGAGTGTGCGTGGAACTAAACTCTGACCCTGCGGTTAAAGCATAGCTTGACCGCAATTCAGCCAGTCACATCTCGGTGCGCTGCAAGAGACGACATGTTTTCCGCAACGGGGAGTGACATGCCTGGCGTCCCTATCCGTATGCCTTCCGTGCTGGCCAAGGTCAGAGACGATCATGCCGCCACGCTTGCATTTGACAACGTCCCTGAAGACTTTGACGTCGACACGCGGCTTCAAGGGTGGCTGCGCCTTCCACCCCGCCCTTGGCGGCGTCCGTCCGATGGATTTGCTCGGGCCACGGACTGGAAGTGAACTTATTCCAAGACTCTTGGGGAGCTTTATGAGCAGTTCGTATCAGTGACTGCAGGGTGTCCTTGGAATCAAACGGCCGACGATTCGGTGGCGGGCGCTGCGATGCGCGATGCGAGGTCATCCCGCATGAGCACCAGTTCCTTGTCGAGTTCGGCGCGGCGCGCAATGCCGTCGCGGTGGATCTGTCGGACTTCCTCGATGGTCTTGACCAGTTCGTCGTTGACGTGGCGCAGGGTTTCAATGTCGATCACGGAGCGCTGGTTGGCCTTGGCAGTCTCCACGGACGTGGCGTGCACGAGTTCCGCATTGCGCCGCATGATCTCGTTGGTCGCATCGTCGATCGAGGTGGCCAGCTCGGCGGCGCGCTTCTGATCCGCCAGCGACAGCTGGATCGCGAACTGGTTGCGCCACATCGGGATGGTGACGTCACGCACCGCGCTGAACTTCTCGATCAGCTGGATGGCATTGGCCTGGATGAGCCGGATCATCGGCAACGTCTGGATCGCGGCATGCTGCAGGACGTGCAGGTCGGACACCCGCTTGTCGATCAGCCGGATCGCGGTGTCCAAGGTGGCGCGCTGCTCGCGTCCCTCCGGGTCCTCGCGCCCGGCGAGGGCGGCAAGCTGCTCCTGAAGCTCGGCCAGCCGGATGCGGCCGGCGGCGATGTGCACGCCGAGATCGTGGCGCTCTTGGAGCACGAGGTCGTACATGCGGTCGTATTCGCCGACACGCTGCTGCTGCATGGCCTGGGTCTTGCCGACCTCCGCGAGCAACTGGTCGATCTGGGCGTTGCTGCTGCTGTAGCGCTGGACGAGCTCACCCTTGGCGCGCTTCATGCGGTCGATCAGGGGCCCAAGGACAGGGACCTTCGACTTTTCCTTGAACCCGTTCAGGTTGAGGCTGCGGGCGATGCGAACGATCTCGCCCAGCTTGGCACCACTGGCTTCGAGATCGGTGTTGCGCACCTTGTCGAGCAGCTGGGTCGAATACTGGCTGGTCCTGGACGCAGCCGACTTGCCGTACTGGTGGAGATTGCCCAGCTTGAGATCCTGCAGTGCCTTGGCTGCCTCGAGGATGCCGTCGGTGTCCTCCGGCTTGAGGCCCAGGTCGACCAGCATCTGGTCGGTCAAGGTCGCCGGGACGAGGTTGGATTCGGTCGAGGTCATGGCGCTGCTCCTGTTGGCGTTACGGTGCCGGCTTTGCGGCGTGGCCAGGGGGGTCGATTGCGGCAATGGCGGCTTGCGCCATCGTTCTAGCGTTTGCGAGCGTCTTCTCCAGCGCGGCGGCGTTGCGCACGCCGGCTTGCTGGTCGATCACGAGTTTGCAGTGCGTCGCCAGATCATTGATGAGGCCGGCGGCGACCTGTTGGCCCTGCCGGGTCGACTCCATCTGCTGACGCCCGAGTTGACCGATCATCGCAATTTTCACCAGGTGCGCCTTGCGGGCGTCAATGGCGGCGGCAAGCGGCGGCGCGATGCCTGTCTGTTGGCCGAGGCCATCGAGCTGCTGCACCGCAGCTTCCAGCTGGTGGTGGGCGGCAATGAGGCGCGGCAGGGCACCTTCCAGTGCCTTGGCGAAGGCCAATCCGGACTGGACGGCCCTGTGCGCCTGGTGCACCAACGGGATCATCTGTTCGCGCAGGGCGGCGGCGTGGGCGGAGAACGTGATGTCCCTGCCCAGCAGGCGCCCGATGAAGCCCGTCCGGCGGGCGATTGCCTTCTGGTCGTGGGCGATCATGGCCGTCTGCAAGGCCTCCAGCGCCGCGACCTGCTCCTCGGACGGGTTGGCTTGCAGCGCGGACAGGGCGTCGTGGACGCTGGCCACGGCGCCTTCCCCGATTGCCTGGACGTGTTCGATGGTGAGGATCATTCCGGCGAGGTGCCCGGCGGGGTTTCATGCCGGAACCGCAGGTTCGCGAGCATCCGGTCGAACTCGCGCTCGCGCTTGGTCCGGACCCGGAGAGGACGACGAGGTTCACCCGTATCGTCCTCGACCGGAGCGCCTTCCTCCGGATGACCAGCAGGCGCGGCAATCTGGCCCGGGGTCGCGTCCAGCAGGTCCAGCACGGCGGCGTGGAGCATGTCCTGTCTCACCAGGGTGGCCCGCAGCACGTCGAACAGATCACTGACGAGCGTAGGGTGCGGTTCGTCGTTGCCTTCCGCGGAGGCGGTGGCTGGCGCCGGCGGTGGGGTGGCGTTGGAGATCCGGGAAAGCTCGGCCAGCAATTCCTTCCACGGCGGCGCTTGTTCCTGACCCGGTGCCGGTGCGGCGTCCGGGGTGGACAGGCCCTGCACGCCCGAGGCGATGTCTGCCAGCTGGGCGACCATGCGCTGCCCGATATCAGCATCGTCGCCACCCATCGCCTTGTTGCGGACGAAATCCGCCTTGATCTGCGCCCAGCGGGCAGCCTCGTCGGCAGCCAGGGTTCCACGCAGCTCGCCGAGCTTGAGCAGGTTTTCCTCCGCGCCGGTGGTCAGCAGCTGCGATTCGCCGCGGTAGTGGTCGGTGATCAGCTGCTGCAGCTCCGCATCATTCATCACCGGCGAGATCTTCTCCGCCAGCTTGTTCATGTTGCGGTAGCTGCCCTGGAGCTTGAAGGGGGGTTCGGTGCGGTATTTGTCCGCCTGCGCCGCGCTCAGGATGTACTGCTGGTTGACCCTGTAGACCACATCCCTTACCTGCACGAGCCGCTGCAGGACGGCAGTGATCTCGTTGATCTCTGCGGCGCTGTATGCGTGGGACAGGTTGTTCGTGGAGACGTCCTTGCCGAGCGCCTTGTCGGCCAGCAGGTACAGGTCGACCATGTCCCGGGTGGCCAGCGGGGCGAGCACGGGGTTGGAGGTCAGGCAGTTCTCGATGTAGCTGAGGAGGAACGTGGCTTCCATCCCGCCCAGCACGTCGCCCAGGTTGTAGATATCGGCACGGTTGGCCAGCATGTCCGGGATCTTGAAGACCTCGCCCGACTCCGTGTACGGATTGCCGGCCATGATCACGGCGAACTTCTTGCCGCGCATGTCGTAGGTCTTGGTCTGTCCGCGCCAGACGCCCTCGATGCGTCGCGTGCCGTCGCACAGGGAGATGAATTTCTGCAGGAACTCGGGATGGGTGTGCTGGATGTCATCCACGTACAGCATCACGTTGCTGCCCATCTCCAGCGCCAGGTTGAGCTTCTCCAGCTCGCGCCGTGATGTGGCGTCCGGGGCCTGCGCGGGATCCAGCGAGCGAACACCGTGCCCGAGCGCCGGCCCATTGACCTTCATGAAGATCAGGCCCAGCCGGTTCGCCACGTACTCCATCAGCGTCGTCTTGCCGTAGCCTGGCGGGCTGATGAGCATCAACAGGCCCATGAGGTCGCTGCGCTTGCCCTCACCCACCGTGCCGATCTGCTTGGCGAGGTTGTCGCCGATCAGCGCAAGGTAGACATCGTTGATGAGCCGGTTGCGGACGAAGCTGGTCAGCGGCTTGGGCTTGAACTCCTCAAGGCGCATGGCCTCGCGCTCGCGTGCGATCACCTTGGACCGAAGCGCCTGGTAATCGCGGAATCCGGGCACGAACGTCTCGGCGTGGTGCCGGTAGCGGACATTGAAATCGTCCACGGCGACACGCAGGCGCCCCTGCTCGATGCTCGGGTGCTGCCCCAAGAGGCCCTCGACCACGGTCGAGACCGGGGCGCTGGAGGACTCGAACTTCAGCACGTCGCGGCCGAGGAACATGGCGACTGCTTCCGGCACGAACCGGCCATCAGCATCGCCGGCCGGCAGCAGCGAGGTGATCGCCTGCGTCGCCAGCGACCACGCAGCCGCAGGGTGCTGTTCGAGGTGCTTCAGTGCACCGGTGAAGGACGTCCAGAAGGCCTTGTCAGCGCGTTTGCCCTCCAGCCTGTCGACCAGTCCGGCCGCCACGCTGCTGACGGGGAGGGCAGCGTCAGGCGCCGTGACGGACATGAGCAGGTAGTCGGCCGCTTCGTTCAGGTGCGCGCCGCCGAGGTCGTGGCTGCCGAGGGATTCATTGAGCCTGGCGATCAGGTCTGGCCGCAGGGCGGCCCGTGCCGTCGCGCCGCCGCCAAGGGCATCGATGGCGTTGGCGGCATTGATGCGGGCGGCCCAAGTCTCGCGCTCTGCTGCCGCCCAGAACGCCACGGCGAGGGCGCGGGCCTGCGGGAGGTAAACAAGGGCGCCGGCGCCCTGCTGCAGGCGAACCAGGGCCTTCAGGATCTGCGTGGCATCGGCGTCGTGGATGCCCTTTTCGTAGCCATCGCGGTAGCGGGGGGCCGCGTAGTCACGCACCAGCTTGGCCAACGCCGCTTCATCGGTCAGCGACCGCTGCAGCACCTGCGTGGTGAGACCTTCCTCGCCGCGGCGGGCGGCATCGAGCACCTGGCCGGCCAGGTACTCGCCGCGATAGAGCTGGGGCGACTCCGATTCCAGCGCGACCGGCCAGTAGTGCCGGTAGCCGTCCAGGCCTTCGTCCTGCAGCGGTTCCATGAAATCCGTGCCGGTCAGGTGCACCGTCATCGCGTCGCCGCGCTGCAGCAGGGTCAGGTCCAGGGCCTGCGTGTTGACACTGAACCGATGCCGCGGTCCCAGCTTGATGACGTTGCCGCCTTCATCGAAGAGTTCCGTGCGATCACGCATGCCCCGCACGGCCTGGTCGCGGGCGGCCTTGATCCGTGCCTCGATGTCGTCGGCCTTCACCGTGTCCCTGAGATCGCGCAACCGGGCGCACAGGTCACGCAGCTTCTGGATCAGCGGGTCGCCGGCGAAGAAGGCATTGAGGTCGTCGGCATTGTCGAAACGCTCCGTCCGCCGGCCCAGGCCATCCAGAATCCGGTTGGCGGCATCCAGCAAAGACGCGGCCTTGCGCTGGCGTTCGTCGAGCAGCGCCTGCTTGTGGCTCTCGAAGGCCTCCAGCAACTCCTCGCGCTTGGTGAGGATGTCGCCGAGGAACTGTTCGTGCTCCCCGAACTGGCCTTCCAGCTCTTCCAGCTGGACCATGAGGCGGGACAGCTGCTCATCCGCTTTTTCCGGCGTCGTGGCGATGCCGAGCGAATTCGCAACGGACTGCGAGAACAGGGCGAACTGGGCGCCGAACTGCGCCACCGCCTCCGATGAACCCAGGGTCTTGCGGCGCTGGTCGGTCCTGGCCTTGGCCTGGTTGAGGCGGGCGTACAGGGCGGCGATGGCATCCACCACCTGCGTGCGCTTGGTGGCATCGTCCACCTTGAGGCCGGCCATCAGCTCCGACAGCATGTCCAGGTCTGCCGCGACGGCGTGCATGCCGCGGAGCACTTCGGCGAGCTGATTGGCGGTAGCAGCCTTGCCGGATGCGGCCTCCAGTTCGTCCAGGCGCGTTTCGAACGGCGCCAGCGCCTTCGGATTGAGCAGGAACGCGGCCGTGGCTGCCCCAACCTGGTCGTGGGCGGCGTCGAGGGAGGTGACCATCGCATCGATCGCGGCGACGTCGATGTAGCGCATGTCACGGATCGTCAGCAGGTGACCGCGCAGGCGCGAGACCTCGTGCAGCGCTTCAACGAACTGCTCGAGGCGGGCCCATCCCTCGGGCTGCAGCCGCCCCATCAGGCTGCGATGCCCAGCGCTCGCATTCGCCAGTGCGACTTCCGACTGCTGGCGGATCTCCTGCACCTTCTGGAACTCGTCGAGTACGGACTCGGCGGTTTCGGTGATGTCGTGGAGCAGGCCGGCCAGGCCATCCGCCACTGCATCAGTGATCCAGGGGTGGATGTCGAACAGGCGCCGGGTGGCATGCGCGAGCGCCTCGTAGCGCTGGACGGTTACATCCTCCTGCTCGATGTCGCGTGCGATGTCGAACAGGTCGGAGATCGTGCGCACCAGTTCGGGATTGCCGATGCGTCCGAACGCTGAGTTGGCGGCCGGCGCCGCAGCGGCGTACTCGTCACTGAAGAAGGGCGTATCCCAGACCTGCATCTGGTGGACGCGGGTCGGCTGGCTCGTTTCGTCGTGGAACAGGACCATCCGACCGTCGGGCAGGCGGGCATGCCCGTGGGCGAGGATGGGCGGCATCACGCGCCGCTGGATCATGTTGTAGACCAGCAGCGCCGATTGGCCGGCGTCCGGCTCATAGAAGATGTAGAGGACGTCCTCCCCATTGGGAGACAGGACGGTGCGCTTGTAGCGCATTTGGGTGATGGCGCCATCGAACGCCTTCTGCTCGCCGTTCTGGAGGACGTAGCCGCCGGGGAAAATGATCCCGTGGTCTTCCGGCAGCTGTACGCAGGCCTCGACGATGGCGTCCAGACGGGTGACCTGCTGGGTCATGGTGTTGAACACCAGGCCGCGCCATGCAGTTTCCCGGTAGGGCAGGATCTTGAGCAGGATCAGGCTGCCGAGTCGGGCGTAGTAGAACTGCGCGTCGTCGAGCGACTGGGTTCGGTCCTCAACGGGCTCCGAGTAGATGCCGGCGCCGGTGTCGGTGCTGTTCTCGACCTTGATCGTGAGATCGCCGCCCGTGGTCTCCACGAAGACGGTGTCGAGGATGTTCAGGTGTGGGAAGCGGCCACTGACCTCGCGGTCCTTGCCTGCCTTGATCCACTCGAAATCGTGGGTGGGTGGCAGGGCGATGTCACGGTCGCCTCGGGCGTCGAGATAGGACAGCTCCCCGGTGCTGGCGATGCTCCAGCGGAAGACCCGCAGATCCTGCGGGCCGCCGATCCGGAAGGCCGCGAGGAGCTTACTGTCCTTCACGGACAGCTGCACCAGCGTGGCGTCCTTGTAGTAGGTGTAAAGCTCGTCGAAATCCCGCACGAACAGGGGGTCGGCGAGGAAGGTGCCGGCCGCGTCCACGGGGGTTGCGTCGTAGCCGTCGGTGACCGGGACGAGTTTGTGCAGCGCGAACACGTCAGCGACGGACGTGGTCGACTTCAGGCCCAGGAACACGTTGTAGCCGAACAAGAGCAGGTCAGGGCCGACCTGGACGACATCGCGACCGATCGCGTTCTGCTCACTGCGAATCCGGAAGCGACCAGCCTGGGCCATCTTGCTGTCGCCGAACTCGGAGACACGGCGGCTATTGAGGTCGCCGGCGAGGGTCGCAAGCCGGGAGCCCTGCTGTGTCAGCCTGCTACGAAGGACCTCATAGGCACCGCCTTGCGCGACAGCGGCGTCGAGGGTGTCCGGGGCCGAGCTGGTGTTGTCCGTCATTTGAATCGGGATCCTTTCCGGTGTGGCGAGCCGGCCGGAGCGTTAGCCCAGGCCGGCCATGGACATCAGGCGTCCGTGCTGTCCGTCGAGAGGGACTTGGGGGCAGCAACGCCACCGAGGCGCTTGAGCATATCGGCAACGATGGGGCTCTCCGCGGTGATGCCCTCGATGGCCTTGCCGATGGACACGCCCTTGGTCAGGGCGTCGAACACACCACCATCGCCGCCGATGAGCTCGATCTTGGCGGATTCCAGCGCCTTGGCCAGCACCGCAGCGTTCTCGCGCGACACTTCCTTGCCCGCCTCGATCGAGGTGAGCAGCTGGCGCAGGTTCGTCTCCAGCGCCATGCGGAACTCTTCGTGCGCCCGTGCCTCGGGCGACATCTTGCCCATCGCCTCGAACTTGCCGGTGAGCCCTTCCGCTTCGGCGGACATGCGCTGCCCGATCGCCTTGGCTTCCGCTTCGCCCATGAACGCGGTGGCATCCGCCTTGGCGCGGCCCATTTCCGTCGCGGCCTTGGCCTCGGCGCTGCCTTGCTTGTAGGAGGCTTCCGCCTTTGCCTCCAACACCTGAGCTTCGGCCAGACCCTCGGACTTGATCGCTTCCGCCTGTGCAAGGCGCACCTGCGCCTCGGCCAAGCCGGGGGCCGCCACTTCGGCCTTCACGCCTTCCGCCAGCGCACGCTTGGCCTCGGCTTGCTTGCCCGCCGCGACCAGCTCAGCTTCGGCGAGGGTGGTCTTTTCGGCGGCGAGGTGACGGGCTGCAGTCTCGGCCGCCTCCGCTGCCTTGACGTCCTTGACCAGGTGCTGCTGGGCCTCGGCTTCCGCCGCGAGGACGCGAACCTGCTTTTCACGGTCGGCGGCGGAGACTTCGCGGGTTTCCTTGATCTTCTCTTCCTGCACGGCCACGGTCTGCTCGATCGCGGTGCGCTCGCGGATGACGTTCGCCACCTCCATGCGGCCCTGCTCGACCACCTTGTCGCGGTCCACAGCCTTCAGCTGCACTTCCTGGTCCGTGGTCACCTTCTCAAGCTCGGCGGCGCGGTTGACGCGCTCCTGCTCGATCGCCACGACCCGCAGGCGGCCCTGCTCGGCAACCTCGACAGCGCGAAGCTGCTCCTGCTCCTGCACCTTGATGGCCTCGTCGGCGCGCAGGCGTGCGGCCTCCGAAGCGGCGCGGCTTTCCTCGAGCACCTTGTCCGCTTCGGCCTTCTCCCGCGCCTGGATCTCGGCGATCTGGCGGGCCTGCCTGGCGCGGGCCTCCTCTTCCTGGCGCTGCATTTCCAGCATGGCCTGGGTCGTGGTGGTGTTCTTCTTGGTGATCTGCAGCCTTTCGTCCTGCTCGAGCTCGTTCGTGCGGATCGCCTGCTGTGCGGTCAGCTCGGTGATCTTCTTGATGCCCTCGGCATCCATGATGTTGGTCGGATCCATGTCCGACTTCTTGGTCTGCTCGAGGTAGTCGATGGCGACGTCTTCCAGCACATACCCGTTCAGGTCCTTGCCGATGACCTCGATGATGGCATCGCGGAACGCCTGGCGGTTGTCGAACAGATCGACGAAATCGAAGCGCTTGCCGACGGTCTTGAGTGCTTCGGAGAACTTGGCGTTGAACAGTTCATCGACTGCGTTGCGGTCGGAAGCACGTTCGGCGCCAACGGTCTTGGCAACCTTCAGGACATCAGCCGGCTGCTCGTTCACCCGCAGGTAGAAGCTGACCTTGATGTCGGCACGCATGTTGTCCTTGCAGATCAGGCCCTCCTTGCCGCGACGGTCGACGTCGAGGTTGATGAGCTTGATCTGCATCTGCTCGGCCTTGTACAGCACCGGGATGACCAGGGCGCCGGTGAAATGCACCTTGGGGGTGCTGCTCAAGTCATTGACGATGAGCGCGGTTCCCTGCGGAACCTTGACGTAGAACGCCTTGACGACGCCAATCAGGCCGAGCGCCAGCACCAGCAGGACGCCGATGGCGATGATGAAGGGAAAGTAGAGAGAGAGGTTCATTGAGAGCTGCTCCTTGCGATCTCGTGTGCTCAGCGGGCCTGGAACTCGGTTGCGGGAATGACCTCGTAGAGGTCGCGTGTGGTGTCGTGGTGAATGAGTACAACGCGGGAACCACGAGCTAATGCGTGGGGTGAATTGGTCCGAACCTGCAGGATCAGGCCGGCGGCGCCGTCATCGATCTCGACGCGGCCGCCTGCCTCGTCCACCAGCGGCGAGATGACCGTGCCTTCGCGGCCGAGGATGGATGGCGGTGTGGGAGGGCGCAGGCGGTTGATCAGCTTGGCGACCGGGCGCAGGGCGAAAGAGGTCAGGAGTACGCCGGGAATCAGGGCGCCGACGGCCACCAGCGTCCCGACCAGGAGGCGCATTGGTGCCGGCAGATGGAGAAGGAAGAGCAAATGGGTGAAGTACGTGGCCACCCATCCGAAGAAGGAGAGGGTCGTCAGCACGAGCATGATGGGGACGCCAGACAGGCCGAGCCTGGACAGGATGCCGGCAAGGCCGATCCCGTCGCCGTCGTGTCCATCCACGTGATGGTGGTGGCTGAGCAGGCTATCGACCGCATCGGTGTCGACGATGCCGGTGGCGGCGATCAACCAGTAGATCACGCAGAAGGCCAGCAGCACGCTGTAGACCAGGGTGGGGTAGGTAATGCTGACGAGGATGGCGTCGCTCATTTCCCTTCCTTGCGGGGCTTGGGAGTGGGGGCCGTGCGCCGCGGCTTGGCCGGGCGTGCTGGTGTTCGCTTGTCCACGCGGGACAACACGTCTTCAATCGTGGGGACCGAGGGTGGGGGCTGGGGCTTGGGGCGGGCGGCTTGGGGGGCCGCAGCCTTCTTCCGGCGCACCGATGCCTGGGCGGGCTCGGGATAGGGCGCGGATCCGGGTTGGCGCATGGCCACGGAGGCCTGGGCGAGCTTGAGGCTTTCGGCGGCCTTGAGTGTGTCGCTCTGGTGCCGCAACCGGCGCAGCTGCTGTTCAAGCTGCTCGATCGCGTGGTTGAACTGCTGTTCTGTCCGCTGGCACTCGGTCAGGATCCGACGGGCTTCGCGCAGCGCTGCCTCGATCTCCACGACCTTCTGTGCCGCCCTCCGCGCAAGTCCAGGCTTCCCGTCGGCCAGATGCGTGGCGACAACGGCCTCCTGCTCGCGCAGCTTCGCCTGGCCCTTGCTGGCCACATCCTCCGCATGGATGCGGCGCGCCTTGGCGGCGTCGGCTTCCAGCCGGGTACGGTGGAGCGCCAGGTCGGTCTGGCGGATATCTTCGTCGAGCAGTCGAAGCGCCTTGTTCCCCAGGACCGCGTTGCCGATCTCCTCGACATTGCCGCGCAGGGTCGACAGCAGTTTCTTCAGGGGATGGTTCATGCGGCGCCCGCTTCGGGGTGGCGCAGGAACGGCGCGTAGATTTCGGTGGCCAGCGCGACGTTGTCGGCCAGCGTCTCGATCTCGAACATGAGGCTCGCCAGCGTCGCATGGGTGTCGAGCGCGCCGAACATGGTGTACCCCGGCACGCCACCAATGCTGTCCAGGCTGATCGTGGAGAGCGGCAGCAGCTTGTGGGTGCGCAGGACGTGCGCATTGAACTCGGCCGGGTCGCGGACGAGCGAAAGGGGCCACAGGAAGCTTTCCACGATGATCTGGCTGCCGCCGACGGCAAGGAAGACCGACAGGTCGCCGTGCTCGTGCATGACCAGATGCAAGGCGGGGTCGGTGCCCTCGATCAACTCCAGTGACACGCGCCGATCATGCACAGCGCTGCTCTGGGACAGCGCGAGCCGAATCGACTCGATGGACCAGCCCGGCTCGTTTCCTTCCAAGGACGGGGCAAGGCCGGCAGGTCCTTCCTGTGTGCGGAGTCGTTGCTCAATGGCGGCAAGCTCGGCGGCGAACACCGGGCGGATCCAGACATCCTTCTTCACCAGCCCCTGGTCGCGCATGCGTTGCCGGAAGGCGCGAACCGCGAGCGTGCCGGAACGGGGTTGTGCTGATTTCATGTAATTAGCTTGCGGCATTACATGAAACATTGCAAATGCCATCCATGGCAGCTGTTCCGGGGGGGGGGCTTTCGGTATGTCGCCCATGAAATCAGGCGGCCCGCGGTGTGCCAGTGGACATGGCAACGGTGGTAGGAAATTCGCGGGCTTCCTCGAACTTCAGACGAGCCTCGTGTTGAGGCGTACAAGCAGGCGGTCGGACACGGCGTTGGCTTCTGCATTCGTGAATGCCGTGAAGGGTGTGCAGAGCGTCCAGACGAAGATCTTCGGTAGAAGCGTCATGCGGAAGCGGTCCAGATCGAAGTCGCGGGTGAGGAGGCCTCCCTGTCGGGGGGGCTGCACCTGCGCCTTAAGGCGGCGGACCCTGGCTGAGGCGACTTCACCGGTAATGACGTTGAGCGTGAGCTAAGTCGCCGCGACGGCATGTTCGTCGCGCCGGCATTCTTGGTATCAGCGGGGAGTTCTGCCCGCAGGCCCCATGCGGTGCCGTAGCGGGCTGCGCTTGCTATCAGGAAATCGCGTGGGCTGCACGGATCTCGGCAATGCGGCGCGCCACAGTTGGGTCCAGCTTCGTCTGCTCAGCCTGGGCAAAAATCTTGCCCAGCACCCGCTTCTCGTCCTCATCGACGGCGCCGTCGCGTTCGGCGAGCTGCAGCAGCTTGTCCAGCTCTGCTGCGTCGAGCAGGCGGTCGTTGCTGAAGATATTGATGGAGGCGATTGTAAAATCCAGATGGCTGCGGGAGCCGCTCGCAAAGACTCCTTTCGAATGGCTGTGCGTGGCAGCCTATCCCCGAAGCATCAAGCTGGACAACTGGTTACGCCAACTCTGGCATCGACTATGGATCCTTCGGCTTCTCACGGACTTCGCGGTGCGACCCGGTGGGGACCGACTTTCCTTTCGGAAAATGAAAAATTGGCCATCTAGGACAGTCGATGCTTTATGGCGCACAGGCCACGATCCGCCTGCGCTGACGGCCCACCATCAACCGCAATCAGCATGTAAAATATTGAATATTAAAGCATGATGCTCAATCTGTTCCCAGCGTTGACTCGCATTCTGACTCACTTTCGGAAACTGTGTGCCTCACCCAGGAAAGCCATGACACAGGCTCGGCTGCCACCGACAGGTAACGTGTCGATGGCCGCTTTGCCATCTACGGTTCTTGACCGCTCCAGGCAGACCTTAGGAGTTCGTACCATTCCGTTGATTGTTGTCGCGCATTCGCCGCGCGGGCCTACCGCCTCGCTGCATAATGGGTTGTTCCAGATGGGCGGGAGGCTCGTATGTCAACGAAACATCTGCTGGCACTCCTCAACTCCCATATCGAGGGTGATGAAGAGCAGTTCCTGTCGATCGCACTTCAAGTTGCCGCGCAGGAAGCTCGACATGGTCGCATTGAGGATGCCGACAAACTGAAGCATCTAGTGCAGCGCGCGCGCGAGCGGCAACGGGGCCGACCTTCCAGCGGACAAGCGGCGATTCCCCTTGCGCGACCGCGAGGCGAACTGCAGGGCTTGGTGGAGGTTGCCTACCCGAAAGTTACGCTCTCCAGCATGGTTCTATCAGGAGAGGTGCAACTGCGCCTGAGCCGCGTGGTCCGCCAGCAGCAAGAGCGCGCGCGACTTCGCGATTATGGTCAGACGCCGACCACTCACATGCTGCTTGTCGGTCCGCCCGGGACAGGTAAGACGATGACAGCGTCTGCCCTGGCAGGCGAACTGCATCTTCCTCTCTTCACCGTGCGCCTTGAGTCGCTGTTCAGCCGCTTCTTTGGAGAAACAGCTGGAAAGCTCCGACTGCTATTTGATCAGATCGCTCAGACTCGCGGGGTCTATCTTCTCGACGAATTTGATGCGATCGGTGCGCGCCGCGGCGATCCCAACGATGTGGGCGAAATTCGCCGCGTCCTCAATTCGGTTCTCGCCTTCATGGAAGAGCCGAACTCGACCGACAGCCTCGTGCTCGCTGCTACCAATCATGTCGAGATCCTTGATGAGGCACTTGCCCGCAGGTTCGACGAGGTGATCGAGTACCACTTGCCGGATCAAGAGGCAGCCCGCGCGATTCTCGATCGGCGCCTAGGCAAGCTCCGGCTTGCGCCCCGGGCCTGGTCCGTAGTTGAGCCGACGCTTGGTGGACTCAGCCAAGGTGAGCTCGTGCGTGCAGCGGACGCGGTCGTCAAGGACGCCATACTTGAAGGCGCTTCTAAGGTATCGGCAGACGCTCTGGCTAGCGCGCTCCATAACCGTCAGACCCTGAAGGGTAAATTCGGCCGACAGCGCGGCCAATAACACAGCCCTGGCGTCGCCGATCACCGTAATCTACCGGGGAGACTGAGGTTGTATGGCGGAGCATGACGACTACGGGGCACGTGACCGCCCACACCTACTCATCAATGCTTTTCGAGAATCCACTCGCTACAGCTACCCGTCGCGCCCGCGGATTCGTGCGCCACTTCGCGAAGACTACGCCGCGCACGCCGACTCCCTCGCGGGACAATTGCGCCAAGCGCTAGGCAACATCCCTTCGTCGGGCGCGGATCCGCGCCTCGCAGTAGCCGACTTGAAGCCGGGCCAGCTAATCGAAGTCGCTACCCGCCCGCCGGATGAGAGCTCGCGGACGAAGGTGGTAAAGGTGCCTGTGACGCTCGAGTTCCCTGCCCAGGAAATCACGATCCTGCGGACGGAGCGAAATGAGAACAGGACCGAAAGTGCGGTCTTGTTCGTGCCGGATGACTCACGCACGTTCCTTCAGGGGCGCATTGCCGAGTACGGTCGCCACCAGGGCAATGCCCGGCGTCCAGATATCGATCGTTTTGAGGTGGTGGAATCGATTGTTGCCGCGCCTGCCGAGTTACTGTTCGTTGGCGAGATCGATTTCGAGGCGGTCGAATGCGTGTGGTGGGAGCTCTGGGTTAATGGCACGCCGTTTCGTGCGGATCAAGTGGCTAGACTGGCCCGCGCCGAAAACCTGGATGTCCACACTGACCGCCTGGAATTTCCAGATACCACTGTAGTGTTTGTGCATGCGACCGCAAGAGCACTTGCTGTCTTCGCAGCGCGCGTGCCCGGGGCGATCATCGAAGTGCGACGCGCAACAGGCACCATTGCCCCATTCCTCGACCGGAGTGCCGGCGGTATCGGACCACATGACTGGGTTGACGACCTTGCGGCGCGCGTCACGCCCGCGCCCGAGGGATCTGCCGTTGTGTGCTCCCTCGACACAGGCGTTGCGGCGGCGCACCCACTCCTTGTTCCTGGACTGCAGGGAGCTTGGGCATACGACGCTGCATGGGGTAGTGATGACCACGTGTTGGACGGAGGACACGGCACGGCGATAGCGGGTCTTATCTTGTACGGCGATCTTGAGGCGCACATGAGCGGGACCCGCCGCGTCGTGCTGACCCACGGCGTCGAATCGATGAAATTGCTGCCGCCTAGCGGGTTCCCTGCTACAAAGCCACCGAGCTATGGCGTAGTTACGCAAGGCGCAGTTGCGCAGACTGAGATCGAGCGGCCCGGCGTACGTCGCGCGTTCTGCCTTGCGACCTCGACACAGGACTTTCCACCGGACCGTCCGTCGACTTGGAGTGGGGCTCTCGACCAAATTGCTGCAGGCGCTATGGCAGGCGATGCAGCAGAAAGCATTCCGGCATCGAGTACTCCTAAGCGACTGGTCGTAGCAGCAACTGGCAACGTATTAGGCGGCATGATGAATGACGTCGTAGCATTGCAACCGCTCGAGGATCCGTCCCAGAGCTGGAACGCGCTGACTGTCGGTGGTATCACGCGCAAAGAGCAGATGCCCGCTCCGCCCCCTGTCTTCACGCCAGTCGTTCCTGCGAACCATCGCAGCCCTTTCAGTCGTGGCTCCCAGTTGCTGCCCGACGACCTCACGCCTATCAAACCTGAGGTGATGTTCGAGGCTGGCAATATGGTTTCCGATGCTGGCGGCTTCTGCGGATGGAATCCAGCTGTTTCGCTGCTTTCGACGGGATCCGATGTCACAGTAGAGCCTTTGGTTCCTTTTTGGGCGACCAGTGCCGCTGCCGGCGTTGCCGGCAACTTCATTGGTCACCTGCAATCCGCTTTGCCGGAGCTTTGGCCAGAGACAGTGCGAGCGCTGACCGTCGATTCAGCCAATTGGCCGCAGCCAATCCGAAGGAGGCTGATCGGCACTGGAGCGCATTGGAAGACAGGCTCGAAAAGCGCAAAACGGATGCTGTTGCGCGAGTTCGGATATGGCGTACCGGAAATCGGCCGCGCAATCATGTCTGCACGCAACGACTTCACTCTAATTGCCCAGTCTGAGATCCAGCCTTTCGCCCTAAGTGCAGACGGTCGATCGGGTGTGTTCAACGAGATGCACTTTTACGATCTTCCTTGGCCTCGGGCTGCGCTTGAGCAGCTTGAGAACGAAGTGGTCGTGATGAAAGTAACGCTTTCTTATTTCATAGAGCCTAACCTCTCAGGAAAAGCCGCGACTCGACCTGAGACGTACCGCTCCTTTGGCCTGCGCTTTGCGATGAAGAAGCGCAGCGAAACCGAAGCCGCGTTTCGAGCCCGCGTCAATGCTGCTCAAGGTGGGGACGCATCCACCACTGAAAGCGAAGCTGATTACTGGCTCCTCGGATCGAAGGCCGTCCAAGCGGGCTCACTGCACAGCGACCTTTGGCGTGGTCATGCGATTGACTTGGCGGGACACGACGCGATCGCCGTGTACCCAGTGGGTGGTTGGTGGAAATCACATATAGGCCAGCGACGCGTTACCGACACCGGTCGGTATGCGCTCGTGATCTCGATCTCAGCGGCCGGCCATTCAATCGACCTGCATTCGGAAGTGGCCAACTTGGTCGATGCTGCGACGATCCACGCCACCGTCAGCTAAAAGTAAGTTACGACCGCCTTCATGTTGTCAGGGGATGAGCCCGAGGCGTGGCAGAGACCAGGCGGCGGACTCGGGACATCTCGGGCCAGGCGTAAACTCTAAGATGCCCCCGCCCTTACGCTGACGTAGAAAAAGAATGGACATCTTGCTTTTAGAGCTATGTCTTCGCGAGGAACTTGCCCGTACTCAAATTAGTCACCGGATCGACCCGTTCTCCCGCGAGTTCGTCTTCGGCAACAGTCCTGAGTACACGAAAGCGAGGAATCGCCCGGTGATTCTGGGCCGGAACGGCCGGATGACTCTACTCCAGGCGATGCTGGGAATCTGCTTGAACGATGAAGCGCGTAGGAAACTGTTTCCGTCCTATTTCCACCTTGGGTGTCCCAAGCCCATTCCCCGCGACCGTCAAACGCTGGTCGAGCTCGCAAAACACGTTCGCCGCGAGAGGGGGCGCCCTGATGACCCTGAAACCCGCAAGAAGGAGTTCGAGAGCATTACATCCGCACTAAAGGAAATCACCGGCGTACGGCCCGCAGAGTACGAGGACAGGCAGAATGCGCTAAGAGTGATTTACCTTATCGATAGGATGATGCCTGGTTCGGGGTTCCCCGAAGAGAGGCGTCAACGGCTACTTACCTTTATCAAGGCGCCTAGTAAGCGATTTTCCTTCGAAGCTCGTGATGGGTATCCCACCAGGGAGAGCGAAGGTAATACATTCCTCCTCAGCGATCTAAAGGCATATACATCTATCGAGATCGACGACGACATTCAGATGGAAATTGATTCCATTTTCGGTAGTTTGATAAGTCGCGCGGATGACATGCGGTCACTTCTTGATGGCATTGCTCACTCGTCCGGACAAAGGACTGAAGTTGCGCGCGCCTATCAATCCATTGTGGGCTCACTCGAAGCCTTCGACGCATCAACTCTGGTCGCCACTCGGGGCCGTGCTTCGCGCCTTGATGTGGACCTGTATTTGCACTTGAATCGGTTCGAGTTCTTGCACTTTGCTGGTGCACACGCGGAAGCGCTGAATGTTGCAAGGCCACCTTCGTCAATCGTGCCCGTACTGGATGAAATGATCGAGTCGTTCAGCGCGATCACCGGCGGCATCGGGGACTATTATCAGACTACTCAGCAAAAATTTTTGCTCGAGGAGTTTCGCGCTCTCGCGAAGCAGCACTCGGTGATTTTCCTTGACTTGATTGAAAAGTCGCTCGGCTTCCGTCCGAGCAAATCGATTTACGAGAAAAGCGTGTCGCTGGCGGAGGAGCTACTTCGCCGCACCTGCGCGTTTGGTGCGGGCGTCCGGCCCGGCAAGGCAGCTACCATCAGCTTCCGCAACATCGTCAGCGCTATATGTGCAACATCGCAGTCGATCAAGTTTCCAACTCGATATCGACCGCACCTTTTCGGCGACGATAGCCAAACCCGGTCGATTATCACGCCCCTTGAAACCTCTATCAAATTTGATGGCAGCGAGCGGTCTAGTGATATACCGGAGGGCTACCTGCAAATTTGGCACAATCGCCGAGAGTGGGTACAGGGCGCGTTGGAAGGCTCTTACGAGATCATAGAGCTCATGTTTACTGTGCGAAGCCTATTTTGGTCTAAGGTGATCGCCTGCGTGCAGCCGAATGACATTGGTGTGATCGAAGAAAATCTTTCAAAGCTGGAATCGCATGTGCGAGGTGTGCGGCGTGGTCCCACTAACACCTAGGAGGCCTTAGGCCTCTGCAGGCTCACCAGAGTGATACTCCATGCTCGCCGCCCAGCATTGCAAACAATGTAGCCAGACCCTTCGGGGGCCACGAATGATCAGGCCTCGGTCGACGCGGATGCCCGAATTTGGGGCGTAAATGGAGTTCGTGATCACCCCGAGTGCTGATGAAGGGACGCGCACACCGCGTACATCTCGCAGAGATCATCGATGCCTCGGCGCGCTTGGTCGTACACCCGAGCTGGCGCCTACAGCTGCCTCGCTGTCATGGCGCTGCATGCCCCATGCACGGGCTTGCCGGGTGGGCGTGTCATACCCGCGGAGAGCGTTGTTGCAGATTCCGCGTTGGGTCGAATCGGACGCAGCTGGCTACCGACGCAAATAGGGCTTTGGGTTCCACTGGGAAGCACCCCCCTCCGCAACTACGCGCGCAGCGGCAACGGCAGCAAAGT
Source organism: uncultured Aquimonas sp. (assembly GCF_937888285.1). GTDB lineage: Bacteria > Pseudomonadota > Gammaproteobacteria > Xanthomonadales > Xanthomonadaceae > Aquimonas. The sequence continues at coordinate 19,191 of NZ_CALART010000046.1, forward strand.
CCGACGGCGTCCAAGAAAGTCCGGACTTAGCTGCCGTTTCGGGACCGACGATAGGCAACACCAAGGCAATCGGGCCTTGGCTCAGCCATCGCAGGAATGAAAAACCATGAATACTCGCAACCGCTTCGCAGCGTCTCGTCAGGACAGTCTGGCAGCCACCGAGCTCTGCGACCAGCTCGAACTCCCGCCCTTGCTGTTCGCCTTGCAGACCATCTTGAAGCAGCTCCCGACGGGCGCGCTGACGACCTTCCACCCGACTCGCCGTGCGATCCGTGCAAAGCAGGCATATGCCATGACTGGCGACGGGAGGAGCCAATTCTGGGCGCGCCAGAACCCCAATGACCCCGCTTGGGATCCCACGTTCCCCAGGGCGTTCAAGCTGGGCGATTCCCCCCGCAGCGCGACGGTCTGGTTCGCGGACGAGATCGAAGCCTGGCTCGAAACTCGCGCCGATGTCTCCAGCAGGCACGCATTGGCGGCGTCCAAATACGGACACCGGAAGCACTCCATCAAGATCGGTGACACTGGCACGGAGGTGACGCCGTGAGCCTGGAAGTCAGCTACCCGACCGCCGCCGAAGACAGGACCACCTCTGCGCTTCACGACAAGCTCGACCGCCTCTTGGCAAAGGCAAAGCCCACCAAGCGCGAATTCATTCAGAAGCGCTTTCGCGACCTCTATCCGAAGCTCGAGGCGCATCTAACCAGCGGCAAGCTATTGAAGGAAGTTCTGTCCGCCTTCAACGAGCTGGCACAGGCCAAAGTCTGCGCGCGTAAGTTCAACGAAATGCTCGAGCAGGAGCGCGCCCGCCGTGACGAGGCTGGCAATCCCATCTGTTGCTTCAGCTGTGGCCAGCCCCTGCACTCGGCTCATCAGAGCGATGCAGCCCGCCCTCACGCCAACGGAGCGAGGAGCGAATCCGCCGACCTGTTGCCGACCTATTCCGAGTAACCCCTATGACCTTCCTCAACCAGCCTCCTTACCCTACCCACGCGTTTCCGCCGCGCGTACAGCGCGCGGCGGAAGAGCTGGCCAAAAACGTTCAGGTCACTGACATCATCGCCGGCACGTCTTGCCTGACTGGTCTTTCTATTGCGCTGAGTCCGCTCGTCGACTGGCGGCATCCGTTGTCCGGGCAGATCCGCCCGTGCGTCCTCTATCAGGCGATCGCTGCGATTTCCGGCGACCGGAAGTCGTCGGCTGAAACCGAGCTCTGTGCCCCGCTCTACGCTCACGACATCGAGGTCTCCGAACAGGAAGACGAACAAGAGGACGGGTACAAGAAGGCGTACGTACGTTGGGCCGCCCTCCACAAGCGGGTGCTCGGCCAGTACGCGAAGCTGGTCGAAGCAGGCGATGTCGCCAAGGCTGAGGCCCGCCTTTCGGCAATCGAAGCCCAAAAGCCTGTCCGGCCCATGGCGCATCGCTTCATCTATACCGACGTCACCAAGCGTTCCATCTTCGAGGCGCTACAGGGCGACGGAAAGGCCATGGCCCTATTGACGGACGAAGGGCAGACGCTGCTTTCCAGCACGGTAATGCGCCACTACGGTTTCCTCAATAACGCGTGGGATGGCAAGAAGCTGCTGTCGCTCGATCGCGCGCAGCATCAGAACCTCATCGCCCGGAACCCTAGGCTGACGATCAGTTTCATGATCCAGCCGGACCTGCTCGCCGACTTCTTCGCCAAGCGCGGCAAGATTGTGCAGTCCTCCGGCTTCTGCGCCCGTTTCCTGTTTTCGAGATCCCCTTCGATCCAGGGGCGCCGTGAGCCGAAGTTCAACCAGCCGTTCGAGCACGTGCTGCCCTTCCATGCGCGCCTTGACGAGTTGCTATTGGCATACAAGGACAAGCTTCAGACCGGGCGTGTGAGCCGTGATGTCGTCGAGTTTGATGAGCAGGCCAAGTTCCTGTGGTTGGAGATCGCGAGGAAAGTGGAGGTTGATTTCAATCCGGGATACTTCCTCCACGACATCAGCGACTTCGGTAACAAATACATGGACATCGTCGGTCGGATTGCGTGCTTGCTGCACTATTTCGAACTTGATATCAACAGTCGCCCTGATGACCCCGAAGCTCATGCCCCTGTGATCGGCCCGATTTCCGCCACCACCCTCTCCCGGGCGGAGACAATCGCTGCGTGGCACCTGAACGAGTACAAGCAAATTTTTTCGCGGCCCCCGCAGCGGGCTCCCGAGGAGTTGGATGCTGACAGCGTTTACGCCTATCTCTATCGGAATTTCTATCTCCGGGGTGTGGGAAGCGTGCTGAAGAATCACGTACGACAGTACTGTGGCGTGCGCAACAGCAGTCGGCTCCATAGCGCCCTTCAGATCCTGGCGTCTCGCCAAGCTATCTGGGTCGCGCCAATGGTGTACGAGGGCAGCAAGAAGCCGAAGGACACCATTGCGCTCAACATGCAGTACTTCAGTTCTTGCCCGATCTGCTGAGCGAGCCGCCCGTTCACGACCCAGCCCGCCGGCCCGCAAGGACCGGCGGGCTATCTCGTTCCTGGGTCGGACGAAGGCAATTTTGAAAATCTTGTACTATCTTCCCGCTCGGATGGGGGGAACCGATGGCACGACCGACATCGACTGGGGAAGCCGAAATCCTGACCATCAAGCAGGTCGCCGGGTACCTGCAGGTCACCGAGCGCACCATTTACCGGCTTGCGGCTGCCGACGGGATCCCGGCGTTCAAGGTAGGCGGATCCTGGCGTTTCCGCCGCGGAGATCTGGATCAGTGGATCGCCAACCGTACTGGCATGCTGGGAGCAGCGGCTGATAGGCAGGGGGCGTAATGAGCGCCTCCGCATCGCGTCCCTCGCCCGTGGCACCGCCGACCTACACAGGGACGAGGTCCCCTCGGGCCCACAGCCTTCGAAATGCGTTTGGCATGCGGGGGGGCTCCGAGTGACGCCGTTCAACGAGGACTCCCGCGTCAAGATCCCGGCGCTTCTGCACCTGACCCGGCTGGGCTACACCTACCTCTCGTTGAAGCACGCGAAGTGGGACGCGCGCAACAACATCTTCCCCGAACTGTTCGAGGAAGCCGTCGTGCGCATCAATCCCGGTCTGCGCCGCGAGGACGTGCCTGCCCTGCTCAACGAGATACAGCTCAAGCTCAAGGGCGATGATCTCGGGCGGTCCTTTCACGAGCGGCTGACTGCCCGCTCAGGCACACGTCTGATCGACTTTGACAACCTGGATAACAACAGCTGGCATGTCGTCACCGAGCTTCCATTCGAAAACGGCGAGGACGAGTTTCGCCCGGACATCACCCTGCTAGTGAACGGGATGCCGCTAGCGTTTATCGAGGTGAAGAAGCGCATGAATCCAGGCGGGGTGCTGGAAGAACGCGCCCGCATGGACCGTCGCCATGCCAACCCGAAGTTCCGCCACTTCTTCAACCTCGTTCAGTTGATGGCGTTCTCCAACAACATGGAGTACGACGACGGGCAGTTTGAGCCGGTGCAGGGCGCGTTCTACGCCGCTTCCACCTACGGCGAGGCCAGTTTCAATTACTTCCGTGAGGAGCTTGCCACCGAGCTCGTAGCAACAGTGGCAGCTGCAGACGATGCGGTGGAGGACGTTGTCCTGTCCGATACCAATCTGGTTGCAATCAAGGGGTCGCCGGAGTTTGAGCGCAACAAGGCATTAGACACGCCTACGCATCGCTTGCTGACCTCACTGTTCTGCCGGCAGCGCTTCGCCTTCCTCTTGCAGTACGCGTTCGTTTGGCTGACCACCGAGGACGGCATCGAAAAGCACGTCATGCGCTATCCGCAGCTGTTCGCCACGCAGGCCATCGCGAGCCGGTTGGGCGCTGGCGTTCGCAAGGGCATCGTTTGGCACACCCAGGGCAGCGGCAAGACCGCGCTGGCCTATTACAACGTGCGTTACCTCACCGACTGGTTCCAGCAGCGAGGGCAGGTTGCGCGCTTCTACTTCATCGTCGATCGGCTTGACCTGCTGCGACAAGCGCGCGACGAATTCCGGATGCGCGGGCTCACCGTCAACGTCATCGACAGCCGCCAAGCCTTCGTGCAGGACATGCGCAAGACCGTGGCGGTGGACAACGACCGCGGCGTACCGGAAATCACCGTCGTCAACATCCAGAAGTTCAAGGACGACCCGGATTTCGACACAGCCCCCGACTACGCCCTGAACGTCCAACGCGTGTACTTCCTCGACGAAGTGCACCGCAGCTACAACCCCAGGGGCAGCTTCCTGGCCAACCTGGAGCGATCCGACCGCAACGCCATCAAAATCGGGCTGACCGGCACCCCACTGATCGGCGAGCAGTTGCAGTCCAGGCAACTGTTCGGCGACTACATCCACACCTATTACTACAACGCATCCATCGCTGACGGCTTTACCCTGCGCCTGATCCGCGAAGAGATCGCTACCCGCTACAAGATGCAACTGCAACAGGCGCTGGCGGAAATCGAGGTCCGGCAAGGTGGCATCGATCGCAAGGCGCTATACGCGCACCCGCGCTTCGTCGGCCCGATGCTCGACTACATCCTCGACGACTTCCGCCAAGCACGCATCGTGCATGGCGACGCGAGCATCGGCGGCATGGTGATCTGCGACAGCGCCGAACAGGCGCGCGAACTTCACCGCCAGTTCCGCGAACGGATGGAACCACCAGCGCAAGCGATCGCGGAATCGGCCAGCGACGACAGCTACCAGCTGCCGCGCGCGGCCGAACCCCGCCGCGACTGTCTCAAGCCGCTCAGCGCGGCACTGATCCTGCACGACGAGGGCGACAAGGAATCCCGCGAGGACGAGGTCAAGGCCTACAAGGCTGGCAGGATCGACCTCCTGTTCGTCTACAACATGCTGCTCACCGGATTCAATGCCCCGCGGCTCAAGAAGCTCTATTTCGGCCGGGTGGTTCGCCAGCACAACCTGTTGCAGGCGCTGACCCGGGTCAACCGCCGCTACCGAAAATTCCGCTACGGCTACGTGGTCGATTTCGCCGACATCCAGCGCGATTTCGACCGAGCCAATGCTGACTACTACGCTGAACTCACCGCCGAACTCGGCGACGAGATGCAGCACTACAGCAGCATCTTCAAGTCCGAGGCGGAGATCCGCGCGGACATCGAGTCCATCCGCGAAGCGCTGTTCCACTATTCGCTCGAC
>NZ_CALART010000047.1 GCF_937888285.1 uncultured Aquimonas sp.
GGACTTACACAAATCCGGGATGAGCGGGTCCAAGGGAACTGGGTGGCAAGACATCGGCGCGTGATCGCGCGACATGGCAGGAATGCCGTACCGTCCGCTGCCAGCGCAGGTGGCGTATGAATGATGCGCAGTCGAGATGCGGACCCGGCTCGGGCGTGAGCGGCATCCACAAATCGCCGCTTCCGCTGCGCGAGAGTGCCTGAACCGTCGAGGCCGAGTCAGGACTTGTGCAGCCTCAGCAGCCATCCCACGAGGTGGGTGCGGGCATGGTTGAGCGGCTCTGCTGCAGCGATCTCGAATCCCGCGCTTTCGGCTTCTGTGCGTATTCGTTCGAACCTGTTCGCATCCACTGCATGGCGGGTGAGGTCGTTGAGTCGGCGCCATGCGGATCTCAGGTCTTCTTCGGCGCGGTCCACCTCAAGACCGATAAGGCTTGGCTGCGTACGTGTGCGCGCGGCCAGCAGGCTGCGGGTTGCATCCAGCGCAATCATGAGAATCCGGCCGGATTCCGGCCGTCCAATCCGCAGCTGATCGAGCGCCTGCCGCAGCTGCCGGATCGCCGCAGTCAGCTCCTGCTGGGCGTGGCTCAGAAAGTCGGGGGAGGGGGTCTCCGCAGTGACCAGACGGTGCAGCTTGCGATAGATGCGAGTTTGCTTGAAGACCAGGTCACACTCGGCCATCGAGCCCCGCGCAGATTCGATGAGAACGGACTGCGCATGATGCAGGATGAACTGTGCATGCCCTCGGGGCACCACAACTCGCGCGATCTCGCCCAGCGAGGCCGCCGTGTCGCCGTACTCGAGTGCGTAGTGTCCGCTCACGCCCTCGAAGCATGCGTCAGCAAAGGGCAGCCTCTCATTGGGGACGCCCGCATGGAAGCGCACACCCTCGAACCTCTGTGCGCCTCCGGGCACGAATGCGACGGGGTCGATCTGCGCGAGATCGGTCGCATCAATCCACCAGTCTGCAGCACGCTTCCGCGCTGCCTCGCGCGCCATCAGCGGCAGTACGCCGTTGCCGGTGCCGATATCGAGCAGGTGGGCACGCTGAGGCAGGAGATCGAAATACGCCTGCCAGGCCTCGTGCAGTTCAAGGTCATACAGACCGTCTGGACCCACCGGGCCGGTGGCAATGGCGCCGCCGCGGTAGTAGGTCTCCCATTGGGTAAGGCTCACGCAGACTCCGAAGGGTGTTGGGTGCGGCAGGCGCGCGGGCGGGCTTGGGGCCGTGGGCACCGGAGGCTGGCGGGCGACGCCACGCAAGCGCCGGGTGTCGATGTGTTCCCCACGCGCAGTGGCGCGTCCTCGGGTAGCCAAGTATATCGCTCATCGTCGGGAGGCAGCCGGGTCACAGTACAGCCGCTATTCTTGAAGTCACGATTTCAATCTCAGGCGGGCGGGAGATGCAGAACACCATAGAAGCGCTGGCACAGGCCGCATTGCGAGCGGCCCAGCAAGGTCAGCTGGCCCAGGCCGGCAGGCTCTGGCGCGAAGTGAGGCAGCTGAAGCCCGACCATCCTGTTGCGCTTCATCATCTCGGTATGGAGGCGCTGCACCGCGGTGCGGCCGCCGAGGCCCTGGAGCTGCTCCAGCTGGCACATCGTGCAGCCCCTGCCGAACCGATGATCCTCGTCAGTTTGGCGATGGCGCTACGCGATCGCGCGGATACCGAGGGCGAGGGCCGGGCTTTGACCCAAGCCTTGACTCTTGACCCGTACTGCCTGCCGGCGCTGCTCGCTCGCGCTGCTCTGGTTGAGCGTGAGGCGGGGGCTCGTGCGGCAGCTCCGCACTATCGCAACGCACTCCGCGCGGCGCCCCCTGAGCGCGCATGGCCTCCGCAGCTGCGTACGACACTTGCGCATGCCCGGCAGTGCGTTGATCGGGTCAGCGAGGCGCTCAGCGAGTTTCTTGAGGCGAGGCTCGGGCGGGCACGCGACGGGCTCAGCCCCAATGAAGCGGAACGCTGGCGCGAGGCCGGCGCTCTACTGGCAGGGCGCTCCCAGCCCTATCCCGCGAAACCGAATCGGCTTCTGGTTCCGCGTCTTCCCGCAGTGCCTTTCTTCGATCGCTCACAGTTCGACTGGGTGGATGCCCTCGAGAGCCGCACCGCGGAAATCACCGAGGAACTGCGTGCCGTCCATGCGGAGGCGCAGGAGGATTTCCAACCCTATGTCGCCTACGAGCCCGGCACGCCCGTCAACCAGTGGCAGGAGCTGAATCATTCGCGGCGATGGAGCAGCTATTTCCTCTGGCAACACGGCGCACCCGTCGAGGCTCACCAGCGCGCCTGTCCGCGCACTGCCGGGGCGCTCGCCGAAGTGGAGATGGCCGAGATCGGCGGCCTGTGTCCGAACGCCATGTTCTCCGCGCTCGCACCGCATACGCACATCCCTCCGCACCACGGCGAGACCAATGCCCGGCTGGTGGTGCACCTGCCCCTGATCGTGCCGGACCACTGCCGTTACCGCGTGGGTTTCGAACACCGCCGCTGGCACGTGGGTGAAGTGCTGATCTTTGATGACAGCATCGAGCACGAAGCCCGCAACGACAGCGATGAGCTGCGTGTCGTGTTGATCTTCGATGTCTGGAATCCCCTGCTGTCCGCCGCAGAGCGCGAGATGGTGCGCGAAATCAGTGCGGCACTCCCGGAGTTCGAGCGCAGCTGACTAGGCGCGGATTGTCGATAAGGGCATATGGAGTAGACCGAGGGAGTCCCCTGATTCGCAGCGCTCCACTGGGCGCTGGGGCCCGGAGTTGACGAGAGCGAACTGGAGACGACCAAAAAAAGCGGCGGGCACAGGGCCCGCCGCTTTCAGGTACACACTCAGCCGAAGCTGATCAGAAACGAACGTTGACGCTGGTGAAGATGAAGCGACCCAGCTGGTCGTAACCGCCCGGTGCGTTGGCATTGAGCGCATTGTCGACGCCCACCAGCGGCGGCTCCTTGTCGGCAATGTTGTTGATGCCCAAGGTCAGGTCGATGTTGTCGGCCAGTGCAAGCGAGCCCGACAGATCGATATAGCTGTAGCCAGGGATTCCGCCCTTCGCCGCGACCAGCAGGTCATCTTCCAGCGGCTCGCCGTCGACTCCGATGTAGTCCATCTCGCCGAAGTAGCGCCAGCGGAGGTTCAGCGACCAGCTGTCACGCGAATAGCGAACGTTGGCGATATGGCGCCAATCGTTGTTCTGACAGCTTTCGTTGATGAGGCCTGCGCAGTCGAACTCGGTGTTCGGCACGCCCGGCAGCGGCGAGCTCCTCTGCTCGAGAATCTTCGTGCCAACGAAGTTGGTGAAGAAGCGGCCACCCAGAGCTTCGAACGTGTAGTTCACGTTCAGGTCGATGCCGTTGGTGGCCAGCTCACCAAAGTTCTGCGTCGTGTTGCGCACGAAGTTGTCGTCGTCCAGCCAGATGTCGCCATCGGGGCCGCGCTGGATCAGGTTACACACGCCCGGCAGACCGGTATCCAGGCAGGTGCGCAGGATGGTCGCCGCGCCGATGCCCGTGATGGTGTCTTCGATCTCGATGTCGTAGTAGTCGAGTGCGAAGGACAGGTCCTCGGTGGGGGTGAAGACCACGCCCACCGTATACGTGTCAGCCTGCTCCGGCGTCAGGTTCGGATTACCGCCAATGAACTGGTTGTTCTGACCGGCAGGGTTGCTCGGAATTCTGCCGTACTGAGCTGCAGTGACACCGGTGCGCGCACACTCAGCGGCTGAACGGCTCGGGGTCGCGCCAGCACACGGGTCGGCGCCGGCGAACAACGCGGTGCGCTGCAACGAGAACAGGTCGTTGATACCGGGCGCGCGGATGGCGCGGTTGTAGCCTACGCGCGGACGGAACATGCCGATCTCGCTGATGAAGCCCAGCTTGTAGGTGTTGGCGCCGCCAGAGCGATCGTAGTCGGAGTAGCGGTAGCCGAGATCGAAGTCCAGCGACTTGAAGACGCCATCGCCCACGAACAGCGGAACCAGCGCTTCCATGAACACTTCGTTGACCTTGGTTTCGCCATTGATCGGCGGCGCCGAAGAGCCGGCACCGGCGAAGTTGCCGGCCGCGCTGTCGTTGTCCGACACGGAGGCGAAGGATTCGCGGCGATGCTCCACACCGAAGACGCCGAAGATCGTCGAGCCGCCGGCAGTCGGGAGACCGAAGCCAAAATCACCCGTTGCGAAGGCGTTGAAGACTTCCAGCTCGGTATCGGTCTTGTTGAAGCTCACACCGGCCAGGGCGTTCGCTGCCGCCGGAGTCACACCGCCGTCCCGCCAGACGTTCCAGAACTGGCATCCGGCGAAGGAGCCGGCCGGGCAGCCGAGCAGGCCGTTGGTGATGCGCGAGATCAGGAAGTCGTTGTAGCCCTGGGTGTCGTTGGACGTGCGCGCGAAGAGGTAAGACGCGTCATAGTTCCAAGTGGAACCGATGTTGCCCTTGGCGCCGACCACGAAGCGGTAGGACAGGTCGCTCGTCTCTTGGCGACGGGGGCCGCCCTCGACGTTACGGCGCAGCACATTGACCTGGAAGGGCTGGGTCGGATCCAGGCCGAGGTCGGAGCACAGGGTGCCGAAGATCGGGTTCGCGCAGCTCTGGCCACGCAAGGCCACGTTGAACGCGCCGGACTCGGCGATCTGCAAGCTGTCCTTGCGGTTCACCAGCATGGCTTCGAAGTACGGGGTGAAGAACTCGTTCACCTCGTAGCTGATCGCGGTGCCGGCGGTGTAGCGCTCGTCCGGGCGCTGGTAGTAGTTCGGCGGCGCGTAGTTATAGAGGTTGCGAACGCCGTTCGACCAGCGGCCGGCGCTGTTGAAGCTCGCAAAGCCGAGGTTGCGCACGCCGGGCTGAGCGACCAGGAAGTTACCGGTATCGCTGGTGGCGGAGCCACCGCAGGCGGTGCCCGCAGCGTTCAGGGCGCACGAGGCGTAATCGCGATCGGCGTGGAACAGCGGGTCGTTCTCGCGGTAGGTCACCCACGCCATGGCGTGGCCGGAGCCGTCGCCGATTCGACCGCCCCAGGCCAGATCAAGATTCTTGCTGGCGCCGTCGAGACCGGAGTTGCCGTCCTCGAACGCAAAGCCGCTGGTACGCTGCAGGCCCTGCATGTAGTCGTTGCGGTTGTCGTGCTGGTAGGCCGAATAGCCTGCATTGATGCTGAAACCTTCGAACTCGGTGTCGAGCATGAAGTTAACCACGCCGGCAACGGCGTCTGAGCCGTACACGGCCGAGGCGCCACCGGTGAGGATGTCGACGCGGTTGATCAGCGCAGCGGGAATGATGCTGATGTCACGCAGCTCACCGGTCGGGCCCGGCGGCAAACGGCGGCCATTGACCAGGGTCAGGGTGCGCTGGGCGCCCAAATTGCGCAGCGACACGGTCGCGTAACCCGTCGACGGGTTGTTGGTCTGCGAGTCGAAAGCCGGATTCAGCTGCGGATACTGGTTGACGAGGTCGTCAACGCGGGTCGCGCCGGAGAGCGCGAAATCTTCGCGCTGGATTTCAGTGACCGGGGCGGACGAGGTCACGGTCTGGCTCTGGATGCGCGAGCCGGTGACCACGATCTGGTCGAGGGAGGTGGGTGTTTCCTCTTCTTGCGCGTACGCCGGAGCGGCCACGAGGGCGGCGGTGCCGGCGACGAGGGCGAAGCGGATAGCGCCCGACAGCGGGTTGAACTTTGACATCGGCTATGTCTCCAAACAGTTGGCTGGGATCGGGGCGGCGCCCGAAGACCTCAACCGCCCCCGGAACTGGGACAGCGGTTCCTGGATGCTAACACAATGTTTACAAGGCTCCGCCAGCCTTGCGGCGCCTCGATACCGGTTCTTTTCGCGCGCGAGACCTTCCGCTTTGCGGAGCGCGGAGGCCTTGGGCGCACGCACTGCAAGGCGACGGAGTAGCATCGCGCTCCGAATCCAGGTGCGGGTCTTGCAGCATGCGGGCGGCAGGCAACAGGGGGCGATGCGGTGGCGATTGAGGAGCGCAGCCTTCCGCTGGAGGCCCTGCAGCCCGGCATGTTCGTGTGCCGTATCGAGCTTCCATGGAGTGAAACCCCGTTCGCCCTGCAGGGACTGCAGATCGCCTCGCGCGCTGACATCGAGGCGCTGAGGCCCTACACGCGTACGGCCGTCGTCGATTTCCGCCGCAGCGTCCTGCCCGAGGGCCGCAGCCTGCTGCTCACCCTGGGCTACTGCGCGCCGGCGGGAGTTCGCCTGCCGGAGCTGCGCCCGTACCCCGAGGCGCTGCCGGTGGAGCAGGAGCTGCCGCGCGCGCGCTCGGCCCGGCGCACGGCGATGGGATTGGCGCGGCGCCTGCAGGACGACCTGCGCGCAGGTCGACCGCTGGAGCTGGAGCAGCTGGGCGAAGCCGTGCAGCCGGTGGTGGCCAGCGTGCTGCGCAGTCCCGACGCCTTCTTCTGGCTGGTCGCGCTGCGTCGTCGCGACCCCTATGCCTACGCGCACGCCTTGAACAGCGCGGCGCTGGCAACCGCACTGGGCCGGCAGATCGGCCTGCCGGCGGAACTGCTGGTCGAACTGGCCGGCGCTGCCCTGCTGATGGACATCGGCATGTCGCTGTTGCCGGATGGCCTGTGCAACCACGGCCTGCTGCTTTCACCCGCGGAGCACCGGCAGGTGCAGCAGCACGTAGCCTTGGGACTCGACGCGCTGGCTTCGCGGCCCGGGGTCAGCGAGTCCCAGCTGGAGTGGATCGCCGCCCATCACGAGCGCCACGATGGCAGCGGCTATCCGCAGGGGCTGTCCGGCGCCGGCATTCCGCTGTTCGCACGCATGCTCGGGCTGGCCGATACCTACGACGCCCTGTGCTCCGACCGCCCACACCAGAAGGGTTTGTCGCGCCACGACGCGACCCAGTGGCTGTACCGGGAGCGCGACCGCCTGTTCCAGGCCGAGCTGGTCGAGCAGTTCGGGCAGGCGCTTGGCGTCTATCCCACCGGCACCCTGATCGAGCTCTCAAGCGGCGAGGTGGCGGTGGTCAGCCAGCAGAACGCAGCGCGCCGGCTGTTCCCCAAGATCACCGTGCTCACGTATCCCGACAAGACGATCAACCCGGCCTTCCCGCAGGTCGATCTCTGGCTGGACGATGCCGTCGCCGGTGGGCGCCGCACCATCCTCCGCGCACTTCGGCCGGGTGCCCATGGCATCGATCTGGGCCAGCTGTTCCTGGTAGACGATGCCAGCGAGGCGGCTGAATGAGCGCGTGCGTGAGGCATCCAGCATGCCTGAGCTGAGCCCCGACTGGCCCGGCCTGCGCGCCTACATCGACGGCCAGCGCGCGGGTTCGGATCCCCTGCCGCTGGCGCTGCTGCACCTGCACCTGCGCAGACACCGCAGCCTGCGCGCCCGGCTCGGCGAGGATGTGCTGCGGGCGCTCAGCGAGCGCGTGCTGCAGCGGGTGTGGCGGGTGCTGCGGACGCAGGATCGGGTGCTCGTGCTGAGCGATTCGGACCTGCTGATCGCCCTGCCGGAGATGCTCAGCGCCGGCCACGCCCGCCTGGCCGCGCAGGCCCTGCAGCGTGCCCTTTTGGAACCCGTGCAGTTCGACGAACTGATCCTGCGCGTGCAGCCGGAGATCGGGCTGGCGCTGGCGCCCCTGCACGGTGCCGACGCCTCGGCCCTGCAGCGCGCCGCGGCCGCCGCATCGGAAGCTGCGCGCACGGCCGCCGGCGGCATCGCCGAAGCCACCGGTGCGCCTGCACCTCTCCTTTATGCGGACCTCGCCCGCGATCTGCGCGCCAATGCCCTGACCGTCGAGTTCCAGCCGATCGTGCGCCTGCGCGATGGGCGTCGGATCGGCTTCGAGGCGCTGGCGCGCTGGCGCCATCCGCGCTCCGGCGAGCGGGTGCCCCCCGCGCTGTTCGTTGTCCAGGCCGAAGAGGCCGGGCTGGTGCCCGAGCTCACGCGCTGGAGCCTGCAGGCGGCCCTGCGCGAGTTCAAACCCCTGCATGCCGCCGACCCCAGCCTGCACTGCGCGCTGAATCTCTCGGCCCGCGCCTTCGAGGACAGCGCCCTGGTCGAGCAGATCGAATCGGCGCTGGCGATCTGGGGCCTGCCGCCCGCCGCCTTGCTGCTGGAGATCACCGAGACCGCCCTGCTGGAGGAGCCCCAGCGCAATGCCCGCCAGCTCTCGCGCCTGCGCGCGCTCGGCGTCGGCGTCGCCCTGGACGATTTCGGCCAGGGCTATTCCTCGTTTGGCTACCTGCAGTTCCTGGAGCTCAGCCTGCTCAAGATCGACCGGCGCTTTCTCGAGCGCCTGGAGGGGGCACGCGAGCGCGGCCTGGTGCAGTCGATGATCCAGCTCGCGCATCGCCTGCAGATGCAGGTGGTTGCCGAAGGCGTGGAGACGCCCGAGGTGGCAGGAGTCTTGGCGCAGCTCGGCTGCGATTTCGCCCAGGGCTGGCATTTCGGGCATCCGCAGCCGGCCGCGCACTGGCTGGCAGGAGGCTGAGGCGCACGGGCCGGATCCGCGTTTGCCCCCCTCGGAGGCGCTCGGCGACAATGCGCGGCTTACCGCCCCGTCGCCCTTGGAAACCCCGATGCCCAGCCGTCGCGAACTCGCCAACGCCATCCGCTTCCTTTCCGCCGACGCCGTCGAGGCGGCCAAGAGCGGCCACCCGGGCATGCCGATGGGCATGGCCGACATCGCCGAAGTGCTGTGGAACGATGTGCTGAAGCACAACCCGGCCAACCCCCATTGGGCCAACCGCGACCGTTTCGTGGTTTCCAATGGCCATGGCTCGATGCTGCTGTACTCGCTGCTGCATCTGGCTGGCTATGACCTGCCGATCGACGAGCTGAAGCGTTTCCGTCAGCTGCACTCGAAGACCCCGGGCCACCCCGAGGCCTTCCACACCCCGGGCGTGGAGACCACCACCGGCCCGCTGGGCCAGGGCCTGGCCAACGCGGTCGGCATGGCGCTGGCCGAGAAGGTGCTGGCGCGCCGCTTCAATCGTCCGGGTCAGGCCGTGGTCGACCACCATACCTATGTGTTCCTCGGCGACGGCTGCCTGATGGAGGGCATCAGCCACGAGGCCTGCTCGCTGGCGGGCACCATGAAGCTCGGCAAGCTGATCGCCTTCTGGGACGACAACGGCATCTCGATCGACGGCGAGGTCCACGGCTGGTTCACCGACGACACGCCGGCGCGCTTCGAGGCCTATGGCTGGCAGGTGATCCGCCGCGTCGACGGTCACGACCCCGAGGAGATCGCCCAGGCCATCCGCACCGCCCAGGCCGAGAGCGATCGCCCCACCCTGATCTGCTGCCGCACCACCATCGGCTATGGCGCGCCGACCAAGGCCGGCAAGGAGGCTTGCCACGGCGCCCCGCTGGGCAAGGATGAAATCGCCGGCGCCCGCGCCGCGCTCAAGTGGCCGCATGCGCCCTTCGAGATTCCCCAGGACATCTACGCCGGCTGGCGCGCCCGCGATCTTGCCGGTGCGGAGGCGCAGTGGAACGCGATGTTCCAGGCCTACGCGCAGGCGAACCCCGAGCTTGCCGCCGAGTTCGAGCGGCGCATGCGCGGCGAGCTGCCGGCCGACTTCGTGGCAGCGGCGGATGCCTATATCGCCAAGCTGCAGGCCCAAGGCCCGATCGTGGCTTCGCGCAAGGCTTCGCAGATGGCGCTGGAAGCCTTTGGCCCGCTGCTGCCGGAGCTGATCGGCGGCTCAGCCGATCTGGCCGGCTCCAACCTGACGATCTGGAAGGGTTCCAAGGACGTCAACGCCGAAGACCCCGACGCCAACTATGTCTATTACGGTGTGCGCGAGTTCGGCATGAGCGCCATGGCCAATGGCCTGGCCCTGCACGGCGGCTTCCTGCCCTACGACGCCACCTTCCTGGTGTTCAGCGACTACGCGCGCAATGCCCTGCGCATGTCGGCGCTGATCCCGACGCGCACCATCCACGTGTTCACCCATGACTCGATTGGTCTGGGCGAGGACGGCCCCACCCACCAGCCGGTCGAGCATCTGGCCAGCCTGCGCTACATCCCCAACAACCACGTCTGGCGCCCCTGCGATGCGGTGGAGAGCGCGGTCAGCTGGAAAGCGGCGATCACCCGCACCGACGGCCCGAGCTGCCTGATCTTCAGCCGCCAGAACCTGCAGCACCAGCAGCGCACGGCCGAGCAGGTCGCCGACATCGCGCGCGGCGGCTACGTGCTGACCGACCCGCCGGAAGCGCGCTTCGATCTGATCCTGATCGCCAGCGGCAGCGAGGTCGAACTCGCCATGCAGGCGGCACGTGCGCTGGAAGCCGAGGGCACCAAGGTGCGGGTTGTCAGCATGCCCTGCAGCAATGTGTTCGATGCCCAGCCGATCGAGTGGCGCGAAGGCGTGCTGCCCGGCTGGTGCCGCAAGCGCATCGCCATCGAGGCCGGCGTGTCCGACTTCTGGCGCAAGTACGTGGGCCTCGACGGCGCCGTCATCGGCATCGACAGCTTCGGCGCCTCGGCACCGGCGGACCAGCTGTTCAAGCACTACGGGTTCACGGTGGAGAAGATCGTGGCGGCGGCGAAGGGGCTTTGACGGCCGGGATTCGGGATTGGGGATTCGGGATTCGATAGGAGCAGGCTGCGCTTCGTGGGATTGATGCGAAGTCGATGGGGCTCTGGCATTGACTCTCGCTTCTCGCTTCTCGCTTCTCGCTTCTCGCTTCCTGCGTTGGCTCTTGCGGGCGGGAGCCCGCGCTCTTTTCGGGGCCCCTGGGGAGCGGCGAGGCTCGGTCGATCAGCCCGCAGGGGCGCCGGCAGGGATGCCGGCGATGTTCGTGACAGTGCAGGGATGCACTGTCCACGAACACCGGCCGAGGCTCGCGAACCCTGAGCGCAGGGATGCGCGAAGGGCGCGGACGAGCAGGCCTTTCTTTTGGTTCCTTTTCTTTGGCCACGCAAAGTGAGGGACTCGGGCAGCCCAAAGGGCTGGCCGAAAGCTCTTGCTCCTCGCTTCCAGCAACAGCGCGACGAAGCGCAACCGAGGCAAGTGTGGAGCTCATGGTGGGCCAGGGCCCACCCTATGCGGCCCGGCGCCCGCACGGTTCGCCGAATGCCTGGCAGGTCGATTGAGGCAGGCAGGAGCCGAGTCGGATCGGCAGTTCGGATCCATAGGCAGGGCTCCGCCCGGCCCTCACCCCAACCCCTCTCCCTTGGGAGACGGGCCCACAGCGCGCACAACCACTGGAGGCTTCGTTGAAAACTCCCTCGTCATTCGGGTGTTTGGATTTGCAAGCTGTGAGCAGCGCGAACAGCTACTGGAGGCTTCGTTGAAAACTCCCTCGTCATTCGGGTGTTTGGATTTGCAAGCTGTGAGCAGCGCGAACAGCTACTGGAGGCTTCGTTGAAAACTCCTTCGTCATTCGCACTTGTAGGCTTCGACGCCGACGACACCCTCTGGCACAGCGAAATCCACTTCCAGCAGGCCCACGCCGAATTCGAACGCATCGTCGGCCAGTACGTCGACCTCGCCGATGCCGGTCTGCACCAGCGCATGCTCGACACCGAGCGCCGCAACATCAGATTGTTCGGCTATGGCGCCAAGGGCATGTGCCTGTCGATGATCGAGACCGCGATCGCGCTGACGCAGGAGCGCATCAGCGCGGCCGACATCCACCGACTGCTGGACCTGGGCAAGGGCATCCTCACCCACCCGGTCGAACTGCTCCCGGACGTGCGCGCGGCGGTCGAGGCGGCGGCGGAGATCGCGCCGCTGGTGCTGATCACCAAGGGCGATCTGTTCCACCAGGAAGCCAAGATCCGCCAGTCCGGTCTCTCCGATCTGTTCCCGCGCATCGAGATCGTTTCGGAGAAGGACCCGCAGACCTATGTCCGCGTGCTCGGCGAGTGCGAGGTCGCGCCCGCGCGCTTCGCGATGGTTGGCAATTCGCTGCGCTCGGACATCGAGCCGGTGCTGGCGCTGGGCGGCGCCGGCGTGCACGTGCCCTACGCGGTGACCTGGGCGCTGGAGGCCGAGCACGCCGTCGATCCCACGCACCCGCGCCTGCGCTGCGTTCAGCACACGGCCGATGTCCCGGCCGCCCTGCGTGAGCTCGCTGCGTCCTGAGCCCAGGGCGCTCCGATCGCGCTAGCTTCTGGCAGTCTTTCCGAATCCCCAATTCCCAATCCCCATGTACACCCAATGCCCCCACTGCCTGACGGTCCACGCGCTCAACGCCGCGCAGATTGCGCTGGGTCGGGGCGAGCTGGTGTGCGGCGTCTGCGAGAAGCAGTTCAACGGGCTGGAGCGTCTGGCGGACAGTCCGGCCCAGGCGTCCGCGGGCTACGGCCGCGGCAGCCTGGCGCAGGCGCCGCGGGTGCTGCCCGAGGGCATGGCCGACCCGCGTGAGAAGCCGCCCGAAGGCGTGCCGGCGGGGCCGGCAGCGCCGCAGTTCGTCCTGCGCAAGCGACGCGCAAAGGCCATGCCCAGCGGTCGCTGGTGGGCGGCGTGCGTGGTGCTGGGGCTGCTGCTCGCCGGGCAGATCGTGCTCGCCCAGCGCGCCGAGCTTGCCCAGGACGCCGCGCTGCGGCCGTGGCTGCAGCGGCTGTGCGGCGCGCTGTCCTGCGACCTGCCTGCGTATGCCGCGCCGGAACGCATCGTCCTGCTCAACCGTGATGTCAGCCCCCACCCATCGGTGGCGGACGCCCTGCTGATCACCGCCAGCTTCCGCAACGATGCGGTCTGGCCACAGGCGTGGCCCGTGCTGGAGCTCAGCATGGCCGACCTCGATGGCCGCCTCGTCGCACTGCGGCGCTTCAGCGTGGCCGATTACCTGGGCCAGCCGCCCGAGCGGCCGGTGCTCGCGCCGGGCGAATCGGTGCTTGTGGAGCTGGAGGTGGTGGACCCGGGCAACCAGGCCATCGCCTTCGAGTTCAGCTTTCTCTGAGCATCGTGCGGGGCATCGACCTGGAGCGAAAGGGCTGGCCGCGGAGTCGAGGCGGGGCAGGCGCCGCCGTCATGATCCCGCATCGTCCCGCATCGACCAAGGCCGCAGGCCGGGTTGCGCCGATTGGTCGCGGGCCTGCTGTTACACTCGCGGCGCCCTGCTGCCGGGCCTGCGCAAGAGAGAAGCCCCGCCGATGAACCCGCGCCCCCCGGACCCCGATCTGCCTGCCCTCGACGATGAGGCTGGACGTGACGCGCGCAGGCTCTCCGCCGAAGAGCTGAGCCTGTTCGAGCGCATCGGCGAGCGCCGCGTGGTGGCCGCCGGCGAGCTGATCTTCCGGCGCGGCGAGCTGGGTCGCACCATGTTCGTGGTGGTGGAAGGCGAGGTCGCCCTGGAGTTCGGCGACGGCATGCGCGACAAGCGCATCGGGCCCAGCGAGTTCTTCGGCGAGCTCGCGTTCTTCATCGGCAACCACGCGCGGCTGGCCAGCGCCGTCGCGCTCGGCCCCTGCCTGCTGGTGGCGGTCTCCAACGGCGACTTCGACGCCCTGCTCGAGCACGAGCCGGCGATGATCGCGCGCTTCATGCGCCGCAGCTTCGCCTATCTCGTCGCCAGTGAACAGCAGCTGATCCTCAACCTCAAGCGCCGCAACGAGGAGCTGCTGCTCACGCTCGATTCTCTGCGCCAGACCCGCACTCGCCTGAACAATGCCGAGACCCTGGTGCAGACCGACGAGCTGACCGGCCTGCGCAACCGCCGCGGCCTGTACGCCCATCTCGACGAGATCGAACACCTGCCGCGACCCGGTGCGCTCGGCCTGCTGCTGATCGACCTCGATGACTTCAAGGCGATCAACGACAGCTTCGGCCACATCACCGGCGATCGCGTGCTCGAAGCCGTGGCCGGCCAGCTGCGACGCATCGCCGGCGAGCACGACGTGCCCGCGCGCCTGGGCGGCGACGAGTTCGCCCTGCTGGTCCGGGTCGAACGCCCCGAAGAGGTGGAAATGCGCGCACGCGGTCTGGTCGACAGCGTGCGCCTGCTGGCCCTGCCCGAACCCCTGCATGGCACCACGCTCACGATCAGCGTGGGTGCGGTGGTCTGCGATGCCGAGGCAGGCTGGTCGGTCTGGTACAGCCAGGCGGATCGCCTGCTCTACCGCGCCAAGGCCGAAGGCGGCGACGACTTCCGTTTCCAGGGCGTCGAATCGCCCAGCGTCTGAAGCCCGCGCTCAGGGCAATACTGATCAAGTCCATCCTGGCCTTGATCAGTCGTCGCGAGTCCGGCACAGGTCCGGACTCGCTTTCGCTGGATCAAGCATTTACGTGCTCGATCCGCGGGCGCGCCTTCCATGGCGCGCGACAACGCTGAAGTCTTCAGCGTTGCCTTAGACCATCGGCGCATGTCACCGCGGGCGGACTTGACAAGTTCGCCGCAGCGCATCAAGACTGCGGCCCATGCCCTCGAAGCCGACCTCCAGCAGCCTCACCCGCGATCGCCTCCCGGCGGCGTCGCTGCTGCTTATCGGCCTTCTTCTTCGACCGCACAGGTGCGGACTCGAACTCTAGGGCGCGTGTAGCAGGCTGAAACCCGAGAATCCGAGAACCCCGCACCGGGAAACCGAGGCGGGGTTTTTCTTTGCCTGCGGTTTGCCAAGCCCCTCGAACGACATCCGACCCTTCGATCTTGAAACCCGCTGGAGCCGCCATGAGCCACCGCATCCGCATCTTCGACACCACCCTGCGCGACGGCGAGCAGTCGCCGGGCGCCAGCATGGGCCCCGCCCAGAAGAAGGTGATGGCGCGCGCGCTCGCCGAGCTTGGCGTCGACATCATCGAGACCGGCTTTCCGGCGAGCTCCCAGGCCGACCGCGAATCCACCGACGCGATCGCCCGGGAGATCGGCCAGCACGTCACGCTCGCCACCCTGTCGCGCTGCGCCGAGGCCGACATCGAAGCCTGCGCGCGTGCCATGGAGAAGGCGCACCGGCCGCGCATCCACGTGTTCATTTCGACGAGCCCGTTGCACCGCAAGTTCAAGCTGGGCTTGAGCGAGCAGCAGGTGATCGAGCGCGCCGAAAGCGCGGTGGCCTATGCGCGGCGCTACTTCGACGACGTCGAGTTCTCGGCCGAGGATGCGATCCGCACCGAGTTCGAGGTACTGGCGAAGGCTTTCGGCGCCGCGGCGCGCGCGGGCGCGACCACACTCAACGTGCCCGATACCGTCGGCTACACCACGCCCGAGGAAATCCGCAGCCTGTTCGAGCGCCTGCGCGTGGCGGTGCCCGGTGAGCACCTGGTCTGGAGCGCGCACTGCCACAACGACCTCGGCCTGGCCGTGGCCAACTCGCTGGCGGCGATCGAAGGCGGCGCGCGCCAGGTCGAATGCACGGTCAATGGCATCGGCGAGCGCGCCGGCAACTGTGCAGTGGAAGAACTGGTGATGGCACTGCGCGTGCGTCAGGGCTTCTATGGCGCCGATACCGGCATCCGCAGCGAGCGTCTGGTGCCGACCTCGCGTCTGCTGCAGCGCCTGACCGGCATGATGGTCCAGCGCAACAAGGCCGTGGTTGGCGTCAATGCCTTTGCGCACGAGGCGGGCATCCACCAGCACGGCATGCTGAAGAACCGCGAGACCTACGAGATCATGCGCCCCGAGGACGTCGGTTGGCCCAAGTCCGAGCTCGTTCTGGGGCGTCACAGCGGTCGCGCGGCCTTGAGCGAGCGCCTGCGCGCGCTGGGCTTCGTGTTCGAGGACGACGAGTTCGAGCACGTGTTCGCCAACTTCAAGGCGCTGACCGAAACCCAGCGCGTGGTCGGCGACCGCGACCTGGAGCAGCTGATCCTGGGCGCCACCGCCAGCGCGGGTCAGGGCTATCGACTGGCCTCCATGCGCATCTCGGACGCTGGCGGCTCGGCCCGCGCCGAGGTCGAACTGTCCGACCCCGAGGGCAACCATGTGGCCGAAAGCGCCGACAGCGACGGCCCGGTGGCTGCGCTGTTCGCGGCCATGGCGGCGGCCACCGGCATCGAACTCAAGCTGGAGAGCTACCAGGTGCACAGCATCGGCATGGGCAGCCACGCCCGCGGCGAGGCCAGCCTGTCGGTCAGCTACGAGGACGAGGAGTACACCGGCGTCGGCGTCAGCCGCGACATCATCGAGGCCAGTGCCTTGGCCTGGCTGGATGTCGCCAACCGCCTGCTGCGCAAGCGCGAGATCGCGCCTGCTGCGGCAACGGCGTCGGCTTGACCGAGGGCCCTGCTGCAAGCCCCTCTCCCCTGGAGGGAGAGGGGTTGGGGAGAGGGGGTAAAGCTCGCCGCAAGCGTTCTACCCCTCTCCCCCGCCCCCTCTCCCTCAGGGGGAGAGGGGAGCAGAGCCCGCACTGATCAAAGTATCGAAGCGTGCTCTAGCGAATCCCCAATCCCGAATCCCCTATCCCGGCTCTCAACATGCCCCGCACCCTCTTCGACAAACTCTGGGACGCCCACGTCGTCGTCCCTGAAACCGAGTCCGCGCCCGCGGTGCTATTCATCGACCTGCATCTGCTGCACGAGGTCACCAGCCCGCAGGCCTTCTCCGAGATCGAGGCGCGGGGACTTTCGCCGCGCTGCCCCGAGCGCTGTATGGCGACCATGGACCACAGCACGCCGACCCTGCCGGCCGATGCGAACGGCCGTCTGCCCTACGCGACGGCGGCTTCCGAGAAACAGGTCGACCAGCTGCGCGAGAACTGCGCGCGCCACGGCATCGAGCTGTTCGACATGGGCGACGCGCGCCGCGGCATCGTGCATGTGGTCGCGCCCGAGCTGGGCCTGACGCGGCCGGGCATGACCATCGTCTGCGGCGACAGCCACACCAGCACGCACGGCGCCTTCGGCGCGATGGCGTTTGGCATCGGCACCAGCGAGGTCGGCCACGTGCTGGCGACCCAGTGCCTGCTGCAGCGCAAGCCCAGGACCATGGCGATCGAGGTCGAGGGCGAGCTGGCACCCGGCGTCGGCGCCAAGGATGTGATCCTGCACGTGATCGGGGTGATCGGGGTCAACGGCGGAACGGGTTACGCGCTGGAGTACCGCGGCTCGGCGATCCGCGCGATGGACATGGAAGCGCGCATGACCCTGTGCAACATGTCGATCGAGGCGGGCGCGCGCTGCGGCATGGTCGCGCCCGATGCCACCACCTTCGAGTGGCTGCGCCGCGCGCCGCGTGCGCCCAAGGGTGCGGCCTTCGAGGCGGCGATGATCGAGTGGTCGAAGTTCACCAGCGATGCCGACGCTGCGTTCGACCGCGTGGTGCGCATCGATGCGGCGGACATCCGCCCGACGCTGACCTGGGGCACGCATCCCGGCACCGCGATCGCAGTCGATGCCGTGGTGCCGGAGCCGGCCGACGCCAGTGCCCGCAAGGGGCTGGACTACATGGGCTTCGAGGCGGGCTTCGGTCTGGTCGGCCAGCCGGTCGACGTGGTCTTTGTCGGCAGCTGCACCAATGGCCGCCTCGCCGATCTGCGCGAAGTGGCAAGAATCTTGAGCGGCCGCCGCGTGCATCCGCGCGTGCGCATGCTGGTGGTGGCCGGCTCCGAGAAGGTCAAGCGCGAGGCCGAGGCCGAGGGCATCGACGCGATCGTGCGTGCCGCCGGCGCCGAATGGCGCGAGCCCGGCTGCTCGATGTGCATCGCCATGAACGGCGACATCGTCGCGCCCGGCCAGCTCGCGGTCAGCACCAGCAACCGCAACTTCGAGGGCCGGCAAGGGCAGGGCGCGCGCACCGTGCTGGCCTCGCCGCTGTCGGCGGCCGCTGCCGCGGTTGCCGGCCGCATCGCCGATCCTCGCGAATTCCTCACCGCCACCGCCGAGGTCGCCTGATGAGCGCCATCACTTACATCCGCAGCCGCGCCGTGGTGCTGCGTGGCGAGAACATCGATACCGACCAGATCATTCCGGCGCGGTTTCTTTCGACCACCACCCGCGCGGGTCTGGGCCAGCACGCCTTCAGCGACTGGCGCCGTGATCCGGGCTTCGCCTTCAACCAGCCGGCGAACGCAGGAAGGCAGATCCTGATCGCCGGCCGCAACTTCGGCTGCGGCAGCTCGCGCGAGCACGCGCCCTGGGCGCTGACCGACCTCGGCCTGAAGGCCGTGGTCAGCAGCCAGATCGCCGACATCTTCCGCAACAACGCGCTCAAGAACGGGCTGGTGCCGATCGTGCTGGACGAGGCGATCGTGCAGCACCTGATGCAGCAGGCCGACGGCGAATTCGCCATCGACATCGCCGCCTGCACGCTGACCACCCCGCAGGGCCAGGTGCATCGCTTCCCGCTGGATGCCTTCGCCCGCACCTGCCTGCTCGAAGGCGTCGACGAACTCGGCTACCTGCTTGCGCGCGAGGCCGCGATCAGCGCCTTCGAGTCCGCCCGCACCCGCGATTTCTCCCTGCCCACGCCCGCCACCGAGGAGCCTGCCCATGCGCGCTGAGATCGTCCTGCTGCCCGGTGACGGCATCGGCCCGGAAGTGACATCCGCCGCCGTCGACGTGCTGAAGCGCGTGGCCACGCGCCACGGCCACGACTTCCACTTCCAGACCCAGCTGATCGGCGGCGCTGCGATTGATGCCACCGGCGAGCCGCTGCCGGCGGCCACGCTCGCCGCCTGCCGCAAGGCGGATGCGATCCTGCTGGGTGCGGTGGGTGGACCGAAGTGGTCGGATCCGAAAGCCAAGGTGAGGCCCGAACAGGGCCTGCTCGCGATCCGCCAGGCGCTGGGCCTGTACGCCAACCTGCGCCCGGTGACCCCGCACCCGGCGGTGCTGGATCGCGCGCCGATCAAGCCGCATCTCTTGAACGGCGTCGACCTGCTGGTGGTGCGCGAGCTGACCGGCGGCATCTACTTCGGCGAGCGCACCCGCAGCGAGCACGGCGCTTCCGACCTGTGCGTGTACTCGGTCGCCGAGATCGAGCGGGTGGTCCGCCGCGCCTTCGGCTTTGCCCGCGCGCGCCGCGGCTACCTGGTCAGCGTCGACAAGGCCAATGTGCTGGAGACCTCGCGGCTGTGGCGCGAGGTCGCCACGCGGATCGGTGCGGAGGAGTTCCCGGACGTGCGCCTGGAGCACCAGCTGGTGGACTCGATGGCCATGCACTTGATTGCGCGCCCGCGCGAGTACGACGTCATCGTCACCGAAAACATGTTCGGCGACATCCTCACCGACGAGGCCTCGATGCTCGCCGGCTCGCTGGGCCTGCTGCCCAGCGCCTCGCTGGGCGAAGGCAGGCGCGGCATCTACGAGCCGATCCACGGCAGCGCACCCGACATTGCCGGCCGCGGCATCGCCAACCCGATCGCCACGATCCTGAGTGCAGCCATGCTGCTGCGACATTCGCTGTGCCTCGAAGACGAAGCCCGCGAAATCGAGCGTGCCGTCAGCGAGGTGCTGGATGCCAAGGTCTTCAGCGCCGACATTGCCGGAGGCGAGCGCGCCCACTCGACGCACGAAGTCGCCAACGCCGTGCTGGAGCGCCTGCCCGAGCGGCATCCGGCGGTGGCGATGCGGGATTGATCTTGAGCCGGGATTCGGGGTGAGGCGGCGCGTTTGCGCGGCACTGCCGCGCGCGCCGGCGAACGCCCGAACGCTGCGCGCGAGGGCCGGGTCCGGGATTCGGGATTCGCAGGTGAATCCGCGGCGAAAGTCTCTTCAGCCGGGATTCGGGGCCATGACCATCTCATGGGGTGGGCCCAGGCCCGCCAAGGGCTTACCACCTTCCCCCGGTCCGCGATGCTCTACGGGGTCGCACCAAGCGAGATCACGCGGACGGCCTGGAGGGCCGCGCCTACGATGACTGACGTCTCTTTAGAGTCTCCGAGCCCGTGGCCCCGATGGCTGGCCGCGTAGCACGCGCTTCCCATGTCATTGTTCTGCCCATGATCCGAACCCTCGCCCTGCTCGGCCCCCTTGTCTTCCTGTGCACCGCCATCACCGTGCAGGCCCTGCATACCCGCTATGACTGGGTGCGGGCACCGCTGTCCTTCTATCTGTCCGGGCCGCATGGTCCCTGGCTGCAGGCCGCCTATGCGTTCCTCGCCGCGGCGATCTCGGCGCAGGCCTGGCTGAGCTGGCGCGGCGAGCGCGCCGGCGTGCTGAACACCGTGGCCCTCATGCTGTTCTTTGGCGGTGCGATCGCCCTCGTGATCACCGCCGTCTTTCCCGGCGGCTCGCCGGCTGGCGCGGTGCCGCCCTTCGAGCATCGCCTGCATGCACTGAGCGCCTTGCTGGCCTTTGGCTTGACCGGCCTGGGCTTGCTCCTGCGCGGCGCGCTCGACTGGTCGCGCGGCGAGCGCATGTTCCTGCCGCTGGCGCTGCTGGCCGTCGGCTGCCTGCTGCTGCATGTGTTCGTGCGTGAGCTGCCGCGCGGGGCAAGCCAGAAGCTGACGATTGCGCTGTACCTGCTGTGGCTCTGGCTGCACGGCTGGCGGGTGCCGAAAGGCTTGGCTCCGGTGCCTGCCCGACCCGGGGACGGAACAGCGCCCTGAGCTGTGCCCGCCGCAATACCCGGCGAGATGCGGCGCCCACACGGTGCCCCGGATGCGACGGCCTGTAACGGTCGTCGGCACTCTGTCTTGTGGCATCTTCACTGCTTCGCCACACTTGCGAAGGCCGCTGCCGCGGCCTTTCCCTGACCACGGAGTTCGAGCCATGCGCCTGTCGCGCCGCTATCTGCTGATCCTGTTGCCTCTGCTTCTGCTGCTGATGGGCGCGCGTCAGGCGCCGCTCTCCGATCCCGACCCGATCGCGGTGCCGGCCGGGCTGGAGCTCAAGACGGTCGAACGCGAGATCAAGCGTGCGCTGATCGGCCGCGGCTGGACCATCACCGCCGAGGCCGAGGGCCAGATCGATTCCACCTTGAACGTGCGCGCCCACGCCGCGCGCGTGCGCATCAGCTACGACGCCCAGCAGGTCGCGCTGGCCTACGTGTCAAGCGAGAACCTCGCCTACGAGGAGAAGCGCGGCGAGCGCTATATCCACAAGAACTACGCGAGCTGGGTGAACAACGTGCTGACTGACCTCTCGCGCGGCCTGCAGATGGCGGCGATCGAGTAGGGCTGGCGCGGAGCTGCCGACCACGCCTGTCACCTTGGCCGGCGTTGTCGGCGGATCGGCTTCGGCGAAGGCTCGGCGTCCTTCGCCGGTGTAGGTGCGCGACACGCGCACCCTACAATCACGAGCGACGCCGTGCGCTCAACGAAGCCCGCTACGCGGTTCGCGTAGGGTGCGCC
>NZ_CALART010000048.1 GCF_937888285.1 uncultured Aquimonas sp.
CATTGGCGGGAAACTGGTCAGGTTTGTTGGCTTCGTGCGAAACCAACACGGGCTCAAACTTGACCAGGTCCGCCTTAGAAATCAGTGGTCAGCGGCGATCAGAGTTGTCGGCGGTGAACAGCTGCTTCTCCTCCGAGAAGCCCCCATTCGCCAGCGCCCTACGTGTGGATAGCCGCACTCGCGTCCATGATCCTGTTCGCGGTCGACACCTGGTGGCCACAGCTCGGCTGGATCGCGCGGCCGCTCGTCTGGTTGGGCACGCTGTTTCACGAGCTCGGCCACGGCATCGCCGCGATCGCGCTGGGCGGCGAGTTCGTGCAGCTGGCGATCTACGCGGATGGTTCGGGCGTCGCTGTGCATCGCGGTGCGTATTCGGGGCTCGATCGGGCTCTGATCGCTGCCGCCGGGCCGCTGGGTGCGCCGCTGGCCGGGCTGGCCTTCTTCCTGGCGCTCGGGCATCGGCATGCAGCGCGTTTGCTGCTGGCGGTCCTCGCGATGTTTCTTGCGTTGGCGATTCTGCTCTGGGTGCGGAACCTGTTCGCATTCGGCTTCGTGGCCGCGCTGACGCTCGGGCTGGCGTGGGTTGCATGGCGTGGTGATGACAGGGTGGTGCTTGCCGTGACCGCGTTCGTCGCCGTGGAGATGAGCCTGTCGGCGTTCACCCGCGTCGACTATCTCTTCAGCGCGGGTGCAAACACCGGCGCTGGCGCCCTGCCCTCCGACACCGCGCAGATCGCGCAGGCGCTCGGGTTGACCTACTGGATCTGGGGAGCGCTGCTGGCGCTGGTATCGCTTGGAATCGTCGCACTCGGCCTCTGGCGCGCGATTCGGCTGGGGCGCGGAGATGCGGTGGCGCAGTCAAGTTCGCCACTACTGCAGTAATCCTCGGCGTGGATACACCGCGGGTTTCCCGCTGTGCGTGTCAAGTTGACCGGAGCCTTGCCCCACGCACGGGAGCCTTACAGGCTGATAACCGGATGGGAGCTCGGGCGTGCTGCGCATGGGCGGGGCCTCGCTTCCCAGACCGTGGATCTGCTGACTACTGCTGCGCCGCGCGCTTGCGGCGGGCGTCTTTTGGATCGATCAGCAACGGTCGGTAGATTTCGACCCGGTCGCCATCGCGCAACGGACGATCGGGTGCTACGGGATGGGCGAATACGCCGAGGTCCGGCTCGGCTGACGCGAGCTCGGCGACCCGTCCGCGCAGGCCTGACGCTTCGAAAGCCTGCAATGCGGTGGATCCAGGCGCGAGACGCAGGCTCACTCGCCAGGCGCGCTCGGGACGGGCGTAGACGACCTCAATGGCTAGCAGCGTGGGCTCGATTGATGCGACTGCCACAGACTCCTCGGAAGTCTGGGTGGCGGCATCACAGACCTGCTGATCCGCCACACCCACCCTCGCCTCTTTGTCCTCAGCCACCGCGCTGCGCCTCACGAACGAAGTCGTCCACCATGCGATCGGCCAAGCCTTGAAACCCGATCGCCAGTGCGCTGCCCACCAGGCGACCAGCGGTCTCGAAGTTGAGGTTCAGCGCTACTTTGCTGGCGTCTTCCGCGAGCTCCGTGAAGATCCAGGAGCCGCTCAGCCTGGTGAAAGGCCCTTCGACCAGCTGCAGCTCGATGCGCTGCGGACGCTCGAATCGGTTGCGGGTCGTGAAGGCTGTGCGCAGGCCGCCCATCTTCAGCTCCAAGCGGGCCAGCATTTCGATGTTGGAGCGCTCCAGAATCCTCGCGCCCTCGCACCAGCCGAAGCGCTGCGGGTAGGCCTCGACCTCGTTGACCAGGTCGAACATATGCGAGGCGGGCCGGCGCACGAGTGCACTGCGGGCGATCTGGGTCATGAAGGCGGGTGCAGAACTCGGTAGGCGTGGGGCTCGCCGTGGCCGTCCGCCTGAGCCACAATCGCGGGTTCGAGCGTTGGACCAGGCCATGAGCAAGAAGAAGAGCAAGGATAGCGGAACCGGCACGATCGCCCTCAACAAGAAGGCGCGCTTCGAATACTCGCTGGAGGACCGCTACGAAGCCGGCGTCGAACTGCAGGGCTGGGAGGTCAAGGCCCTGCGCGCCGGGCGCATCAGCTTCAACGAGAGCTATGCCATCGTCCGCGGCGGCGAGATCTTCCTGTTTGGTGCCCAGATCACGCCGCTCAACTCGGCATCGACGCATGTCCTGGCCGATGACCGCCGCACCCGCAAACTGCTGCTGCACAAGCGCGAGATCAACAAGCTGGTGGGGGCGGTCGAGCGCGAAGGCTACACACTCATCCCCACCGCGCTGTACTGGAAGAACAACCGGGTGAAGTGCGAAATCGCGCTGGCTGAAGGCAAGAAGGAACACGACAAGCGTGCGGCCAGCAAGGAGCGCGACTGGCAGCGTGACAAGCAGCGGGTGATGCGTCGTCACAATCCCAGCGCCTGAGGAAACGCTGAGTAATTCGAGGTTGTCGCGCACCATGGAGGTCGTGTCTTGCCCCCAGGTTCTTGGACCCGATGGAATGTTAGACAGCCATCGAGGA
>NZ_CALART010000049.1 GCF_937888285.1 uncultured Aquimonas sp.
AGGCTCTGATCCGGGGCAAGGCGCCCCAAGCCAAAGACTTCACCAACCAGCGCACCCGCCGTGCAGGCGAGGTGGACGAAGTTCAGCGGGCCAAGAACCGCAACAAGTCACGCATCCGCGCTCGGGTAGAGCATGTGTTCGGGGTGGTCAAGCGCCTGTGGGGATTCACCAAGGTGCGCTACCGCGGGCTGCAGAAGAACGCCACACGCGCATTCACGGCCTTGGCGCTGGCCAACATTTTCCTTGCCCGAGGGCGACTGCAGGGACAGGTGCGCCCGTAAGGGTGGAAATCGGGCCTCAAGGCCCTGCGAACGGCCCAAATGGGCGGCGCAAGAGGCCACAAAATCCAAAAAATGGCGTCTTCCGCGTTCGCGCGGGAAATTTCGAGGGCTTGTTCAGCGTAGCCCTAAGTCGGCCGTGAGATTGCTGAAAATTCATTCGGCATTTTTGTGCAGCGAACAGTCCGCACGACCATTACCAACGAAGTGCGACAGGCCTCGTTCGCTTTCCTTGGGTCTCGTCTGTTCCTCACAGCGCGCAATCATTCGGACGTATTCAAAGGCCCCATGAGCGCAGCAATGATAGGGCAAGGAAGCGCCTCTCCCGTGTCTTCGCACCTCTCCAGCATGTCTCTCAGAGCGCCTCGCATGCGCTGAAGGTCGCCAACCTTCTCATCGATCTGGTCAAGGCGCCGCCGTGTCACCGTCTGAATAGCCCGGCGATTCCGCCCATCCTCCAGATCCAAGAGCGACTTCACCTCGTCCAGCGAGAACCCAAGGCTCTGAGCGCGCTTGATGAAGCCGATCCGCTGGATCATCGAAGCGGGGTAGCGCCGGAAGCTGCCGGCGTTCTTCGGGATCGGCAACAGGCCGCGTCCCTGGTAGTAGCGGATTGTCTCCACGCCGACGCCAGCGACCTTCGCCAGCCTGCCAACCGTCATCCAATCACCCAAACCTTCGTTCATCGAGCGATCCACTGTCTATTCACGAGCAACACAGAATAACGCAGTACCGCGTAGTTGACCCTTGCCTCCATTTGATCCAAATCAATTTCCCGCAGCTCAGTTGGGAATAGGATCACAGGTGTCAATGGGTCAATAGGCCGCACATGCGCACACTTCTCAACCACCGCAGGATTCGCGCCATCGCGTGGATGGTGCTCGGGGTATGGCTGTTTGCGCTCGGGGCCGGGGTGGCCAATGCCTGCCTTCTGGAGTCGCCGCAGCAACATCGGCATGCTGTCGGGTATGAGCATGTCCCATCGTCCGGGCATGGAAATCATGAAGGCCTCAATGGTGAGCACGAAGAAGGTTCCCACGACCCGTCGAAGGCCCCGTGCCTGAAGCTCTGCGGCGACGTCAACCAGTCCGCCATTCAGAAAGCACCAACCTTCGCGTTCGACCTCGTCGGTTTGGCGCCTCCCGCCTATGGAGACCAGCTGCTGGCTCCGACGTTGGCTCTGCGAGCCATCCCATCGAGGGGTCACCAGCGACCACCTCCCAAGCGGCCGTCGTGGCTGCTGTTCGAGCGTCTCGCGCTGTAGCGCCTCCTTTGAGTTGCCGTGTCGGTCACACCCGGCGCACAACTCATAAGCCTTGACTCTGTACCCGACTACGGAGTTTTCATAGGGCTTTGTCCGCTTGCGGCGACATCGGTTTCGCCCCAATGGCAGGCACCCGCGGCTAAAGGAGAGAGAAATGAAATTCACGCATTCGATCGCGGCCATCGTTGGCGCCGCACTGGTCACCTTGTCTGCGTTCGCGCAGGACAACCATCAGGCCCATCACCCCGCAGGTGCGAGTCCGACCGCGGCCGAGACGCCAAGGGCGCCGACCACCGAGGGCATGGATGCGCAACTGAAGTCGATGCAGGCCATGCACGAACGGATGGTGGCTGCGAAGACGCCTGCGCAGCGCAAGGCGCTCATGGCCGAACACATGCAGGCCATGCGGGCTGGCATGGCGATGATGGGCGCAATGAAGGATGGAGCCGAGTCGGCGCCGACAGCTGAGCGGCAGCAAATGCTCGAAATGCGCATGGACATGTGCCAGTCCATGATGCAGATGATGATGGACCGGATGCCTGAGCCGGCGAAGTGAGGAGGACGACCATGACAACTTCTCACCGCACCGGTCCAAGGTTTTCGCGCTCGCGATGGTTCCTGGGCTTTCTGGTCTTCCTGGCCGTGAGCATCTACATGCTGCTGACGGAACACCGCGGGCACTACCTGGCCGCGCTGCCACTGGTCCTCCTGGCGACTTGCGTCATCGCTCATGTGCTGATGCATCGCCATGCCGTACCAGGCGACGGTAGCAAGGCGAATCCACCGTACCCGGGAGAGCGCAAATGAACCACGATGCGCCCGCTTATGGGCTTTGGCTGCTCGTCCTCGTGAACTCGGCGGTCTTCATCATGTTCGCCTTCAGCTTCTTCAAACCGCAGACCTCGCGCGACTGGAGAACCTTCGGGACATTCGCAGCGTTCATTGTTGCCTTGTTCGTCGAGATGTACGGCTTTCCGCTGACGCTGTACGTGCTGTCCGGCTGGCTTCAGACCAAGTATCCCAGTCTGGACTTGCTGTCGCACAACAGCGGCCATCTCTGGTCGACCCTGCTGGGCGAGAGCGGCGACCCTCACTTCAGCCCGCTTCATATCGCGAGCTACATCTTCATCGGGGGCGGCTTCTGGCTTCTGTCGAGCGCCTGGACGGTGCTCTACCACGCGCAACGGCACGCCCAACTTGCCGTGAGCGGCCCATACGCCAGGATTCGGCACCCGCAGTATGTGGCCTTCGTGGCGATCCTTTTCGGCTTTCTGCTGCAGTGGCCGACGCTGTTGACGCTGCTGATGTTCCCCTTCCTCGTCGTGATGTATTCGAGGCTGGCTGTCAACGAGGAGAAGGACATGCGCAAGCAGTTCGGCGCCGAGTTCGACGCCTATGCCGCGCGCACGCCGCGCTTCCTTCCCTCCCTCTCGGACACGCGCCAGCGAGGCTGACATGAAGAAGACCCGCTGGCGTCAGCGCATCAATCGACCGTACCTGGCTGCAGCCTACGGACAAGGCGATGGCTGCGGCTCCCGTTCGGATGCGGACATGAGCGCCGCGCCCCGCCGGGCGTCGACACACGCAATGCTGATCGCCTGCGACCAGACCTAACGGAGAACCCATGGCAAAGAACAAGAAGGGCGCCAAAGGCGCCAAGCACAAGGCCGATGTGGACGGCACCGGCACTGCCCACGGCTCAGCGCGCGACGAGACAGCGACACGCTCGATCGGCCGCGAGGACTACGAAGCACAGTTGCACATGCTGCAGATCGAACTGGTGAAACTGCAGCGGCATTTCATCAAATGCAACGACCGTATCCTGATCCTCTTGGAGGGAAGGGACGGCGCAGGCAAGGACGGCAGCATCAAGCGGCTGGTCGAACACCTGAGTCCTCGGGAAACACGGGTCGTCGCGCTAGGAAAGCCCTCCGACCGGGATCGCACGGGCTGGTACTTCCAGCGCTACGTCCCGCACCTGCCAGTTGGCGAAGAGCTCGTGGTGTTCAACCGCAGTTGGTACAACCGTGCGGGCGTGGAACCGGTGATGGGCTTCTGTACCGCCGAGGAGCACGAGGAATTCATGAACTCAGTGCCCAAGTTCGAGGAGATGCTGGTCAACTCCGGTATCAAGCTGCTGAAGTATTACCTCGACATCGGCAAGAAGGAGCAGAGCCGCCGGCTCGGGGAACGCCGCCGTGATCCCCTCAAACAGTGGAAGTCGAGCCCGGTGGATGCCGTCGCGCTGAAGCACTGGGACGGCTATACACGGGCGCGCGACGAGATGTTCATGCGCACCCATACGGCCGCGGCGCCCTGGTCTGTCGTGCACGCCGACAACAAACGGTTGGCGAGGCTCAACCTGATCAGAGACATCCTCTCCCGGCTGCATTACGCCGGCAAGAAGCACAAGGTCATCGCTCCCGACCGGGAGATCGTCTTCGAGTTCTCGCAGGACTGCCTGGACTCGGGCCGACTCGCTCGTTGAGACCACGAACACAGCGAACAGGAAGAACAGCCATGAAGTCGATCAACGTTGAAGTCGGAGGGCTCGTATCGAGCCTGAGCGCGGAGGGAGTACGCCGCAAGCTGCTGCAGCTTCCCGGCGTCCATCATGCAGATGTCAACTATGTTGCGGGAAGCGCAACGGTCCATCTCGATGAGGGACAACTCAGTGTCGAGGATCTGCGCCAGCGCATCGCCGAATGCGGCTATCACTGCCGTGGCGAGCAGACGCCCAAGCACGTGTGCGCGCCCGCCGCTGGCGTCTCTGCCGACCCCAGCCATGCGGTGCACGGCCATCACGGCGCACCCGCACGTCAGGCGCAAGAGATGGGGCATGAGGGGCACCACGCGCATGCCCCCGCCACGGCCGCACGCGCGAAGGCTGCGGCCACGACGCCCGCCGCCCATGCTGCGCACCAGGCCCACGCAGGCGACCCTGCGATGGACGACATGATGCACGACATGGGCCACGGGTCGGGCTCGATGCAGGACATGGCTCGGGACATGCGCAATCGCTTCTTCGTGGCCCTGGTCTTCGCCATTCCCGTGTTCTTCTATTCCCCGATGGGGAAGATGTTCGGCGACTTCCAGACGCCGTTCGGGCTGGACGACAAGCTCTTTCTTTTCTTCCTCGCAAGTGCCGCGATCATCTATCCAGGTTGGCCTTTCTACGTGGCGGCGTGGCGCGCGCTGCGCAACGGCGTCGCCAACATGGCCACGTTGGTCGTGCTGTCGGTGGGCACCGGCTACCTGTTCAGCATCGGCGCGACCTTCTTCTACGAGGGTGAGGTGTTCTATGAAGCGGCATCGGTGCTGCTGGTCTTCATCCTGCTGGGGCACTGGCTGGAGATGCGCGCCCGCGCGGGCGCATCCGACGCGATTCGCGCGTTGATGGATCTCGCCCCACCCATGGCCACGGTCGTGCGCAACGGGGTGGAGACCAAGGTACCGACCGCCGAGGTTGCAGCCGGGGAACTGGTCGTGATCAAGCCCGGCGACAAGATCCCGGTGGATGGCGAGATCGTCGAGGGCGCGTCGCAAGTGGACGAGTCGATGCTGACGGGCGAGTCCATGCCGGTCAAGAAGGGCGTGGGCAGCACCGTCGTAGGCGCCAGCATCAACAAGAGCGGGAGCTTTCGCTACAAGGCCACGAAGGTCGGCGCGGACACGGCCTTGGCGCAGATTGTCAAGCTGGTCCAGGAGGCCCAGAACTCGAAGGCCCCCGGCCAGCTGCTGGCCGACCACGCATCCCAGTGGCTGGTGCTGGCGGCGATCGTGATTGGCCTGCTGACCTTCAGCGTCTGGTACTGGGTGATGGGACAGACATTACTGTTCGCACTCACCTTGACCATCACCGTGTTCGTGATCGCATGCCCTGATGCGCTGGGGCTGGCCACCCCGATGGCCATCATGGTCGGGACCGGGCTGGGCGCAATGAACGGCATTCTCTTCAAGAATGCGGCCGCATTGGAGAACGCCACCAAGTTGACGGTCGTGGTGTTCGACAAGACCGGCACCTTGACACTGGGGCAGCCCGATGTCGTCGAGATGGTGGCCGCGCCCGGTGTCGAGGAGACGCGGCTTCTGGCGACGGCCGCCGCGGTGGAGAAGTTCTCCGAGCACCCCCTCGCGCTCGCAGTGCTCAAGCGTGCGGGAGACATGCCGACGGAGGTCACCGAGAACTTCACCAACATCGATGGGCAAGGCGCACGGGCCACTATCGGGGGCGAGACGGTGCTCCTGGGCAACCGGCTGCTGATGCAGTCGGAACAGGTGGATCTGGCTCCCCTTGCCAGCGAGGCGGCGCGGCTGCAAGGCGGGGGGCGCACTGTGGTCCACGTCGCGCGCGGTGGCCGGCTGATCGGCCTCATCGCGATCGCCGATGCCGTGCGGCCGACCTCGCGCGAGACGATCGCCAAGCTGCAGGCACGCGGCGTGAAGGTCGCGATGCTGACCGGCGACAACCAGGCGACCGCCGAGC
Source organism: uncultured Aquimonas sp. (assembly GCF_937888285.1). Taxonomy (GTDB): domain Bacteria; phylum Pseudomonadota; class Gammaproteobacteria; order Xanthomonadales; family Xanthomonadaceae; genus Aquimonas. The sequence continues at coordinate 6,029 of NZ_CALART010000049.1, forward strand.
GCATCGGCAAGGAACTGGGCATCGACATCGTGCTTGCGGATGTGTTGCCCGGGCAGAAGGCCTCCAAGATCAAGGAACTGCAGCAGCAGGGTCACAAGGTCGGCATGGTCGGCGACGGCATCAACGACGCTCCGGCGCTGACGCAGGCCGACGTGGGCTTTGCGATTGGCGCGGGGACGGACGTTGCGATGGAAAGCGCCCAGGTGGTGTTGATGAAGAGTGACCCCTACGACGTGGTCGGGGCCATCGAACTGTCCCGGGCGACGCTGCGCAAGATGCACCAGAACCTCTGGTGGGCCGTGGCCTACAACGTGATCGCCTTCCCGCTGGCGGCCGGGGTGCTGTATCCGTTCACCTTGTCGCCCGAGGTCGCTGCATTGTCCATGTCGGGCAGTTCCGCGATCGTCGCGATCAATGCGCTGATGCTCAAGCGCACGCGCCTGCCGGGGATCAAGCGCGTGACGTCGCGTGCCAGTGTCCCAGCGGCCGCGTCAGCCTGAGCGGCGGGCCACCATGGTAGAGAGCCGCGCCATGCGATCACCGCGCGAATCCGGGCCCACCCGCCAGCAAGACCTCGGCGTCGCGCAGCTGGGTTGGCTCGCTGCGGCCGTATTCGTCGTCTCGGCCGGATATGGGGCACTGATGCCCTTGATCCCCGACTGGCTGCGGCCCTTGATGGGCGACGCGGATCCTGGGGCGCTTGCGCGCCATGTCGGCTACCTCAGCGGCATCTACACGGCGGGCATCCTGCTGGGTGCGCCCCTGTGGGGCATGCTGGCGGACAGGCTGGGGCGTGCCCGCGTGTTGCTGGTGGGCCTGATCGGCTACGTGGCCAGCCTGCTCCCGCTGCTGCGCCCCGAGGCCCTGGGCGTGGTCGGCATCTATGCGCTGCGCGGCGCGACGGGCTTTTTTGTGGCCGCGGTCGTGCCGGTGGTGCCGGCGCTCGTCGCGCAGTACACCCCAGAATCGATTCGCGCCAGGCGCTTTGCATGGCTGGGTGCGATGTCGCTGCTCGGGTTCCTGTTCGGCCCCGGCCTGAACGCCGCTGCAGAACGGCTTGTCGGCCTGGGCTTCTTGAGCGTGCTGGTACAGGGCTCATCGACCACGCTCGTGATCGCACTCTCGGCCGCGCTCGGCGCGCTGATGATGCTGGGCCTGGCCGCAACGCTTCCCGCACCTTCCTCCCTTGGAGAGGCGGACGCAGCCGATCACGACGGAGCACCCCGGAGCCGCTCCCTGGCGCTCTGGATTCTCAACGGTGTGGTCATGTTCGTGCTTGCCGGCTTTGAACTCGGCATCGTGCTGCAGGGCCAGCGCCACCCCGATCTCTCCTCCCGAGAGGTGTCGTTGATGTTCGCCGAGTGCAGTCTGGTGATGCTGGGCGTCAACGCGGTGCTGTTCTTCACCGGCCTGCTGGAGCGCGCCGACCCACGCCGCGTACTGGCCTGCGGCATGGTCCTGGGCATCGCCGGGCTCCTGATGCTGGCCCGCCATGGCAGCGAGATGTGGCTGTACGTCGGCGTGAGTTTCACGGCTGCGGGCACGGGTCTCGTGCTCCCCACCCTGGCCTACCTCGCTGCCGGCACCTCGGCGCGGCGGCTCGGTATCGCGATGGGAGGGCTCGCCGCGGCAGCCGGCCTCGGACAAACACTGGGATCGGCCGCCACCGGATGGCTATTCGGCGCTGTGATGCAGAGCACCTTTGCGTGGCTGTCGATTCCACTGGCCGCCACCCTCGCGCTGCTGCTCATTCCGCGGCATTGGTGGCCAGCCAACCCCGTCCTGGTGAGCGCTTCACCGTCCCGCACTTTTCTCACTTCCACGGAAACCGAACCATGAGACTGATCCTGATGTCCCTGCTCGCAGCGCTTGCCCTGTCGCTGAGCGGATGCGGCTACAACGACTTCCAGCGGCTGGACGAGCAGACCAAGTCCGCCTGGTCCGAGGTGCTGAACCAGTACCAGCGGCGCGCCGACCTGATCCCCAACATCGTCGCGACCGTCAAGGGCGAGACCAACTTCGAGCAGGAGACGCTGACCCGGGTGGTCGAGGCCCGCGCGAAGGCGACCTCGATCCAGGCCACGCCGGAACTCGTCAACAACCCCGAGGCGTTCCAGAAGTTCCAGGCGGCACAGAGCGAACTGTCCGGCGCGCTGAGCCGGCTGCTGGTGGTGAGCGAGAACTACCCGCAACTCAAGGCGAACCAGGCTTTTCAAGACCTGCGTGCCCAACTTGAGGGCACGGAGAACCGCATCACCGTGGCGCGTGGGCGCTACGTGAAGGCGGTGCAGGATTACAACGTGCTCACGCGCAGCTTCCCGACCAACATCACGGCCAAGCTGTTCAGCTACGTCGTCAAGCCCAATTTCTCGGTCGCCGACGAGAAGGCCATGGCGGCGCCGCCACAGGTCGATTTCGGCGCCTCGGCGCCGGCGGCGCGCCCCTGACATGAGAACGCCCAGAACAGTGGTGCTCTCTCCGGCGGCCCCTCTTCGGCTGGCCCACGCTCTGGCCTGGCTGCTGCTGAGCCTGTTCCTTTCGGTCGCGTCCGCGCAGGAGTTGGTCGCCGTTCCTCCGCTGCAGGCGCGCGTCACCGATCTCACGGGAACGCTCGCCGCCGATCGTGTCGCCGCGCTGGATGCGCAGCTTCGGGCCTTCGAGCAACGCAAGGGCGTGCAGATCGCCGTGCTGATGGTCCGCTCGACGCGGCCCGAACCCGTCGAGCAGTACGCCCTGCGGGTGGTAGAGCAATGGAAGCTCGGCCGTCGCAAGGTGGACGACGGCGCGTTGCTCCTGGTGGCCAAGGACGACCGCACCGTGCGCATCGAAGTCGGATACGGCATCGAGGGTGCGCTGAGCGACGTGGTATCGCGGCGCATCATCGACGAGGTGATCACGCCGCGCCTGCGCCAGGGCGATTTCGACGGCGGCATCGCCGCAGGCGCCGAACAGATCATGCGGGTGATCGATGGCGAGGCCCTGCCTGCGGCGGACCCACGGCGGCAGGGGCAGACCAACGACATCGGGCAGGCCTGGCCCTTCCTGTTCGTCGCGGCCCTGATGCTGGGCGGAGTGCTACGCAACGCCCTCGGCCGCCTTCCAGGCTCCCTGGTCACGGCTGGCGTGCTGGGTGCCGCTGCGTGGCTGTTGGTGGGCACCTTCGCGGTGGCCGCGGTGGCTGGACTGGCGGGATTCCTCGTCACGCTGCTGGGCATCGGCATGGGTGGCCACGGCGGCATGGACGGGCGCCACCGGGGAGGCGGCTGGCCGGGCGGAGGATTGGGCGGTGGTGGCGGTGGATTCCGCGGCGGCGGCGGCGGCTTCGGTGGCGGCGGCGCGTCAGGACGGTGGTGAGATGAACATGCAACGACTTCTTCGCCACCTTGCGACCACGGATCGCGCAGTCCGCCGCGCCTTCCCCCCGTGCGCGCTGGATGCGATCGAGCAGGCCATCCGCACGGGAGAGTTCCAGCATGGGGGCCAGCTGCGCTTCGTGGTCGAGGGTGCGCTGGACGGATCGCCACTGTGGCGCAACCAATCGCCGGGCGAGCGGGCGCTGGACCTGTTCGCACGCCTGGGTGTGTGGGATACGGCGCACAACAGCGGCGTCCTGATCTACGTGCTGCTGGCCGACCGGGCCGTGGAGATCGTGGCCGATCGCGGCATCCATGCCTGTTGCGGTGCCGAAAGGTGGTCGGCTGTGTGCCAGCGCATGGAAGCCCAGTTTGCGCAGGGACGCTTCGAGGCCGGAGCCCTGGAAGGCATCGTGGCCGTCAGCCACCTGCTGGTGCAGCACTTTCCGCGGGGCGCGGACCACGGCAACGAGTTGCCGGATCGGCCGGTCCTTCTTTGAACGACAACATCCTTGGAGACCTACCATGCAACTTCAATTTCTGGGTGCCACCGGCACCGTGACCGGTTCCAAATACCTGCTGCGCCATGGCGACGCGACCATTCTGGTGGACTGCGGCCTGTTCCAGGGATTCAAGCAGCTGCGCCTGCGCAACTGGGAGCCGCTGCCGGTCGCGCCCAAGACCGTCGACGCGGTCGTGCTCACCCACGCCCACATCGACCACAGCGGCTACCTGCCACTGCTGGCGCGACAAGGCTTTCGCGGCCGGGTTTACTGCACGTCCGCGACGCACGAGCTGTGCAAGATCCTGCTCACCGACAGCGGCCATCTGCAGGAGGAAGAGGCGAAGTTCGCCAACCGGCACGGTTTCTCCAAACACCAGCCCGCGCTGCCGCTGTACACCCGTGAGGACGCCGAGCGCTGCCTGAAGCTGTTCGCGCCACCTCCGTTCTCTCAGGACTTCGAGGCGCTGCCCGGACTCACCGCGCGGTTGACGCCTTCCGGGCACATGCTCGGCTCGGCCTTCGTGCACCTCAACGACGGCCGGCGATCCGTGCTCTTCTCCGGCGACATCGGCCGGCCCAACGACCCGGTGCTGCGCCCGCCGGTGCAGGTCCCCGGCGCCGACTACCTGCTGGTGGAATCCACCTACGGCAACCGCAAGCATGAAGCGTCCGACGCACTGGCGCAGCTGGAGACTGTCATCAACAAGACGGCCGCCCGTGGAGGGGTCGTGGTCATCCCAGCGTTCGCTGTCGGCCGAGCGCAGAGCCTGATGTACGGCATCTACCAGCTCAAGAAGCAAGGGCGCATCCACCAGCACCTGCCCGTGTACCTGGACAGCCCGATGGCCATCGATGCCACACGGCTGTACCACGCCCATCGCGACGAGCACCGGCTCTCGCCCGAGGAATGCGAGGGCATGTGCCATGCCGCGAAGATCGTCAACAAGGTCGAGGAGTCCAAGGCGCTCAGCGCCGGTCGTGGACCGATGGTCATCATCTCCGCCAGTGGCATGGCCACGGGAGGACGCGTGGTGCACCACCTCAAGTCATTCGCGCCCGACCATCGCAACACCATCCTGTTCGCCGGCTACCAGGCGGGCGGCACCCGTGGCGCCGCGATCGTGCACGGCGCGTCCACCGTCCGCATCCATGGCCAGGATGTGCCGATCCGCGCCGAGGTGGCCTCGCTCGACAACCTTTCCGCCCACGCCGATGCCGACGAGATCCTCGCGTGGATGCGCGGCTTCACGCAAACACCGCGCCGAACCTTCGTGACCCACGGCGAGCCGGAGGCGGCCGATGCGCTGCGCGCGCGGATCGACCATGAACTGGGCTGGTCGGTTGCCGTGCCCGAGTACCTGCAGACGGTGGATCTGGTATGACGGCGCACCTGCACGAGACCGGCACCGGCACCGGCACCGGCACCGGCACCGGAGAGGATGGCGTGAACACGCTGCAGGCGTGGCGCACCGGCATCGACACCCATCAGGAGCCGGTGGTCTACATGCGGCGCGACTGCCCTGTCTGCCGGTCGGAGGGTTTCACGACCCAGGCGCGCGTGCAGCTGACGGCCGGCCGCCGCAGCATCGTGGCGACGCTCAGCGTCGTCGATGGGGATTGGCTGGCCGAGAACGTCGCTGGCCTGTCCGAATCGGCATGGGCGTCGCTGGGGGCGCAGCCGGGCCAGCTGGTCACGGTGACCCATGCACCGCCGCTGGATTCGCTCAGCCATGTCCGGGCCAAGGTCTACGGCAATGCCCTGGGCGATGCCGAGTTCAGCGCCATCATCTCCGACGTCGCGGCGGGCCATTACTCTGACCTGCATCTGGCCACCTTCATCACCGCCTGCGCCGGCGATCGCCTGGACCTCGCGGAGACCGTCTCGCTCACGAAAGCCATGATTGGCGTCGGTGACCGCATCGATTGGGGGCGCCCGCTGGTGGTGGACAAGCATTGCGTCGGCGGCCTGCCCGGCAACCGCACGACCCTGCTCGTGGTGCCCATCGTGGCCGCCTGCGGCCTCACGATGCCCAAGACCTCCTCGCGCGCCATCACCTCGCCGGCCGGGACGGCCGACACAATGGAGGTGCTGGCGCCGGTGAACCTGGATGTGCGGAGCATGCGGCGCGTGGTCGAACGCACGGGCGGCTGCATCGTCTGGGGCGGCTCGGTACGGCTCAGCCCCGCCGACGACATCCTCATCCGCGTCGAGCGGCCGCTGGACCTGGACAGCGAGGGCCAGCTCGTCGCCTCGGTCCTGTCCAAGAAGGCCGCTGCGGGCTCGACCCATGTGCTGATCGACCTGCCCGTGGGTGCCACCGCCAAAGTGCGCAGCGCGCAGGCCGCGGCGGCGCTCGGTCGGCGCCTGCAGGAGGTGGGCAGCGCCATCGGCCTGCACGTGGCCTTGCGCGTCACCGATGGTGAGCAGCCGGTCGGCCGCGGGATCGGCCCGGCACTGGAGGCCCGCGACGTGCTGGCCGTCCTACAAGGGACGCCCGAGGCCCCGGCCGACCTGCGGGAGCGAGCGTTGCGGCTGGCGGCGGACATCCTCGAAATGGGCGGTGCAGCGCCCGCCGGCGGCGGCCTGACGCTCGCCACGCAGGTGCTGGCCGACGGCCGCGCCTGGGCCACGTTCCAGGCGATCTGCGCTGAGCAGGGCGGCCTGCGCAGCATCCCGGTGGCAACGCATCGGCACACCGTCGCATCGCCGTCCACGGGACGGGTCTCCCGAATCGACAACCGGCTGCTCGCGCGGGCGGCCAAGCTCGCCGGAGCACCGACCGCCGCTGCCGCCGGCATCGACGTGCATGCGCGCCTGGGCGACCAGCTCGAAGCGGGACAGCCGCTCTTCACGCTGCACGCCCAGGCGCCGGGCGAGCTGGCCTATGCGCTGCAGTTCGTCCGCTCGCGCCCACCGATCTTCCAGATTTCGGAGAACCTATGAAACCTCTCGTTTTTCACCTGCCGGGCGACGAAGACTTCGCCGATGGACTGATCCGGGCGTTGGGCGCGCAGCGGGCTGCCCTGCAACTGCACCGGTTCCCGGACGGCGAGTCGCTGGTGCGGCTGGACGCCGACGTCACCGGCCGCACCGTCGTGATCGTGGCCAGCCTGGCACAGCCGGACGCCAAGGCGCTGCCCTTGTTGTTCGCCGCGGACGCAGCGCGCGACCTCGGCGCCACCCGCGTGTTGCTGGCTGCCCCGTACCTGGCGTACCTGCGTCAGGACCGGCGCTTCAACACGGGCGAAGCCATCACGTCCCGCACGTTCGCTGCGCTGGTGTCGACGGTGTTCGACGGTATCGTCACCGTCGATCCCCATCTGCACCGCTACCGCTCGCTCGGCGAGGTCTACCGGGTGCCGACCCGTGTGGTCGAGTCCGCGCCCGCCATCGCGGCCTGGGTCGCAGCCCATGTGGACCGTCCCGTGTTGATCGGACCCGATGCGGAAAGCGAGCAATGGGTCCAGGAAGTCGCGCGCTTGGCTGGCGCGCCGTTCACGGTGTTGCAGAAGATCCGCCGGGGCGACAAGGACGTGGAGGTCAGCCTTCCCGACACCGCGGCCCTGGCAGACCGCCAGCCCGTGCTCATCGATGACATCGTGTCCAGCGCGCGCACGATGATCCAGGCAATCGCCAGTGTGCGCAGCGTGGGATTGCCGCCACCGGTGTGCATCGGGGTGCACGCCCTGTTCGCCGCCGACGCGTACCACGCACTTCTTGCGGCAGGGCCCCAGCGGGTGGTGACCTGCGACACCGTGCCGCATGTCTCTAACGGCATCAGCGTGGTGGCACCGCTGGCGACAGCGGTGCAGGAACTGATGGAAGCCGGCGCGCCATGAGCCGCTGCGCCGCGCTCGCCATGACGCTCACGATCGAGGGGAGATGACTGCCCATGTGCTTTTCCGCACCCGCCAGTTTCACGGCCGCAGCGGTTCTGCTGGGCCTGGGGACCGTCACCATGCGCCGGGCCCGCTCACGGCGCGAACTGCCGTATGCCGCCATCCCGCTGCTGTTCGGGGTCCAGCAACTGCTCGAAGGCATGCTGTGGCTGACGTTCCCCGACCGCGCGCCCTTGCTGAACGTGGCGCTGACGCATCTCTACTCGTTCTTCTCGCACGTCCTGTGGCCGATCTACGTCCCGCTGGCTGCGCTGGCGCTGGAGAGCGTCCGTTGGCGCCGTCGGGTTCTGGTGGCCATTGCAGTCGCGGGCGCGCTCGTCGGTCTGTACCTGCTGGCGATGCTGGTGAAGCTGCCCATCACGGCCCGCGTGGTCGGCCAGCACATCCTCTACGACTCTCCGCACTTCTACGTGATGACCACGATGGCCCTGTATCTGATCGGCACCTGCGCAAGCCTGATGGTTTCTAGCCACCGGCGCGTGGCGGCTTTTGGGGTGGCCGCCTTTGTCTCCGCAATCGCCGCCTACATGTTCTATGCAACCTGGTTCATCTCGGTGTGGTGCTTCTTTGCCGCTGTGCTCAGCTTCATCGTGCTGTGGCAGTTCCGTGAGCCCCGAGCGAGGCTGGCCGTGCCATGACGAATCCTCCGGCCAGATTCAAGCCCGCACTGGCCTACGCGGACTGCGGCCGCACGCAGGGCCCGATGCGCCGCGCGGCGTTCTTCACGGTTCAGTTGCTCGACGGATTCGAGACCATGCGCGATGCGGTCGCCGGCCGGCTGCCGACGGTATTCGCGCAAGCGGAACTCGCGCAAGGCACCAAGACCGGGCACTTCATCGCCGCGTTCTGCATCCTGTCCCTGCACCGGGTAATCGAGGAGGGCTCATGACCGCACAAAACCGTCTGTCCGTTCTGTTCTCCGACATCGCACCGGCGGACCAGGCCGCGCTGCAGCAACGGCTTCCGACCCACTGGCACGCGCACTTCGTCCAGAACGAACGCCTGGTGGTATCCGATGTCGGCGATGAAGACACCGAGGTGCTGTGCGTCTTCGTGCGCACGCGCGTTGACGAATCGGTGCTCCGGTTGCTGCCGCGCGTGCGGCTCGTGGCAACGCGCTCCGCGGGCTTCGATCACATCGACCTGCAGGCTTGCCGCCGACGCGGCATTGCCGTGTGCAACGTGCCGGACTATGGGTCCGCCAGCGTCGCCGAACATGCCTTCGCGCTGCTGCTGGGCGTGGCTCGCCATCTGACACAAGCCCACGAGCGGGCGCGCCAAGGTTCTTTCGCTTACCGCGGCCTCACCGGCTTCGAGCTGGAAGGAAAGACGCTGGGCATCGTCGGGCTGGGCCGGATCGGGCGCCACGTGGCCCGTATCGCCCTGGGCTTCGGCATGGAAGTTCTCGCGTACGACCCGGCCCTCGCCCCATCGCTCGACATCACGGCAGCACCCATCGCCGGCGTCCGCGTGGTGACGTGGGAGCAGATCCTGCAAAGCAGCGATGTTCTGAGCCTTCATGTTCCGGCCACGCAGGCCACGCACCACCTTCTCGATGGCCAGGCCTTCGCGCGCATGAAACCGGGCATGGTACTGATCAACACGGCACGGGGTGCGCTCATCGACGACGCCGCCCTGCTGCACGCACTGGAGGCAGGTACCGTCGCCGCAGCAGGACTGGACGTGCTGGAACAGGAAGGGGATCTGTCTCCCGAAGTGCCCACGGGCTGCGGCGGACTGGGTTGCGATACCGGCTGGTCGGCATCCAGCCCACTGCTGACGCATCCGCGTGTGCTCGTGACACCGCATGTCGGGTTCAATACGTCGGAGGCGATCGCGCGCATCCTCGACGAGACCATCTCGAACATCGCAGCCTGGCATGCGGGCCGCCTGCGCAACAGGTTGGATGAGCCATGACGCGACCGAACCGCCCCGTTTCCACCGTGCGTCTTGCGGGCCGCCCAACGCAACGCTCGGCGCTGCGCCGGGCCACGCAGATCGCTATGGCCCTGAGCGGGTTCCTGCTCTGGGTGGCCTGGCACCGGGGCCTGATGCGCTGCGATACCCACCGGGCGGCCGACCGCTTCGCCGAAGTGCTGCAGCGATTGGGCACGACCTTCGTGAAGCTGGGCCAGCATCTCAGCCTGCGGGCCGACATTCTGGCGCCCGATGCGCAAGAGGCTCTGGCCAGCCTGCAGGCCAATGTGGCGCCGTTTCCTCCCGAGCAGGCGGTCCAGGAGGTCGAGGCGGCGCTCGGCCGCCCATGGCAGCAGCTCTTCGCACGCTTCGACATGCACGCGCTCGCCGCGGCCTCGATCGCCCAGATTCATCGTGCAGCCCTGCCGGACGGGACGGAAGTGGTGGTGAAGATCCGCCGCCCTGGCGCGGCCGAGCAGGCCGAGACCGACATGCGCATCCTGCGCCGCATCGTCCTGGTCATGCAGGGGCTCGTGCCCTCGCTGCGTCGCTGGGGGCTGGCAGCCATCGTGGACGAGGTTGCGGCCAACTTCCGCTACGAGATGGATTTGTCGCGCGAGGCAGCTTCCGTGCGACGTTTCGCCGACGCCTGGCGCGGCTCTGCCGACATCGTGATCCCCGACGTGGTGGACGGCCTGTGCACGCCGACCGTCATGGTCCAGCAGTTCAGCCACGGAGCTCACCTGCACGGTCTGCCTTCGTCCACCGCGGTGGCGGCCGCGGGCAAACTCGTGGACAGCTACGTCGCCCAGATCTTCCGCGATGGCTTCTTCCACGGCGACCCCCATCCCGGCAACGTCTTCGTGATGGACGATGGCCGCATATGCCTGCACGACTTCGGCATCGTGGGCCGGGTCGACGGCAACATGCGGCGGGCGCTGGTGGCGTTCGCCCTGGCCTTCGTCGAGCAGGATGCCGAATGGGTGGTCGATGCCTGGCTCGACCTGGGCCTGCTCGGCGACGGCACCGATCGGGCCGTGTTCGTGCCTGTCGTGCGTGCCCTGGTCGCAGACTGCGCACAGAGGCCGCTGAAGGACTGGTCGCTCTCAGGTGCTCTCGCGCAGCTCGTGGCGGCGGGCCGGACCCAGGAAGTCCGGCTGCCCAGGGACCTCCTCGTGCTCACGCGTACCCTGTTGTTGCTCGAAGGGACGGTGCGCCTGCTGGCACCCGAGTTTTCCATCATCGAAGCCATCTCTCGCCACACGACCACGGGCGTCTTCGACGAGCCCAAGTCTGCGGCATCGCAGCGTCTGCCATATGAACTGGGGAACGCGGCCCACGCCCTGCCCTCCCTGATGGCGCGGCGTCTGCACAGCGTCTTGCGGCAGGGTGACCTGCTGCAACTGTCGATCAAGCCGGATGCCAGGATGCTGAGCGGGATCGACCGCCTCGGCCGTCGCGTCGCGCTGGCGCTCGTGACGCTCGGCCTGTACATCGCATCGAGCTTGTTGATGCAGCACGGCGTGGGCCCGCGCTGGGGCGACATGCCGGTACTCGCGCTGCTGGGCTATGCGCTGGCGATCCGGTTCACGTTTTCCATCGCGCGCAGCCGCGGCTGAGGCGCCTCATCAAGCAAGGAGTCAGGCATGAACAAGGTCAGAGTGGCGGTGAACGGATACGGTGTGATCGGCAAGCGGGTGGCGGATGCGGTCGCACTCCAGGAGGACATGGCGCTAGCCGGCGTCGCGGATGTGGTGCACGACTATCGCCTGCAGGTGGCCGCGCAGCGCGCTTTCCCGATTTACGCGGCGACCGCTGAAGCCGCACAATCGATGCGTGCTGCGGGGCTTCCTGTCGCGGGCGATCTGGCCGACCTGCTCGCCAACGCGGACGTCGTGGTCGATTGCACACCCAAGAAAGTCGCCGCGGTCAACAAGAGGGCGTACGACGCTGCCGGTGTGAAGTCCATCTTCCATGGCGGCGAGTCCCACGCGTTGACCGGTCATTCGTTCGTCGCGCAGGAGAACTACGCAACCGCGATCGGCCGCACCTCCACCCGGGTGGTGTCCTGCAACACGACGTCGATCGTGCGCACCCTGGGGGCGCTTCGGACAGCGGGCCTGCTCAAGCGAGCCCGCGGGACGCTGATCCGCCGGGCTTCCGACCCGTGGGAGGCGCATGCGGAGGGCATCATCAACACGCTCGTGCCGGAGAAGACGATCCCCAGCCATCAGGGACCGGACGCGCGCACTGTGATCCCGGACCTGGACGTCGTCACGATCGCGGTCAAGGCGCCGCACAACAGCAGCCACCTGCACACCTGGTGGGTCGAACTGACGAGGCCGGCCACGCGCGACGAGGTGCTGGCGGCCTTTCGCGCTGCGCCACGGATCGCGTTCGTGCGATCCTCGGATGGTCTCGTGGCCCTCAACAGCACGGTGGAACTGATGGCCGATCTCGGCCGCCCGCGCGGCGACCTGTGGGAGGTCGCGTTGTGGGAGGACGTGCTTTCGGTCGATGGCGATCAGGCGTACTACACCTACCAGGTCTTCAACCAGGCGATCGTAATCCCCGAGACCATCGATGCCATTCGCGCCTTGAGCGGCATCGAGACCGATCCCCAGGTGTCGATGGCGCGCACCGATGCTTCGCTGGGACTGCAGCGTGATTTCATCCGTGACCGCGTCCAGGTTCGACGATGAGTGAATTCGATGATCCCGCGCTGGTCGGGCTCGGGCTGGCACTCGCTTCGGGACTTCTGATCGGCCTGGAACGGGGATGGCAGCAACGCGAGCGGCCCGAGGGACATCGCGTCGCGGGCGTTCGCACCTTTGCGCTGATCGGCCTGCTCGGCGGCCTTGGCGGGCTGCTGGCCCAGCGCTGGGGAGCCGGCATGCTCATCGCGCTGCTCGTACTCGTCGGGGTGTATCTGGTGGTGGGCTACCTGGTGACGGCGCATATGCATGCCGTGATGGGACTGACCACGTCCGTCGCCGCCCTTGCGACTTTCGCCATCGGGGCGCTGGCGACCAGTGGCGCTTGGCGCGTTTCGGCGGTCGCCGCCGTGGTCGTGCTGGCGCTGCTGCGTTTCAAGCAGCTCTTGCACGCCGGCGTCGGCAAGCTGTCCGAGGCGGAGATCAGCAGCGGCACGCAGTTGCTGTTGATCAGCGTGGTCGTACTGCCCGTACTCCCTGATCGTGGCTTTGGCCCCTATGAGGCGTTGAATCCCTATCGCCTTTGGTGGGCCGTTGTCCTGCTGGCAGTGCTGTCGTTCGCTGGGTTCGTCCTGATGCGCTCGCTCGGCAGGAAACGAGGGCTGGTATTCACAGCGCTGCTCGGCGGGATCGTGTCGAGCACCGCCACCACGGCCACGTTGGCGCGCTGGGCCGGGCAGACGCCAGGCTGGCATCCACTGGCAGCGGCGGGGGCGGCGCTCGCCTGCGCAGCCATGTTTGCGCGCATGGCGGCTCTCGTCGCCATCGCAGCCCCCGGCATCGGCTGGGACCCGGTGGTCATCTTCGTGGCCATGGCCGTGGCTGGCGGTGTTCTGGGGACGTTCCTGGCGGCGCGGTCGCCCGCCGACGACTTGCCCGAACTTCAGCTTGGCAACCCATTGCAGCTGCGCTCCGCGCTCCAGTTCGCAGCCTTCCTGGCCGCGGTGATGCTGGCAGGCCGCTTTCTTGCCGATCGCTTCGGGGATGCTGGCGTCATGCTGACCGCCGCTGCCTCGGGTCTGGTGGACGTCGATGCGATCACGCTCTCGATTGGCCGCCTGGTGACCGAGGGCGCCGTCACCGCCGCTTCGGCCACCCTGGCCTTGTTCATCGCCGCATCCGTCAATCAGGTCACCAAACTTGTCCTGTTGATGTCGCTGGGCGGTAGGGCGCTCGCATGGAGAGTGCTCCCGTCGTACGCGGCCATGGCTGCTGCTGGCTTTGCCGTCGCCCTGGGCTTGACCTGAAACAGCGATCAGCTATCGAAGGCCACCGATCGCGCCAGACTCTCCTGCGCTTCAAGGGCAGACAGCCTGCCCTTGAGCGCCGCCTGGATGACGCCGAAGGCGTCACCGCCCAGCGCCACCCGAAGCGGTGGCTTCTCGCTCGTGGCCGTGTCGAAGATCCGGTGCGCGATCTTCTGCGGATCGAGCGTGTACAACTCGTCACCCGCGTTCTCGAACATCGCGCGAATCTGTCCAGCGGGCGTGTCCTGATAGGCGGGGTTCGCCGGCGCGTACTGCAAATTGCGGCTGAAGCTCGTGCGAGCGCCGCCCGGTTCAATGAGTGTGACGAAGACCCCAAACCCCTCCAGTTCCTGGCGAAGGCATTCGCTGAAGCCTTCCAGACCCCATTTCGCGGCGTGGTAAAGACTGCTGGTCGGCAGGG
>NZ_CALART010000050.1 GCF_937888285.1 uncultured Aquimonas sp.
GGCGACACCGGCCTGCCGCTCGTTCAGCACGATCGGTTGGTCGTAGACGATGCCCGTTCGGGACCTTCGCCGCCTTTCGGGCCAGGTACGCCAAGCAGATGGACCTGACGGGCGATGGGGCCTTCACCCTTGAGCTCGACCTGGCCAGGCCAGGTGCGGCTCGTGACGCCTACTACGGCGCCTCAATGATCTGCACCGTGCTCAGGCGTGAGCCCGCGGCTTGGCGCGCCTGCATCGAGCTGCGCAAGAGCACCAACGGCCGGCCCGGGCAGGCCTCGCTGTTCGCCAGCGCGGAGACCTGACATGTCCTACCGCATCGAATACCAATGGGCCAGTTGGAGGCTGACCGCTGGTCCAGACACAGGCGGCGTCGACCGCTTCGTCGTTGCGATCGAAGGGGGCGACAACAACCTCCGCGATGCCGTGACGGGCAAGCGCGCCAGGAGTTGGGAGGTCTGCATGCTCGGCAGCGCGGAGCAGGTGCTCAAGCAGGCCGTCTACTTCGCCGGCGCCTGCGAGGGTGGCTCCCTCAAGCCGGGCTCGCGGGACTGCTCACCGGAGGCGTACATCCGGCGCATTCGCCGCCTCATAGAGGAAGATACGCCGCCGGCGCGAGGCTGCTGGTACCCCTCCGTTCGAGTTGCCGAGGCGCACCCGCTCGCGGTCCACGCGACGCAACTGGATCTCCGGATCGAGCGCGAGCAGCGGTATGGCGAATGGTTCGCGCGAGTGGCGCTCTCCAACGAGCGGCGCAACCTGATCTTCGACTTCGCCGACAGGTTCCCCGACCTGCGCGGCTGGCAGCTGGCAGCCGTCGGCGGCCTGCCGGCGAGCTGAGTCCAACTCTCTTTCCCCTGAGCGACAGTTCAGGGGCTTTCCTTGAGCCCCGTGTCCACGGAGGCTCAAGGGAGGCTGTTGTTTGGGCCTACAGCCACCTCTGGAACCAAGTCGCTATGCGCGCCTGGCGTGAACGCAGGTGCCTTGCGCTCGGACGGCTACCGCCCATCAAGATGCTTGGTGCGTCGTCATGAAGCTCGACGCCACCGCCGCCGCCACACGCAGCCCGCGGCCCGCGGCCCGAGATGGGACCGCCCGAGTCAGGCCGCACCCGTCGAAGCCATGTTGCACCTTCAAAATCAAAGACTTAGGCGACGTCTAAGACAGGTGTCTTGCTGGACGTGCCGGTGAAGCGCGTGTAAACCCGGAACGATTTCACGCCACGGGTGTCAACTACCCTGTAAACTAATTTCCACATGCTCCGAAGAGAGCACTACAGGCAACTGCAACGCACCGAAGGAGAGCCCGCATGCCCACCACCACGCTCGGTACGTGGCGTAAGCCCCCGCTCGTCTATGTGGTCGCAGAGCTGATCATTTCGCCGTACTACTCGATGGCGACGAAGGTGCCTGGTCTGCAAGACCGACTACGTTCCACCTTCCCGAAGACCGTCGAAGGGCAGGAACTTGTCGTCGACGGGGCCAAGCCTTCCGCCCAGCCGATCTGGCAGCTGATCTCAGCCGACCAGAAGCACGGCGTCCAGCTCGGTACCAGGTCGATCTCACTGCACGCAACGAGCTACGTCAACTCCGCGGACCTGATGACCCGATGGGCCGACGTCCTCGACGCCATCCACGAGGCAGGTCTCGGTGCGTTCGTGGAGCGCGCTGGGTTGCGCTACGTCGACCTCATCCTCCCGAGCGGCGATCGCTCGCCGGCGGAATACCTGGCCCAGCAGCTGCAGGGCATCGCTCCAGACGGCGCGAAGCCGACCGGGTCGCTGTGGGCGGCCGCATTTCTGTTCGACGGCGCCACCGTCAACCTCCGAGCGGGCGCGCCGGCGCCGGCTGGGATGCTGTTGCCTCCGAATTTCAACGCGATGCCGCTGCACAAGCCGCAGGTGATGGTTGACTGCGAGAAAAGGGTCAGGGACGAGAAGGCGATTGGCTTCATCGACACGGACTGCCTGCGCGACATCAACCAAGTCTTCGACGCCGCCCAATTGGTCGGCATCTACACTGATATGCAGAAGCTGACTTCGCGGACCTTCAAGGCTGCGCTGTCTGCCACGGCAAACAAGGAGTGGATGTGAGCGACACGATCGAGGCACGGTTCTACAACGCTCAGCGTGCGACGCTGCTTCAGCGTCGTCCGAGCACAATCATCGATGCCGCCGAGTCGTTTCATCCTGCTGTGCCGATGCAGTTCTATGGAGGCGGTGAGACGCACCTCATTGGGTCCTATCGCATGGGGACCAAGTTGACCGGCGCGCGGACTGTCCTGATCGTCGACACGGACGTGTTGCTCGCGACATCGGCGATTCCGACCGTCTCAGTTGAAGACTTCGACGCTGACTCGTGGTCGCGTTGGTCAAAGGCCTCGAAGGAGGCCTTTCAGAAGGCGACCGCTGCAGCCAAGGCAGCGCCAAGCGCAGCTGCTCGACTTCGCGTAGAACGGCTGGCCGCTCTTCAGGCCGCTCTGGGACTGTCGACGTCGAACCTGGCCCAGGCGCTTGGTCTGTCTCGGCCCGGCCTCTACAAGTGGCTCGATGCCTCCAGCGACGTGAAGCTGCAGGGCGCCAGTCGTGAGCGCCTGGCTGCGGTCGAGCGCATTGCGAAGCAGTGGCGCGAACGGACGACGGCTCCGCTGAGCTCCGTCTCCAATGAGCCTCTCGCGGACGGACGCACCGTCCTTTCGATGATGGTTGCCGACCAGTTCGACGAGGCCACCGTTGTTGGCGCGTTCGACGAGCTCTTGGCCAAGCTGGCCGGCAAGCCGAAGACTCGCAGCCAGAAGCTCGCCGAGGCCGGCTTCAAGCGCCGTCCATCCGCCAAGTCGCTGCCGTCCGACGAGTGAGGACGCCTTGCCGTTTGGAGACGAGGTTGCAGAGCAGGGCTGGTGCACCGGGGCCGTAGTGCCTCAGGGGATGCTGCCGGTCATCGCGCAGCACCTTACTCGGCCTGGCGCGGCCGCCGTCGAAGTGGCAGCGGATCACTGGCTCGTCGTCGTCTCGCAGACCTGCGACATAGTGGCTCGCACTCTCGAGGCTGAGCCGTTCGTTGAGATCTTGCATTGCAAGCCGATCAAGAAGCCGCGGGCGCAATACCGCGACTTTCGGTCGACACGCATCCTTGACTTCCGGCCGAACCGCGAAACTCACGAGGCCGTTGCGCTCTCGGCTCACGCGGTTGCCGACAGATACCTTGTTCCTCGTGAACTTTTTAGGGACCAGCCACCGGACGCCGCTCGCCATTTGAGCGGCGAGGCAGCGCAACGCATCATGGCGTGGTACGCGCTGCGCGCGGGTCGCCCCAGTTGGCCGGACGCCTTCGTGAAGCGGATCGACAAGGACACCGAGGACGCGCTCGAGGCCGCGATCGAGCCGCTCAAGGAAGACATTGCCGAGGTCCGACTTGGCATTGTTGAGAAGGACGTTGAACTGGGAGACGATCAGTCGTACCACGTGGCCGTGTATTTCGTCGTTGACGCGGAGATCTGGGAGGGCGACGTTGAGGGTAGAGCGGCGATCAATGCGGCCTTCGCAACGTTCGTCAGCAAGCTCAACGAATGCGACGGGATCGAGGTGGATCAGAATCTCAGTGAGGTCGTGTCGGGCGATGAATTCACCTGGCAGGAGACGAGGGCTACCGATGAGTGGAACTTCGCAAACCTGAGCCATCGCGAGTGAGTGATCCGCAGTTGGTTTTGCCTGACTCTCTCGCGGTCTCGCTACGCAGCCGGCATCCTCTTGCATACGACACCGATAGCTCGCCGGTAACCTGTCAGGCGTGAACGGCGCCTGCTGGCCGTCCAGCGCCGACCGATGCGACCGAACAGAAGGCAGCGTTGCTGCGACTACGCGACGTTCACTGGCACGCGTCGCCGCTCGGTGGTCCAAGGGGTACGACGGGGCGGCCCTTGGATTGCCTTCAGTCATGCGACCACCTGCGCACCCTGCGCAGAATAGCTTTCCAGGTCGATGATGCGATCGGCCATCGCGGTCAGTTCGGGTGTCTGGCTCACGAAGAACTCGCTTGCGTACCCACCAAGGCGCAGCACCTCGCGCTTCATGGCCATGAACATGCGCTTGTGCTCCGGGTCCAGCGGCCCGTCTGCCTCGTCGCTGAACAGCGTGCCGATCCGGCGCCCGGTGTTGCCAGACAAGTAGAGCGCGATCGCGCGGGTCAGGCACTCGTTGATCCATACCCGCTCGCCACCGCTGACCAGCTTCAGGCTCTTCGATTCGTCCCGAGACCCATCGTGCACGACGATGTCGAAGTCCTCGCGAAGCTCGCCCTTCCCGTTGGTGGACTGAGTGATCACCTGCAGCGTGAATCGCGGCCCGTAGCAGGCCAGCAGCAGCTCGTTCGCCAGCGCGGAGAACGTCGGACCCGCGTCGTCGATGTCCAGCGCGATCACGCCGTCGTTGCTGAGGCACTTGGCAAGCAGCGACCAGGTGGCCAGTTCGTCCTCGACACGCTTGGCGGCACGGATCGCCGCCCCTTCCTTGGCCGCGATGTCAGCCAGTTGTTCGCCCAGCGCCTTCGCGCGCTCGTCGCGCTGCCGGGCGCAAGACTCAGCGGCCTCCGCTGCAGCTGCGGCCCGCGTCGCAGCCTCGACCTCTTGCCTCGCTGTGTTCAGCCCTGCAGCATCCAGCGGCGGGGGAAGCAGGGCGACCTGTTCGGCGGTGCGGGTCAGCGCTTCGTCGCGCACCACGGCAATGCGGCTGAGCTCGTCCTGCACTCGCGTCCGAGCTGCAGCGATGTCGGCACGTTCGACACGCTCGTCCTCCGTCTCCTGCGCGGCCTGCTCAGGCAGCGTGGCCAGTTCCGCAGTGTGTCCATCGATCGTCTGTGCCGCACGGGTCACCTCGTCCCGGCGCGCGCACAGCAGCTCGATGTCGCGCAGGCGCTGTTCGGCGGTCTCGAGCATCTGCTCGGCCTGGTTGCGCAGTTGCGCTTCAGCGGGCAGCGCGCGCACCGCCGTCTCGGTGTCGGCGATCTCCAGCAGGGCAACCCGCTTCTTCTCGGCCAGACCAGTGAGCGCCGCGTCCGCCGATGGCAACAGCGCTTTCGCCTCGCGCGCGTCACCGAGCAGCTGGCACTGCCCCTGGATGTCCATGCCGGCACACGGCACATGAGAGGTCAGGCCGAAGCGCCGCTGCAGGTCCGCTTGCCGCAACGCGATCTGCCCGGCCTCGCGGTCGATCGACTCGACCTCGCGTCGCCGCGCCACAAGAGTCGCCTTGGCCTGCTCCAGCACGTCGACGCGTGCCTGCCGCCGGCCCACGATGGCCTGGCACCGGGCCACGACACGCCGCGCGAAGTCCCGGCGCGCTGCCGCGCGCTCGACGCTCTCGCGCAGTTGCCGCAAGCTCGAGGTACTTCTTGATCACGCCCTGCGAGCGCCTTCCCTCCATCGCCGGATAGTCGCCCACCTCCAGCAGCGCGAGTTCCATGGTCTTGAGGCCGGTGCACAGCAGCGTGTAGATCAGCGCGATGTCCCGGTTGGCACTTCGGCAGCAAGAACGCAGGCGGCTCGCCCCGGCAGCGACCTCATCCGCATCCAGCACGACCCGGCACGGCGGCGGCGGTGCGCCTACATCGTGTGCGCGCGCGGTGGCCATGATCGTCTCCCGCTCGCGGCGGATCGCGACCAGGCTGTCCAGCCAGTCCACCCGGATCGAGCCCAGTGCACCGGCCTGCTGAAGCCTGCGCAGCAGGCCTTTGATCCGACGCTCGACCGTCGAGCGCGCGACACCAAGGTCGGCCGCCACTTCCTTGTAGCTCCGGCCGCCTTCGACCACGCTGATGAGCAGGCTCAACGAATCTAAGGGTAGGCGCCCCATGGACTGATCTCGACCTGTGGGTTGAACGTCAGGCAACGCCGTCGATGGGCGGGCTGCCGTGGCCCCAATCGTCCCGAAGATGGCGGCCGCCTTCAACCGGAAAGGCGGCTCGAAGTCCCCCCGGATTTCGGGCGCCGCGCGAGCCAAAGCGACAGATCCGCCGCTGCAGTTGCGGGGCGGACGAGTGACGGATGGGCATGCGCCGTGCGATGCCCCTTTTCGACCGCGCATCGTTGCTTCATACTGACCATGCGATGGGCATCTCTGCCTTTGCCGCTGTCACCAGCGTTCCGGCCTGGCCGGCGTTTGCGGTCGTGACCCGCACTTCAATCTGCCTGCGCCCGCAGGCCACCCTCATCCTTCGCCGGAATCTGCCGGCTCAGCTGACAACCCAGCGCGTGCCGCCCGGCGGTGGCGGCATCGACGGGTCGTAGGCAACTCCCTGCGGGGCCCCCTCGCACATCCCCAACCCGAGCTCGGGCGACACCCCGAGTCGGGTTCGCTCGTGCTCATGCGCTTGAAAGGAAAGCGACATGAACCACGATTCCCCCTCCTTCGCTCTGGCGCCCTGCCAGGCCAACGACGGCGACGCGCGCATCACGGCGAGCATCGTGCCCGCCGAGCAGCGCATGGACTTCCTTCCGAAGCACTTCGGTGCGCGGGCGATGATGAAGTTCGAGATGTCCGTGTACGACTGGATGGGCAACCTCTGCCCGTCCTATCGCGGCGGCTACTGGAACTACGTCGAGCTCTCCAACGGCGGTGCGTTCATGTACCCGGCTGGCGTCGACGCGTTCGAGTTCACGGTCGAAGGCAACGGCTTTCACGGCACTGTCAGCGCCGAGGTGGCGGGCATCATCGCCACCACGTTCGCGATCAACGGCATGCTCTGGCGAGGCTGGGACAGCCTGAACGCGAAATACGAGCTGCTGCTGGAGTTCATCGGCGAACACCCGGATGCGATGACCATCCGGCGTGCCCTGGACTAGGGGGCCGCCATGCTCACCCATCGTTGCAACAGGTTCGTCGTCCTTCTGACCGGCATGCGCCACTACACCACCGAACAGCTCCTGGCGGTGATGCACGAGCGGCGCTACCCGCCGTTGTTGCGGGTGGCTGCGCTGCGGTGGCTCATCCATTGGGCTCCGTTGGACATCACCAAGGGCGCCCCTTATCTGCAGCGGCGGCGCTACGTGCGCCAGCACTACCACGTGTAGCCGCCACCAACCCAAATCCGAAGACCACGGCCTCCAAGCCGTGGCCTTCCGCTCCACCAAGGAGTCAGACCGTGTACATCCGAACCCCGCGGATCGGTGCCGTTTGCTCGGCCGATCCGAACGACATCCACGCCCTCGCGGGCGATTTCGCCTACGAACTGCGCCAGTTCATCAAGACCGACCGCGATGGCGAGCGTCGTCGCGCTACGTCGGCGGCTATCGACGCCTTCAACAGGGCAGGCGCCGATCCTGAGGCCCTTCAGGCCTTCGTTGACGGTGTGGGGCTTGAGGCCATCCAGGCGTATTGCCTGCCGTTCATGAGCTTCTCGCTCGCGCCCTCCGGTGACTACGGCTTCTGGCCAGACCTGGAAGGGCTCGAGTGCGCGGCCCGATCAAAGGAAGGCGTCATCAAGGTCAACTCTGGCGACGCCTGGCCACCGCTGTGGTCGGGATCAGGCCGCGACATCCAGTTCGTCATGGAGGTCAGCGACCACGGCAACGTGACGCTCTTCAACCGCCGGCGAAACGAGATCTGGAGTTGCGTTTAGCTGCGCTCTCTACATCTGTGTTCAGACGCCAACGCGAACGAAGGAAAAGGCCTTCGATCGAGCCCTTTGGCCTGCAAGGGATGCTTGGCGGGGCCGGTCTTCGCAGACCGGGTCCGCCTCCTTTTCTCCGCCTGTTTCGCAGCGATAGGAGTCAGCGCCGGCCGGCCGGCGTATTCGCGCTCAGCGCCATCAAGCAGGCGTTCGACACGCCTGCGAGCCAATCGCCGAAGGTCGGCCTGCCAGCGAAGCAGGGCACAGGGTGAGCGGCTTGCATGGCCGATACGGCAAACGAGTCCGCTACCTCTTCTTCGTCTTCTTTTGAAAACTCAGGACTCCATCCAGTTCCTGCAGGCCACCATCGTCCTCCTGCGCCACCGAGCCACTCCACACCTTCACGGGTTCGTCTGGGCCGCCGTCCGGCTCGAACCACAGCAACGAGAACGTCTCTTCAAAGGGCGGATAGTGCTTCGCCATCTCGGTCAGGTCGTAGCCATTGGGCCAGTCTCGAAACCAAACGTCCTGCGCGACCCGTGAGTCTTCGCCTGACCACTCGCCCTCTTGTACAAGCCGATGGGCAACCGATCCGGGCGGGATCGGTGACCTCATCTCGACCCAGGCATTGAGGTCGCGCAGAGCCTTGGAGCGCGATGCGTACCGTACTACCGTCGCGTTCATGAACACGAAGGCGCACGGATAGTCTGTGACTGCGGCTAAGCGCGAAGCGCAGGCCGCGAAGGAGACCACGTACTTCGAGCGCAAGCGTTCGATCAACTCGAACGAAGGTTGGTCCTGGTCCACGTCGCGCTTGAACGAGTCGAACGGCATCAACAGTTCGGAAGCAAAAATGTCGCACGCGATCTCGTTGTCGTCGCGCTTGGCATAGGACCAAGCTGGGGTTTCTTGATGATTCGAGGCAAGGCCCAGCACGAGA
This sequence comes from uncultured Aquimonas sp., assembly GCF_937888285.1. GTDB lineage: Bacteria > Pseudomonadota > Gammaproteobacteria > Xanthomonadales > Xanthomonadaceae > Aquimonas. The sequence continues at coordinate 8,542 of NZ_CALART010000050.1, forward strand.
TGGCCCACCTCATGGCAAGCCGAGAATCGCTGGCGCTCACGCCGCTCCAACTCGTTGACGACGATGGACGACTTTCCGTCCCGACGGGTGAGCGTGTAACCGGACTCCCCCGGGCTCATCTCCTCGGTCGTGAGCTTGGCGTTGACCTTCCGCGTGTAGACAGTCAGATCCTTGTCGATGTTCGACAGATCGAGCCCTGCCATGAACTGGCGCGCCTTCAGGCGGATCGCCAGTTCGTCTATCACTCGTCGTCCTCGAGTGCCTTGCGGACGCGCGCTGCTATGGCCTCCATATCGGGCCTTCCGGCCCCGCGGTGCCGCATCGTTGCGCCCATCTCGAACATCTCTGCCGTCAGGTCGGTGCCAAGCACATGCTCGACCCAGTCGGGGTTGACTTCATTGCTCATCATGAACTGGGCCATCTCGACCTCCCGCGGTTTCGCCTTCAGCACCCGCAGTAGCCGTTCCATCAGTTCGCTCGAAGGTGATTGCTTCTCCCCAGTCTCCAGGCGGTAGATGTAGGTGTGGTCGACGTCGGCTAGCTGACCGAGTTCCCGCGATGACAGGTCTCGGGCCTCGCGCAACTTTCGCAAGAGCATCCCCAGGCCGGACTGCGCCATAAAGGCTTCCTTCCGCAGAAAAATGCGTGTAAAGTGTTGTCTGTGCAGGCAACAGGCACCAAGATCACCTGGGGATCACAGATCGTTGCGTAGACTCTGCTCGTTGCCCGCACAAGCAGCAACTATGCCACTTAACCCCCTCTTCTGCAAGCAGATCCATTGATAGGAGCGAACCATGGCCAAGAACAAGCCTATCGGCGACAACGCTCGTGTCGGAGCGGTCCGTGACCGCTCGCAAGTCTTCAATCCGCTGACGCAGACCTGGACGAAACGTGACGCCTCGTCCGGCCGGTTCATGGACCAGAAGGCTGACGGCGATCCGTTCAAGGGCGTCCGCAAGGAAAAACCTGTGAAGTAAGCGCGGCGGGTCAAGACCGCCTTGTGTGGTCCCCCGCCCACCCGTGGAGACCATATGCATCGGGACTTTTCCATCGAACCGCCTCGCCGCCGCTTCTCGGTTGGCGCTTCGGCCAGATTCTTCTATCTCGGCGAGGCTATCGCCCGCGTCTACGAGCCAACGCAGACGCAGTTGAGCGACCTGGATCGCGCCTATCAGAGCACCGGCGAGTACCTGGTGACCTGCCCGGAGTTCGACGGCCTGCTGTACCTCGTGCACGCGCACGGCTCGCGCCAGTTGGGCACCATGGTCCGGCCGATGGAAGAGTACCGCGAAGGCTTCGACATCGACTTGGCCGCGTGCCTGACCCGTGAAGGTCTCCAGCGATATGGCGGCGCCGGTGGCCCGGCGCGGCTCATCAACGACCTCTACGCCGCGCTCAAGCGGTACGCCGACCGTCACGACCTGAAGATCGAGCGTGATGACCGCTGCGTGACCATCACCTACGCCGGCGGCATGAAGGCCGACTTCGCACCCATCATTGATGACGCGTCGCACGTTGTGCTGCATGGCGAGACGCATGGACGCATCCCCGACCGTGACCTGCAGCGCTACATGTCCACGAACCCCCGCGGCTACTGCCGTGCGTTCGACTCGATCGCCCAGGTTGCACCGGCCTTTGAGCGTCGGGTTGAGCTCAACGCCACGTTCGAGTCGCTGCGCAAGTCCGAACTCCTGCCTCTGCCTGATGCCGAAGAAGTCTTCGCCCGCCTGTTGTCGCGTCTGACGCAACTCGCGAAGATCAACCGCAACATCGCATTCGGTGCACCCACAAGCGGAGAGAACTTGGCGCCGCCGTCCTGCGTCGTGACCACCCTGGTCGCGAACGCCTACGCGATCGAAGCGCCGAAGCCCCACGACGGGCCGATGGACCTGTTGCTCGACATCGTTCAGTTGATGCCGCGACTCATCAAGCGGTTCCCGATGCCTGAAGGCAGCGAGTTCTGGTATCTCGACAACCCGACCGCCCAGAACGACAACCTGGCTGCCGGCATGAACACGAAGGCGAAGCAGCAGGCCTTCGACGCGTGGTGTGAGCGCTTGGTCGCGGACCTTACTTCCCTCGTCGACGCCATCGACCAGGGCGCTGGGATGGACGTCATCGCTCGTGCTGTCGAGCGTGCCTTCGGGCCGCGCGCGCGGGCAGCCGTGCTCGGGGACAACGCACAGCGGCGCGAAGCGAACCGTTCCGCAAATCGCGGCATCTTCGTCGTGGGGTCGAGTGCCGTGGTCTCGACGCCGACCTTCGCGCACACGAACTTCGGTGACTGAATGCGAGCAACACCGCCCGTGCGACTCCCAACGCTCGCCGAGCGGGCGATGGAACTGCGCGCGCTGAACTTCCCTGGCGCGCGCGTGCGACTGCTCCACGGTCGCGAGCTTCGCTACAGCTTCTCGATCTCGCCGACGGTCTTCTCCCGTCTGTATCGGTGCGTGCTCGTGCTAACGCCGGCACGGTCGCCGCAGATGTTCGTCGTGAACCCTGACCTGCGGGCGCTGGCCAAGGGCCAGCCGCTGCCTCACATTTACCACTACGACGGGCCGGGCGTGAGGCTTTGCCTGTGGCTACCGCGCAAGAACGAATGGCTGCCGCAGATGCGCTTGCTGGAGACCTACGTGGCCTGGACCAGCGAGTGGCTGAACTACTTCGAGGAGTGGCTTGTCACGGGGGAGTGGGCAGGCGGCGGGGAGCATCCACCGCCGCGGAAGAAGCGCCGCCTCCTCCGCGCAACCAGACGTTCCACAACGCCCTCGCCCCACTCAGCCGCTGCCAGCTTGCCGTTGATGTACTCGCCGATCTGCCAGTACAGGCCGATGAGCTCAGTATTTACAGCCTGGTGGGCGCGCTGGCGCGCAGCACGAATCAGATCCACCACTTCGCCAAACGCCGACTCAACGGGCACGTCCGCCGCCGCGCCCGAGCGCGAATCGCGATGCGCCACCGCGGTTTTCTTGGCCGTCTTGCGAATGCTCATGCCGACCATTGTGCGTGAGGCCTGCCGGCGCGCCTCTTGACTTCGCACCCGCACTTTGAGTCGCTGGACGGCTCGGAGCGGAGCGTCGAATGCCTCGGTCTCAGGCAGCGACGACGCGCCCGCCTCCTCGCTCGCGCGCCCAGGCCGCAGCCAGCCGCTGCGCCTTGACTACCGCAGTTCCTCCGTCCAGGGCGGCGGCGATCCCCTTCCCTCCTACCGCCCCATGCTCGCGCAACCAGAAGATCATCTTTTCGGATGCGTCGAGATCGCCCAGCGCGCGGCACACGGTGGCCACGGCTTGGCGGTCCAGGGCCAAGAACGCTCGGGGGTAGAAAAGCCGATTGCCGATCTTCACGGCGAAGACCTCGCCCCGACCTGCGGCCGGCCTCAACGCCTGCCTAGTGAGGCCCCAGGCTCGTGCGAGTTGTTCACCAGGGACGACGAGCCCTTCCTTGACCCATTGCACCTTGGTTGCCTCCCCACGCGCGAGAGCACCGGCCAGGCCGGCTGGAATCGGAGACCGGGCCACCTGCCATCGCAAGCCGCCGGCCAAGCTTGAGGCGAACCCGTGGCGGCTGACCGCCCTTCGAAGGCTCTCCAGGTCTTCGGTCAGTCGTCCTACGGCCGCTTCGAGCTGGGCGATGCGCCGAAACAGTACAGCGGGGCTGACGTTGGTTCCCATAGGGCGTCTTGCAGGCAAGAGCGATAGCAGAGAAAACGTAGCAATCGTAGCAAGCGGAGGTCTGAAGGCGGCGACCCGAAGCGCAGCCGGTCCAAGACCGAGAGCTGCCGCGCCCCTTTGACGCGGCGCGGCTGCCTTTGGTCGGTTCATGCCCGATGAACATGCGCCGGCGTGGCGCGTTGTCTTTCCCTTCCAGCACCCTTGTTCCATACTCGATTCGCTTCGTGGCTTCCGGCCACAGCCGCCCTCTGAGGCGTTCCGGCACAGCCGGCGTTAGCGGTCGTGACCCGCACGTAGATCCGCGCTGGGCCCTGCCCCGCCGCCGCCTCTTCAGGCGGTGAGTCCTTCCGGTGCCCGCCTGACAGGCGGCCGCACCGAACCCCAGATCCGTTCGCATCGGCCTACTGCCTTTCAGGCAGTCCGGCTGGTCGACGCACGACCGCATGCCGCCTCAGCGGCCCGCGGACCCCCTCCCACCGGGAGCTCACGCTCCCCAGGGGGGCGTGTGCTCTCTCCACATCACGGAGATCACATGTCCCCATCCAGCCAGGGTGGCTACACCCTTTCCTTGCCGGGCTTCGACACCGAAGCCCCCGCATACCCCGACCTGTTCGCTGAAGCTGCGGAGGCCCCTGCCGCTGCGGTCGATGTTCAAGCGGTCGTGGAAGTGCAGGTCAGCAACGGCTTCCAGGTCGTGCCGACGGCCATGCTCGATGGAGATCTCGATTCCGCGCTGCTCGGCGCCCAGGCCCTGGTGCCCAAGGGCGCGTACAGCGTGCAACCCAAGGCCCCCGCCAGAGCACCCCGGGACATCGTGCCGGCACCCGCTGGCACGCGGCCGGGATCGCTCGTGGTCAGCGAAGGCCGCATCGGCATCGTGGAGGGCGATCACGTCGTGGACCTGCACGACCGCCTCAACGCCACGGTCCGGCAACGAATCGCCGGCATGGTGGACATCCGCGATCGGGCTCGCGCGTTGCTCAGCGCACAGCTGGGCGCCACGACGGATCAGGCGCTGATCGAACTGAGGCGACGCCTGAACCAGAGCTACGACCGGTTCGTGGGCAAGCACGGCTACCTGTCCTCCCGTGCGAACGCCCTCGCCTTCCGGCGAGACCCGGACTATCCGCTGCTCCTGTCCCTGGAGCACTACGACGAAGAGGAAGAAGTGGCCACCAAGGCCGCGATCTTCTCGAAGCGAACGGTCTCGCCCGTCCGCGAGGCCACGGTCGCCGAGCATCCCGACGAGGCACTCGCCCTGTCGATGCGGTGGAAGGGCCGGGTCGATCCCGACTACATGGCCCGGCTGCTGCGGGCCACGCCCGAAGACGCCGTGGCGGACTTGTCCGCGCGCGGCATGATCTACCTGAATCCCGAGGGCGACCGGCACGAGCCGGCCGACGAGTACCTCTCCGGCAACGTGAAGCGCAAGCTGACCGTGGCCCTCGCCGCTGGCGACGCCTACAGGGCGAACGTGGCGGCACTGGAGAAGGTGATCCCCGAGGATCTGCCGCCAGGCGACATCGCGCTGCGACTGGGTGCGGTCTGGGTGCCGGCCGACGTGGTCGAGGCCTTCATCAAGGAGGTGCTCGGCCTGCAGGACACCGCCGTGCGCTACCTGGCGGTGGCCGGCACCTGGTCGGTGACCTTCAACGACTGGGCGGCCCGACAAAGCGTCGCGTGCATCCAGGAGTACGGCACGCGGCGCATGCACGCGATCGACCTCGTGCAGCATGCGCTGAACGTGCAGACACCCACGGTGCGCGACCCGCACCCCCAGAAGGACGGTGCCTACATCGTCAACAAGGAAGAGACGCTCGCGGCGCGGGAGAAGCTCGGCTTGATCCGGGACCGCTTCGCCGCATGGGCCTACGAGGACGCGCCGCGGCGCGAGCGGCTGTGCAGGATCTACAACGACCTGTTCAACTGCATCCGCCAGAGGGAGTTCGACGGCTCGCATCTGAAGCTGCCGGGCTTTTCGCAGTGCTTCGAGCTCCACGCGAGTCAACGCAACGCGATCTGGCGCGTCGTGCAGTCCGGCAACACCGGGCTGTTTCACGCGGTGGGCGCCGGCAAGACGGCCATCATGGTGGCCGCGAGCATGGAACTGCGCCGCCTGGGCCTGGCCAACAAGCCGGCCCACATCGTGCCGAACCACTGCCTCGAGCAGTACGCCGCAGAGCTGGTGCGGCTCTATCCCTCCGCCGCCGTGCTCATGGCGACGAAGGAGGACCTCGCCGGCGACCGCCGGCGGGAGTTCGTGGCGCGGGTGGCCACCGGCGACTGGGATGCGATCGTGATGACGCACTCCACTTTCGAGCTGCTGCCCATGTCCGCCGGATTCACCGGCGACTTCATCAAGGACACCATCCGCGAGATCGAGATGGCGGTGCGCATGTGCAGCGCGGACAGCCGGTCCAACCGGATCGTCAAGCAGCTCGAGCGCATGAAGAAGACCTGGAAGATCCGGCTCGAGCGCCTGGAGAACCAGGATCGCAAGGACGACTTTCTCTGCTGGGAAGCACTGGGGGTCGACTGGCTTGCGTACGACGAGGCCCACTCGGCCAAGAATCTGTTCCGCCACACCAAGATGGCACGCATCGCAGGCCTGCCGCTGAGCAACTCGCAGCGCGCGTTCGACCTGTACCTGAAGACGCGCCACACGATGAGCCTCTACCGAGGCGAGCACCGTGGCGTGGTGTTGGCCACGGCGACCCCGGTGGCCAACAGCATGGCCGAGGTTCACACGTTCCAGCGATTCCTGCAGCCCAACACGCTGCGCTCGCTGGGGCTGGAGCAATTCGACGCCTGGGCCGCCACCTTCGGGGAGACGGTCACGGCGCTGGAGATTGCGCCCGACGGCAGCGGCTATCGCCTCAACACCCGGTTCGCGCGCTTCATCAACGTGCCGGACCTGATGACGGTGTTCTGCGACGTGTCGGACATCCGCACGCGCGAGATGCTGAAGCTGCCGGTGCCGATCCTGAAGGGCGACAAGCCCAGAACGGTGACGTGCAAGCCTAGCGAGCCACTGCGCGCCTTCGTGCGATCGCTCGTGAAGCGCGCCGAGCGCTTGAAGACCGCGCGGGTGGACCCGCGCGAGGACAACATGCTCATGATCGCCAGCGAAGGCCGCCTGGCCGCGCTGGACATGCGACTGATCAACAGCCGCCAACCAGCCGACCCCGGCGGGAAGGTGGCGCAGTGCGCCCGAGAGGTGCACAACATCTGGCAGGAGACTGCGAGCCTCAAGAGGGCGCAGCTGGTCTTCTGCGACCTGTCCACTCCCAAGAGTGGCATGGCGTTCAGCGTCTACCAGGCGCTGCGCGAAGAGTTGATCGAGCTGGGCCTACCGGCCGAGCAGATCGCTTTCATCCACGATGCCGAGACCGACTCGCAGAAGGCACGCCTGTTCCGCCAGGTGCGCGAGGGCAAGGTTCGTGTGCTGCTCGGTTCGACCCCGAAGATGGGCGTCGGCACGAACGTGCAGCGGCGCCTCGTGGCCCTGCACGAACTCGACTGCCCATGGCGTCCGTGTGACGTGGAGCAGCGCGAGGGCCGGATCCTTCGCCAAGGCAACGAATGCGCCGAGGTGGAGATCATCCGCTACGTCACCGAAGGCAGCTTCGACGCGTACAGCTGGCAGACGGTGCTCACCAAGGCCAAGTTCATCGCGCAGGTGATGAGCGGGGACAAGGGCATCCGGTCTGTCGAGGACGTCGAGCTCGCAACGCTGACCTACGCGGAAGTGAAGGCGCTTGCGTCGGGCAATCCGAAGATCATCGAGAAGGCCGGTGTCGACGCGGAGATCGCGAAGTACGCCTCGCTGCTGTCCGTGTGGCGCAACCAACGCTACGCGAACGAATCCGAGGTGGCCGGCTTGCCGATGCGCATCGAGAGCAACGAGCGGTTGCTCGCGGCCCTCGTGGCAGATGCTGAACGGGCGCACGCTGTTCTCGGAACGGACCTGGTGGTCAACGTCCACGGACGCACCCACCGCGGTCGTGAAGAGATCGGCGAGGTGCTCAGGGCGACCGTGCGCAGCGCGAGGGCATCGATCTCGCGGTCCGCGCGTGACGAGGTCATCGGCACCGTCGGGGCTTTCGAGCTGTGCGTGTTCATCGGACGCGCAGAAGACGAGGTGCACCTGTTCGTGCGGGGCGCGAGCTCACACGAGTGCAGACCGTGCCAGACCGGACCGGCACTCCACGCCGGCTTGATCGAGACGATCCGCGAGATTGCGCCGCACCGCGATGACTGCGCCCAGCGACTCGCGAGGATGCGCTCGAAACTCGAAGGCCTTGCGGCTGAGCTGCAGCGGCCCTTCGAGCACGAGGATCGCCTCGCCGCGCTGATCGCGAGGCAACGTGAGCTCGAAGCCGAGTTGGATCTCGGAAAGGACGAAGTCGGCAGCAACGCTGTCGAGGATGTCCCGGAGCAAATTGCAGCCTAGTCACTGCGCGCCCTGCCCCACTGCACATGCAGTGGGGCATTTTTTTGCCCGGGCAGTTGCGGCGAGTTCAGCCCACGTCGCGTTCGCTGCCGAGGTCGATGGCCATGAGGCTCTCGAACTCCGTCAACGGCAGCGTCGCCCAGTCCTCGCCCAACTCGCTCTTCGCGTAGTGCTGGATCACCATCACCTGGACCAGCGGCGACTGCCACTCACCGCGCGCAAGGCGCTTCATGATGCTCGGGCTCGGTGCCGTGGTCGCGTCGGCCTCGTCGCGCACGCGGCGCACCCACTCCATCTGCTCTTCGACGTCCAACTTGGCGAACTGGTCGCGGATCAGGCTGAAGCGCCGGTGGCGCTCAGCGTCTTCGACATCGCGACGCGAAGCGGGCATCGCCGTCGCTGCCCTGCTCTCAACGACCACATGCGCAGTCTTCTCCGGTTGCGCGCCCTGCCCGGCCGGCGCCTCATCGCGCGCCTTGTTCGAAATGATCGTGCGCAGGTAGGCACCAGCGTTGCCGATGCGCGGGCGGTCCGCGCCGCTCAGAAAGCGCTCGTAGCGTTCGAGTCCTTCGGTCACGGCGACAACGCCGTAGGCGCGCTCGAGTTCCTCGATCACCGTGTCGCGGATGCTCAGCTTGCCGCCTCTAAGGATATTAGTCACGTCGGGCGGCACCGGCGCGATCCTCTCGGGACGCCGTGCGCTCTTCTTGACCGCGAACTGAACGAACTCGACTTCACGGCCGCGCCTGAACTCGATCAACTCGATCTCGATGTCGCCGAGGTCGTTGATCTCCTTGATGGCGGGCGCAACAAACTCGTTCTTGAACTTGCGCCATGCGCGGACCTTGGAGGTCGGCGAGCTTCGCAGTGACTCGGCCCACCAGGACCAGTGCTGCCGGCTGGTGACGCCCGCGGGGCTGTCGCGGTAGCGGGCGCAGATCTCGTAGAGCGCCACCGCGCAGTAGGTGGTCAGCTGGCGCAGCACTGCGAAGTCGACCTGGGCCCAGCGGGAGGGGCTCACCAGTTCTTCCCGGATGGACGGCGGGTAGTACCAGGTCACCCAGTTCTCGCCTGCACGCTTGTAGACACGGACCTCGGCGAGCAGGTTGAAGATGCGCAACTCGTCGGTGATCTGAGCCGGCGAGGCGCCCTCCTCCTTGCCGTCGATACCGAAGGTCAGCGGCAACTGCTGCTCGGACTTCGACAGTGGCCTCCACTCCACCTTCGTCGACACCATCTGGTCGATGTACTTCTTCGCATCGCTGGAGATGCTGTTGGTCGCACCGAAGCCGCGAAGGATGGAGTTCAACGGAGCGGCGAAGCCACCGTCCGCACTCTCCGTTCCGGCTGCCGCCTGCATCTGGGCAAGATGCAGCATCACCGAGTACGCTTTGCGTCCGGTGACCGTCAACGAACGGTTGGTGGGCACGATCGCCAAGGCGATGACGGACTTGTGCAGCATGCCCTGCACCACATCCATCTGCCTCACGATTGCCACACCGCTCATGCGTCCATTCTAGGCTTCCGGGCCCGGTCAAGTGTCCGGGTTGACCAGCGAGGTTTGGACGCGACGCCAGTCGCCCACCGATGGATCAGAACTGATCAACTACTGAGCTGATGCGGGCCGGAAAACCCGGACACTTTGAGCCGCTCCTGCGCACAGCCGCGGGCTGGTCGAGGGCTTGGCGAGGATCGAATCAGGGCCTGAAAACCCGGACGCCAAGTTATCCACAGGCGGGAAAGTTATCCCCAGGACTTCCCGGACGCCTTCAACCAGGTTCACGGACGCTTCCGCAGCCTTGTCCGGACGACTGGTGCCGGGAGTCCGGACGGAGAACCGGCTAACTCATTGATTTCAAATGACTTTCTGGTATCGAAAGTCTTGAACTATTGAACTTCTAAAACTGATCGACGACTGACCTTGGAGGAAGCGTTCAAAACGTCCTGAAATCCAGGTTCTTCGCGACTCGTGCACTAGGTCGTCTGCGATAAACGTGGAATTCATTGATGTCTTGAGAAAGCACTGCCTCACGTAGAATTGCGTTCATTGTCATAGCGCACTGCAAGGAACGCATGGATCCGACCACACAGGGACCCTCGGCCACCCACCCGATCTCACTGAAGGCGATCACCGAGCAGGCGGATCGCGCAACCTCGATCGTGGCGCAGGCCCGCGGGGTGATGCTAGCGCCGGATGCCCGCAAGCTGCCGCCGACGTTCTCGGCCACCCAACTCGTCGAGCGCCTGAAGATCGAGCGGTCTCAGTATGACTACCGCGTGCGCAATCCTGGAGGGCTGCCGACCGGGCGGCTGACTTCGACGGGTGCCCGTCGCGAGTTCACGCTCTCGGAGATGCGGCAATGGGCTCGCCACTACCGGGCTGACCATCTGCGACCCGAAGGCGGCGAGGCCATCACGATCTCAACGGCGCACTTCAAGGGCGGCAGTTCTAAGACGACCACGGCAACCACCCTCGCCCAGGGGCTGAGCATGCGGGGCCACAAGGTGCTGGTGGTGGACGTCGATCCTCAGGGCAGCATGACGACGCTCTTCGGCTTCCTGCCGGACGCGGAGGTCGATGTCACCCAGACCCTGTTGCCGCTGCTCAGTGGCGACGAGCCGGACGTCAACTACGCGATCCGGCCGACCTACTGGGACGGCGTAGACCTGGTGCCCTCCTCCTCTCCCCTCTTCTCGGCCGAGTTCATCCTGCCGACGCGCCAACTGAAGGAAGCCTCGTTCCAGTTCTGGCGCACCCTCGACTTCGGGCTCGACCCCATCCGGTCGAAGTACGACGTGATCATCTGCGACACGCCGCCGTCGCTGTCCTTCCTGACGGTCAACGCCCTCATGGCGAGCGACGGCATCATCATGCCGCTGCCCCCGAGCAACCTGGACTTCGCGTCGAGTGCCCAGTTCTGGGATCTGTTCAAGGACCTGGCCGACGACTTCGCCAGCCGTGGCGCCGGGAAGGATTTCGCGTTCATCAACATCCTGCTGTCGAAGGTGAAGTACGCCGCGCCCAAGGACAACACCGGGCAGTCCACAGCGATCATCCGCGAGTGGATCCAGGCCGCCTACGCAGAGCGCGTACTGCCGGTGGAGATTCCTGACGTCGAGGCTGTTCGCACCGCCAGCAAGGAGTTCGGAACCGTCTACGACGCGAGTCGCGACAACGCCTCGACGCGCACGTTCAAGAGCGCCTTCGAAGCCTACGATCGGTTCGTGGACCTGATCGAGCAGCAGATGGAAACGTTCTGGCAGCGCCAGGTGGGAGGTTGAGGTGGCCACTCAGAAGAAGGGGCAAGGGATCGCCTTCAAGATTCCAGACCATGTCGAGGCCCCCGCACCTGCGGCAGCTGCCGAGCCTCAGGCCGACGTGAGGCCGGCCGTTCCTCGCACCGGGGTGGGGATGCTCTCCCGAATGCTCTCCGGCGCAGCGGCCGACACGGAAGCCGTCTCGAAGCTCAACGCCGAGATCGAGAAGCTCAAACTGCAGGTCGGCGAGCAACTCATTGATCCGCGCCAGATCGTGCTGACGCGCTGGGCCGACCGCCATCCGGACTCGTTCTCGAGCCAGGCGTTCAGCGAGCTCAAGCAGGAGATCGAGAGCGCCGGCGGGAACGTTCAGCCCATCAAGGTTCGGCCGATGCGTGGCGCAACGGGCGAGCAGGGAGACGGCCCGCGCTTCGAATTGGTGTACGGCTCGCGCCGGACGCGCGCTTGCCTCGAACTGGGCCTTCCGGTCCGGGCGGTTGTCGATGAGAACGTCGATGACCAGACCCTCTACGTGCAGATGCAGCGGGAGAACCGCGGGCGCTCGAACCTGTCCGCCTGGGAGCAGGGCGTCAGCTATCACAAGGCACTGAACGAGGGACTGTTTCCCAGTGCAAGGCGCCTCGCCGAGCAGATCGGACTGGACCATAGCAATGTCGCGAAGGCACTTCGGGTCGCTGAACTGCCGCAGGAGGTTGTGGGTGCTTTCCGTAGCCCCGTGGAGATCCAGTTCCGCTGGGCGGTGGCGCTGGACAAGGCTTTCGAGCAAGACCCCGATGCCGTTCTTGCCGCTGCCCGGTCGCTGGCGGGCCGGTCGCCGCGCCCGGCCGCTGCGGAGGTCTTTCGGGCCTTGACCGAGGCCGTATCCCGAAAGCCCAAGGCCAAGGCCAAAGAGGTGACTCAGACCTTCGCGTTGGCAGACGGGAAGAAGGGCGTGATCAGGGCAGGGAAGGGCGGGGCGGTGACGGTGGAACTGCCTCGGGGTGTGCTTTCGCCAGCGCGCTGGACTGCCTTCGAGACGGCCCTGCAGAAGGTGCTGGCCGAGCTTCAAGACGCACCCTGAGGTGGTCGCGTGGTACGGTACCACGCAGCCAATTCAGACCCCTGAAACGGCATTCAGCCGGCCACCTGCGGTGGGTAAGCGGCGCCCCCAGCTGGGCGCTGACGGTCGCTTGGCAAGCCGGGTGTGGTACGGAACCACACCCGGCTTTTAGCCCGGGCCCAAGCGTCAGAAAACGGGCTGTGGTTCCGTACCACACCCATCCCTCCAGCGCCTACCGCGGCGGCGATTTCGCCCGGCGCGCTGCCGGTTCCGCGATACCGCCTTCTGCTCCCGCTCGCTGCATCGCCCTGATGCCTCGAACGATGTCGGTGGCGTCGGCTTTCACGTAGACCGACGTCACCCGCAGATCGGAGTGACCGAGCAGGCTCTGCAGCACCTGCGGCTGCATCTGCTTGACGGCGGTGTTTGCGAAGGTGTGGCGCAGCCAGTGCGTGGAAGCTCCAAGGAATTCACTCGCATCCGGGGCGTCGCGTCGCGAGGCAGCTGCCACAGCTGCATCGCGGAAGAACCGCCGCAGGAGCTTGTAGATGGCTGATCGCTCCAGCGCACCGAAGCGGTCTGCCTGTGACGAAGCCGCGCGATCGACGAATGCGACGCCAAGGTGGTCAAGCTTGCGGCGAGGGGGAGGGCGCCTCAGGATGCCCACCAGGGGCCGCCACGCATGCAAGGCTTCCTGCGCCAGCGCCTCGGCCAAGCCGCCACCAGAGGGGTCGCTCGCGCTCGCAGTCTGAACGTTGCCACGGCGGAGGCTGCGCTCGCCGGCTGCCGTCGTCGCCAGGCTGCCAGGAACCTGGACCCTGCTGACCGAGGGATCGAACCCAAGGCCAGCTGCGTCCATGTCGCGGTGGTGCTGCTCGATCAGTGCCTTGACGTGGTCCAGGACCACGACCGTTCGCAGCTTTCCGCCCTTGCCGACGACTTCGAGCAGCCAGGCGGACTCACCGTCCACCTGTTCCTCCCGAAACCCCTTCATGCGGGTCGTAGCCAGCTCCGACAGGCGCAGCCCGGTGGTGCTCCCGAGCTCCAGCAGCAGTTCCAGGCGGCGCCGTTCCGGAGTGTCCGGCTTTTCATGTAGCACCTGCCTGGCAAAGGCCCAGTGGCGATCGCTGAAGGAGCGCCGCACGTCGATGCTTGGTTTGATCAGCCCGAGGGTGCGCCCCAGATTGGCCATGGCGTTTGCCCGCAGGTAGCCTTTCTCCAGCATCGTGCTGAACATGCTTCCGAGCACCGTGAACTCGTGGCGCTGGCTGTTCCGCCCCAAGGGGCCCCGGAAAGGCCGCCAGGACGCGTCCTCGCGCCTGACTTGGCGCTCCTGCACCCAGTCGGCCGGCGGAGCGGCCAGGAAGGCCTGGTAGGCCTGCAGATCGGGCTCCTGGAGCGATGAAAGCGCCTTGCGCTGCACATGGGTGCACCAGAGGTAGAAGCGCTCGGCTACGCGGGTGTAGTCCCGAAGCGTCTGGCCCCGGTAGCGGCTGAGCCACTGGGAGATCGCCTGGACGTCGGTCTCGGCACCCCAGACGTTCGCCTCTTGCGCCCGAAAGGCCCCGACCCGCCCGGAGAGGGCGTCCGGAAGGGTGCCATCGAAGATGGGAACGAGCGCAAACCGCTCGCCCCCCTGCGCGCCCGCCAACTCTCGCCTGCGCAGCAGCGCCAAGTCGGTCTCCGGACGCCTGGCGGCCTCTTTCAAAGGGCGGCCGCGGGCCTCGGCCACTGGCGTGAGCCAGTCCAGCAGGCGGTGCGCGCGCACCACCCCCATCCGGGCCACCCGCCGGTGCCAGCGGAAGCCGTAGATGTTGACGAAGTTGATCAGGTCGCCCAGCGACTTCACCCCGACCTTGGCCAGGTCGCGGGGCATCCCGGCGCCCAGCCAGAAGCCGGTCTCATCCTCCAGGCTCGGCTCACGTGCCAGCACCTGCTCGAGCGCGGCAAGCGCTTCCAGCACGCCCTTGCGCTGCGCCGTGGTGAGGCGGGCCGGGTCGGCCTCGACCACGTCGGCCCGCCTGGCGTGCGTCGTGGCGGACAGAGCAGGGGAGGGCGCGGCGGCGATGTGTCCGGCTTTTCCTGCCCCCGTGAAGGGTTCACCGACAGGCTCGCCGAACTCCTCCGCGTACAGCTCGAGCCACTCCGCTTCCGTGTAGAAGTCCTCGTCGATCCCGGTCCTGCCGCAGTACTGCGACCGCCAATCCTCGAGGGTGGGGGAGGGCGCTCGGTCCGGGATGGCAGCACTCTCGACGGCAGCCGCTCCCAAACGTCCGGCTTTTCCTGCCCCCGGCCTGGCCCGGGCGGGCACGAAGTCGGGCAGGGCGCGCAGTGCGGCGACGACCAGGCCAGCCTCGGAGGCGCGGCCGCGCTGAGGTCCTGCGTGGTCGATGACGTCGACCAACTGCCGCAAGCGGCTTGCGAAGTGCCGCCGGTCGCTCGGTCCGCCGGAGAAGGCGAGGTACCGCTTCCACGCGTGCTCGAGGTCAATGCCATCGACCAGCGCCCGCAGGAAAGCGAAGTGGTGGCGGCCGAGTTCGCCGGCGCCGGCGCTCAACAGCCGGGTCTGTGCACCGCGAGGGCGGCCGCGGCGGCGCGGCAGGGGCGATGCACCGCCATCAGCGTCGCGATCGGCCGGTTTTCCCTCTGTAGCAGCGGCTGCAGTGCGCTCCAACGGCACTCCTTGGATAGGCAACCAGCACTATAGAAGAATTTTCGCGATGTCCTACTAAGTGGAGTTATCAGGACGTCATTTGGTAGTGAATATTCTGGGGCTGACGACCAGACCTCGTGGCGACCCGCTGGAACAGCATCGCCCGCCTTGCGATCCGTCGGGCAGCGCTGACGCAAGGGCGCGCATCGTGCAGCGGTGTCGCCGTCGTTCGGGCGGCCCTGGCTTGGGTAATGCCACAACGTACCATGTTGGATGGGAAGTGGGCGCGAGGGGTGAGGGGTGAGGGCGTGAAGATCGTATGCATCGGGTGGGGCTCCCTGGTCTGGGATCCCGGCGTTCTGCGCTGCGTTGGCGACTGGCAGACCGATGGCCCCACGTTGCCCCTCGAGTTCGCGCGGGTCTCTCGCGACGGAAGACTGACGCTGGTGCTGACCCCAGGGGCGGAGCCCGTCCCGACCTTGTGGTGCGAATTGGATTACCACACGGGGGAAGCCGCGCAAGCCGCGCTGGCTGGCCGGGAGGGGGCCGCCCTCCATGCCATCGGCCTGTGGCCAGGGTACCCACCGAGACACGCCACTGGCTATGCGGAGATCGCCCAGTGGGGCGCAGACCGAGGATTCGGCGCCGTGACTTGGACTGCCCTGCGCCCGAGGTTCGACGGCGTCGACGGTGCAGGGCCCAAGGACGCCGCCGCAGCCGCGGCCTACCTCTGTACTCTCACCGGGGATGCTTTGGTGCGTGCCAGCGAATACGTTCGGCGCACGCCAGACCAAGTCAGGACCGGGTTCCGCGCGGCACTCGAGGCGACGTTTGCCGTGACCTAACGCCGGGAGCCTGTCATGCCAGCACCGTGACGACCAGCCTCCGGGTGCCGGTGACTAAGGCCGGTGTCTGCATTTGCCTGCCGAGCCTTGTCCCGGGCTACCTGGATGTCGTGCCCGACCTTGTTTAACAAAGAAGGCGTACTGCGGGCGCATGCAGTCAAGGCGTACCTGTTCGACCTCGAGTTGACTTCCGCGCCGCAACGCAACGCGCGGCGGTATCGAAAGAGCCCCGGGGTTTCCACAACGGCGCATCGCCGTGCAAACCGTCTTGTTGACGTTGGGGCCTGGGACTGCGAGGAGCAACCGTCCTCGCCAGTCCGCCAGTCGCATCCAGGCAAGGTCAATCAAGGGGAAATGCTGCATTGCACAATGCATGCGTGATGCCTCCGAGACATCAAACCCCAGTCGCGCTCTTCGTGGCGTTGACCCGAGCCGTGCGCGAAGCTGCGGTGCAGGATGACGTTCGGATCCAGGCCTACGACGTCATTGATAGCATGGCACGGTTGGTCGGCCAGCCCAATTTTCGGCTGGAACTTGACGCGCTTGTCGCCCTGGCTTCCCGACACAGCCGGATCCATTCGGCGCTGCAACCGTTCTGGGATGATCTGTACTCGCTGGCGCCAGAACCGTAGAGCAATGTGGCACCGGAGCCTGTCGAGAGGGCGTCGACCAGCCACCGCCAGTCCGCATGGTGCAGGTCGCTTGCGCGCGGGCCGGTGGGAGTTGATGGCGGCATCGACAAGGGTGCCGCGGGTCCGGGCTGCTATGGCCTCGTTTCGCCGTTCCAGGAACCCGGCAATGGAGTCTTCATCTCGTTGCGACAGAATGTCGGTGCGTCATCCGATCAAAGGATCCGCAAGGCCGCGAGGGGCGTCAGCCTTGGGACAGGCGGGTAGTCGCTCGGATCGACAAGCTCCGTGCGACGCATGCTGACGGGACCGGCCGCAGCGCCGAAGCGGGTTGGAGGAGGAGCATGGCGACCAAACAAACGGCACGTTCGCGCAAATCTGCCCCCAAGGAGGCAAAGAAGCCTGCCGCGGCCAAGCCCACACTGGCCAAGCGCGCCGCACCGGCCAAACGCGTTGCCAAGAAGGCGACAGCCTCCTTCCGTGGCGAGCCCCAGGTCGCGCCGCGGGCGGCCGCAGCATCGTTCGCGCTCAAGTTCCCTCTTGGGAACGACGCTCGGGTCGTGCTCGATGGCTTGAGCCGTTCTGCGATCGACTCGTTCCTCACCAGAACCAACAAGGCCCCCAAGGACAAACCGCTTGCAGACCTCGCCACGGTGCAGGTCAAGAAGGGCGGCAGATGGGTTGGCGTTCCAGGCGTCGACGCCGGTGGACTTGCCGCCGCAGCGATGGCTGCGACCGGCGAACCTCCGGCCGCTTTGCCGGCCAGCAGCGCGGCCGCAGCGAGCAACGGGGAATCCGCCCCAAGCAGCTTGGTCGGCTTCGCAGCAAGCGAAGCAGGCTACTTGGGGGCACTGCCGGCCCGACTCGCCGGTATCGAACGCGGTGATTTGGGCAGGCTGCATCGTGCGGCCGGCGTCAGGCCCGCGACCATGGATGCGCGGCTAATGTTGGCGGTGATCAACCGCCAACGTGGCAAACAGGCTCTGTCGATCACTTCAGCGAACAGCAACGAAGTCGCTGTTGTTGCCAGAGTCGCGGACACAGCATTGTGGCGAGAACTGCCGGACGTGCTCCCAGGCGCGCAACTCGGGATGACGCCCGACGGTTCTGCCATCGTGACCGGTCGCGTGGCGATCGACCGGATCGAGGCCGTTCGCGTCGAGCCCGTGGTCCGCAGCCTCAAAGCCTCACAACTTGTCAGGCCCCAGCTGGAAGCGACGACCCGCACGATGCGCGTCCGCTCAGACCTGCTGCCGGCCGACGTCAAGCCGAAGGGGGGCGTGGGTACGGTGGTCGGAATCGTCGACTTTGGTGGCGACTTCGCTCACGGCAACTTCCGCAAGGCCAACGGCAAGACCCGGCTGCTGGCCATCTGGAATCAGGCTGGCGTCGCGCAGGTCAACAGTCCCTTCAACTACGGCCGCTTGTATACCCAGCAAGAGATCGATGCGGCGCTGCATTCATCCGATCCGTACGCCGCGCTCGGGTACGGTCCTCGCCCGGATACGCCTTTCGAGCGCGGCTCCCATGGCACGCACGTGATGGACATCGCCGCCGGAAACGGGCGCGGAAGCGGCCTGGTAGGAGTGGCGCCGGAGGCCGACCTGGTGTTTGTCGAGGCGTCCGCGAACGACATCCCATGGCAGGGACCCGATGTGGTGAAGAACTCGTTCGGTGATTCGGTCCAGATGCTGGAGGCCATTCGGTTCATCTTCGACCTCGCCGGCGACAGGCCCTGTGTCGTCAACCTGAGCCTCGGGACCAACGGCGGACCGCACGATGGGAGCTCGTTGGTCGAGCAGGGTATCGATGCCATGGTCAGCGAAAAGCCCAACCGCGCAGTCGTCATCGCCGCCAGCAACTCGCAGGGCGACGGCATCCACACGTCGGGCCAGGTTCCGGCGACAGGCCTCGTCGAGGACCTCGTCTGGCGGGTTCGAGATCTGGTTGGCGGCGAGGCTGAGGTCTGGTTCTCCGGAGCCAAGCGGCTCGAGGTCAGCTTGATCGGGCCCGACGGAACCGTCGTGCTGGATGCGCTTCAGCCGGGGAACACGGCGGAAATCACCGATGAGCAGGGAAAGCTGGCCGTCTTTGCCAGCAGCCGCCTCGCTGAGCCGAACAACGGCGACAACGTGTTGGGCATCTACTTGGCGCCAGGTCTGCCCGGTGGCGATTGGACGATCCGGTTGCGCTCTATGGGTGGCGACGCGGTCGACTACCACGCGTGGGTCGAGCGCCTGGATTCGGCGCAGTCATCGTTCGCGCGACCCGTGCCGACACACACCTTGGGGTCGATATCGACCGGTCGGCTGTCGATCGTGGTGGGGTCGTACGACGCGCACAAGACGTCGTTCCCGATCTCCAGCTTCTCTTCGTCGGGACCGACCCGGGATGGACGCGAGAAGCCAGAGGTTTCCGCGCCGGGCGGCTTCGTGATCGCAGCGCACTCGCGCACCGGAACAGGCGTCGTCCGAAAATCCGGAACCAGCATGGCGGCCCCTGCGGTCACTGGCCTGATCGCGCTGATGTTGTCCGAAGCTGCGCGCAAAGGGGTTCAACTGTCGATCAACGACATCCGCGCCAAACTGGCCGCCGGGGCGGAGCAACTGCCGCCAGCGGCGGGAGCCTGGGATCCGCGCTACGGTGCTGGGCGCGCCTCGGCGAGTGCGATCTGACGCCAAGCGAGCGCCATGGACGCGTCTTGGGGTTTGCGCTATGCTGAACTTGCCCTATTAGGAGCAACTTGGCCTGCCAGCTTGTATCCGTACGACGGGGCCCCACCTGGCGAATCATGGCAATCGACCTGTCCAAGCTGCGCAAACTCGAGACGCCGTCGGCATCCATGCAGTCGCGTCGGCCGTCCGAGGACGAGAAGATGGTCGTGCTCGTCAAGCTGCGGCAGGGGTTCGCTCGGCCCAGCTATCTGGTCCCGCGCGGCGAGATCTCCGCAGCGATGTTCTCGACCGAGGTCCCTGCCTCCGCGCTGCAGCGAATCGAGTCCGATCCGGCCGTCGAGTCGGTCTCCATTTCCAAGAGTCTCCCCGGCATTCGCTGAAGGGGTTGTCTGCGGGTCGTCGCCGACGAGCCATGCGTCAGGGACTGGCGCATTTGCCTTGGCCGTTTCGGCCGATCCACGGTGCCCTGAACGCTCGAACTTCGGCGCCGCGCGCGACATGAACTTGGGAGGGCATCCGCATGCGAACACTTGATGCGTCGTCCAGGACCGCCGTCAAGGCCGTCATCGACGCCCATCTGCCTGAGCTGAAGATGCTGCCCGGTTTGGTGGGCGTCGAGCCTGGCTTTCCGATCGTCGACGGAAGCATCCTGCGCGAGCCGGCGATCCTGGTCTTCGTGTCCCACAAGAAGCCCCCGACCGAAATGCTGCTCGAGGATCGGGTCCCGCGTCAGCTCGGGCCCTATCGTGTCGCAGTCATGCAGGCCGATCCCTGGCGCCAGCTTGGAGCCAAGCTTGCAGCCGAAGGCTCCGAGATCGACCTGGCAGCGGATGCCGGCAGCCTGTCGTACGAGGGCATCGAGGGCGATCCGATCGACGTCGAACACCAAGTGGAAAGCTCATTGCTCTGTCACCTCGGTCCAGACGCGGGTTGGCCGGTCTTGAAGCCATTCCTGGAAGCCACCCGATCGTCATTGACCGTCGCGATGTACGACTTCAATGCGGCCTACATCGCCAAGACCTTCATCGACACCATTCGAGACGGAGACATTGAGGCAGCGCTGACCTGGGACGACAGCATGACCGCGCCGGAAACCGAGATCCGTGCCCAACTCAGACAGCGCCTGAAGAGCCGCCTGGACGGCGCGATCATCCAGTGCGGGTCGGGGCGCCGCTTCGCATCCGCCTACCATGCGAAGGTGGCCGTTCGGGACCATGCGTCGTTCTGGCTGTCCAGCGGCAACTGGAGCAAGCGTAGCCAACCAGACATCGATCCGATTGGCGACCCCACCACGGCCAATGGCATGTACTCCGCTGGCAATCGTGAGTGGCATCTCATCGTGGACGATGAAGCTCTGGCCCAGCTGTACGAGCGCTACATCCGCCATGACCTCGAGGCGGCCAAGGCCGACCTGAAGGCAGGCGAGCCGGGCGTCGCGCTCGACGTCCAAGGCGGATGGCACTTCCCCGATGTGCTCGTTCCGATCGAATCGTTGACTGCTGAATCCGGACTGGCACTCGCGACCGTTGAACCGATCGCGCCGGAAGCGCTGCCGTCGGTGCCGCGGCGCATCAAGGTTCAGCCGCTGCTGACGCCGGACAACTATGTGGGACGCGTCGTGGATTGGCTGGCCTCGGCTCGCCGCTCGATCTACCTGCAGTTCTCGTACATCACCTACTCGGACAAGCCCTCCGACGAGCGCTTCACCCAGCTCCTGCTGAGTCTCGCCGAACTCAGCTACAAGCCGGGTCTGGACATGCGCATCATCGTCGGCAACAACGGTGCCGCCGACAAGGTCCGGCGACTGGCGGAGGCCGGATTCAACGAGGCCGTGTTTCGCGTGCAGAGCAACGTGCACAACAAAGGCATCGTGCTCGACGGCGAGTCGGTGCTGGTCAGCAGTGCCAACTGGTCCGCAGACGGCGTGCTGCGCAACCGCGACGCCGGCTTGATCGTGCACGACCGCGAGGTTGCCGGCTACTTCAGCCGCGCGTTCGTCGATGACTGGGAGTCGAGGGCCAGGCCGACGCTCGCCGATGACGCGCCCGTGCTGATTGCGCCGGACGACGGCAGTACGCCCTCAGGCATGGTGCGCATGGCCTGGCGCGACTACTTCAGCTGATTCGAGAGTCAAGTCGAGTTGCGAGCGCGCCGGGTCAGTCCGGCGCGCGGGCTCGACCGCGCGCCCATACGATCCGGCCGCGGATGACGCTGTAGTGGCTGCGACATCCGCGCTTGCGCCACACCGACGGATGCAGCGAGATCTCCCCGGCCGGGTTGACGTTGGCTTTCCAGCGAGGCCTGTCGGTCGGAATCAGGCTCAGTGACACCAACGCTTGACACCCGCAAGGGCAGACCATCGCCGCGGACCAGGCCTCGGGCCCGTCGCCGATGAGGTAGACCACGCCCGGTGATGGTTCGTCGGGGGTGTCTTCGACGCGTTCCCACCGATAGCGCGCGGTCCCCAGCGTGAGCCGCCGGATCCAGGAGGGGAGGGCGAGCTTCCAGCTCATGCACCACCGCTCAGTTCGGGCCAGTCCAGCAGCGGCTCGACGTCGCCCCTTCCAGCATGTCGCGA
The DNA here is from genome assembly GCF_937888285.1 of uncultured Aquimonas sp. Classification (GTDB taxonomy): domain Bacteria; phylum Pseudomonadota; class Gammaproteobacteria; order Xanthomonadales; family Xanthomonadaceae; genus Aquimonas. The sequence continues at coordinate 30,367 of NZ_CALART010000050.1, forward strand.
GAGAACAGGACACGGCTGGCCGTCCGCCTCGTGCTCGAAAATCCCATGGCTGAGGCTGATCCGGGTCACCGAATGCTCGGCGTTTGGATCCAGTCGGTATGGATGCAGACGAGCAAGGAACTCGTTGACCGCCAGGCTGGCGATGAGAGTGTTTAGCTGAACGACGGCAGGGCGATCTTCCTGGACTCCACGGAGATAGCCCTCGTCGAGCAGGCGCTGGTACTGCTGAGGGTCGGTTCGCATCATCCCTGCCGCACGTACCTGCTCGAGCGAGTACACGTGTCGACTCAGCAGGCTCGATCCGCCCGGTTGCAGGTAGTGCACCGAGCCGCACACCTGGTTCACACCGCCCATCCCGTCGGCTTCAATCTTGACGCCGAGATCGAAATACGGGATCAGGTAGAAGGTGGCGAGCTTGTTGAGTAGGTGTCTGCCGTCGATGGTGTCCATGCAGCCGAACAGCACGTCACAGCTGGCGAGCTCGCGCACGACGACGGGGTCGAACAGTGTGGATGCAAGCGTCTGCACGGTGGTTCCCAAGCCCATCGCCGCGATCGCACGTGCGGCGACATCGACCTTGAGTCGCCCATGCTCGGCATCGTCCCGCGTTGTGTTGGCGATCCGGTTCAGGTTCTTGTCCTCGACATGGTCCGGATCCACCAGCACCAGTGAGCCGATGCAATTGCGCGCCAGCTGCTCGATCACCGGACTGCCCGTTCCCGAACAACCGACAACCCCGACCTTGAGCCGGCGGAGCCGCTCGAAGGTCCCGCCACCGAAGGTCTGGGCGATCCGGCGACCGTGCTCGGGTACAGCGGCTGCCCCGCCGCCGCCATCAAATCGCTCGATGTCGTCGCCGATGACATGGACGGCTTGCAGCGGCTGGAACTGCCCGTCTTCGCTAACGACCCTGCCGAACAGCCGGCCGTCATCCATCAGGATCGCGCTGGCGTGCACGGGAGCGCGATCGACCCAGGCATACAGAGACGGAAAGAGCAACCGGTCAGACTCATCGTCCGTCTGCGAGAAGCGGTCGTAGCCGCGGTGGCCGTGGATCTTCACGACGGCCAGTCCGAGCTTGTCGGCGACTTCGAGCCAGGGCACGATGAGTTCAGTGGGCCACGTGACCGCATCCGGCCGCCGGTCGCAAGCTTCGTGGGGAATCAGGTGAACCTGGCGCACCAGAAGTCGCAGGGGATTGCCGCCGCGTGCCATCCCACACAGAAGGATGGCGACAGCCTCGCACCCGTCTTCGGGCAACAAATGGCGCGCCAACTCCGCGCGCTGCCGTGCGGTCAGGGTCAGGGAGGCTGACATGATCAGGCCTTGTTCGCTTCCCGCTCGAGCCACTCCTGGATCAGGGCGAAATGCGTGCTGAGACTGTCGATTCCAGGACGCCAGGGGTTCATGGGCGTGCGGTGACGGCTCCAGCGTTGCCAGACCGTGCCGTCGAAGGGTTCATCGCAGATGGCATTGATCTGCCGGCCCGACGCGAGGACCAAGGCGGGCCGGAAGTAGGCCATGTCGATCTGCACGTCAGGGTAGCCAGGCTCGATGCGGACGCTCACCGAGACGCTGGGCACCGTGTATCCGGCGGGAACGGGCAGACCGTGCACGATCACCCGGCGTTGGCCAGGATCCGCCACCAGCTCGAAATTCAGCCCCAGTCCGTCTAGCCAATCCTGATCCTCCGCAGGCAACGAGAACTGGCGGCGCGGCGCATCCAGCCCCTCGGTCTGGTCCAGGGGGAGCGTCACGAAGCGCTCGACGCCAGGCGCACGCAAGTCGACCGGTTCGTCCAGGCCAACCCGCTTGGGCTGCGTCCCGGGCAGCTTGATGTAGATCGCGAACTGCTCGGGCGGTACCTTCCCCGCCTGGGCAAGCAACTGGCGGCCGGTCACGACGGGTTCGGTCAAGACGTACAGGATCTTGTCGATCATCACGCGGTATTCGCGCTTGCGGCGATCATCGTCTTCCGCGCCGGACTCGGGTGCCTGGGTTTCGTTGGTGTTCATGGTGTAGCCTCTTTCAGTCTGGCGCCGCCCTGGCACCTACCAACACATGCGCACAAGCCAGGACTGCTCGGACATCTGCAGGAGAATCTTGCCTCAGATGTCCGAACCCGTGACCGTCGCGCGCATACAGTCTCGTGAATCCGCCCACCGTCACCGAAGCTGCTTCGGGTTTCGTCTCCATCGATGAGGTGGCTGCAGTCATGGAGCGGCTTTCCTCAGCCGACTCCGCGCGCTTGGCCCAGCTGGCGCGCCTGCGCTGCTTGGGGGCGGTTGGACTGGAGTGGCAGGACCTGCTCCATGAAGCGTTCATCCGGGTCCTGGATGGTCGCCGTCGCTGGCCGCGCGACGTGCCCTTTGTGGCCTTCATTGCCCAGAGCATGCGCAGTATTGCCTCGGAAACCAGGCAAGCGGACATGGTCGAGTTCGGTGCGCTCACGGAACATGAGTTCGGGGACGACCATGGAACTGTCAATGTGGTGGCCAGAACGGACATCACGCCGGAGCGTGAGATGGCCGGCCGCCAGATGCTGATCGAAATCGAAGCGCTGTTCGCGGAGGACGCGATCGGACTTTCTGTCCTGGAGGGGTTGGCCCGTGGCGATTCGGCCGGCGAGGTGCAAGCGCAACTCGGGTTGGACCCAACGACCTATGCCAGCACACTGCGTCGCATCCGCCGGCGCCTGACCAACTACTTGCTCCCTACTGAAGCATGAGGCCATGATGATCAAGACACGACATCCGGAGCAACTGATCGACGCTATGGAGGCCATGATCCTGACGGCTGATGCCGACGACTTGTTGTCGGCCCCCGCGGGGAGCTTGGCGGTGGCTGCTCTGCAAGTGCAAGAGATCGCCAGGCGAAGCCTGGCCTCGCGCAATGACCGGGACACTGCTGCGCAGCCACGAAAGAGTGGCAGGAGTGCTCGTGGCCCCGGACCTTTGATGGACTATCTGAAGCGCCTGGTCACGGCTCGCCCGGAAGTCTCGCCGAATCTCGCCGCAGCGTTCGCTGCGGGAAAATCACCGAGCCAGGAGGAGGTCGAAGCGCTGGCCGTCGAACTGTTGAAGACTCGACTGAGCAGTCCCAAGCCAAATCGGAAGCGACAAACCGGGGGCTCGCGCGGCTGAGGCGTAGCGCGAGTACAGGAAGGGGGAGGCAGTGACCGCAGAAGTCGTCGTGATGAATCGATTGGGCGTGGCCCTGGCCAGCGACAGCGCAGCCAGCGTCCTTGTTGGGGGCAGAACAAAGCTGTACCACGCTGACAAGCTGTTCATGCTGTCGAATGTGCGACCGGTCGCGGTCATGGTCTACAACAGTTCGTCGCTGCTTCAGGTTCCGTGGGAGACCATCGTCAAGTCCTTCCGGAAAGAACTGGGCGATGTGGCTTACGACACGCTGGAAGAATACGCCGCAGCGCTGATTGCGTACTTAAACCGCAGTCACGGTATGTTTCCAGAGGACGTTCAGAAGGTGATGTTTCTCCATACGTTGGGTGTGCTCTTCAAGGAGATCGATCGCGACGTTCGGCGGGATGCGCTGGAGAAGTACTTCGCTGACGGTGCTGATGATGGTCACAACGCGCTGCGAGAGGCGGCGGCGCCTTGCATCGCTCGTGTCTTCGAAGAATGGGATGCGAGCCCGGACCTGGATGCAGCGACCTTTCCGTCGACCACGGCTATGACTTTCGCGACGCGGCTCTCCGGTGAGATCAATCGCCTGGTCAGCGAGAACTTCTCATACCTCGGCGCCAGCGAGGTGCAGTCCCTGACTCGGCTGGCCCGACTGGTGATTCAAAAGCAGAAGATGGTGACGGACACCTACTCGGGTCTGGTGTTGGCGGGTTTCGGCGAGAAGCAGTTCTTCCCAGTCTTGCAGTCCTACAAGGTCGGCGGCGTGTTCGAGGGACACCTGAAGTACGTTCTCGATGAAACGTTGCGTGTCGACGTCGACCATCCGGCAGTCATCAAGCCCTTCGCGCAGTCGGTCACCGTGGAGGCATTTCTCTATGGTGTCAATCCACAGCTGTACCTGGACTTCGCGAAGGCAGTCCTAGAAACCGTCCTGGGCCTGCCTGACGAGATCATCGACGGCTTCCCGGGTGCCGGAAAGAAGCGCAAGGAAGCGTACCGAGCCACAGTGGCCAACGTGGCCACCGATGCTGCTGCCGATTTGGTGGAGCAGTTCCAGGACCTGCTGAAGGCGCGGCACTATGAGCCGGTCCTGGCTTCGATCGCACATTTGCCGAAGAACGAGCTCGCGCATGTAGCCTCGACGCTGGTCAACCTGAGCTCCTTCCAGAAGCGAGTGTCGATGATCGAAGACGAGACAGTCGGTGGACCGGTGGACGTCGCCGTCATCACCAAGGGTGACGGATTCATCTGGGTCGATCGCAAGCACTACTTCAAACCAGAACTCAACACGCACTTCTTTCGAAACCGTCAGGCGACGATGCCAAGGCCCGCTCCGGGAGATGCAGAATGACCGACAAGTCCCAGCGCAAAGAGAAACTTCGCCGCGAACAGCATTTGCAACAGGTCCGTGAGCGCGCCGACAAACTGCTCGACGAGTTGGCCAAGCGTGACCCTTTGCTGGCCCTTGCGCGTTCGCAGAGACGTACTGCGCAGGAGCGTCCCAATGAGATTGCCGCGTCCGTGTTGACGCTGCTGCGGGAGCAGTTGAATCGCTGAGTCTGGAAGACGCACAGGCGGAAGCCGGCTTGGCCGTGGAGACGACCTGCCGCGAGAGCGGGTTCTCTGGCGCCACGTTCTACAAGTGGCGCGCCAAGTTCGGCTGCTGGGAAGCGTCCGACGCCAAGCGGATGCGCGCGGCAGCATCAGCAACGCGGTCAGAGCGCCAAAGGCCAGGGCGGCGGCGACCTCGCCCAGCGGTGCGCGGATGGAGTGAATCGTGGCGGCGACACCGACGATGCGTCTGCGGCCGTGCTTGAGGCGACATTGGCCGCCACGTTCCGAAGGATCGGCCAAAGCTCGCCCGCACCCGCCTGCAGAACCACCGTGCCTGGCCGCTACAAGTACTGATGCCGTTGCGTCGCACTTGCGCCAGCCAGTGCGCGACGGTTGCGTGGAAGCTGATCCAGAGGCGACAAAGATGCCCCTGCGTGAGGGGACTACGCCGAGGCAAAAGGTCCGGATCAGGCCGTCCACCTGGACACGGTGGGCTGCCAAACCCGGAGCCCCCGCTTCACGGCAGGGCTCCGCCCTCAGTCGTCCGAGTCGAGAATTCCTGCAGCAAACCAGCCGCCGATGACTCCGGTTGTCGAGTTGACGCCGCGGATCAACAACTGCGGGTTGTCACAGGTGGCCGGCAGGACGGCAGTGTTCACGCCGTCCAGCAGCGGGCCACGGATGGTGAAGTTGCCCGCGGCATTCAATTCGGCCGGAGCCGTGCTGACCTTCAGCGCCGTGGCATCGGCAGCGCCGCAAGCCAGCGTCGCAGCCACGTGGGTGACCGGCCCGCGGGTGGCGATGACATCCCCGCTGGAAAACAGCAGCCCCTTGCCGCGGATGTCGACAGTGGCGTCGCTGCAGACTTTGGCGTCCAGCTTGCGGATCACCCAGGCGCGGCCACCCGGGCTGACGCCGCGCACGACGTTGGATACGTCGGCGCCACCGGCTGAGGTGAGCGGGTCCACGCCGATGGCCCCGTTGAACTTCAGGATGACCTCGGCGGGTGCCGCGTAGGTGCCGGCAGCTGCGAGGGCCAGCGACAAGGGCAGAAGGAAGCGGGCTGTGATGGCATGCATGGATGGATCCTCGTTGGGGTGTTGCCAGTCGCCGCGATGGCTGCGTCGCTGGCGCGGGTTGAACCGGGTTCTTCCAACCCGGTCCTGTGCGCTAAACACCGCGGACCTGGGATCTATTCCCTGCGCACGAGGCGCCCCCAGCGCGATCGACGTCGCAAGGGTTGTCGGCCGGTTCCAGGTCGTGGGCCTGTGTCGCAGGCTCAAGGCGTCAACTGGCGATAGACCTCGCGAGCCAGGGCCATCGCGCTGGCCGCTGGCAGTTCGCCGCTGAAGGCATAGCCCATGCGGCCTTCGATCCAGTAGAACGACTCCAAGGCACCATCGCGAGCGGACCGGAACGCTGTTTCGCCCGGTATCTGGCCTTCGTCGAAGACGGTCACGTACAGCGTCACCCGGTGGCCGGCCGTGTCCTCGTACATGAACTGGGCGCGCGGACTGTGCGGGCCGGGCAGCAGCCGCCCTCCCAAAAGTCGGAATCCCTGCGCCTGCAAGGTTGGCGCCTTCAGCGGCGTGCCGAGTCTGCGCGTCAACCACTGCACCAGATGGGACTCGTCGGCGGCCGTGACTTCCACCGGATGCCGCACCTCGGGCGTGTACACCGCGTGGGCGATCACCGCGTCGCGCGCGAATGCAGGTTCAGCGGTCGCGATCCGCAGCGAAGCGTCGCCCGCGCCATCGGGGATCAGGCGCCCACCGATCAGGCCGCTCACCAGGCCCACGCCCAGCATCACGGCTGCCGCCGCCGCATGCTTCCACGGGAGCCGACGCTGCGCCTGTGTGACGACACGTGTCAGTGCCGCCGGCGTCTCGCCGACCTCGAGGCTGCGGTGCAACTGGCGCAGTTGCAGCCGCTGTGCTTGCCACTGCGCCACACGCAAAGCGTCGTCGGGATGCATGCGCAGCCAATCGAGGACCGCGGGAATGCGCGTCGCGTCGAGTTGGCCATCGACCAAAGCGTGCAGCTCGACATCGCTGACGCTGGCATGGGGGTCGTCAGGGCCGGCGACATGCGCGCCAGCGCCTTGCGCATGTCCATCTGTTCGCCCACCTGGATGAAAGGCTCGTGCGACGCCTCGACCACGTCGTCCAGCGAAGCATGGGCATCGTCGTGACGCCAATCGCGTCGCTGGTTGAGAAAGAGGTTGTGCATCAGCGTGAGCAGCCAGGAACGCAGGGCCGTTCCCGGCTGCCACAGCGCCCACTTGACGCAGGCCCGCTCCAGCGTGTCCTGCACCAGATCGTCGGCGCGTGAGGCATCACCCGTCAGCAGCCTGGCGTAGCGCCGCAGATGCGGGATATGGGCCAGCGTCTGCTCGACGGACATGGGGCGTCAGCCGCGGTCGGCTTCAGGGCCTGGCCAGGCGCCATACGCCGTTGACGCCGTCGCCGGTGCGGTCCCCGGGCTTCTGGTCCTTGGCCCAGAAGTACACCGGCTTGCCCTTGTAGGCCCACTGCTTGCTGCCGTCGTCGCGTGCGATCACCGCCCAATCGCCGCTGGCAGCCGCGCCCGCTGCCGCTGCCAGCGGGGGCCAGTTCTGCGCACAAGTGCCGTTGCACACGCTCTTGCCGGAGCCGGCGGCGTCCTTGTCGAAGGTGTACAGCGTCATGCCGTTGGCGCCGACGAGCACTCCATCAGCCGTCTTGGCCGGGCTGGCCGACATCGTGCTGGCGCAACCGGCGGCCAGAATGGCTGCGACGGTAAAGAGGGACAGGGTCAGTCTGCGAATCATGGAACCTCCATTGGAGACGTTGAGAGGGGCTTGCAGTCGAATAAACACGGCAGGGGTGCCGGCTATTCCGTCGACAAGAGATTCCTTTCTGACCGGCGGCCTACGGCCAGCGTCACCACGATGGAATAAACCTCGGCGCGGGCGTGTTGACGTTCACATGCCCGCCGTGGCATGCGGCAGGGCCTTTAGCACTGCCGAACGCAGTCCGAGCCCTCTCACCTGGTGATTCTCATGAACCCTGTCTCTCTTCGAAGCCATCTCGTCCGCTTGCTCGGCGGCGGTGCCATCGCGCTGCTGGCTGCCGGCGGCGCCTTGGCCCAGACGCTTCACATGTACGGCCCTGGCGGGCCGGCTCCCGCCATGAAGGAGGCAGCCGCCGCCCTCGAACGCGCCGGTGGCGCCAAGATCGAGGTCGTCGCAGGCCCGACCCCGCAGTGGCTGGCGCAGGCCAAGGTCGATTCCGACCTTGTCTACAGCGGCTCGGAGACCATGATGACCGACTTCGTCACTGCGCTGGAGCCGCAGCTGTCGCACCGCGAGGTCACGCCCTTGTACCTGCGGCCGCTGGCCATGCTGGTGCGTCCGGGCAATCCGCGCAAGATCCGCAGCTTCGAGGATCTGCAGCGGCCCGGGATGTCGATCCTGGTCGTCAACGGTGCCGGGCAGAACGGCGCCTGGGAGGACGCCGCCGGGCGCAAAGGCGACATCCGCACGGTCAAGGCGATTCGCGCCAACATCGCTTCGTACGCCCGCAACAGTGCCGAGGCCAGGGCCACGTGGGTGGCGGACTCCTCGATCGACGTGTGGCTGATCTGGAACATCTGGCAAGTCACGAGCCCGACGCTGGCCGATGTGGTGGAGATCTCCGCCGACTACGCCGTGTACAGGGACGCCGCCATCGCGATCACCACCCGCGGCAAGGACAAGCCGCAGGCACAGAAGTTCGTGGAGTTTCTGCAGTCGCCGGCGGGGGCCGCCATCTTCTCGAAGTGGGGTTGGAAGGTTAACTGAGGTCCGCATGGGTCAGATGGTCAGAGTGATTCACCGTTCATGGTTCGACTAGTTGCGTCACCGATCGCGACGCAAGCTTTTTGCATCGTTATTGCTAGACGGATCTGCGTACAGGGTCTGCAAGGTCACTGTGAGCACCGCGCCATCCTGCACCACGCAGGAGCGATCCAGGAACTCGCGCCTGGTCTCTAAGGGATGGTCCTGGAGGATGGCGCTGGCGGCGACATCGCTCCCGGCGCCCGCTTCGAACCGCCACCATCCTGCCGCAGCCGCGTCGGCTGCCGACATGGCCCGAGGGGGAGATCCGCGAGGTCGACAATGACGCGAAGAAGCTCACGATCAAGCATAGACATTTCAAAAGCCTAGACATGCCCCCGATGACCACGGTCTTCCAGGTGAAGGACACCGCCCCGCTCGACACGGTCGACCCCGGCGACAAGGTCCGCTTCCTCGTCGAGAAGGCTGCATCGGGCTTCGTCGTGACCGACGTCCAGGCGGCGAAGTGAACGAGGGTTGTCAGGAGGTCGCTTGGCGCTCGAAATTCGAGGCTCCGTCACGCAGCCGCCTGCAACGACGCGATCAGCGGACAGGCAACACGGCCGCGAGCGCCTTCGCAGCGCGCCACCAGCGCCGCCAGCACCTCTTCGATGCGCTGCAGGTCGGCCAGCCGCTGTCGCACGTCCAGCAGCCGGTGCGCAGCGATCTCGCGCGCCTGAGCGCAGCGTGTGCCGTCATCAAGTTGCAGCAGTTGCGCGACTTCGTCCAGGCTGAAGCCGATGCGTTGGGCGGACTTGATGAAGCGAACGCGCGCCGCGTCGTCTGGGCCGTAGCGCCGCACACTTCGGTGCGGCCGCTCGGGCTCGCCGAGAAGGCCACGGCGCTGGTAGAAGCGAATCGTCTCAACGTTTACGCCGGCCGCAGCGGCCAGCGCGCCGATAGTCAGTTTGTCGGTGGGTTCGGACATGGTGCTTGACTCCGTACTCAGGTACGGAAGTATGCTGCCTGCATGGATTCGAGTTCCGGCGCCACGGCGACTTCCTCTTCCCGATCAGGTGGTGAGCGCGGCCCTTTGCTGGCCGGCGCGCTGGCGGCCCTGCTGGCCTCGAGTTGCTGTATCGGCCCATTGGTGCTGCTGGGCCTGGGGGTCTCGGGTGCCTGGATCGGCAACCTGACGGCGCTGGAGCCCTGGCGGCCCTTGTTCATCACTGTGGCGCTGGGTGCCTTGTTGCTGGCCGCACGGCGCATCTGGCGGCCCGCGGCGGCCTGTGCGCCGGGCGAGGTGTGTGCGGTGCCGCGCGTTCGGCGCGGCTACCGGTTGATGTTCTTGGTCGTTGCGCTGCTGGTCGCAGTGGCGCTGGCCTTCCTCTGGTTGGCGCCTTGGTTCTATTGATTGAAGGGAGAAGTCGTCATGAACAAGTGCCTGGCCCTGGTCCTGTCTGGCCTGCTGGCGTCGTCGGCGTGGAGCGCCCCGCGCACCGTCACCTTGTCCTTGCCCACGATGGATTGCCTGGTCTGCCCGATCACCGTGAAGAAGGCGCTGGGCAAGGTCGAGGGCGTCAGCCGGGCCGAGGTGGACTTCGGCAAGCGGCAGGCCATCGTCAGCTTCGACGACGCGAAGACCAATGTGGAGGCGCTGGCACGCGCGACCAGGGACGCGGGTTATCCATCGACGGTGTTCGGGAATGCGAAGTGAACGCGAGGGCTGACGCAGTATTGCTGGACTCGACCCTGACCTGCCCGCACTGCGGCCATGCCAAGACAGAAGCGATGCCCACCGACGCCTGCCAGTGGTTCTATGAATGCGAGCAGTGCCGCGCGGTGCTGAGGCCCAAACTCGGGGACTGCTGTGTCTACTGCTCCTAGGGGTCGTCTCAGAAAACGGAAAATAAAGCACGCTAAGCGTGCGTGGAGGCTGG
>NZ_CALART010000051.1 GCF_937888285.1 uncultured Aquimonas sp.
CAAGGAGATGGCCGAGTTCGCTAAACGTGTTGCGCTTGATTCTTGAGACCGCCCCTTATCGAGTAGCAAACCAAAAGGAAACAAAACCATGGAAGTACACGAGCGTTTAGGAAAATTGAAGCGCCTGATTCTAGCCAGTGAACTAGAAGCTGCGGACGCGGAAGTCAGATGCAGTGCTGCCGATATCGCCGAAGCGCTCAGCACCAGCAAACGATCGCAAGCCATCGAATTTATCGAGGCATCCGCAGACATCGCAGGTGACGCAGATTCGCTAGAGACTCTTGACTACCTAATGGACAAGGTGATTACTTCAGGGCAACTAAGCCAAGCCGACATTGACTCGATATACGCCCGCGCCCCCGCAAATCGCTGGCTCTAGAATCTACACGATCGAGCTAGAGGATCCCGCGCAACGATATTCATTCAGCTGTTGCCAGAAGGCAATATCGAGATCCAGCCAAGCGTTAGCCGATGCAAAGCGCAATCAAAAGCTCACCATTTCCTCGACCAATGGAAGAGGCACGCGAGTGTGAAAAGCGTCGCCCACCAGCTCTACCTCTACGAGCCCGACAGCTTCGTGCCGCTGGCCGTCGTGCGCTGGAAGGCGGCGAACGCGGACACGGCCGATGCGGCCAGCACCGACGCAGGCACACGCGCAGCCAACGGATCAAGACGCACCTCGCAGGCGGCAACGCCAAGCACCGCAAACGACACCGACCGCACCCCACTGCTTCCGCCAGAACTGCTCAGCCTCAAAGACCGCTAACCCGAACAGTGGGCCAAGCTCGAAGCCCAGCGCCGCAAGCTCGCCCGTCAGCTCGGCCAATCCCCCGAACCTGAGGCCCCCGCCCCGCCCAAGCCCGAGGTCTTCCACGTCCACGTCGACCACCTCGGCACCCTGCGCGAGATCACCGACACCCACGGCCACCTCGTCTGGACCGCCAACTACGCCGCCTGGGGCAAGGCGATCACCGCAAACCCACCCCGGCGTATCCTCACCCGCCAGGGCAACACGGTCGCGGAGGTCATCGAGGAGCAAGCCGCACCGCTGGAATGCAACCTGCGCTTCCAGGGCCAGTACGCGGACGCGGAGTCCGGGCTGCATTACAACCGGTTTCGGTATTACGACACCGATGTCGGTAGATTTTCAACACAAGACCCCATAGGACAACTGGGCGGGAAGAACCTCTATTTTTTCGCCCCGAATCCTGTGCAGTGGATTGATCCCCTGGGGTTAAGTTGCTGGGGCGATCTCCTTATTAAGGCAGGCATCCCCAAACCTGATGGAATGGAGAATCCGCATGGACATCACATCATCTTCAAAGGCGACTTCAACCACCTTCCCCGAATGAAGGCAGCCTTGGGAAGAAGCCGATCCATCGTTGAGCAGTATGGCGTCGACCCAGTGAATGAGGTTGGCGCTTCCTGATTAGCGCCGAACCTCAGTGAACGGAGTTGCTCGCTGCACGCAGAAGCCGCTCTGGGCAAGGCTTGCAGCCCATCAGGTCGGCCGCGAGCTGGCCTGCCATCCTTCGCAGCTTGAAGCGGCGGTTGAAGCGGTACGCGGCCTCGGCCAGGTAGCGGCCAGCGTACTTCGACTGACGGATGGCGTGATAGACGCCGTCGAGCGCTCGCTTGAGGTTCGAGAGCAGCACGTTGACCCAGCGAGCGCCATCGACTTCGGTGGCCGCGCGGCCGCCGCCGGTCTGCAGCACGGTGTGCGCGTGGCCCGCGACCTCAATGCGCCGGAAGCACCCCAATCCATCGGTGAACGCCTCCGCCTCGGGCGCCAGGCGCCGCTGCACCCAGTCGGCCAGCGAGGCGTTGTCGAAGGCCCGCACGGGTTCGATGACAGCGAAGGTCGGATGTTGAAGGGCGGCATCGGTGCTCACCGCGATCAGGAACGGCTGCTTGTTCTCGGAGCCTCGTCCGGGCTTGCCGCCGTTGCGCTCACCGCCGAGGTAGGCGTCATCGATCTGCACGAAACCACTGAGCTGCCTCGACTTTTCCTGCTCGGCCATGGCCTGCATGATCTTGTGCTTCAAGCGCCAGGCGGTGCGGTAGCACACGCCGAGATGACGCTTGAGCTCCAGGGCCGCGAGGTTGGTCTTGGTGGAGGTGAGCAGGTAGATCGCCAGCAGCCAAGTGGTCAAGGGCAGCTTGGTGGAGGCCAGCAGGGTGCCGCTGATCAACGTGGTCTGGTGCTGGCAGGCGCGGCACTGGTACAGCGTCTGGCCGCCGCGACGAAAGCTCGAACGGTGACGACCTCCGCAGGCAGGGCAACGAAATCCCGCGGGCCAACGCCAGCGGTACAGTGCGCGTCGACACTTTGCCTCCGTGCCGTAGAGCTCCAGGAACTCAGGCAGCGACAGCCCCGACTGAAACTGGATCATGTTCATCGCCATGGCCGTGCTCCGCGCAAGTTGGGAGCTCAGCCTCGGGTGGTCGCGTCTCAGATCCTGCGAGCGGCGACTGAGGTTCGACGCTAATCAGGTGCCTTCATTCTGTACACCGATGCAGACTGCTACACCGTACTGCCATCGGCAAACTCCATCGAAAAGCACGAAGAAAAAATAGGGAAAGAGGGCGTGGCAGACTCAAGCGAAATCGCAGGGTTCAAGTGGGCCATCGGCGAATGGGCCTATGAAGCCTGGAACGGCCAAGCGTTTGCGGTCATCTCCGATGACCTAAGGAGCCTCTGAACTACACGACTGTTTCAGTCTTGCCAGGTTTGCAGGGCCA
>NZ_CALART010000052.1 GCF_937888285.1 uncultured Aquimonas sp.
TGTGGCTGGACGGCCGCGCGATCCCGATGCGCAGCCGCCAGACCGAGCTGCGCGATCGCTACCTGCGCGCCGCCGGCACGCCCCAGGAAGGCCAGCTGCCGCGCGCCTACCCGCCCGACGTGCACTGAACTGGTCCCCGCCGCTGTGCCCGCTGGGCCCCGCGGCAACATGAACAGGGCCGATCCCGCTGCCCCCCGGCAGCCCCTCGCCGCATGCAAGCAGGCCCGACTTGCGGTACGGTCGCGGGCATCTGAACGGGGGTGGAGGACAGCATGCGCATCGGAATCATCGCGGACTCGGCCTGCGACCTGCCAAACGACTTCATCGAGCGCGAGAACATCACCATCCTGCCGGTGACCGTGCAGATCGGGCAGGCGGTGCTGGCCGACGTGCGCAACGAGGAAGCGACGATGAACTTCCTCAGCGGCGAGACCGCCGCGCGGGCGTTCGAGGCGGAAACCACGCCATTCACCGTGCAGCAGGTGCACGACCTGTTCCTGGGCAAGCTGGTGCACGACTACGACTACGTGTTCTGCATCACCACCACCCGTACCCGCAGCGGCATCCACGACAACGCGCAGCAGGCCAGCTTCACCATCCTCAACGACTACAAGGCGGTGCGGGCCGCCTCCGGCAACAACACCCCATTCTCGCTGCGGGTGATCGACAGCCAGAGCGTGTTCGCCGGGGTGGGCGTGCCGGTGATCGAAGCGGTGCGCATGCGCGCCGCCGGCGAGTCGCCGCCGCGGATCCGCGCGCACCTGGAGGCCATCGCCACCAAGACCCACGCCTACATGGTGGCGCCGGACCTGAACTACCTGCGCAACCGCATCAAGAAGCGCGGCGACAAGAGCGTGAGCTTCCTCAGCGCGACGCTGGGCACGGCGCTGGACATCAAGCCCATCCTGCACTGCAACCAGGGCGAAACCGGCCCGGTGGCGAAGGTGAAGGGTTTTGCCGCGGCCAGCCGCAAGCTGTTCGACTTCACCGCCGAGCGGGTGGCGTCCGGGCTGCTGGCCCCCACCGTCAACCTCTGCTATGGCGGCGCGCTGGAGGAAATGCGCGCGCTGCCGGGCTACCAGCACCTGCGCGACGTGTGCAAGGACCGCGGCGTCGAGGTGTTCGAGAGCTTCATGGGCCTGTCAGGCCTCGTCAACGTCGGCCGCGGCGCGCTGGTGGTGGCGTTCGCGGCGCCGCCGCACCGCTTCGGCTGAGCAGTGACGGCGCCTCCACAGCCAGGCCACTAGCCTCTGGACTCATCTTCCCGGGATCGACCATGACCACTCGCTACTACATCCGCCTACCCAATCCCGACGAGGCACGAGGCAACGACCCTGAACTGAGCTTCCGTTCGCGCGGCGCGGAAGGATTCGCCGAGGAGTTGCAGCAGGCACTGCGCGATGACGCCCTGTTCCTGCGCTGGCAGGCCAGGCAGGAAGAGCCTGACGATGTCGATCCGGCGCTGGCCGCCACCGACCCGGCCGCCCGCGTCACTGGCCAGCAGGACGACCTGCACATCGACCTGATCGTGGATACCCGCCTGTCCTCGGCGCTGCTGCGCCAGCGAATGGCGCTGCTGGCCGGCAGTCACTGGCAGCTGCGCGACGTCACCGCGGTCTGAGTTTTCCCACCGCATGATCCCGGCGCTGCTGTCATGGAGCGGCGGCAAGGACGCCGCATGGGCCCTGCACGCCCTGCGCAGGCACGGCGAAGTCGAGGTGGTCGGCTTGCTCACCACCCTCACCGAAGGCTTCGATCGTGTGTCGATGCAGGGCATCCGCCGCGACGTCCTGCACGCGCAGGCCCGCGCCGCCGGACTACCACTGATCGAAGCATGGATCCCGCAGGCCGCCGACAACGCGACCTACGTCACCAGCTTCACCGACGCACTGGCACGGGCGCAGGGGCAATGGCCGGGACTCGCCCATATCGCCTATGGCGACCTGCTGCTCGCCGACATCCGCAGCTGGCGGGAAGCGCTGTGCACGCGGCTGGGCTGGACGCCGCTGTTCCCGCTGTTCGACAGCGACACCGCACGGCTGGCGCGGGAGATGATCGAAGGCGGCCTGCGCGCGCACCTGTGCTGCGTGGATACCACCCAGCTCGATGCCGCATTCGCCGGCCGCGCCTTCGATGCCGCGCTGCTGGCCGAACTGCCGCCGGGTGTCGACCGCTGCGGCGAACACGGTGAATTCCACACCTGCGTGTCCGCCGGGCCGATGTTCGCCGCGCCGCTGGCGCTGCAGGCTGGCGACACCGTGCTGCGCGACGGACGCTTCGCCTATACCGACTTCAGGCTGGCCTGACTGGAGGCGCCCCGCAGCGTCGCGGACGATGCTATGCCTTCAACGCCGTGGCGTGATGGGCGATGTGCTCACCGATGAAGCTGGCGATGAAGTAATAGCTGTGGTCATACCCCGGCTGCATGCGCAGATACACCGGGTACCCGGCCGCATCGGCGGCGTCCTTCAGCCGCCACGGCTGCAGCTGGGCATCGAGGAACTCGTCGGCCTGGCCCTGGTCGACCAGCACCGGCAGCTTTTCCGCTGCCGTCCGGATCAGCTGGCTGGCGTCGTACTGCGCCCATGCCGCATGGTCCTCGCCAAGATAGGCGGCGAACGCCTTCTGCCCCCACGGCACTTGCGAGGGCGCAACGATCGGCGAGAACGCCGACACGCTGCGATAGCGCCCGGGATTGCGCAGTGCCACCACCAGCGCACCATGGCCGCCCATCGAATGCCCGCTGATCGCACGCGCGTCCGTCACCGGGAAATGCGCTTCCACCAATGCCGGCAGCTCGTCCGCCACGTAGTCGAACATGCGGTAATGCGCTGCCCACGGCGCCTGCGTGGCGTTGACGTAGAAGCCGGCGCCCTTGCCGAGGTCGTAACCGTCGGCATCCGCCACGCCGTCGCCGCGCGGACTGGTGTCCGGGCAGACGATGGCGACGCCGTGTTCCGCCGCGTAGCGCTGGGCGCCGGCCTTGGTGATGAAGTTCTGCTCGCTGCAGGTCAGGCCCGACAGCCAGTACAGCACCGGCACCGGTCCGTGCTGCACCTGCGGCGGCAGGTAGATCGCGAACGTCATGTCGCAGCCGAGCACCGCCGAGCGGTGCCGGTACACGTCCTGCCAGCCGCCGAAGCAGGCGCGGTGTTCGATGCGTTCCATCAGGCCATCCCCCTTTAGAAGCGCACCACCGAGCGGATCGACTTGCCTTCGTGCATCAGCTCGAAGGCTTCGTTGATCCCCTCCAGCCCCATGGTATGGGTCACGAACGGCGCAAGCTGGATCTCGCCGGCCATCGCCTCCTCCACCATGCCCGGCAGCTGGCTGCGGCCCTTCACGCCACCAAAGGCGGTGCCCATCCACTTGCGGCCGGTCACCAGCTGGAACGGGCGGGTGGAGATCTCCTGCCCCGCACCGGCCACCCCGATGATCACGCTCTGGCCCCAGCCGCGGTGCGCGCATTCCAGCGCCGCGCGCATCACGTTGACGTTGCCGATGCACTCGAAGCTGTGGTCCACGCCCCAGCCGGTCATCTCCACGATCACCTGCTGGATGGGTTTATCGAAATCCTTCGGGTTCACGCAGTCGGTGGCACCCATGTCGCGGGCCATGTCGAACTTCGAGGGATTGGTGTCGATGGCGATGATCCGCCCCGCCTTCGCCCGCCTTGCCCCCTGGATCACCGCCAGCCCGATGCCGCCCAGGCCGAACACCGCGACCGAATCGCCTTCGGCCACCTTCGCCGTGTTCTTCACCGCGCCAAGGCCGGTGGTGACGCCGCAGCCCAGCAGGCAGACCTGCTCGTGGTTGGCCTCGGGGTTGATCTTCGCCAGCGAGACTTCGGCCACCACGGTGTACTCGCTGAAGGTGCTGCAGCCCATGTAGTGGTACAGCGGCTGGCCGTTGTAGGAGAAGCGGGTGGTGCCGTCCGGCATCACGCCCTTGCCTTGGGTGGCGCGCACCGACGTGCACAGATTGGTCTTGCCGCTCTTGCAGAACAGGCATTCGCCGCATTCGGCGGTGTACAGCGGGATCACGTGGTCGCCGGGTGCAACGCTGGTGACGCCCTCGCCCACTTCGACCACCACGCCCGCGCCCTCGTGGCCCAGCACGCAGGGGAACAGGCCTTCCGGGTCATCGCCGGACAGGGTGAACGCATCGGTGTGGCAGACGCCGGTGTGGGTGATCTTCACCAGCACCTCGCCGGCCCTGGGCGGGGCAACGTCGATCTCGACGATCTGCAGCGGCTGGCCAGCGGCGAAGGCAACGGCGGCGCGGGATTTCATGGCATGGCTCCGGTGGGTCTACTTGAGATAGGAACGCACCAGCGCGATCACCTGGTCGATGCTCTGCTGGTGCTGCTTGCGGATTTTCGGGTCGCTGGCGAGCTGAATGAATTCCCCGCGCAGATGGCTGTCCAGGATCTCTGCCATCAGCCCGTTCACCGCACCGCGCAGCGCGGCCAGCTGCTGCAGGATCGGCGCGCAGTCGGCGCCGGCCTCCACCGCGCGCTCCAGCGCATCCACCTGGCCGCGGATGCGGCGCAGGCGGGTGGTGGCGCGCTTCTTGTCTTCCGGGGAATGCGGCACGGCGGCACCCATCGATACTGCAGGGGAGTATAGGCGAAGCCGGCCCGGCACACACCCCGCGATGCCCGCAACGCCCCCTAACCGGTGTTCTGGATGCCCGCGGCGATGCCGTTGACGGTGGACACCAGCGTGCGCAGCAGGGCTTCGTCCTCGCGCCCGCCTTCGCGCCATCGCCGCAGCAGGTCCACCTGCAGCAGGCTGATCGGATCGACGTAGGGATTGCGCAGCCGGATCGACAGGCGCAGCCGGTAATCGTCGGCCAGCAGCGCGTCGCGCTGCTTGATCGCGAGGATCGCCTCGCGGGTGCGATCGAACTCCCCTGCGATGGGCGGGAAGAACACCGGATGCAGCCCGCCGGCCAGCGCGGAATAGCGTTCGAAGATGTCGATGTCGGACTTCGCCATCGCCATTTCCACGTCGTCGATCATCGCGGCGAAGAACGGCCAGTCGCGGGCCATGGCCGCCATCGCGTCCAGTCCGTGCACATCAATGCCGTGGCGCAGGGCGGTTCCGATGCCGTACCAACCGGTCAGGCCGGAACGGCTCTGCGCCCACGAAAACACCCACGGGATCGCGCGCAGGTTGGCGATGCCGCCATCGCGGCGGCGCGAGGGCCGCGAGCTGATGTGCAGGCGCTCGATCACGTCCACCGGCGTGGCCGCACGGAAGTAGGCCGGGAAGTCCGGATGCTCGTGCACAAGCGCGCGGTAGTGCGCGCGCGAGACCTGTGCCAGCTCGGTGGCAAGCGCGCGCCACCGGCCCTCGCGCGGCTCGGGTGGGCGCGGCCGCAGCGATGCGCGCAGCACCGCGCCGGTCATCTGCTCGAGGTTGCGCAGTGCCAGCGCGCGTATTCCGTATTTGCGATGGATGACCTCGCCCTGCTCGGTGACGCGCATGCGCCCGGCCACGCTGCCGCGCGGCGCCGCCATGATCGCCCGCTCGGTCTTGCCGCCACCGCGGCTGACCGACCCGCCACGGCCGTGGAAGAACACCAGCTGCAGGCCGGCCGCCCGCGCCACTTCCAGCAGCTCCACCTGCGCGCGCTGCAGCGCCCAGCGCGATGCCAGCAGCCCGCCATCCTTGGCGCTGTCGCTGTAGCCCAGCATCACCACCTGCCGCCCGCCGCGCGCGGCCAGATGGCGGCGGTACAGCGGGTCGGCGAACAGCGCCCGCATCGTCGCCGGCGCCGCCTCCAGGTCGTCCACCGTCTCGAACAGCGGCGCCACGTCCAGCGGCACTTCGGCATCGACGATGCAGCCGGCGATGCGCGCCAGCGCCAGCACGACCAGCGCGTCGGCAGCATTGCGCGCCATGCTGATGATGTAGGGGCCGAAAGCATGTTCGCCCAGCGCCGCGCGTAGCTCGCGCACGGTGCGGAACACGTCCAGCGTCGCCGTGGCGTCGACTGCGCCCGCGTCGGCCGGTGCAGCGCCCGAGATCAGCGCATGCAACCGCTCGATCCGCGCCGGCAGCGGGCGCGCGGCCCACTCGGCATCCGCTTCCAGCGCGGCCAGCGCCTGCTCGTGCACGGCGGAATCCTGGCGCAGGTCCAGCGCGGCCATGTGGAACCCGAAGGTGCGCGCACGCCAGAGGATGCGCCGCAACGCGAAGCGGCCGGCATGGTCGCCGCGGTGCCGGGCCAGGCTCGCATCGATCAGCACCAGGTCGTCGATGAAGGCCGCTGCATCGGCATAGCCACCCGTCACGCCTTCGCCGGTGGCCTGCAGGCGCGCGCGCATCGCCCACAGCAACTGCCGGTAGGGCATGTCAGCCAACCGTGGCCGGTTGCGCACCATGCCCTCCGGCAGCAGCGCCCGGTGTGCGGCGGCACGCGCCTCGATTTCCGCGTCGATGTCGGCATTGCCATGGCTCTGGGTGAGGATGTCGCCCAGCGCGCGCAGGTCGGCCAGGTAGCAGTCCAGCGCCAGCGCGCGCTGCGCGGCCAGCGCGTCGCGCACGCTGGCCGCGCCGACGTTGGGATTGCCGTCCATGTCGCCGCCCACCCAGCTGCCGAAGCGCAGCAGCGGCGGCAGCGCGATGCGTTCGCCGTAGACGGCTTCCACCGCCTCGGAAAATGTCTCGTAGAACACCGGCAGCACGCGATACAGGACGCTGCCAAGGTAGAAGCCGACATGCTCGACCTCGTCGGCCACGCTGGGACGCTGCGGCGGCGCTTCGTTGGTCTGCCAGGCGGTGGTCAACGACTGGCGGATGCGGGCGTCGTCGGCGCGCCGCTCCGGCGGCGTGCGGGTGCGGTCGATATCGGCGATCAGCCGTTCGACCACGGTCTTTTCCTTCAGCAGCAGCGCGCGCCGCACCGCCTCGGTGGGATGCGCGGTGAACACTGGCTCCACGCACAGCCCGGCCAGCTGCGCCTGCAGTTCGGCCAGCGTCACGCCTTCGTCGCGCAGGCCGCGCAGCACCGCTTCCAGTCCACCCGGCTGCGGCGCCTCGCCCAACCGCTGGTAGTCGCGGCGACGGCGGATGCGATGCACGCGCTCGGCCACGTTGGTGGCGCTGAAATAGGCCGCGAACGCGCGCACCAACGGCTCCGCCAGCGCCAACGGCACCTGCGCCAGCCGCTGCGCCAGCGCGTCCACGGGCTCGCCCTGCTCGCGCCGGGCAATCGCGATCCGCCGCAGCGTCTCGACCTGTTCCAGGAACACCGGCGCCACCTGCTCGGCCAGCATGTCGCCGACCATCGCGCCAAGGCGGCGCACATCGTCGCGCAGGGGGGTATCGGTGTCGGCGAATTCGAGCTGCTCGCGCAGCGGCGTGTCGGCGGACGTCATGGCCGCAGGCTAGCGCGATTCTTGCTGCATCGCGTCAACGGTTGCAGGTGCTACCGTTCCGGTCAATACCGTCATCCATGCACGATCGCCCACGCAGGGAGAGGCCTTGATGAAGCGATGGAAATGGTTCCTGGCAGCTTGCCTGCTGCCCACCGCGTCCGCTCTTGCCGGCGCTCCGGAAGCTGCCCGGCCGGATGCCGGCTGCGAGGCCGCCTATGCCGCCCTGCCCGAGGGCACGCTGCTCGACCTGCTTGACCCTGCCGCGCCTGAGCCGCGACGGCACGAGGCCCTGGCGGCGTACAGGCGCTTGTCCACGATGGCCGACTGCCCTGAATTCGGATACACCCTGGGCCAGCTCTATCGCCACGGTGAATATCTGCCGGGCAACTTGCTGCCGCAGGATCTGGACAAGGCGCGCGCACTCATCCAGCCGATGGCCGAGGCCGGCTACCTGCCCGCTTTCGCCGATCTGGCGGAAATGGAGATGCGCCATGCCAACGCGCGCGAAGCGATGCGCTGGACCCAGGTCTACCTGCACTACGTTGACCGGTTCCGCGACCCCGGCATGAGCGCCGACGACGCGCAGTACCAGCGTTCGGCTTACAACGGCAATCTGCTCAACCGCGTGTCGCTGATCTGGCAACACGCCCCGGTCTACCTCCCGCGCAAACTGGTGGACCAGGACCTGCAGGCCTATCTGGACGCGAACGACAACCGGGTCGCGCGTCGGATCGACGAATATCGGCAGGGCCTGCACCGGCGGGCATCCGCGCAGGATGGCGGGCCGATCCGGGTCGCATCGCGACCGCAGCGCTGTTACGTGCAGCAGATCGACCGGCTCGGTGCCGCTGCCGCCACCTGGATCGTGGAGGTTCAGCCTTCGGGCCAGATGGGGAGGATCGTGTTGGAAAACTTCGTGCCCAGGCCGGAGGTGGCCGATGCGATGGTCGACTGCCTGCGGCAATACGTCTTCGAGCCATTTCCCGGCACGCAGCCGGCAACGATCCGCATCCCGATGGTGATGGGCTCCACTGAAGGCGCCAGCATCAGCCGCAAGCGAAGGCGCTGAGGGTCAGTAGGAAAACTCGCAGAACACCGGGTCGACACTGCCGCGCCATTCGCCGTGGAACAGCGCCAGCTTGCGCTCGGCCGGGGTCTTGCCGGACTCCACGATCTCCACCAGCGGATCGAGGAAGCCGGTCTCATCGGCGCCGCAGCGGTCCTGCACGGCGCGCCGGCGCAGGCCGGCGGCGGAAATCTCCAGCGCGCGGCGGGCCAGGTCGCGCAGCGTGCCGCCGCGGAACGGCAGCCCCAGCGCATGCTTCGGCACGCCATCGCGCAGGGCGTGGCGTTCGGCCATGCTGAAATCCTTGACCAGGTCCCAGGCGGCATCCAGCGCCGCGTCGTCGTACAGCAGGCCCACCCAGAAGGCCGGCAGCGCGCACAGCCGGCCCCACGGGCCGCCGTCGGCACCACGCATCTCCAGGAACTTCTTCAACCGCACTTCCGGGAAGGCGGTGGTCATGTGATCGTTCCAGTCGCGCAGGGTCGGCAGCGCGCCGGGCAGCACGTCCAGGCGGCCCTGCATGAAGTCGCGGAACGATTTGCCGCTGGCATCGTGGTAGATGCCGTCGCGATAACTGAAGTACATCGGCACGTCGAGCAGGTAATCGACGTAGCGCTCGTAGCCGAAGCCATCCTCGAACACGAAGTCGAGCATGCCGGTGCGGTCGGCGTCGGTGTCGGTCCAGATGTGCGAGCGGTAGCTGAGGTAGCCGTTGGGCTTGCCCTCGGTGAAAGGCGAGTCGGCGAACAGCGCTGTTGCTATCGGCTGCAGCGCGAGCGAGACGCGGAACTTCTTCACCATGTCCGCTTCGGACGCATAGTCCAGGTTGACCTGCACCGTGCAGGTGCGGGTCATCATGTCCAGGCCCAGGCTGCCGACCTTGGTCATGTAGTCGCGCATGATCTTGTAGCGGCCTTTCGGCATCCACGGCATTTCGTCGCGCCGCCACTTGGGCTGGAACCCCATGCCGAGGAAGCCGAGCTTGAGCTCGTCGGCCACTTCACGCACTTCGCGCAGGT
Organism: uncultured Aquimonas sp.; assembly: GCF_937888285.1. GTDB lineage: Bacteria > Pseudomonadota > Gammaproteobacteria > Xanthomonadales > Xanthomonadaceae > Aquimonas. The sequence continues at coordinate 9,473 of NZ_CALART010000052.1, forward strand.
GGCTGCCGACTTCCCTGCAGGTCTGGTGGATGGACTCCAGCGGCGCGCCCGACAGCTCCAGCTGCCCGGCCGGCTCCAGCGTCACCGACGCGCCATCGCGGGTCAGCGCGATCACCCGGCCGTTTTCCTCGTAAGGCGCCCAGCCGAACCGGACCAGCCCCTTCAGCAGCGCCTCGATGCCACTCTCGCCATCGAAGGTGGGCGGACGCAGGTCATCCAGCCGGAAGCCGAATTTCTCGTGCTCGGTGCCGATCCGCCACGCGTCGCGCGGTTTCTCGCCCGAAGCCAGCACCTCGGCCAGCTGGTTGCGGCCGGTGATCGGCGTGTCGCTGGCTGTGCTGGGTCCGGACATCGGCATCGCCTATCGGTTTGGCGAAGCAGGATAGCCGGCCCGCGGCGGCACCGCAGCAACGCCGTTGTGGCATCAGCGTTCCGTGATTGCGCGCAATTGGGCTATATCGCCAGCCAGCCGGCGACCACCGCGCGCAGTTCATCAACGCCCTGCTTCGATTCGCCGGAGAACAGCTGCACGCTGACGCTGTCGGCGAACGACCGCGCCAGTTCCATCCGCACCGCCTGCAGGGTGTTGCCGGCGGCGCCGCGGCCAAGCTTGTCGGCCTTGGTCAGGATCACGTGCGCAGGCAACCCGCGGCGCATGGCGTATCCCAGCATCTGCCGGTCGTATTCCTTCAGCGGGTGGCGCACGTCCATCACCACCACCAGCCCGCGCAGGGCGTCGCGGCTGCCGAAATAGCCCTCGAGGAAGGCCTGCCAGTGCGCCTGCAGGTCCTGCGGCACCTTGGCGTAGCCATAGCCCGGCAGGTCGACCAGGTATTTGTCCTCGTGCGGCGGCAGCCCGAAGAACACCAGTTGCTGGGTGCGGCCGGGGGTCTTGGACACGCGCGCCAGCGCGTTCTGCTGGCAGAGCGCGTTGAGGGCGGAGGATTTGCCGGCGTTGGAGCGGCCGGCGAAGGCCACTTCGAAGCCGCCATCGGGCGGCAATTGCCGGTAATTGTGGGCGGCCAGCAGGTACTGGGCGCGCGCGAACGGATTGGGTGCAGCCATGGGCATAGCATGGCATGTCCGCGCGGATGTCGGTCCAGTTTGACCGCTCCGGGCGCGCCGACCATAATTTGCAGGTTGCGCGGCACCTGCCCGCGTCCTTATGCCAGTGGAGTTTCGCATGCGTCCTGTCCATGCCCTTGCCGGTGTTGCCTGTCTTGCTCTTGCCGCCGCTGCTTGGGCCCAGAGCGAAGCCGTCGCCGCACCCGACAATGCCCCGGTGCAGACCGCGCCGCTGGCCGAGAAGCCCGCCACCTGGGGTGATGCTAAGGCCGGACAGGCCAAGGCCGGCGCCTGCGCGGCCTGCCACGGCCTCGACGGCAACGCGATGCAGCAGAACGCGCCGCGCATCGCCGGCATGCCGGAGCGCTACATCGCCGACCAGCTGCACCTGTTCAAGAGCGGCCAGCGCACCAGCGGAATGGCCGCGATCATGGCCCCGTTCGCCGGCATCCTCAGCGCGCAGGACATGCGCGACGTCGGCGCCTGGTACGCCAGCCAGAAGGCCGGCACCGGCGTGGCCGATGACACCACGATTGCCGAAGGCCCCAACCAGGGCATGAAGTTCTACCAGGTCGGCGAGCGCCTGTTCCGCAGTGGCGATCCGGCCCGCGGCCTGCCGGCCTGCATGGCCTGCCACGGCCCGTCGGGTGCCGGCAACCCCGGTCCGGCCTATCCGACCCTGCACGGCCAGGACTCGGCATACGTGACGCGCCGGCTGGAGGAATACCGCACCGGCACCACCACCTACACCGCGCCGGCGCATTTCAACCTCATGGCCGCGGTCAGCAAGTCGCTGAGCGACGAGGAAATCCGTTCGCTGGCCAGCTACGTGCAGGGCCTGCATACCCGCGCCCCCGGCACCACCAAGGAAAGCATCGCCCGCTGAGCGATGCTTCACCATGCGTTGGCCCTGGCCCGTGCATGCTCGTCCGGGCCCACTGCTTGAACACCGGAGCCTGATTCGATGCGCGGACTGCTGTTGACGTTCGTCCTGCTTGCCGCCACCGCGTTTGCGCCCGCACAGGCGCAGCGCGCCCTGCCCGGCCTTGCCGAAGGCGTGCAGTACCGCTACATCGACAACGGGCAGCCCTACCGCGCGCTGCCGCCCGGCATAGTGGAAGTGGCCGAGGTCTTCGCCTACACCTGCCCGCACTGCGCGCACTTCTCGCCGATGCTGGAAGCCTGGGCCAAGCAGCTGCCCGCGCATGCCCGGCTGGTGCTGGTTCCCGGCGTTTTCAGCCGTGACGACCCGTGGTCGCGGGTGTTCTTCGCCGCGCAGGCCGCCAAGTCGTTGCAGGTCCTGCACCCGCGCCTGTTCGCCGCCGTCCACGAGACCGGCGAACTGCCGCGCAATGCCGATGCCGGCCAGATCCTCGCCTTCGCCGGCGGGGTCCAGGGCAGCAATGCCGCGGCACTGAAAGCGGCGATGGCGGACGACGCCGCGCTGCTGCCCAAGCTGAAGCAGGCCTACGATTTCGGCGTGCGCAGCCAGGTCGAGGGAACGCCATCGCTGGTGATCGCCGGCCGTTACCTGGTCCTCGGCAACAGTTACGAAAGCCTGCTGGCCAATGCGCGTGCGGTCGTCGACGCGCTGGCACCGAAGAAAAAGCCGGCCCCCCCGCGGGCCGCACCGGCGGCCAAACCCGCCGCCCCCCGATCCTGACCGACTGACGGAACCGCCATGACCGCATTGCGCCACGCCCTGCTCCTGCTCGTCCTGCTGCCGCTGGCCGCCTGCAAGAACGACGCGCCCGCGCCGGTCGCGGCCGGCGACGCCGCCCCGGCGGCTACGCAGGCCGCCACCAAGGCCGCCAGCGCCGAGGATCCGCAGCGCGCCGCACAGGCCGCAGCGGCGGTGCAGGCCGCGGCCGAGGCTGCCGCCAAGGCACCGCCGCCGGTGGAAGGCACCGACTACGTGACCATTCCCAACGGCCAGCCGTTCGACACCGCGCCTGGCCGCATCGAGGTGGTCGAGTTCTTCGGCTACGTCTGCCCGTTCTGCGCCGCCGTGCAGCCGCAGGTCTCGGCGATGAAGTCCAAGCTGCCGCCGGACGTGCATTTCGTCTACGTGCCGGCCGCGTTCGGCGCGATGTGGGACAACTACGCCAAGGCCTACTACGCGGCCGAAGCGATGGGGCTGGTGGACAAGACCCACGACGCGATGTTCCGGGCCATCCATATCGACCAGACCCTGAAGGGCGAGCGCGGCATGGACAAGCCGGAGGACATCGCCGCGTTCTACGCCAACTATGGCGCCAACCCCGGGCAGTTCCTCAACAGCATGCAGAGCTTCGCGGTGGCCACCAAGATGAACCGCGCCCGCCAGTACATGACCGAAGCCTTCGCCAATGGCGACCAGATGGGCACCCCGGCCTTCGTGGTCGCCGGCAAGTACCGGGTCAAGGGCAAGAGCGTGGACGACATGTTCCGCATCATCAACCAGCTGATCGTCGCCGAGCGCTCCAAGCTCGCCGCCTCGGCACCCGCGGCGGCGCCCAGCCCTGTGGCGACGGACGCGCCGCAGGGCTGATTCCCGCCCCATGGACAAACGCCGGCTGCGCCTGCTGAGCGCCAATATCCAGGCCGGCTCCAGCACGCGCGGCTACGGCGACTACGTCGCGCGCAGCTGGTCGCACGTGCTGCCGGCCGGCAACAAGCGCGGCGCACTGGACACCATCGCCGAACTGGCCGGCCGCCATGACATCGTCGGCCTGCAGGAGGCCGATCCCGGCAGCCTGCGCTCCGGGTTCACCAACCAGACCCATTACCTGGCCGAACGCGCCGGCTTCGCCTACTGGAGCCACCAGCCCAACCGCAGCGTGGCCGGCGTGGCTTCCAGCGCCAATGGCCTGCTCAGCAAGCTGGAGCCGCGGCTGGTCGAGGACCACCCATTGCCGGGCAGGGTCAAGGGCCGCGGCGTGCTCACCGCCACCTTCGGCGACGGCCGCGACGCGCTGACCGTGGCGGTGGCCCATCTCTCGCTGGGTAGCCAGTCGCGGCGCTCGCAGATCGACTTCATCGCCGACATCCTCGCCGGCCTGCCGCACGCAGTGCTGATGGGCGACTTCAACTGCGATCCGGAGCAGCCGGAGATGCAGCAGCTGTATCGCAAGACCCGGCTGCAGCCGCCCGACCGCTGCGTGCCCACCTTCCCCTCATGGCGCCCCCAGCGCGCCATCGACCACATGCTGGTGACGCCGGCGCTGGCACTGGCCACCATGCAGGCGCTGCCCGCCGCGCAGTCCGACCACCTGGCGCTGTCGGTGGAACTGGACGTGCCGGAAACGGCGCTGCGCTGAAACGAGCCTAGGTTGCGCTGTACGCGAACGCGCTGCCGACCACTAGCAGGAAGACCGCGAACACCCGCTTCAGCGCGGGCCCGCTGAGCGCATGCGCGAGCCGGGTGCCGTAAGGCGCCGCCAGCACAGACGCCAGCGCCACGCCGATCGCCGCCGGCAGATAGACATAGCCCACCGCGCCCGCCAGCGGAAGCGCGCCTGCCGGCGCCTGCAATGCGTAACCCAGCGCGCTACCCAGGCCGATGAAGATGCCGCAGGCAGACGAAGTGCCCACCGCCTGCACCGGCACCACCCCGCGCCACACCAGCAGCGGCACGGTCAGGCTGCCACCGCCGATGCCGACGATGGCCGACACGATGCCGATCCCGCCACCTGCCAGCGTGTAGCCGGGGCCACGGGGCACCAGCGCGGCATCGCCGCCGGATTTCGGCTGCACCAGCAGCATCTGCGCCGCCACGATCCAGCAGTACGCCGCCACGCACCAGCGCAGCACGTTGCCATCCAATGTGATCGCGAAGCGGCTGCCCAGCCAGCCGCCCAGCAGCACGCCGGGCACCATCCAGCCCACCGTCGGCCACAGCACGCTGCCGCGGCGGTGATGCGCGCGCGCCGATGAGGCCGCGGTCAGCACGATGCTGGCCAGCGAACTGGCCAGCGCCGCGTGCATCGCCGCGTCCACCGGCACGCCTTGGGTGGGCAGCAGCCATGCCAGTGCACCCACCAGCACCAGCCCGCCGCCGATGCCCAGCAGCCCGGCCAGCACGCCGGCACACGCGCCCAGCGCCAGATAGAGAAGCAGGAACGACATCGCGCACCATCGAAAAAGACGTTCATCGATGCTCGGCTATAGTCGGGCGATGCACAAGATCGCGCCCTCGCTGCTGCTGTTGTCGTCGCTGGTTGCCGGCATCACCACCGTCCACGCGCAGTCGCCCACGCCGCGCCCGGCGCCGCTGCTGCAACCGGCCCCGGTGCGGATCGCGCCGCCCGATCCGGCACTGCGCGCCGCCTTCGACACCGCCGCCGGCAGCAGCGGGTTGGATGATCTGGCACTGGCGGGTTTTTCCAGCCAGCCGCTGGCCGGCTGGCTGGAGTACGTCGCCCTGCGCGGGCGCATGGATACGCTGCCGCTGGCGCGCGGCAATGCCTTCCTGGCGGCGCATCGGGGCGAGCCGGTGGCCGCGGCCTTCCGCAACGACTGGCTCAGCGCGCTGGCCCGCCGCAACGAATGGCAGGCTTTCCTGGACCAGTGGGATGCCGGCATCGACGGCGCCGCGCTGCGCTGCCTGCGCCTGCAGGCGTTGATGGCGGTCAATCGCGCGGATACGCAATGGACTGCCGACGCGCAGGCGCTATGGCGCAGCAGCGGCCGTTCGCTGCCGGCGCAATGCGACCCGCCGTTCGCGCTGCTGGCCGCGCAAGGCGGCCTGACGGATGCGCTGCGCTGGGAACGCTTCGACCGTGCCGCCGCCGACGCACAGGGCGGCGTGATGCGCGCGATTGCCGCCGGCCTGCCGTCGGCCGATGCGGCTCTGGCGCTGCAGTACGCGGCCTATCTGGATGCGCCGGAGGCCGCCGTGGACGCGTGGCCGAAAACCGCTCGCAGCCGGCTGGTGGCATCGACCGCGCTGGCCAAGCTGGCGAAGACCGACCCGGCTCGCGCCGAAATGCTGTTGCCGGGCGTAGCGAAGGCCCTGGCGTTCGGGGAGGACGACAACGCCCGCGTGCTCTACCAGGTCGCGCTGTGGTCGGTGGCGTCCTACCTGCCGGATTCCGCGCGCCGCCTCGCCAACGTCCCGGCGTCGGCCTATGACGACAGCCTGCACGAGTGGCGGGTGCGCGAGGCGCTCTCGCGTAGCGATTGGGCTGCCGCGCTGGCCGCGATCAAGCGCATGCCGGACGCGCAGCGTAACGATTCACGCTGGTTGTATTTCGCCGCCCGCACCAGCGAACTGACCGGCGACGTGGCCGCTGCCAAGTCGCTGTACGCGCAGGCCGCGCGCAAGCCCGACTTCCACGGCTTCCTCGCCGCCGACCGCCTCGACCAGCCGTACGCGCTATGCCCGTGGCTGCCCGCGCCGACGCCGGCGCTGAAGCAAGCGGTGGCCCGCGATCCGAACATCGTCCGCGCAGTGCAGCTGTTCCAGCTCGACCGCAGGGGCTGGGCCGCGCGCGAGTGGAACGCCGCGCTGGCGCGCTTCAGCGACGAACAGCGGCGGCTGGCGGTAGAGGTGGCGCAGGACAACGGCTGGTTCGACCGCGGCGTGTTCGGGCTGGTCAACGTCGATGGCAAGCGCTTTCCGGAAGAGCAGCACCTGTACCGGCTGCGCTTCCCGCTGCACCACGACGCAACGATCCGCCGCGAAGCCGCGCGCAACGGCCTCGACCCGGCGTGGGTGGCGGCTGAGATCCGCGCCGAAAGCGTGTTCGACCCCAGCGCCCGCTCCAGCGCAGACGCGCGCGGCCTGATGCAGGTCGTCCCGGCCACCGGCGCGGCGATCGCCGCGAAGATCGGCCAGCCCTGGAACGGCGCCGACACGCTGTTCGATCCCGACGCCAACATCGCCATCGGCACCGCCTACCTGCGCCAGCTGATGGACCGCTACGGCGGCAAGCCCTACCAGGTGATCGCCGGTTACAACGCCGGACCCACCCCGCTCAACCGCTGGGTTTCGCAGCGCCCGACGATGGACCCGGACTTCTGGATCGAGACCATCAGCTACAAGGAAACCCGCGAATACGTGGCGCGCGTCCTCAGCTTCAGCACGATCTACGACTGGCGCATGGACGGCAGCGCGCTGCGCCTGGGCGATCGCATGCAGGGGCTCACCAGCGGCCCGCGCAAGGCGTTCGCCTGCCCGGTCGAGCCCGCGGCGGTCGCGCCGCTGGCGCCTGCGCCAGCGAAGCCCGGCAAGCGACGCAGGTAGCCGCTGGGGCATCATCCGCACATGCATGCGCTTGCGGACAACGTGAAGACCTACCTCGTCGGCGGCGCCGTGCGCGACGCGCTGCTTGGCCTGCCTGCAGGCGACCGCGACTTCGTGGTGGTCGGCGCCAGCGTGCAGCAGATGCTGGATGCCGGCTACCGGCAGGTGGGCCGCGACTTCCCGGTTTTCCTGCATCCCGAAACCGGCGAGGAACACGCGCTGGCACGCACCGAGCGCAAGTCCGGGCGCGGCTACACCGGCTTCGTGGTGCATGCCGACCCGTCGGTGACGCTGGAGGACGACCTGCGTCGCCGGGACTTCACCATCAACGCCATCGCCCGCGCCGGCGACGGCACGCTGGTCGATCCGTTCGGCGGCGCGCGCGACATCGAAGCGCGCGTGCTGCGCCATGTCGGCGACGCCTTCGTCGAGGATCCCCTGCGGGTGCTGCGCGCTGCGCGCTTCATGGCGCGCTTCGCGCCGCTGGGTTTCACCGTCGCCCCGGAAACGCTGGCGCTGATGCGGCAGATGGTCGCCAGCGGCGAGCTGGCCGAACTGGTGCCGGAGCGTGTCTGGCAGGAGCTGGCAAAGGCGCTGCGCGCCGCCGCCCCCGGCGCCTTCCTGCGCACCCTGCGCGAGGCCGACGCCCTGCGCGCGGTGCTGCCGGAAGTCGATGCGCTGTACGGCGTGCCGCAGCGCGCGGAGTACCACCCGGAAATCGATACAGGCCTGCACTGCGAGCTGGTCTGCGACATGGCCGCCCGCCTCGCGCCGGGGGACGACCTGGTCGGCTACGCCGCGCTGTGCCACGACCTCGGCAAGGCGCTCACTCCCGCGGACGTGCTGCCGAAGCACCTGATGCACGAGCAGCGTGGGGTCGCCCCCGCAATCGCCATGAGCCAGCGCCTGAAAGTGCCGAACGAACACCGCGAGCTGGCAGTGGCCTGCTGCCGCGAACACCTCAATGTCCATCGCATCGCCGAACTGAAAGCCGCGACCGTGCACGAACTGATCGCCCGCTGCGACGGATTCCGCAAGCCGGCCCGCATCGACCAGCTCGCCAGCGTCTGCGAAGCCGACGCGCGCGGCCGTGCCGGCAGGGGCGAAGCCGACTATCCGCAGGCCGACACGCTGCGTCGCCTGCACGCAGCGGCCATGGCGGTGCGCGGTGCGGATATCGCCGCGCAGGGCGTCATCGGCCCGGCGTTCGGTGAGGCGCTGCGCAAGGCGCGGATCGCGGCGATTGCCGCCGCCCGCCAGCCCTCGGACTGAGAGAGCCCCCGGCGGAACAGGCGCAGCGCGCGATCTTGCTGGACCGGCAGGCGTCAGTGGCGCCGATCGAAGCGCAGCAGAAAATCGCGCAGCGGGGTGAATGCGGTGGCCAGCCCGATCAGGACGCCAAGCGTATTGGCCAGCGCATCGTTGCGGTCGAGCATCCGGCCCAGCTTCATCGACGCCTGCAGGTACTCCAGACCGATCCCCATCAATACCAGCAGCAGGCAGATGAAGCCCCACGACAGCCGCCGCGCGAACAGCTGCACCGCGCCCGCCGCCAGCGCCGCGTAGGCGGCGAAATGCTCCAGCTTGTCGCTGACCGGCAGCGGCGGCAGGTCCTTGCCAGGCAGCAGCGAACCGATCACCACGATGGCGATCGCCAGCATCCACAGTCCGGCCCACAGCCAAGGCCGCCTGAACGGCTTGAGCGAACGGCCGATACGTGGCGCGCGGCTCACCGGCAGCAGCTCACAGGCGATGGCTCAGGTCGCCGACCAGGAAGGCCGCGTCGAGTTCGACGCCGCGCTGGAAGCCGATCGCCTGGAAGCGCTCGCCCATCTCGCTGGGCAGGGTCAGGATCTTGGCCTGCTGGCGCAGGTTGTGGCGCGCCACTTCATCGGCGGTCTGCGCTTCGGCAGCGGCAAGGTTTTCCTGCAACCGGTTGCCGAGCAGGAAGCTGGCCTGCGAGCAGTAACCGGAGAACTCGAAGCCCGCACCCACGCCGGCTTCGGCCAGCGCGGTGAAATCCACCGAGGCGGTGATGTCCTGTAAGCCGGGCCAGGCGAACACGTCATTGGTGACGTGGTGCTGGCGGAACGCGCGCAGGGTGCCATCGTCGCGACCTGGCTGGTAGTACTCGCCGCGCGAATAGCCATAGTCGATGAACAGCAGCGCGCCGTTGCGCAGGCCGCCGGCCACCGCCTGCAGCCAGTACGGCAGCTGCGCCAGCACCTCGCTGCGGTAACCATCGGCGAACGGCGCCGGCAACTGCGATTCGACGCGGCGCACGGCGGCCGCCAGCATCGGGTCGGCGGGTTGCTCGGCACGCACGAAGCGGCCTTCGCCATCCAGCGACACGCACTCCTCCAGCACCTCGCCAGCGCGAATGGCGAAGCGCGGCGTCGGCAGCGCATCGATCACCTCGTTGGCGAACAGCACGCCGTCCCACGGTTCCGAGATCGGCCCGTCCAGCCATTCCACCCGTGCGAACAGCTCCGCCGGCAGCCGCGCCTGCAGCCGCTCACGCTGGCGCTGGCGCAGGTCGGCGCTGGGCTCCAGGATCGCGTAGCGCGCCGGCGGCACGCCATCGGCCTGCAGCTTTTCCAGGCAGGCCTCGGCGAACGCACCGCTGCCGCCGCCCACCTCCATGAACACCGCACCCTTGCCGGCCTGCCGCAGCGCCGGCGCCAGCGCGTCAGCCACGCAGGCCGCGAACAGCGGCGAGCGCTCCGGCGCGGTGGTGAAGTCGCCGCCCGGGCCGAACTTGTGCGCGCCGGCGCTGTAGTAGCCCAGTCCCGGCGCATACAGCGCCAGCTCCATGAATTTCCAGAACGGGATGCGACCGCCGGCAGCGATGATCTGTTCCTGGATCACCTCGCGCAGGTGCGCGCTGTGCGCCTGCGCATCGGCGGACGGCACCGGCAGCGTGGAAGCGGCCATCAGTCGAGCGCCATGCGCCGGCCGGCGCTCTGTCCCGGTCCGGAAAACACCCGCACCTCGATCGCCGCGATGGCGTGCGCGCGCAGCGCCTCGCGGTCCTCGCATAGCCGCTGCAGGAACCAGTAGGCGAACTCCTCCAGGGTGGCGTTCTCGATCGGCAGCAGCAGCACGTCGCCGCGCAGGAACGGGATGCGCTGGCCGTTGAAATGCGCATGCACGTGCTCGCCGGCTTCCTCGATGCGCAGGAATTTCGACCGCGTCGGCAGAATCGTCCACTCGTTCAGTTCGCGGCACAGCGCGACGACGCGATCCTTGTAGATGCCGTAGTCGAAGCACATGCCGTTGCCCAGCATGCGTGCATGGATGTCGACCTCCACGGTGAAGTTGTGGCCGTGCAGGCGTTCGCGTTCGGTCGCGTTGAAGATGGTGAAATGCGCCGCCGAGAACTTCATGTTCTGCTTGGCCAGGCGGATGACGACGGACGGGCTCATGGGAAATCCGCCTCTTCGATGTCGCCGAGCTGCGGGCGCATCAGGATGTCCTCGACCACCGTGCGCGCCGACAGCGACCACGCCGTCCACGCCATCTCCGCCACGTCCGCGGCCGGCATCAGCCGTTCCGGCGGCAGCGGCACGCCGTCCCACGAGGCGGTCAGGGTCGCGCCCGGCAGCAGCGCCACCACGCGCACGCCGTGCGGCTTCATTTCCTCGCGCAGGTTGCGCGAGAAGCCGTACAGCGCGTGCTTGGCGATGCTGTAGGAACCGCCGTTCGGGTAGGCGGCGATGGACGCGGTGCTGCACACGTTCAGCACCATGCCGCTGCGCCGTTCGACCATCTTCGGCAGCAGGCGCCTGGTCAGGCGGTAGGCGCCGAACAGGTTGGCCTGCAGCATGTCCAGCAGGGCGCCGTCGTCCTCGCCGGCGATCCCGCCGGGCCGGAACGCGCCGGCATTGTTCACCAGCAGGTCGACAGCGCCGTGCTGCGCGAGGACGTCGCGCGCCAATGCATCCACGGCGTCGCCGTCACGCATGTCGCAGGCATGGCATTCGACCTGCGGCAGTGCGGCGCGCAGCGCGTCCAGCGCCGCCTGTCCGCGCGCGCAGGCGATCACGGTGGCGTCTTCGCGGGCGAAGCGTTCGACGATGGCGCGGCCGATCCCGCGCGAGGCGCCGGTCACCAGCACCACGCTCATGCAAAACTCCCGCGCTCGATCTCCACGCCCACCGCCGCGGCGTTCGCCAGCGCGTCCGGCTTGGACAACTTCAGCCGCACCGCCTTGGCGCCGAATTCGGTCAGTATCAGGTCGGCGCAGCATTCGGCCAGCGTTTCCACCAGCATGAAGTCGGTCTGCGCAACGTAGTCGGCCAGCCGCAGGCTCACCGCCTCGTAGTCCAGCGCATCGGCCAGCGTGTCGCTGCTGGCGGCAATGCGGTTGTCGAAGCGCATGCGGATGTCCAGCAGCACCGGCTGGGTGGCGTGGCGCTCGCGGTCGTGCACGCCGATCAGGGCGTCCAGGCGCAGGCCTTCGATGAAAACGGTGTCGGTCATGGGGCGTGTTCGCGTTCCCGGGGAACCGGATACCGCGGCGGAATGGGGATTGGATGCACAGCTTAACAACCCGTCCGTGCGTGCCGGCGCCGCCGCGCGGCGCCCGCCCGTTCACACCGCCGCGAGCGTCGCCATGTCCCAGCGCGGCACCGCGCGGATCGCGGCATCGTCGTGCTGGCCGGCGGCCAGCCGCAGCGCGCCGGCAAACGCGATCATCGCGCCGTTGTCGGTGCACAGCGCCGGGCGCGGGAAGCAGGCCCGGCCGCCGCGCTTCCCGCACATCTCCACCAGCTTGGCGCGCAGCCGCCGGTTGGCGCCCACGCCGCCGGCCACGATCAGGGTGTCTGTGCCAGCCGCATCCAGTGCGCGGCCACACTTGATCGCCAGCGTGTCCACCACCGCATCCTCGAAGCCTCGGGCGATGTCGGCGCGGGTCTGCTCGGACTGGTCGCTGTCGCGCCACGCCAGCAGCACCTGCGTCTTCAGGCCGCTGAAGCTGAAATCCAGCCCCGGCCGGTCGGTCATCGGCCGAGAGAATCTGAATTTCCCCGGCACGCCCTGCTCGGCCAGTCTGGCCAGCTGCGGCCCGCCCGGATACGGCAGGCCCATCATCTTGGCGGTCTTGTCGAAGGCCTCGCCGGCGGCGTCGTCCAGGGTTTCGCCCAGCAGCCGGTAGCTGCCGATCGCATCCACCGCCACCAGCTGGGTATGCCCGCCGGACACCAGCAAGGCCACGAACGGCGGCTGCGGTGCGTCTTCCTCGATCAGCGGCGCGAGCAGGTGGCCTTCCATGTGGTGCACGCCGATCGCCGGCACGTCCAGCGCCCATGCCAGCGAGCGGGCCACGCCCGCGCCGACCAGCAGCGCGCCCACCAGGCCGGGCCCGGCGGTATAGGCCACGCCATCGATGTCGGCGGTGGACAGGCCGGCTTCGGCCAGGGTCTGGCGGATCAGCGGCAGCAGCTTGCGCACGTGGTCGCGGCTGGCCAGCTCCGGCACCACCCCGCCGTATTCGGCGTGCAGGGCGATCTGGCTGTAGACCGCATGGGCGCGCAGGCCGCCTGCGCCGGTGTCGTAGACCGCGACGCCGGTTTCGTCGCAGGAGGATTCGATGCCAAGGACGTTCATCCCCCTATCTTGCGCCGAAACCTGGGCTGCTGCTATCATGCGCGGCTCGCCCACTTGTCCGGGCGAATTCTCCAGTCACGAGATTCCCCGATGCCCAGCGTCAAAGTCCGCGAAAACGAACCGTTCGAGTTTGCCCTGCGCCGCTTCAAGCGCACCTGCGAGAAGGCCGGCGTGCTGGCCGAGACCCGCAAGCGCGAGTTCTACGAGAAGCCGACCCAGGAGCGCAAGCGCAAGGCGGCCGCCGCGGTCAAGCGCCATCTGCGTCGCGTCAGCCGCGACGTCACCAAGCGCCGTCGCCTCTACTGAGGCCTCGCCCGGCCCGCATGGCCGGGGCTTGAATTCTTGAAGGGAATCCGGAGCCGGTGTTGCGCAAGCGACACCGGCTTTTCCTGTTTGCGCGCGTTGGCCGCGAATCCTCGCGGGCGCGCCAGTTCCGATGTCCCGCTCTTTCCTGAGCCGCATCCCCGCACATCCGAGGTGAGCCATGAGCCTGAAACAGCGACTGACCGATGACATGAAGGCCGCCATGAAGGGCGGCGACAAGGAGCGGTTGGCGGTCATCCGCCTGGTCAATGCCGCGATCAAGCAGCGCGAAGTCGACGAACGCATCCAGCTCGACGACACCCAGGTGCTGTCGGTGCTGGAGAAGATGATCAAGCAGCGCCGCGATTCGGTCAGCCAGTACGAGGCTGCCAACCGCGAGGATCTGGCCGCGATCGAGCGCTTCGAGATCAGCGTGATCCAGGACTACATGCCGCAGGCGCTGAGCGAGGCCGAGATCGACGCCCTGATCGAGGCCGCGATCGCCGAAACCGGTGCCGCCAGCGGCCGCGACATGGGCAAGGTGGTCGGTGTGCTGAAGCCCAAGGTGGCGGGCCGCGCCGACATGGGTGCCGTGTCCGCCCGCATCAAGGCGCGCCTGGGCGGCTGAAGCCGCGCGGCGCCAAGGCCTTGAGCGCATCCGATCCCGTGGACGGCCTCGCCAGCGAGGCCGCTGCCGCAGCGCCGCCGCCCCGGCGGCGCGCGGCCCTGCTGTTCATCTTCATCACCGTCGCGCTGGACATCCTGGCGCTGGGCCTGATCATTCCGATCCTGCCCAAGCTGATCCTCGAGTTCAGCAGCGGTGATTCGGCCCGCGCGGCCACGCTGTACGGATTGTTCGCCGTCGCCTTTGCCGGGATGCAGTTCCTGGCCTCGCCGGTGCTGGGCGCACTGTCCGACCGCTTCGGGCGGCGGCCGGTGATCCTGCTGTCGAACCTGGGCCTCGGGCTCGACTACATCCTGATGGCGCTGGCGCCCAGCCTGTGGTGGCTGCTGGTGGGGCGCCTGCTCGCCGGCATCACCGCCGCCAGCATCACCACGGCCAACGCCTACATTGCCGATGTCACCCCGCCGGAAAAGCGCGCCGCTGGCTTCGGCATCCTCGGCGCCGCCTTCGGTCTCGGTTTCGTGATCGGCCCGGCGCTGGGGGGCGTGCTTGGCAGCATCGACCTGCGCCTGCCCTTCTGGGTGGCGGCGGCCTTGAGCCTCGCCAATTTCGTTTACGGCTGGCTGATCCTTCCGGAATCGCTGCCGGCCGAGAAGCGCCGGCCCTTCGCCTGGCGCGGGGCGAATCCGCTCGGCGCGCTCAAGTTCCTGCGGGCGCACCCGGGCGTACCGGTGCTGGCTGGCGGCCTGTTCCTGAGCCAGCTCGCGCACATGGCCCTGCCCGCAGCCTTCGTGCTGTACGCCGACTACCGCTACGGTTGGGACGAGCGCGAGGTCGGCCTAGCGCTGGCCCTGGTCGGCATCTGCTCGGCGGTGGTGCAGGCCGGCCTGGTGCGACGGGTGATCCCGCGCATCGGAGAGCGTCGCGGCCTGCTCTTCGGCCTGTCCATGGGCGCTGCGGGTTTCGCCCTCTACGGCTTCGCCAGCGAGGGCTGGATCCTGCTGCTCGGCGTGCCGGTGATGGCGCTGTGGGGCTTCGCCATGCCCTCGGCCCAGGGCCTGCTGACCCGCCACGTCGAAGCCGAAGCCCAGGGCCGCCTGCAGGGCGCACTGACCAGCCTGACCGGCATCGCCGGCATCATCGGCCCGCTGATGTTCAGCCAGATCCTGGCAGCCGCGATCGGCCCGCTGAAGGCCTGGAACCTGCCGGGCGCGCCCTTTCTGCTGGCGGCGGCGCTGCTGGTGATCGCGGCCCTGCTGGTGCGCGCCCGAGTCCGAAGCTGAACGGAAGCGGGCAGGCTCCCCTGTCGGCACAACCCCGCGCGAGCGCATCCTCCGTATCCGCCAGCCGTCGCCGCGATCCGCGTCGGCATTGTCCGCACACCGAATGGAGGTCCACCATGCGCGTTCCCCTGCTGTCGATCCTGAGCCTTGCCATGACTGCCACCTCCGCCGCGGCCGCCGACAGCCCCGATTACGCGCTGACCGTCTACAGCGCGGCAGCCCCCGGGACACTCTCGACCGAGCGTCTGGCCGACTACGGCGATCGCCTGCCGGGCTATGCGGTGATCAGCGATCGCCGTGTGCTGGAGCTCTCCCGCGGCACCGGGGAGCTGCGTTTCTCGGACGTCGCGCGACGCATCGATCCGACCACGGTGAAGTTCGCCTCGCTCACCGACCCGGCCGGCACCCGCGTGCTGGAACAGAACTACCAGTACGACCTGGTCAGCCAGCACAAGCTGCTGCAGCGCTACCTCGGCGAGACGCTGACTGTCGAGCAGGTGCGTGGCGACGCCATCGAGCGCATCAGCGGCACCCTCCTGTCAGCCGATGGTGGCCTGATCCTGTCGCGCGCCGACGGCAGCGTGGTGACACTCAGCAACTGGAGCAGCGTGCAGTTCCCGGCCCTGCCCGGCGGGCTGATCAGCAAGCCCACCCTGGTCTGGACGCTGGACGCCGCGCGCGGCGGTCGCCATGACGCCCAGGTCAGCTACCAGACCCAGGGCATGACCTGGTGGACCGACTACAACATCACTCTGCATGAGGATGGCGGCCGCTGCCGCATGGACCTCGCCGCCTGGGTCAGCCTGGTCAACCAGAGCGGCGGCAGCTTTCCGAACGCGAAGCTGAAGCTGGTTGCAGGCGACGTCAATCGCGCGCCGGCGCCGCCCGAACCGCAGGTGATGTACCGGATGGCGGTCGCCGAAGCGGCCCCCATGGCGGATGGCTTCGCCGAATCCGAACTGTTCGAGTACCACCTTTACACCCTCGGCCGGCGCACCGATCTGCCCGACAACTCGGTCAAGCAGCTTGAGCTGTTCCCCGCTGTTGCCGGCGCCGACTGCCGCCGCGAGCTGGTCTTCACCGCCAGCCCCAGCTATCGCAACTACGGCGCAGCCATGACCGACCAGGGTTTTGGCGCCACCCAACGCGGCGAGGCCGGCGCCTTTCTCGAGTTCGAGAACCGCGAGGCCAACCGACTGGGCATTCCCCTGCCCGGCGGCCGCGTGCGCGTCAGCCAGGCCAGTGCGGACGGCGCGCAGGAGTTCATCGGCGAGGACCTGATCCAGCACACAGCCCGCAACGAGACGATCCGGCTGAAGCTCGGCACGGCCTTCGACATCAGCGGCGAACGCCGGCAGGTCAGCTACAGCTATGACGAGAAGGCCCGCACGATTACCGAAACCATCGAAGTCGAAGTGCGCAACGGCAAGAAGAGCCCGGCCGAGGTCACCGTGCGTGAGTACCTGTACCGCTGGAGCAGCTGGGCCATCACAGGAAACTCGCAGGCCTTCGACAAGCGCGACGCGCAGACCATCGATTTCGCAGTGAAGCTGCCGGCCGAGGGCAAGCAGACCGTGCGCTATACGGTGACCTACCGCTGGTGAGGGCGGTTGGTCGGTCGGGGTGAGCCGCGGGCCCTGCGCCTATTGCGGGGCCTTGCGGCGCTCTCGGCCGGGATTCCGGCGGATGTCGAGCTTGCGTGGGTCACGAGCCGCCCGGGGATCAGCCGCGCGCCGGTGGATCGAAGGTGACCGCGCGATCTTCAGTCGCACTGTGAGCTCCGATCGGGAATGGCGCGAGTGTCGCGCGCAGGTGGGTCGAGCCCCCTGTCGGGCGGCAGGCCGCGAGCAGGAAGCCCCAACCGATGGCCGATGGGCGGCGCGTTTCGCACTGCTATGCTCCGGGGTTCTTTCGGCACGTTCCAACGGAGTTGCCCCATGCGTAGCCCCCTGCTCACCGGCGCCCTCGCCGGTGCGATCACCCTGGCCCTTGGCCTGACCGCCTGCTCCAAGCCGGAAGGCGAAGCGCCGGCGCCGACCGCCAGCGCGCCGGCCGAAGCCGCGCCCGCCGCTGCGGCCGATCTGGCCGACAACCCCTTCATGAGCCCCAGCACCCTGCCGCTGATGGCGCCGGACTTCACCAAGATCCGCGACGAGCACTACCTGCCCGCCCTGCTGGAGGGCATGAAGCAGCACGCCGCCGAGGTCGAGGCGATCGCCAACAACCCGGAGCCGCCGACGGTCGAGAACACCCTGGTGGCGCTGGAGCGCTCCGGCGCGCTGCTGATGCGCACGGCGCGGGTGTTCGGCAACCTTGCCGGCACCGACACCAACCCGACCATCCAGAAGGTGCAGGCCGAGTTTTCTCCGAAAATGGCCGCCCACCAGGATTCGATCCTGCTGAATCCGAAGCTGTTCGAGCGCGTCAAGTCGATCTACGACGCCCGTGAAGTGCTGAACCTCGACGCTGAAACCAAGCGCCTGGTCGAGCAGACCCACCTGCGCATGGTGCGCGCCGGCGCCGAGCTGTCGGAAGACGCCAAGACCCGCATCCGCGCTCTCAATGAGGAGCAGGCCGGGCTGATGACGGCCTTCCAGCAGGCCCTGCTGAAGCAGACCGAGCTCGCTTCGGTCGTCGTCGACGACGTCGCCCAGCTCGACGGCCTCTCCGAGGGCCAGATCGCCGCAGCCGCAGAAGCCGCCAAGGCTTCGGGCCATGAGGGCAAGTGGCTGATCCGCATCACCAACACCACCCGCCAGCCGGTGCTGACCTCGCTCAAGAACCGCGAGCTGCGCCAGCGCGTGTGGGAAGCCTCGGCCAACCGCGGCCTGGTCGACGGTGAAGGCGACACCCGTCCGATGGTCCTGCGCCTCGCCCAGCTGCGCGCCGAGCGCGCGGCCCTGCTTGGCAAGCCCAACCACGCCGCCTTCCAGCTGGAAAACCAGATGGCCGGCACGCCGGAAGCCGTGCTGAAGATGCTGTCGGACCTGGCGCCGACCGTGGTCGAGAACACCAAGAAGGAAGCGGCCGACATCCAGGCGCTGATCGACGCGCAGGGCGGCGGCTTCCAGCTGCAGCCCTGGGACTGGGAGTTCTACGCCGAGCAGGTGCGTGCGCAGAAGTACGATCTCGACCCCGAGCTGGTGAAGCCCTACTTCGAGCTCGACCGCGTGCTTCGTGACGGCGTGTTCTACACGCTGAACCGCTTCTACGGCGTCAGCTTCAACGAGCGCCGCGACCTGCCCGTCTATCACCCCGACGTGCGCGTTTTCGACGTGATCGACTCCGACGGCACCCAGATCGGCCTGTTCTACGCCGACTACTTCGCGCGCCCCAGCAAGCGCGGCGGCGCCTGGATGTCCACCTTCGTCGACCAGAGCGAGCTGCTGAACCAGAAGCCGGTCGCGCTGAACGTCATGAACATCCCGAAGCCGGTGGAAGGCCAGCCGGCGCTGATGACCTTCGACGAGGTCACCACCATGTTCCATGAGGTCGGCCACGGCGTGCATGGCCTGTTCTCGAAGGTGAAGTACCCCTCGCTGGCCGGCACGGCGGTGCCGCGCGACTTCGTCGAGTTCCCCTCGCAGTTCGAGGAAGACTGGGCCAAGCACCCGGAGATCCTCGCCAACTACGCCAAGCACCACCAGACCGGCGAGCCGATCCCGGCCGAGCTGATGCAGAAGGTGCTGAACGCCTCGGGCTTCAACCAGGGCTTCGACACCCTGGAGTACGTGGCCGCCAGCTTCCTCGACATGGAATGGCACACCCTGCCGCAGGGCGCGGTGGTGGAAGACGTCGAAGCCTTCGAGAAGGCCGCGCTGGCCAAGCACGGCGTCGACTTCGCGCCGGTGCCGCCGCGCTACCGCAGCGCCTTCTTCGCCCACGTGTTCCCGGGCGGCTATTCCTCGGGCTACTACGCC
Source organism: uncultured Aquimonas sp. (assembly GCF_937888285.1). GTDB lineage: Bacteria > Pseudomonadota > Gammaproteobacteria > Xanthomonadales > Xanthomonadaceae > Aquimonas. Next base: position 28,505 of record NZ_CALART010000052.1, read on the forward strand.
TACATCTGGAGCGAAGTGCTGGCAGCCGACGCCTTCGCCTTCGTCACCGAGCAGGGCGGCCTGAACGCCGAGCTGGGTGCGGCCTACCGCCAGGGCATCCTGTCGCGCGGCGGCACCGAGGACCCGATGGAGATGTACGTGAAGTGGCGCGGCAAGCAGCCGGACGCCGACAACCTGCTGTACCGCCGCGGCCTGAAGAACAAGAGCGACGACTGATCGCCTGAGCGAACACTCGCGCCGCAACAGGAGAGGGCGCCGTCGGCAACGACGGCGCCCTTCTTCTTGGACCCGCCGGACGTGTTTTCGCTGCGCGCGGACTTCCTACGGCAACTGCGGGGGGTAGCCGATCGCTGCCAGCGCCTTCCGGTAGCGGGGATCGCTGCGCAGATTGGCAAGCAGCGGGTCGAACGGGAGGTACATCACGCTGCTGTCGCCGCCGCGAATGGCGCGCTCGATCCACTCGAAGGCCAGATCGCTCTCGCCGCGCCAGGCGTGCGCGGCGCCGACCCAGTAGCCGTCGGCGATGCCAAACTGCCGGCGCAGCGCATCCAGCGCGGCGTCGGAGCCAGCGCGATCGCCGAGCTCATGCAGCGCGATGACGGTGCCGACCAGCCGGAACAGGGTCGAGGAATGCTCCAGCCGCTCCAGCGCCTGCTGTGGCCGCTCCTCGAAGATGTCGCAGAGCGCCAGGTAGAAGTTCGTGTGCGGGTTCTCGGGCAGGTCGTGCAGCTGGAGCAGCAGCACCGCGCGTGCATTGCGGGTGTCGCCCAGCGCGAGGTAGTGCCAGCCCTGGTTGCGGCGCGCGCCGGACTCGGGATCCAGCGCGATGGCCCGCGCGCCCGTGGCGACGGCCTCTTCGAGCCGCCCCATCGAGGCCAGCAAGCGAGCCTTCCACACCAGCAGGGTCGCGGACTCGCCGCCGGGCGTCAGCGCCTGCGCATGCTCCAGATCGGCCCAGGCGCCCGCATAGTCGAAGCGGTAGAGCAGGCGCGTCTCCGACAGCAGCAGGTAGTCGAGCGGATCGGGCGGGCTCAACTCCAGCGTGCGCCGCCAGGCCTCGAAGGCGCGCGCCCTGCCCTGCAGCAGCTGCTCGGCGCTGTCGGCGTAGTAGCCGCTGCCACCGAGGATGCCGGCGAGCATGCGCCAGGCATCCGCATAGTTCGGGTCCAGCGCGATCGCCTCCTCCAGCACCGCGATCGCCCGACGCTGGCTGTTGGGGTCGTTGTTGCCGGCGAACAGGGTGGAGGCGCGCAGGAAGGCACGATAGGCCGCAGCGTTGGCCGTGCCGCGCGCGCGCGCCGGATCATGGCCCCAGCGCCCCGGCTGGCCGCCGATGCCGTCCAGCAGGCGCTCGGTCACCGCGTCGATCAGGGTCGCCTGGTCGTAGGGCGCGCGCTCGAAGGTCTCGTCCAGCGGGGGCGTACGCCCCGTGGTGTCGACCAGCTGCAGCGATACCCGCAGGCGATCGCCACGGCTCTCGACGCTGCCGCTGACCAGCAGGTTGGCGCCCAGCTCGGCGCCCAGCGTCTCCGGATCGAAGTCCCAGGCCTGCACGCGCTCGCTGGGTGCGCGCGCGACGACGCGCAGGCCGGGAACGCGCTGCATGCGCTCGCGCAGGTGATTGGCGAGACCCGCGGCGAACACCGCGTGCCGGCCCTCTTCACTGAGGTCGCGGAACGGCAGCACGGCGATGACGTCGGCGAGGTGGCCGGCCGGCGCGTGCGCCGAAGGCGCTTGCAGGCGCCACCCCACGGCGGCGATCAGGACCAGCAACAGGATCGCAAGACCCGCCCCAAGCGCGCGTCGCGGCGGCGCCGATGCCCCGAGCGGTGCAGCAGGGGCCATCGGAGCAGGCGGCGCATCGACCGCCGCGGGCGCTCCGCCAGAGGCAGCATCCAAAGACAGGGGCTCACAGGCTTCGAGCAGGCGATAGCCGTAGCCGTGCACCACCCGCAGGCGCTCGCCCTCGGCATCGCCGATGGCCAGGCGCAGCTTGCCGATCGCCTTGGCCAGGGAGTTTTCCGACACCACGCGCCCGGGCCAGCCGGCACGCAGCAGGCGCTCCTTGGGCTGGATCCCGCCCGGCGCGGCCAGCAGGCAGCGCAGCAGCTCGAACCCCGCGCGATCGAGCCTCACCTCCTTGCCCTCGCGGAAGGCCTGACAGCGATCGAAGTCGACCTCCAGCGCCCCGACGCGCCAGCGCCCGGAAACCGGGGGCTGCGCCTGCGCTGCGGTGTCGACCCGGATATCCATTCGCAAGCCTCTGTCGCGCAAGGGCTTCCAGAAACTATCAGAAGTTTTCAGAACTCGGCTATTGGCAAGCGGCGCGGACGCATGACGCAATCGGGGCAGTCCCCACGTGCGCCAGAGGCGGCTTCCATGCGACCACGTCCCCTGCTTGCCCTCGCCCTTCCGCTGGCGCTCGCCGCTGCCGTCTGCGCCTCCGCCGCGAGCGCGTCGGCGCCGGCCACCCTGGCCTACCAGGGGCGGCTTGCGGATGCCGGCGGCAACCCGATCAGCGCCAGCCTCAGCATCACCTTCCGCCTGTATGCGGATCCCAGTGGGGGCACGCCGCTGTGGAGCGAGACCCAGAACGCGGTCGACGTCGACGGCGGCAATCTCGCCGTCGAGTTGGGCCAGGTGGTTGCGCTGCCGCGCGACCTCTGGGGCCGACAGCTCTACCTCGGCATCCAGATCGCCGGCGACGGCGAGATGGCGCCGCGACCGCGCCTGACTGCCGCGCCCTTCGCCTTGCGCGCCGGCAGCCTGATGCGGCGCACGATCGTGGTTTCGGCCGAAGGCACGCCGCAGGAGAACGGCAGCCGCCTGCTGGCGACCGTCGCTGCGATCAGCGATGCCAGCGCCACGGCACCGGTGGCCATCGAGCTTGACGCCGGCCGCTACGACCTGGGCAGCGCAGCCCTCGTGCTGCCCTCGCACACCCGCCTGAGCGGCAAGGGCCAGGCCGCCACGTTCATCACCTCGGCGTTCACCGCACCCGAGTTCGCCGCCTCGCTGCAGCTTGGCTCGGACACCGAGATCACCGACCTCACCGCGGAGAACACGGCGGTTCCCTTGAACTTCGCCGACAGCCAGGTCGGCATCGCCGCGATCGATCGTGCCGCCCCGCAGCAGCTGGTGGCGCGGGTACGGCTGCAGCGGGTGACCGGCATCAGTCGGGCAGCGCCCGGCACGCTGGGTCAGCGCGCCGGCATCAGCGTCTGCGCCTTCGACAGTCAGGTCCGCGATGTGGTCGGCCGCGCGCTCGGTGGGCAGTATGCGATGGGCCTGCGCGCCGACTGCCCGGGCTTCAATCTGCGCATCGAGGGGGCGCTGATCCAGGCCGCCGACGCCACCGAGGGCATCCGCGGCAGCTACTTCATCGCCGGCCAGGGCAACGTCTGGCGCGACCTCCACGTGCAGCTGCAGGCAGGCGCCAGCGTCCTCAACGTCTACGGGCTGCGCTTCCTCGGCGCACCGGCGGTGTTTTCCGATGGGCCGCAGGGCCGACTCTCGAACGTCCGGGTCAGCATCCAGGGCAGCGCCAGCGGAACCACGTCGACCACGCGGGCGGAGGGCATCGTGGTCGAGAACGCGGGCCAGCTCGCAGTCATCGAACACAGCGCGATCGACATGCGCGACCTGCGCGCCACCCAGGTCAGCGCCTTGCGCCTGCGCGACGGCACCAGCAACCAGCCCGCGCAGGCCGCGCTCGAGGTACATGACCTGCGCATCCGACTGCGCGGACGCCAGGACAGCAGCCAGGGCGGCGGGGAGACTTCGGGCATCCGCATCGAAGCGATCCCGCCTCGGCTCAGCCAAGTCCACGTGCAGGTCGAATGCCTCGCGGGCGATACCGCGCCCTGCATCGGGATCGGACAGAGCGCGAACTGGTCCGCGCCCGCCGGAAGCGCTCCGCTGCGGATCGAGCACAGTCTGGTCGAAGCGGGCCATGTCAACGCTGGCGCCGGCGCGAGCGCCGCCGCCCTGGAGCTGAGGGGCCGCGCGCGGGTGGAGGCGAGCAGCCTGCGCCTGCAGCGCTCATCCGCGAACGAAACGGTGCGCGCGGTCAGCCTGATCGCCGCCGCGGCCAACCTGAAGCTGCAGCAGTCCAGCCTCGTCGCCACCGATGCCGCGGACAGCAATTCGGTCTGCCTGCTGGCGGGCCCCGCGGGGGCCAGCGCAGAGTGGTACGGCAACCACCTGCAGGGCCAGCGCTGCGACGGCGGCCAGGTCAATCTGATCTGTGCCGGCAACACCCTGCGCGGCACCGGTCTGCTCGCCGGCAGCTGCCCATGAACCCGCGCTGCGCCATCCGCGCGCTCGCGCTCGGCCTCACGATCGGGGCGCTGTCGAGCGTCGGCAGCGCGGCCTTCGCGACCGAGACCGGCAGCCCGCAGTACCGACTGGTCGGCCCCGCACCGGCCAGCACGGCGAGCGTGACCGCCTCGCCCCTGCAGCGTTTGCGCTGGATCGGAGGCAGCGGTCAGCCGGTCGGCATCGCGGCCAGCCCGAATGCGAGTACGAACAGTGGCGGCAGCAGCCTGCAGCTGCCGACCAACCGCATCTTCCGCGACGGCCTGGAAGACTGACAGGCCCGCACGCCCGCGGCTGTGCATGGCGCGCGGGCGGATTCGGGCGACGCCTGTGGAACCTTCGCCGGAACGCGGGTTCCAAGCGCGCCCCGTCAATGACCTCGCGCATGCCTCTGCCTTGGCCCACGTCCCTGCATCCGCGGCTGGCCCAGAGCGCGCTGGAACTGCGCGCCCGTTGGCGTCTGTGGCGCAGGCGCCCCGGCGAGAGCCTGTTCCACGCGCTGGCGCTGCTTGCGCTGTTCGGACTGGCCACAGGGCTGCTGCAGACGCTGGCGCCGCGACTGCAGCCGCTGCTTGAGCTCTGGCGCGCGCAGCCGCTTGCGGCCACGTCCGCCTTTCTGCTGCTCGCGTTCTGGCGCCTCCACCAGCGTGCGCGGCGCTTCGAAATCGCCAGCCGGGCGCATGGCTGGCTGTCAGCCCTGCCCCTTGCGCCAGCCGTGCAGCGGCGTGGCCTGAGCCAGCAGCTGCTGCTGGGCATCGGCATCGGCCTGCTGTGGACCGCGCTGTTCGCACTCGCCGCCCTGCTCTCGCGCCTGTTCAATGCCAACGAAGCCGGCGCCCTGCTGATGCAGATGCTGGCCTCGCTGCTGTTGGCCGGCGGGCTCGTGCAGCTGGCACGCGCGGGTCAGGCTGGTACCCGCGCCGAGCCCATGAACTCGGGGTCGCTCGCTGGCGCGAGGCCGCTGCGCAGTGAAGCCCGCGGCTGGGCAGTCGCGCCGCGCTGGCTCGGCCCCTGGCCTGAACTCGGACAGCTGCAGCGCCGCCGCAGCCAACGCGCCTGGCGCAGCGGCCGCGCCTGGGTCTGGCTGCTGCCGCTCGGCCTGATGGTGCTGGCCGGCGAAGGCGCGCGCGTGTTCGCCGGCATGCTGCTGCTGGTGGTGATGCTGCCTTGGCTGCGCACCACGCTCGACGCCAGCGCCCGCGCGCTGGCCGAGGTCGAGCGCCTGCTGCTGGCCACGCCGCGCTCGCGCGTCGACTTCTGCCGCAGCGGCTGGCGCTACCCGGCCTCGCGCGCGCTGCTGGCCAGCGTCCTATTCGCGCTGGCGCTCACGCTATTCGGCGCCTCGCCGCTCGTCGTTGCACTCGGCGCATTCGGCTTCCTGCTGCTCTGCGGCCTGGAGATCGCGCTGATGCTGCACTACCCGCGCTCGCGCGCCCGCCAGCGCGGCCAGCTGATGGCCGAAGTCGCCCTGCTGCTGGTGCTGGCGCGCGAGGGACTCGGCCCGGCGGTGCTGCTGCCGGCCATCGCAATGATCGGCTGGCACGCCTGGCGTGCACGGAGACTGGCTTGAGCATGCACATACTCGATGTTCGCGACCTGCACCTGGAGCTGGGCGGTCGGCCCGTACTGCAGGGCATCGACCTGCGGATCGATGCCGGCGAGTTCGTCGCGCTGGCCGGCCCGAACGGCTCGGGCAAGAGCAGCCTGCTGCGCTGCATCGCCGGGCTGCTGCCCGCGCGCCGCGGAACGATCCACATCTGCAGCCATGCGATCGCCACCGACACCGCTGCAGCGCGCAGGAAGTTCGGCATGGCGGTCGATCCCGCGGCCCTGCCGGGCCTGCTGACCGGGCGCGAATGCCTGCAGCTGTTCGCCCGCACGCGCGGGCTCGGCGAGGTGCCGGCCAGCACTCTCGAGTTGGCCGAAGCCCTGCGCTACAGCGTCTATCTCGATCGTCCGGTGGAAGAGTATTCGCTGGGCACGCGACAGAAGCTCGCGGTGCTGCTCGGCCTGATCGGCGAGCCGCCGCTGCTGTTGCTCGATGAACCGCTGAATGGCCTTGACCCCCCCAGCGCCTGGGCGCTGAAGCGCCACCTCGTGGATCTGGCAGCGCGTGGCACCGCCATCGTGCTCGCGACGCATGCGATCGAACTCGCCGAGCGCCATGTGCATCGCGCCGTGCTGCTGGTTGAAGGCCGCCTGCGGCTGGATCTCGACCGCCCGGCCCTCGCCACGCTGCGGGCAGATCCAACGCGTTCGCTGGAAGCCGAGCTGGTCGCCGCCATGGACGCCTGAGCACGCACCCCGAACCTGTGGCACCCGCAGCGGTCGGCGGGCGCGGGCACAATCGGGCATCAAGCCACGCCGGAGCCCACCATGCGCCGCACCCGAATCGCCGCCGCCCTGTTCTGCGCCCTGCTGGTGCCTGTCGCTGCGCTGGCGGCGCCACCGCTGCCCAGCGAGGCACTGGTGCCGCCAGCGTCCGAGCATGCGCCCAGCGCGCAGCTGCTGGCGCCGCAGATCCAGCGTTTCCGCGCCGATCTGGCCGCCATCGAGCACGTCAACGACATCGCCTGGGGCGAGGCGCGTCGGCGTGCGCTGGGTGAGCTCTACACGGGCTGGCTGGCGCGGCTCGACGCGATGGACTTCGAAGCACTGGGCCTGGAAGACCGGATCGACTGGATCCTGTTTCGCGGCGAGCTGCAGCAGCGCCAGGGGGATCTGGAGTTCGAGCGCCAGCGCATCAACGAAGCCGCGCCACTGCTGCCCGAAGTGGCGGCGCTGATCGAACTCGCGGAAGCACGTCGCGCCCTGCAGCAGGCCGACGGCCGCAGCAGCGCCGGCAGGCTGGAGCGCGCGCGCGCCGCCCTGGCCGATCTCGATGCACGCATCGAAGCCAAGGACGCGGCGCTGTCGACGCTGTCGCCCGCTGTCGCCCATCGTGCCGCCCGCGTCCTCGACGCCACCCATCGCGCACTGAAGGACTGGCATGCCCACCAGGACGGCTATGACCCCGACTTCACCCACTGGGTCAGCAACCCGTGGCAGGCGCTGGATGCCCAGCTGCCGAAGACCGCCGAGCTGATCCGCAAGCGCCTGGCGGGTGTCGACAACCCCGAGGTGATCATCGGCGACCCGATCGGTCGCGAGGCGCTGATCGCCGCACTCACGGCGGAACGCATCCCATATACGCCGGAGCAGCTGGTCGAGATCAGCCGCCGCGAGCTGGCCTGGTGCCGGGAGGAGATGCGCGAGGCCGCGCGCGAGATGGGCTTCAGCGACTGGCGCGAGGCGCTGGAGGCGGTGAAACAGAAGTCGCCGGCCGTCGGCCAGCAGCCGCAGCTGGTGGTCGAACTCGCGAACGAGGCCATCGACTACCTCACCGACAATCAGCTGGTCACGGTGCCCGAGCTCTCGCGGCGCGACTGGCGCATGAACATGCTGAGCCCGCAGGCGCAGCTGCAGGCGCCGTTCTTCCTGGGCGGTCGCGATGTGTGGGTGGCGTATCCGCACAGCTCGATGCCGCACGAGAAGCAGCTGATGAGCCTGCGCGGCAACAACCGGCACTTCTCGCGCGCGGTGGTGCACCACGAGCTGATCCCCGGCCACCACCTGCAGTACTTCTACAACCTGCGCCACCAGACCCAGCGCCAGCTGTTCCGTACGCCCTTCTGGATGGAGGGCTGGGCGCTGTACTGGGAGCTGTTCCTGTACCAGCGCGGCTTCGCGCAAACGCCCGAGGACCGTATGGGCATGCTGTTCTGGCGCAGCCACCGCGCCGCCCGCATCCAGTTCAGCCTGGCCTTCCACCTCGGCACGATGACACCGCAGGAAGCCATCGAGCTGCTGGTGAACGAAGTGGGCCATGAGCGCGAGAACGCCGCCGCCGAAGTGCGGCGCAGCTTCACCGGTGACTATGGCCCCTTGTACCAGGCGGCCTATCTGCTCGGCGGCCTGCAGTTCATGGCCCTGCGCCGCGAGCTGGTGGAGTCGGGCCAGATGGGCGAGCGCGACTTCCACGACGCGATCCTCAAGGGCGGAACGATGCCGGTGGATCTGGTCCGCCTGCGCCTGCGCGGCGAACTGCCTGACAAGGACCAGCCGCTCTGGCGCTGGGAGTGACAGCGGTCTTTGAAGCCAGCCCGATCGACCGGAGGTAGGCGTCGCCGTCGCACCTGCATTCGCGGGTGCGAAGTCATGTGCCGTGCAGCTCTGGGAGCATGCTGAAGGACCCTCCGCTCTCTGCGGCGCCTGTGGACGCCCTCGCTACGGCGTCTGGATTTCTCACACGCTCTGACATCGTCCGGGCTGCGATTCCTGCACCTTTGGTCGGCGCGGACGCAGCGATTGGCGCCATCGCGACCGAGCCTCCTTGACAGTTGCTCACAATTGTCGACACTGCTGCCCAGGCGCGTGTCCGCGCGCCGGTTCGCTCGGGGACAGCGGCATCAGCGAACAGATCGAGACCACAAGAGGCCCTCAGGGCCCGAGCCAGGGACTCGATCGGCAACACCAGGCACCTCGCCTCAAGGCCAACCGTCGCAGCGGTGTGGCGCGTCCGTCTGCGGGCGCCGCGCAGCGCCGACGAAGCGGCCGGGCATCAGGCATTTGCGCCAGCCGTCGTCCCTGCGGAGTCCCCATGCATCGTCGTCATTTCCTCGGCCTCGCTGCGGCCATTGCGGCCGGTCTGCGCAGTCAGTCTGCGCAAGCCGCACTCCCCATCGGCGCCACCGGCGTCTGGAACGGCCAGCTCGCGGCCGGTCAGTTCATTCCGGCCAAGATGCCGCTGACGCCGCAGCGCATCGTGCTGCCGCGCCCGGATGCGGAAACCTCGACACGTGCCTTCCATCGCAATGCACATGTCGGCCTGCCCTATGAGCTGCCCATCGTGGTGCAGGGCGGCAGCTGGCCGTTCATCTACGAGCTGGTCGATGCGCCGGCGGGCGCCAGCCTCGGGCGGAACTACGGCGACGCGGGCTACGGCATCCTGCGCTGGACGCCGACTTCGAACGGCACCTTCAGCTTCACCGTGCGCGTGCGCGACCAGGATGGCGGCAGCGTCCAGTTCAGCTGGAGCGGCGTGGTCTCAGGCACCTGGGCCCGCTTTGTCGATGCCGCGAACGGCAGCGACAGCAGCGGCACCGGAACGGCGTCGGCGCCGTGGCGCACGCTTGCACACGCCTATGCGCAGGTGCAGGACGGCGGCGCGCTGTGTCTGCGGGCAGGCCTGTATCAGGCACCCGCTGAGTCGATGAACATCGCGGTCAGCGGTGGCACGGGTGCAGGCCGCGTCGGCAGCCTGTTCGGCTGGCCCGGAGAACACGCGACGATCGACTGCGGCACGCTGAACGCCTGGCACTTCGCCTGGTACAACAGCAGCGACACCTATGTTGCGCACCTGAACTTCGTGGGTGGCCCCAGCGGCCAGGCCAACCCGCGCTACTTCGGCTCGCTCAACGTCAACCACCGCTGCTACCAGTACCGGCTGGGCTTCGACTCGCCGTCGTTGGGCACCGCCGCGGGCGGAGGCGACGACAACAACAGCTGCCTGTTCCTGGGCGCCGGCGGCGGCGTGCGTGAGTACGTCGCCCAGGTGTTCTGCACCTTCCGCCGCCTGCCCTTCACCAACAACGGATTCAGCGCGATCGACACCTACCAGACCCGCTATCTGGTGGTGGCCGACAACGTCTTCGAAGCGCCGGCCAACTCGACGTCGCAGCATGCGATCTGGATCAAGGGCTGGGAGCAGGAGGACATCAGCATCCGCGGCAATCGTTGGAACCAGGCTTGGGACGGCGGCCTGATCGACCTCACCATGTCGGGCGCCAATGGCAGCTTTACAACGCGTCGTATCGAGGTCTGCTTCAACACGATCGTGACTCGCGACGGCAACGGTGGCCTCGGCATCGGCGTGGGTGCAACCGCGTCCGGCGGCGAACGCGGGCCGATCTGGATCTACCGCAACACGCTCCGCGCGCCGGCCGTGATCATGCGCAGCAGTTCGGCGCTGCGCATCAGTTTCGAGAATGACGTGATCGTGCACGACGCGGTGGTCCAGGGCGGCAACACCGCCACCCGCATCGTTCTGTTCGATGCCAACGCGCCGGCCGGCGTGTACTACGACCCCGCCATCCGCGAGAACCTGATCCTGTCCAGCACCGGCAACGAGTGCCACGGTCGCGGCAGCGACGGCATCCTCGATACCCAGCACCGCCTCGCCGGCGCATTCCGCAGCCAGTATCTGGGCACGCATGGCGCCGAGATTCTTCGCCCCGATTCGCTGTTCGCAGACGGCTTCGAGTAGCCGGCCGTCCACACACCGTTCTGCGCTCCCCTTGAACCCTTTCGAGATCACGCCCGTGAGAAGTCGCTTCGCTGGATCGTTGCATCGCCACCTTGGCGCCGTCTTCGGTACCCGCCTGATCGCCATGCTGCTTTTCGCGACGGGCTCGACCACCTGGGCCGGCACGACGGTCCCCGTGAACATCCGGCTTGAGGGCCTGGCGCTCGGCAATACGGTCTCGCTCAGGCAAGGCGGCACCACGGTCCAGGCAAGCCTGAACGGTGCGCTGAGCCTCGGCGCTGCAGCGCCCGGAACGCCCTTGAGCGTGCAGGTGCTGAGCCAGCCGGATGGCCAACACTGCGCGCTGTCCGCACAGGCGCCGAGCCAGGTGCCGGCAGACGCGACGCCGGTCTTTGTGCGCTGCGTGCACACCGCGGCGGCGCGCATCACGATGCCGGCCACGACACCCGATGGGCCGCTGAGCTGGTGGCACAACGGCGCCGGTCTGCGCGCCATCGCCTACCCCGGCCTCGCCTACGAGAGCCGGCCCGGCGTGGTCGGCGGGCAGTTCCCCTACGAGTTCCGGCTGCTGGCGACGCGCTTCAACGGCCAGAGCGCATCCAGCGCTGGCGTCAGCCTCGACTTCCGACGCGGTACCCTGCGCTTCGTGCCCGCAGCGGCGGGCAGCTACGAGTTCGATCTGGAAGTGCGCGACAGCGCCGCCGTGCAGAAGGTGGCTCAGCGCACCTTCGTGGTCAGCGCTGGGGCGAGTCATTTCCTGTTCGTGGCGCCCGGGGGCGTCGATGCCCCCGGCCGCGGCGGCATCGATCAGCCGCTGCAGACGATTCCCTACGCGCTGGCTCAAGGCACGTCGGCGCAGGCGCTGATGCTGCGGGCGGGCACCTATGCAGGCCGCTTCGATCTGAACGACGGCCGCCCCCGCCAGATCCTGGCCTACCCCGATGAAATCCCGGTGCTGGCGCTCAACCAGAGCGGCAATATCACCGCGCGCTTCACCGAGGCCCCGGCCGCGCGACTGGAAGGCGTCGACATCACCGGTGTGCGCCAGTACGGCATCGTCAGCGATCCCTCGCTGCCCGGCCTGGTGGTGCGCCAGGTGCGATTTCTGGACGGCGTGGTGGCCAACGGCGGAGAGAACCCGGCCTACATCCACGGCTGGGGTGATCTGCAGCAGCGCCATCGCTTTCTGGTGCAGGACTCCGAGTTCAACAACTACCCGACCGGCTACGCCACCACCTGGTTCGACGCCGGCGATTCGCTGTTCGAGAACAACCAGGTGCGCTTGGGCGCCACCACCGTCGGCGTGCACGACAAGGACAACTCGCAGCGCAACGTGTACCGCGAGAACTTCATCGAGTACGCGCCCGGCTTCGCCAACAGCAACGGCATCCAGATCTCGGCGCAGTATGGTTCCGAGCAGGTCCACATCCACCACAACCTGTTCGTGAACACCGGCGTGCTGCTCGGCGGCCAATGCCTGACCGAAGGCTGCACGATGCGCGCACACGACATCCACCACAACACCATCGCGAGCGGCGCCATCGTGCTGCGCTGGGGCGCCTTCAATGTGGGCAGCGCCGACACCCGGATCAGCCACAACCTGATCCGCTCGACGCCCGCGCCCTATGCCTGGGCGTCCTGCCTCAACACGGTGCCGGCCGCCTTCGCGAGCCAGCTGCGCACCCGCGCGAACCGATTGGAAACCAGCAGCAGCAACGCCATGCGCGACACCGAATGCGGTGGCTCGGCGATGAACATGAGCTGGGCGACCTGGCGCGACACGCACGGCCTCGACACGCTGGCCTCGGGCAGCGTGCTCAGCGCCACCAGCGACCTGGGCGGCAGCGGCGCCTTGACCCGACTGCCGGCCGGGGATGCACGCCTGACCACGCTGGGCCACCGCTATCCGCTGCCGATGAGCACCAGCCTGAACGTTTTCGCCGACGGCTTCGAGTAGCGCGCACTGGGCGGTCGCGCCGCGACGTCAACCGCAAGGTCGAGCGAAGCATGTGCTCGTATTGCGCCCCCTCCCATCCACAGGCAGATCCCACCATGAAGCGTCGACAGTTCCTTCTGCTGACCACCGCGGCCAGCACCGCCTTGGCTTTGCGCCCAGACGCCTGCCGCGCCGGATCATCGGGCGGTTCCAGCGCGCTGTACGCCGACGGCTTCGAGGCGGTCACGCCCAGCACCAACACCGCCTACCTGTTCCCGCCGGGCTACTTCGAGCCAAACAGCCTGCTGCCCTTGCAGAAGATCTATCCGCAGAGCGACGCGGTGGCGCCTGCGGCCTCGCACCATCGTCGCGCCTATCCAGGCCTGCGCTGGGAGTGTCCGGTGCGCGCCATGGGCGGCAGCAACCCGCGCTTCTACGAGCTGCTCTCCGGCCCGCCAGGCATGCGGATCGGGGAGTTCCTGCAGCGCGACAGCTCCGGCGACTACGCGCCAACGCCGGACTACGCGACCCTCGTCTGGGAGTCGCCGGTGGCCGGCAGCTATCTGATCCGCGTGCGCTGCAGCGATCAGAACAACACGCCGCTGCTGTTCGAGTTCCGCTTGCAAGTGGCGCTTGACGGACACCTGTTCACCGCGCCAACGGCGCTCGGCAAGGGCGACGGCACCAGCCCGCAGAATGCGATGGCCTGGAATCAGGCGATGCTGGGCAACGGCATGGTCTCGCCAAGCCGCGGCAAGGTGCTGGTGTGTCGCGGCGGCAACTACACGCTGAGCGACGCCATTCTGGTCAACGCCAGCCATATGGCGACCTCGATCATCGCCTATCCCGGCGAGACTCCGGTGTTCAATCGCGGCATCCAGATGCGCGCATCCGACGTGTTCATCGGCGGACTGCGCTTCGAGAACATCGGTACCGGCAACTTCGGGGTCATCAACGACTGGGAGTTCAACCATCGCTGGAGCGTCTGGCGCTGCCACTTCGAGCGCTGCTTCAACGCGAACACGGCGCAGAACAACAACCAGTCCTGCATCGGCGCGGTGAACGGCGGGCGTGCGAACGGCCGACAGCATCTGCTGCTGGCAGAGAACACGTACCGCAACTGCAGTGGCCTGCACGGCTACGACTACTACAACGTCGACACCCACCTGTGCGAGCGCGAGACCTTCATCGTTGACGACCCGAACATCGAGGTGCGCCACTCGGTGTGGTTTCCGAAGGGCTACTGCCGCTACTACGAGATCTCGTTCTGCCGCGCCGATCTGCCGCCGCAGGCGGTGGAGGCCGAGAACATCATCCAGGCGCACAACGCAGCCTACGCCGTCTCCCTGCCCGGCGTGGGCTCGATCGAGTACAACTTCGTGCGCGGTGGAAGCAATGTCGGGGGCCTCGTCACCAACGGCGCAGCCAACGGGACCGCGCCCAATGTCGGACCGGTCACGATCGTCTGCCAGGTGCGGCGCAACACCTTCGTGGGCAAACGGATTGGTGCACGCAATTGGGATCGCGAATCCGGGGTCGACCGGCACAGCTACTTCGCTGCGAACGTGCTGCAGACGGCCAGCAATGGCGCCGTCGGCCTCTCCGGCGCGGCGAACACGAATCCGGTGTGGTTCACCGAACGCGATGCGCTGAGCGCGGGCTCGGGTCTGGTGGATGGCAATGGCCGACTGATCGATGAGGGCTTCCGCGGTCGGCACGGTGCGCAGGTCTGGCGGCCAGCGTAGCTGACAGCGTGTCGACGATTTCGCGCGCGCTCAGGGGCATGCCAGAGGAAGCGACTCCGCGCCGGCTCACAAGCCGTGGGCCGCCCGGACTCGCGCGCTGACGCACGGCCCCACGCAACAGGGCCCGCAGGCGCGGGCGCTGACGGCAGTGCAGAGGGTGGCGACTCCCGCCAGCGTTACTCCGGCACCCGAATCAACCGCTACCGTTGCTCCCTTCCGGGCCTGGCGGGGTTTGCAGCCTATCGTCGCGAAGGCACCGACGGGAGCCACCATAGAGGGGCTGCCGGGGCAGCGGCCGCTGCCTTTTCAGGCGTCGCGGCGGGCAGATCGTTCAGTTGCGGAAACTGGCGGAGAGAGAGGGATTCGAACCCTCGATACGGGGTTTAGCCGTATACACACTTTCCAGGCGTGCTCCTTCAACCACTCGGACATCTCTCCGGAGTCTCACGCACGAACGCTGCAGAGCGCGGCAGAGTAGCGACTCGGAGGCGAATCCACAAGTCTGGCGCGCGCGCTCAGCCACCGGCGGGCAGGGTTGAGGGCGCGGGTGCCGCGACCGCCAAGCGCTCACCCGGCGCCAGCACGCGGTAGCCGCGCGCGCGCATGGCCTCGCCGTCCGCGGCCGAGCCGTAGTGGTACAGGGCCAGCCGCTCGCGCCAGGCCTGCGGGTACTCGCGCTCGATGTCGTCGAGCCCGGTGTGCGAGGGATTGCCGCGCAGACCGCAGTCGTGGGCCAGGGTCTCTTCGGGATAGCGCGCCAGCTGCTCGGGGATCGGCCGGGTATCGCCGCTGTAGACGAAGCTGCCGCGCAGGGCCAAGCCGAAGGCCGTATCCGGCGCATGGTGACGACAGGGGAACACCTCGAACTGGCGGCCGGCGTGCCAGAAGCCGCGCGAGACCGGGATTAGCTGGAAGGCATCCCACCAGTTGGCGCCGCCCTCGGCGAGCACGCCCGGATAGTCCGCCAGCCGCGCCTGCAGCAGCGGCACGACGGTGGCCGGCACGTACAGCCGGCAGCGGCCGCGTCGGGCTTCGTCGAAGTACAGGGCGAAGAACAGCCGCTCCATGCCGCCGATGTGGTCGAGGTGGGCATGGGTGATGAACAGGGCCAGCGGTGGCTCGCCGTAGTGCTTGAGATACGCGGTCAGGGCCTCGCCGCCGCAGTCGATCATCAGCAGCGGACGACCATCGTGCTCCAGCACCGCCGAAGCCGAACCGAGCTCGACCGCCGCACTGCTGCCGACGCCCAGGAAACGCAGGGCCCAGCCGCTGTCCACGCGGGTGTGCGCTGGCGTGCTCATGCGGGCTTGAGTTCGCAGGCGGCCGCGCTGCCCCCGGCTTCGACGTAGCCCGCGCCCAGGGCCGACCAGCCCACCGCCAGCGCCTCGCCCTGAAGCCCGAGTTTGCGCAGCGAGCGCGCGAGGCGCTGCAGGTTGGCGCGCTGCCAAGCGAGCGCGGGTGCACGCAGGTCGCCGCGATCGAAGTCGATCAGCCAAAGACCACCCGCGTCGTCGCGCATGACGTTGTGGGCATTGAGGTCGGCATGGAACGCGCCCGCGGCGTGGAAGCGCGCCAGCAGCCCGCCAAGACCGCGCCAGTCAAAGGCTTCGCCCTGTCCGGCGGCCAGCGCTTGCGCCAGCGTGCGGCTGTCGGGGATCGCCAGGGTCATCAGGTCGGCGCGGTAGAACAGGCCCGCTCGCGCATAGCCGGCCGCCAGCGGCGCGGGCACCGGCAGGCCGAGCTCGCGCAGCCGGGCCAGCAGACGGAACTCGCGGAAGGCGCGGTTGGCGTCTTCGCCGGTCCACAGGTACAGATCGCGGATCACCCGGCCGACCAGGCCGCCGCGCCGGTAGTGGCGGATCACCGCCTCGCCGAACTCGCCGCGCACGAAGCAGACCGCGCCGCGGCCGCCGCGCGATGCCTCCATGCGACCGCGCTCGGCCCAGTGCTGCGGATCCAGCAGCAGGCGATCGGCCTGGGCAATGCGCCGGCGGTCGAACAGCAGGGCGCCGCGGGCGTCGGTGACGCGGGCCTCCTGCACGCTCTCGCTGGCCAGGGTGTCGGTCTCGCTGCGGTTCACGGTGGTGTTTCATACGCAGGGCGGCAGGGGAGTCTAGCAAGCTCCATCCGAGGTCGACCCGGTCGCGCATGTAGAATGCGAGGCCTTGCAAACACACCGATGGCGAGCGCGATCAGCGATGGAACCGGTCAACGTCCTGTGCATCAAATGGGGTCGCAAGTACGGCCCGGAGTACGTCAACCGGCTGCGTTCGATGGTGCGCAGGCATCTGAAGCGCCCGCACCGCTTCGTCTGCCTCACCGACGACCGCACGGGCATCGAGCCGGACATCGAGGTCCTCGACATCCCGCAGGTCGGCTTCGCCGATTTCGACCAGCGCCTGCCCTGGACCTTTGGCCACGGCTGGCTGAAGCTGACCAGCTTCAAGCGCGAGCTCTACGACCTGAAAGGCACCACCCTGTTCATCGACCTCGACGTGGTGATCGTCGACAGCCTGGACGCGTTCTTCGAGCCACCGGGCGAGTTCGTGGTCATCAAGGAATGGGACAAGCGCGACGGCACCGGCAACACTTCGGTTTATCGCTACACCATCGGCGCGCACGCGGATGCGTTGGAGTATCTCGCCGCCAACAAGGACAAAGCGCTGTCCGAGGTGCGCAACGAGCAGGAGTTCATCACTGGTTACCTCGGCCGCCAGGGCAAGGTCAGCTACTGGCCCGATAGCTGGTGCCGCAGCTTCAAGCGCCACTGCGTGCGACCGGGAATCCTGTGCTGGTTCCAGCCGCCGCGACTCCCCGAGGGCGCGAAGATCATCGCCTTCCACGGCAAGCCGAACCCGCCCGACGCCATCGCCGGGGTCAGCGGCAAGTGGTACCGCAAGGTGCATCCCACCGCGTGGGTCGCTGAACACTGGCGCTGAGCGGCAGGCGCCACGGGCCGGCCGCACCGACCTGCGGGGATCCTGCCGGGTAGCCCCAGACGCCTGGCGAAGGCTCAGGTTTCGCATAGGGGACTCCTGTTCCGCGAGACCGGTTCGCGCGTCGGAACAGGGCCGACGTGCACCTGACGTGGGCTCCCGGCCCGGGATTTGCATCCGTGAAGCCTCATCGCAGAGGCCGCCACGGGAGCGTCCATGACAGCTTGGATCCAAAGGCCTCCGCCCGCCGCCAGCCCCGGGAGCCGAAGGGCGTGAAGGCGCTGGTGATCGAGGACTCGCGCACCAGCCAGGCGATGATCGCCCACCTGCTGCGCGAGATGGACATCGAGCCCATCCAGGCCGAGCGCGGTCTGGACGGTCTTCAGCTGTACACGCAGCGACGCCCCGACCTGATCCTGCTCGACGTGGTCCTGCCCGACATCGATGGTTTCGAAGTGGCCCGTCGAATCCGCGCGGATGAGGGACCGGGGGAGTGGACTCCGATCGTCTTCCTCACCGGCCGCACCAGCGATGCCGACCTCGAATCGGGAATTGCAGCCGGCGGTGACGACTACCTGGTCAAACCGCTGAACCCGATCGTGTTTGCCGCCAAGGTGCGGGCAATGTCGCGGATCGCGCAGATGCGCGACAAGCTCCTGGAAACCACCCACCAGCTCGACCAGGTCAACCGTGAGCTGATGCGGCTGTCGGCGATGGACGGCCTCACCGGTCTCGCCAACCGCCGCCATTTCGACGCCATGCTGCGCAGCGAGTGGGAGCGCGGCGAGCGCTGCCGGCACCCGGTCTCGCTGCTGATGTGCGACGTCGACTTCTTCAAGCCCTACAACGACAACTACGGCCACCTGCGCGGCGACGAATGCCTGCGGCGGATCAGCAGCGCCCTGCAGTTCGCGATCCGCCGACCCTGCGAGCTGGCCGCGCGCTACGGCGGCGAGGAGTTCGCCCTGCTGCTGCCGGAAACCTCGGCCCCACAGGCCATGGAGATCGCCGAGACGGTGCGCTCCAACGTCGAGCGCCTGGCCATCGAGCACGGGCATGCCCCCAAGGGCATCGTCAGCATCAGCATCGGCGTGGCGACCCGCGTGCCGAACAGCCAGCTGTCGCCGGAGCGACTGATCGCGCTCGCCGACAAGGCCCTGTACCTTGCCAAGAAGAGCGGCCGCGACCGCGCCGCGCAGGCGGTGGGCGGCGGCGGCGAGGCCATGGCAAGCTGAGGGTGGCGTGCACGCAGGCTGGGCGGCCGTCGCCGGGTCGCGCAGGCGGGGTCGACCGCTCCTGAACATGCGCAGGCCCTGAGCCCAGGCGCTCTGACATCGATCCGCAGGGGGATGCGTGGAAGAACTGCTGCTGTGGCGCTGGAGCACCGGCATCCAGACCCTGTCGGTGCTGCTGATTACGGCCTTCCTGAGCTTCAGCGGGCGCCGCGAGGGCGGCGAGGTGCTCAGGGACTGGGCGCGTGCCTGGCAGTGGAACTGCCTGGCGCTGGGCGTCACCTGGTTCTACTGGCTGGCCCAGCCCGAAGCGCTCGGCCTGCTGTTTGCGCGCGTCACCTATGCCACCGCCAAGACCGCCTTCCTGCTCTATCTGCTCGCTGGCGTGCTGCGCTTCCAGTCGCAGGACGAGCGTTCGCGGCTGCGCGCGCTGCCCTGGGCGCTGGCCGTCAGCTACGGCCTGCTCGGTGCGATCTGGCTCGACAGCGTGCCGCTGATGGGCATGGCGCAGTCCGCGCTGATCGCCCTGGCCTGCAGTGCCGGCGTCCTCATGAGTCTGCGCGGGCGCGGCCTCGGACTCGAATGGCTGGCGCTGGGCTTCGGCCTGCGCGCGGCGTTCGCCGTGCTGGAGGCCTGGGCCTACGGCTCACTGGCGTTCGGCGTGGAGCGCATTCCCGGCGAGACCCTGTCGCTGTTCGTGGCGGCGCATTCGTCGCTCGACCTCGTCGCCGAATGGACGATTGCCCTTGGCTGCATGCTGGCGCTGGCAAGCCGCGCCCAGCGCGAACTGCGGGCCAGCCAGCAGGCGCTTCGCGCCCAGGCCGAACGCGACGCCCTGACCGGCCTGCGCAACCGCCACGGGCTGGAGGGGGTGCTGCACCGGGCGCAGCGCGAAGGCGCCTGTCTGCTGTTCTTCGATCTCGATGACTTCAAGCGCATCAACGACGAGGCCGGCCATGCCGCGGGCGATCATTGCCTGAGCGCGGTCGCCACGGCGCTGCGCCGGCATTTCCGCGAGGACGACGAAATCCTGCGCTTCGCTGGCGACGAGTTCCTGGTGATCTCGCATCTGCGCGATCCCGATGCCATCGAGGCGCGCGTGCAGGCCATGGCCGAGGATCTCGCCGCGCTGCCCGAGCCCTGCCCCATCCACTTCAGCGTCGGTGCCGCCTGGCTGGAGCCGGGCGGCGATCCGATGGACGCCCTGCGTCGGGCCGACCAGGCCATGTACAGCCACAAGGCGGAACGCCGCCAGGCGGCCTGAACCGCGGACGGTTTCAGCCGCCCGCCGAACCTCCGCCCTTCAGCCCGCCGCGGGTCAGTGCGCGCGGGTCAAGCAATTCGACAAGCTGCGCGCGCGGCAGGCCGCTCACCTCCTCGGCCACATCGATCAGGGGCCGGCCTTCCGCATAGGCGCGCTTGGCGATCTCCGCGCCCTTGGCATAGCCGATCACCGGATTCAGCGCGGTGACCAGGATCGGATTGCGCGCCAAGGCCTCGTCGATGTGATCTGCGCGCACGCGAAAACCCGCGATGGCGCGCTCACCCAGCAGCCGCATCGCGTTCGAAAGCAGCTCGATCGACTGCAGCAGACTGTGCGCGATCAGCGGCAGCATCACATTCAACTGGAAGCTGCCGCTCTGCGCGGCGACGGTCACGGTGACATGTGCGCCCATCACCTGCGCACAGACCATGGCCACGGCTTCGGGAATCACCGGGTTGACCTTGCCCGGCATGATCGAGCTGCCCGGCTGCAGGGTCGGCAGCTCGATTTCGCCCAAGCCGGCCAAGGGCCCTGAGTTCATCCAGCGCAGGTCGTTGGCGATCTTCATCAGGATCGCCGCCAGCCCGTTCAGCTGCGCCGACAGGCCCAGCGCCGCGTCCTGCCCGGCGATGCCGGCGAACAGGTTGTCGGCGGGACGGAACTTGATACCCGTCAGCGCCTGCAGGGCGCGACAGGCGCGCTTGCCGAAGTGCGGATGCGCGTTGATGCCGGTGCCGATCGCCGTGCCCGACAGCGGCAAGAGGCGCAGGCGCTCGGCCTCCTGCTCGATGCGCTCGCGCGCACTGGCGAGCTGCGCGGCCCAGGCACCGAGCTCCTGCCCGAAGCTGAGCGGCATCGCGTCCATCAGATGGGTGCGGCCGGTCTTGGGCACGTCCGCCAGTTCGTCGGCGCGCTTGCCGATCGTCTTCTTCAGCGACTTCAGCGCCGGCAGCAGCTGATCGCGCAGGGCCAGCGCCGCCGACACCTGGATCGCGCTCGGCACCGCGTCGTTCGAGCTCTGCGCCATGTTGACGTGATCGTTCGGCGACACGGTCTTGCGCAGGCGTTTCTTGGCGAGCGCGGCCAGCACCTCGTTGATGTTCATGTTGCTGCTGGTACCCGAGCCGGTCTGGAACACGTCGACCGGGAACTGCTCGGCGTGCCCCCCTTCGGCGACCTCGGCCGCGGCGGACTCGATCGCCTCGGCAAGCTTCGCATCCAGCAGGCCGAGATCCGCGTTGGCGCGCGCTGCCGCCGACTTGATCAGCGCCAGCGCACGGATGAAGCCCGCCGGCATGCGCTGGCCCGAAATCGGGAAGTTCTGCACCGCGCGCTGGGTCTGCGCGCCCCACAGCGCCTCGTCGGGGACTTCGAGCTCTCCAAGGCTGTCGCGTTCGATCCGGGGCTTTGCCATGGCGGTTCTCCGGTGCGGGAAAGCGCCGATCCTACGCCCGCTCGGGACATCCAACCCGACGCGGCGGGCCATGCAGCGTAAAATCCGCGGCCTCCCCTCCCCGCCTGCGCGAGCCCCATGTCCACAGCCCTCTCTCCGCTGACCGCCCTGTCTCCCGTCGATGGCCGCTACGGCGCCAAGGTCGACGCCCTGCGGCCGGTGTTCTCCGAGTACGGCCTGATCCGCGCCCGCGTACGGGTCGAGGTCGAGTGGCTGCTGGCCCTGGCCGCGCACCCGGGCATCCCCGAACTCAAGCCCTTTTCCGCGGACGCCAGCGCGCGCCTGCGCGCACTGGCCGCGCAGTTCTCGGTGGCCGACGCCGAGCGGGTCAAGGAGATCGAACGCACCACCAACCACGACGTCAAGGCGGTCGAGTACTTCATCAAGGAGCGCCTGCGCGAGGACGCCGAGCTCGGGCCCGCGCTGGAGTTCGTGCACTTCGCCTGCACCTCGGAAGACATCAACAACCTGAGCTACTCGCTGATGCTGGCCGAGGCCCGCCGCGAGGTGCTGCAGCCGGCACTGGGCAAGCTCGATGCCAAGCTGCGCGAGCTGGCGCACGCCCACGCCGAGCTGCCGATGCTCTCGCGCACGCACGGCCAGACCGCCTCGCCGACCACCGTGGGCAAGGAAATCGCCAACGTGCTGGCGCGCCTGCGCCGCCAGCTGAAGCAGTTGGACGCAGTCGAGCTGCAGGGCAAGATCAATGGCGCGGTCGGCAACTACAACGCCCACGTGGTCGCCTATCCTGACGTCGACTGGGCGGGGCTGGCGCAGATGCTGGTGGAGGGCCTGGGCCTGCACTTCAACCCCTACACCACCCAGATCGAGCCGCACGACTGCATCGCCGAACTCTGCGACGTGCAGCGCCGCATCAACACCATCGGTATCGACTTCTGCCGCGATGTCTGGGGCTACATCTCGCTGGGCTATTTCAAGCAGGCGGTGAAGGCCGGCGAAGTTGGCAGCTCGACCATGCCGCACAAGGTCAACCCGATCGACTTCGAGAACGCCGAAGGCAACTTCGGCATCGCCAACGGCCTGCTGGAGCACTTTGCCTCCAAGCTGCCGATCAGCCGCTGGCAGCGCGATCTGACCGACTCCACCGTGCTGCGTGCGCTGGGCGTGGCGTTTGCCCACAGCCTGATCGCCATCGATGCCCTGATGCGCGGCCTGGGCAAACTCTCGGCCGATCCGGATCGTCTGGCGGCCGACCTCGACGCCGCCTGGGAAGTGCTGGCCGAACCGGTGCAGACAGTCATGCGCCGCCACGGCCTGCCCAATCCCTACGAGCAGCTGAAAGCGCTGACCCGCGGCCACGGCATCACCCAGGAGTCGATGCGCGCCTTCATCGCCTCGCTGGACCTGCCCGAGCACGACAAGTCGCGGCTGCTCATGCTGAGCCCGGGCGACTACACCGGCCTTGCCGCGAAACTTGCGAAGGCGATCTGAGATGGCGATCGCCCCGCGCAAGCGCGCCGCAATCTCCACGCTGCCGATCGAAGTGCAGGCCAGCGCGAAGCATCGCCTCGGCATGGCGCCGGCCGTCTTCCTGCGCGACTACTGGCAGAAGCGCCCCCTGCTGATCCGCGGCGCCTTCGCCGACGTGGCCTGTCCGATCACGCCCGAAGATCTCGCGGGTCTCGCCTGCGAGGACGGCGCGCTGTCGCGCCTGGTGCTGCACGATCGCCGCAAGGACCACTACGCGCTGGAGACCGGCCCGTTTCCCGAAGCGCGCTTCGCGAGCTTGAGCGAACGCGACTGGACCCTGCTGGTGCAGGACGTCGACAAGTGGGACGCCGATGTCGCGGCGCTGAAGCAGCACTACGGCTTCCTGCCGCGCTGGCGCATCGACGACATCATGATCAGCTATGCGGTGCCGGGAGGCTCGGTGGGCCCGCACGTCGACCAGTACGATGTCTTCCTGATGCAGGGCCTGGGCGAGCGGCGCTGGCAGATCGACGTCGATCCGGCTGCGCCCAAGACCTTCCGCGAGGGCGCGCAGCTGCGCCTGCTACAGCAGTTCACGCCCAGCCACGACTGGGTGCTTGGGCCCGGCGACGTGCTCTACCTGCCGCCCGGCGTGCCCCACCACGGCGTGGCCGAAACGCCCTGTCTCACCCTGTCGCTGGGCATGCGCGCGCCGTCCGTCAACGAGCTGGTCACTGACCTCGCCGACGAGCTGGGCGCCCAGCTCTCGGAAGAGCTGCGCTATGTCGATCCTGATCTCGCACCGGCACGCGATGTCGCCGAGATCGATGCCGCCGCACTCGCCCGCGTGCGCCAAGCGCTGGCGCCGCTGCTGGCGATGGACGACGCGGCCCTGGGCCGCTGGTTCGGGCGCTTCATCACCGCCTATCGCAATGCCGGCACGCCGCAGCCGGGTCCGCGCCTGCCCAGCCGGGCCAAGCTCGAAGAGACACTGGCCGCCGGCGGCCAGCTCGGCTGGCATCCCTTCAGCCGCAGCGCCTGGGCGCGACAGGGCCGAGGCGCTCTCCTGTTCGTGCACGGTGAGGCGCATCCCTGCAGTCTGGCCGGCGCCAAGCGACTCGCCCGCAGCGATGCGTTGGACGGCAGCGACTGGGCCGCGCTCAAGCCACAGGACCGCGACAGCGCCTGGGCCCTGGTGCAGGCCGGGCATCTGATCCTGCAGCCGGCGCGCAAGTCGCGCGCGCGTTGACTCCACCGACGAGACCGGTCATGAGCGCAGCCATTCCCGAAGGCTTCACTGTCGAACCCGCCGACTACCGCCGCGATTTCGACAGCCTGCGCGCGATCCGCGACGAGGTCTTCGTGCGCGGCCAGAGCGTGCCGCTGGACATCGAACTCGATGCGCTCGATCCACTCTGCCAGCACGTGATCGCGCGCAGTACGGACGGTGCGGCCATCGGTACCGGTCGACTGATGCCCGATGGCCGCATTGGCCGTATGGCGGTGCTCGAGACCTGGCGCGGGCGCGGCGTCGGCGGGGTGATGCTGGAGCGCCTGGTCGAGATCGCTCGCACCCGCGGCCTGCAGCAGGTCGAGCTGCACTCGCAGGTGCATGCGCGCGACTTCTACGAGCGCCACGGCTTCGAGGCCTACGGGGACAACTTCTTCGAGGCCGGCATCGAGCACGTGCACATGCGTCGCGTCCTGGACGAAGACGAGATTCCGCGCAGCGCCGGCCCGGAGCTGCTCAACATCGACAGCGAGCACGAGGCCCGCGAGGTGAGCCTGCAGCTCGTCCAGCGCTCGCGGCACCGCCTGAGCGTGTTCGCCCGCGACCTCGACCCACTGCTGCTGGGCACGCCGGAAGCGGTCGAAGCCCTGCGCCAGCTGCTGGCCCGCGGCCGCGGCGTCGAGGTGCGCGTCCTGCTGCAGGAGCCGGCCAGCTTGCAGCGCGCCCAGCACCCCTGGCTGCCGCTGATGCAGCGCCTCACCAGCCTGATCCACGTTCGCCATGTCAGCGAGCCCATCGACCAGCAGAACCCGATGGCCCTGCTGCTGAACGATGCCGGCGGGTTCTTCCTGCGCCCGCTCGCCAGCCGCTTCGAGGGCAGCGCCAGCCTGCAGGCGGAAGGCCGCCGTCGCCAGCTGCAGAACGAATTCGACGCGCTCTGGGAGCGCGGCCAGCCCTGCACCGAACTGCGCGCGCTGAGCGGGTTGTAGTGTCCGCGGGCCTGCGCCACCGTCCTGCGGCACATAGCCAAGTGCGGGCGAATCCCCGAAACTAGCGCCCCTTGAAGCGGCCCCCAGCCCCGCGGGCCGTGCGAGACGCGCCCGCATGCCCTTCGCTTCCGTCCTGATCGCCAACCGCGGCGAGATCGCCTGCCGCATCATCCGCACCTGCCGCCGTCTGGGCATCCGCACCATTGCGGTCTACTCGGACGCCGATGCCGGTGCGCAGCACGCGCGGCTCGCCGACGTCGCCGTGCACATCGGTGGCTCGGCCCCGCGCGACAGCTACCTGCGACCCGAAGCGATCCTGGAGGCCGCGCGCGCCACCGGTGCCGAGGCCATCCATCCCGGCTACGGGTTTCTGTCGGAGAACGCCGACTTCGCGGATGCAGTGGCTGCTGCAGGACTTGTCTTCATCGGCCCCTCCGGCGGCTCGATGCGCAAGATGGGCTCGAAGGCCGGCGCCAAGGAGCTGATGGCCGCCGCCGGCGTGCCGGTGGTGCCGGGCTATACCGGCGAGGACCAGTCGCGCGACCGCCTCGCCGCCGAGGCCGAACGTATCGGCTATCCGCTGATGATCAAGGCCGCCCACGGCGGCGGCGGCAAGGGCATGC
>NZ_CALART010000053.1 GCF_937888285.1 uncultured Aquimonas sp.
CGGGATTCGGGATTCGGGATTCGGGATTCGGGATTCGGGATTCGGGATTCGGGACAGCGTCGCGCGGCCGGGCGCGACGTCAAGCCCATAGGGTGGGCCCTGGCCCACCATGAACCCCACCCTGGGCCCGGTTCGCTGCTGAATCCGCGCGCTCCGCTTCCGCTTGGCATCGCGCATCGGCCCGCCACCGGCCGAGAGAACCCCGGCGACCGCTCAAGAGCGCAACGACGTTCAAGAGACCTTGCGTGCGTGCATGGTGTGGTGGGCCAGGGCCCACCCTATGACGCTCGCGGACGTTCACGCCGCCGCATCATGAGCTGCGCCAGCGCGCGCGCCGCCGCATCGCCGCGCCGGCTCAAGGCGACAGCCGGAACCCGAAGGGAAGCAGCGCATCGATCGCGAGCACCCGCGCAGCCCCTTCGGCAAGGAACCCCACCCGCGCCCCCGGACCCAGCTCGAAGATCTGCTGGCGGCAGCCCCCGCAGGGCGCGGCCTCCTGCGGCCGGCCCTCACCGTCGAAGGCCAGCACCACGAGCTCAACCACTTTGACACCCGCACCTTCCGCCGCCACCGCGGCCGCCAGCGCGTGCCGCTCGGCGCAGCCGCTCAGCGGATAGGCGCTGTTCTCGACATTGCAGGCCGCGTACAGGCCACCGCTGGCGGTACGCAGCGCGCAGCCGACGTGGAAGTGGGAGAACGGTGCGTAGGCACGCCGCGCGACGGCACGCGCGGCCTCAACGAGGACGGGATCCAGCTCGGGATGCATAGAGGCTTTCCGTGCGCATGCGCGCACATGGACGGGGCCGCACATACTGCCTGTCGCGGGTGCGCCCGTGCACGAGCACGCAGCCCAGGTAAAGCGGGAGACAGGCCACGCGAGCCTTCCACGCGCCTTGCCATGGGGCGTTACACTCCGCGCCCTCGCATTGCCATCCGGGAAAACAAATGCCGACCGCACGCGCATCGACATGCGCACTTCTTCTCGCATTCTTCCTGTCCACTGGCGGCGTTGCAGCAAGCGCCAGCGAAGGTTCGCGCATGACGCTCGGCGCCTACCTGGGCAAGGAACACGTGGATTGGGAGTTCAGCCTGATCCTCGATGGGCAGGAGGTCTGCCGCTACACGCACGCGCCGCCGACGATCGGCATGCGCTGGCCGCCCGGTGATGACTGCCGCTTCGAGATTCCACCCACGGCCACGACCCTGCATCTGCACGCACTGAAATCGGGCCTGATCTTCGACACCCGGCACGAGCAGAGTTTCCGCCTGGTGGACACCTCGGCGGAGACACCCGGCCTTTACGATCGGAGCACGCCGTTCGGCGAGCGCATGCGCGCTCTCTTCGACGCCGCGCAGGGCTGGGAGGAGAGCGGGGTCGAGCTGCGCGGGACGCCCATGGACAGCGACACCCGCGCGCAGGTCGAGGCGCGCCTCGGGCACGCGTTGCCCAACGCACTGGTCGAACTGTGTACCGCGGTCGGCGGGGTCAGCTTCGGTGGTCTCGGCCATTGGCTGGACTGCGACGACGACCTGCTGCCGCTGAAACAGCAGATGGACCGCTTCGGCTCCGACTACGACGACTTCCCCGAGTGGCAGCCCGTGTTCGACAGCGCGGTCTTCGTCGCCCTTGAAGGCGGCGATGGCATCGGCTACCTCGCCTACGTCCCCGCTCCCAATCCGCACTGCCCTGGGGAGGCCTGGTTCCGCTTCCACCAGGACGGCGGCGACTTCACCTGGCTGAAGGATGCCGACGACCAGTGCCTGGACACAGGGGCCGCGCTGCTGCGCTGGTTCGAGATCCTGCTGATCGACGCCCGCGAGATCAACGAGAGCCCGGCGCAGGACACCCTGCGGATCGACCTCACGCGCCCGCACCAGCATCTCGCCCTGCGCCAGGCCTGGCGCGAGGATCCGAAGCGGCCCTTCCGGCTGTACGTGGACAGCCGCTGGTAGCTGCAGCGGCGTCGCGCCTGTCGTGTGTCCATGGCCTGCACACTGCAAAGGTCTAGCCACTCACGCGGATCGTAGGGGGCCGCAGTCCTGCGATTCAGGGCCCGGCTGACTCCACGAGCCGCGCGCGCAGCGCGCGCCAGTCCTCCCGCACATGCCTGCGTGCCGCCCACCGGCCCAGCCACCAGAACGGATTGAGCCAGGACGTCCAGCGCGGCCGGGCCAGCCATTCCGCCACCTTGCGCCGCGCCTCGTCCTCCGGAAAGAACCACGGGTCGAGACCCATGCCGAAGCTCAGATAGACCGCGATGGTGTCGAGCGCGAAGGCTCCGCAGACCTCGTCGAGCACGATGCGCTCGATCTCTTCGACGCCCAGCCCGGTGCCCCGCAGCTTCTCCGCGAAAGCATCCATCTGATCCGCGTCGTACTCGGTGTCGACCCAGCACTGGGCCAGCACTTCCCAGACGATGGCGTTCGGTGAGGGTGCGGGGTCCATGCGGATTCGGGATTCGGGATTCGGGATTCGGGATTCGGGATTCGGAGCAGCGTCGTGCGTGCAGACGTGGCGTCAAGCCAATAGGGTGGGCCCTAGCCCACCATGCGCCTGATCCCAGCCTCGGTCCATCGGCAGGTTCGCGCAAGCGCTGCTGCTCCACTTCTCCATCGCACAGCGGTTGCCGAGTCTTCCGACGCGTCATCCCCACACCATCTCATGCGAAAGGAGACGCCCGCATGGACGCACGACACGCGCCCGGACCGAACCGAGGCAAGTTCAACTGACGTGGGTCGAGACCCAGCCCATGGGCTCGGGCCGCAGTGCGCCGCAGCGCGCTAGGTGACGTGGCGATTGGCTTTGGCGACCGACACGTTCGGCGCAGAACATCCACGCATGCGGTGGTCGGCCGCGCCACCTTGCGACGCGCTGCGCCTGGCCCAAGCCGCGCAAGGCATCGCGCCGGTTCGTGGCATCCGCACGGCAGAAGGCCCGGGTTTGCCCGGGCCTTCCGCATTCAAGCATTGAAGCGAACAGCGCTCAGTACACGTCCTTCGCCGTGTTGTAGACGTTGAACTTGCCGGTCGGCGTGATCAGGCGCGGGTCGTCGATGACGGCCTTGAGCGTGCGCGTCCTGTCGTCGACCACCACGATCGCCGAGCGCTGGTCCTTGCCGTTCCACACCGAGAACCAGACCTCGGTGCCGTCCTTGTTGTACTCCGGCTGCACCACGCGCTTCGGGCCTTCGCCCAGATTGGCCCACTCGGCGATCGGCAGCACTTCATATCCGCCTTCGAGGTCGTCGAGATTGAACACGGCGATGCTCTGCGAGACCTCGGCGGTCGGATTCAGCGGTGTGTCGACCCACAGGTTGCGCGACTTCGGATGGGTCTTGATGAAGAGCGAACCGCCGCCCTGGCCTTGCAGCACGTCGACCACCTTCCAGGCCTGGTCGGGGTGACCTTCCGGATCCGTGCCGATCAGCGTGACCTTCTCGTTGCCCAGCGCCGAGGTGCCCCAGACCGGACCGAACTCGGGGTGCACGAAGTTGGCGCCGCGGCCCGGGTGCGGGATCTTGTCGACATCGATCAGGCCGACCATCTTCTGGTCGCGCGAGTCGACCACGGCGATCTTGTCGCTCTGGTTGGCAGCGGTCAGGAAATAGCGCTTGGTCACGTCCCAGCCACCGTCATGCAGGAAGCGCGCGGCATCGAGCGTGGTGACCTTGAGCGCGTCGAGGTCGCTGTAGTCGACCAGCAGGATGCGGCCGGTCTCCTTGACGTTGACGATGAACTCCGGGTGCTCGTGGCTGCCGACGATGGCGGCGACGCGCGGCTCCGGGTGGTACTCCTGGGTGTCGACGGTCATGCCGCGGGTCGAGACGATCTTGATCGGCTCCAGCGTCGGGCCGTCCATGATCACGTACTGCGGCGGCCAGTAGGCACCGGCGATGGCCAGCTTGTCCTCGTAGCCCGGGAACTTGCTGGTCTCGACCGAGCGGGCTTCGAGGCCGATCTTGATCTCGGCGACGCGGTCGGGGGTTTCCATCCACAGGTCGATCAGGTCGATCTTGCCGTCGCGGCCGATGGTGTAGACGTAGCGCATCGAGTGGCTGATGCGCGAGATGTGCACCGCGTAGCCGGTCTTGATGATGTTGATGATCTCGTAGGTGTCGCCGTCGATCAGGGCGATCTCGCCCGAGTCGCGCAGGGTCACCGAGAAGATGTTCTCCAGGTTGTAGTTGTTCATCTGCCGGGTCGGACGCTGTTCGACCGGCACCATCACGTTCCAGCTGCCGCGCATCTCGGCCATGCCCCACTCCGGCGGGTTCGGCGGCGTGTGCTGGAGGAAGCGCGCCATCAGGTCGACCTGCTCGGTGGTGAGCTCACCGCCGGTGCCGAAGTTGGGCATGCCCGCCGGCGAGCCGAAGGTGATCAGCGCCTTCAGGTAGTCGGTGCCCTTGCCCTGGGTGATGTCCGGGGTCAGCGGCTTGCCGGTGGCACCCTTGCGCAGCACGCCGTGGCAGCCGGCGCAGCGCTGGAAGAAGATCTCGCTGGCGGCGGCGAACTCGTCCTCAGTCATGTCGGGGGCGCCCGGGGTGCGCACCTGCTTGACGTCGGCACCGGCGAGCGTGCTTGGCGCGCCCTCATAGGCGGCCTGCGCCTGCGAGGTGCCCGGGTGGGCCTGACCCTGGGCGGGGTCCTTGGGCGCGCCGATCTCGGTGCGCACCGCGGCCACCTGCTCGGCGCTGATGGCGGCACCGCCGGAGTTCAGGCCGGTGTTGACGTAGCTCAGGATGTGCGCGATGTCGGCGTCGCTCAGATGGCTCATCGCCGGCATCACGCCGTTGTAGTCCTTGCCGCTGACTTTCATCGGGCCAGACAGGCCGGTCAGCACCGCGCGGATCGCGGTCTCGGCGGTGTTGGAGGTCAGCCAGTCCGAGCCCTTGAGCGGCGGGAAGGCGCCCGCAAGACCCGAGCCGTCCGGCTGATGGCAGGCCGCGCAGTTGGCGAGATAGGCGGCCTGGCCGGCCTCGGCATCGGACTTCGGCGGACGCTCGTTGACGGTGTCGCTGCTGCAGGCGGTGGCACTGAAAAGCATCAGTGCCAGGGCCCCGGAAAGGTGTCGGTAACGCATGGCGATCTCCTGGCGGGTAGCGGGGGTGCAGGGCGGGCACGCTTCTCTGGGGTGCCTGAGCGTCCTGCTCGGTGGTCAGTCTGTGCCCGCACTTCACGCGTCAACCCTGACTTGGGTCAGGTGGACCGCAGTCTCCCGGCCTTCGTGAAGACGCGTTTGACCTCACTCAAGTTTGCGTGAGGGTGACGACCCGTAGGCTGCACCCCAACTCCTGCTGGAACACGCCCCATGCACCGCTGTCCTCCTCGCCCCCTTTGCCGCGCCATCGCGCTGGCCCTGCCCCTGCTCTGCGCGCTCGCGCCCTTCGAGGCATCCCGGGCGGAGGCCGCCGCCGAAGCCACCCGCCTCGACCAGATCGTGGTGGTGGCCCGCCGCGCGCCCGAACCGCTGTCACAGGTCGTCTCCAGCGTCAGCCTGGTCGATCGCGAACAGTTCGAGTCGCGCCTGGCCGTCGATGCCGCCGATCTGGTGCGCTACGTGCCGGGGCTGCGCATGGACTCCGAGCCCAACCGCTTCGGCAGCCAGGGCGTGTCCATCCGCGGGCTAGGCGGCAACCGCGTGCGCGTCGAGATCGACGGCGTGCCCCTGCCGGAGGCCTTCGCGGTCGGCCAGTTCGCCGCCGCCGGCCGTGACTTCGGCGAGCTGGCCAGCATCGAACGCATCGAAGTGCTGCGTGGACCGGCTTCGACGCTGTATGGCAGCGATGCGCTGGCCGGCATCGTCGCCATCCGCACCCGCGACGCCGACAGCCTGCTGGCCACCAGCGCGGGCGATCGCCACGTCGGACTGCAGGCGGGCTACGCCGGCCGCGATGCCAGCCGGCACCTGGGCTTCAGCCATGCCTTCGCCGGCGACCACGGCCTGCAGGGCGTGCTGGTCGCTTCGCTGCGCGAGGCCGGCACGCCGGGCAACCGCGGCCGCTCGACGGCGGAAGACGCCAATCCCACGGATCGCGAAGCACGCAGCCTGCTCGGCAAGCTGGGCCGCGGCTTCGGCGCGCACGGCCAGTGGCAGCTCGCCTTCGAGCACCAGCGCAGTGAGGTGCAGACCGACGTGGTCAGCCAGCGCTTCGCTCCCGGCCGCTTCACCACCACTTACGAACTGCTGGGCGACGACGCCCAGCGCCGCAACCGCATCAGCCTGAAGACGAACTGGGAGGCGAGCCTGCTCGGCTTCGACCGCATCGAAGCCCTGCTCTACGGCCAGGACAGCGAAACCCGCCAGGACACCGAGCAGTTCCGCTTGGCCGACCGCACCACGCCCTTCGAGTCGCTGCGCTGGCGGCGCTTCGACTTCGCGCAACGCGATCTCGGCCTGGATCTGCTGGGCATGCGCAGCTTCAGCACCGGCGCGGCCGCGCACGAATTGCTGGCCGGGCTGGAACTGGAGCGCAACCGCTACAAAGGCGAGCGCGATGGCCTCGAGACCAACCTGCGCAACGGCAGCACCTCGACCGTGGTGCTGGGCGAGCGCTTCCCGGTGCGCGATTTCCCGACCTCGGTCGGTGAGCGCCGCGCCCTGTTCCTGCAGGACGAGATCACGCTGGGCCGCTTCGCGCTGATCCCCGGCCTGCGCTACGACCAGTACCGGCTGGACGCGCGGCCCGACGCGATGTTCGTCGAGGACTATCCCGGGTTCGAGGTGGTGGACGGCAGCGAAGACAGCCTGACCGGCAAGCTCGGCCTGCGCTTCGCCGCGACCGAGGACAGCCAGCTGTTCCTGCAGTACGCCCGCGGCTTCCGCGCCCCGCCCTTTTCCGACTTGAACATCGGTCTGTCGCTGACGCTTCTGAACTACGAGGTGCGGCCCAACCCCGATCTGAAGCCCGAGACCAGCCACGGCTTCGAGGCCGGCTGGCGCTACGCCGGCGAGCGCGTGCACGCGACCCTGTCGGCCTATCGAAACGACTACCGCGACCTGATCGAATCGCGCGCCAACCTCGGCGTGGACGCGAGCACCGGCGCCCTCGTGTTCCAGTCGGTCAACCGCGATCGCGCCCGCATCGAAGGCCTCGAGCTTGAAGTCGAATGGGACCTGGCCGGGCTGTCGGAGACGCTGGATGGCTTCCGCCTGCAGGGCGCGCTGGCGACGGCGGACGGCGAGGACACGCGCCGAGGACAGCCGCTGAACAGCGTCGACCCCGACACCGCCGTTCTGGGCCTGAACTACGCCGCCGGCAACGGCCGCTGGGGTGCGGAGTTCATCACCACCGGGGTGCGCGGCAAGGACGCTCTCGACCAGACCTCAGGCGCGCTGTTCGCCCCGCCCGGCCACGCCGTGTTCGATGCCTTCGCCTGGTGGCAGGTTCACGAGCAGGTGCGCCTGAACCTCGGCCTGTTCAACCTCGGCGACCGTCGCCATTGGCGCTGGGCCAACGTGCGCGGGCTGGCGGCGAGCACGCCGAACCTGGGCTTCTACACGCAGCCGGGGCGGAGCGTGAGCGTAGGGGTAGATGTGAGGTTCTGAGCTGGCGCGCCATGGGGTGGGCCCCGGCCCACCAGGAGCCCAACACTCGCCCCTGTCTTCGCGTTCGCAGGCTGACCTCCTCGCAAGCGACACGTGAATGCGACACGCCGCAGCACGCCTCCACGCCATGGTGGGCCAGGGCCCACCCTATGGACGCTTCGCTTCCCGCTTCCCGCTTCCCGCTTCTCGCTTCTGCGGTTGCTCTTGCGGGCAGGAGCCCGCGCTCTTCCACGGGGCCCCTGGGGAGCGGCGAGGCTCGGACGATCAGCCCGCAGGGGCGCCGGCAGGGATGCCGGCGATGTTCGTGACAGTGCAGGGATGCACTGTCCACGAACACCGGCCGAGACTCGCGAACCCTCTGCGCAGGGATGCGCAGAGGGCGCGGACGAGGGGTGGCCTTTCTCTTGCCTACTTCTCTTTGGCCACGCAAAGAGAAGTAGGTCGGGCGGCCCGAAGGGCTGACCGAAAGCTCTTGCTCTTCGATTCAAACGACAGAGCGAACAAGCGAAACCGAGGCGAGCGTGGGGCTCATGGTGGGCCAAGGCCACCCTATGACAGCCGCGAGGGCGGGCAGCCCGAAGGGCCGACTGGAGAAGCTCTTGCTCTCCGCTTCGAGCGACGAAACGACGAAGCGACGAAGCGACGCAGCAAGACCGAGGCGAGTGTGGAGCTCATGGTGGGCCAGGGCCCACCCTATGACAGCCGCGAGGGCGGGCCACCCGAAGGACGGATCGAACGCTCTTGCGCTTTGCTTCAAGCAGCGAGCAGCAAGATCAAACGCAGTCATTCCTCGGGCAAGAGGGATGGCGACGCTCCGCCCGGACCCTCTCCCCAACCCCACCTTCGCTTCGCTCGGGCTCTCGGGGTCATCGGCTGCCACCGGCAGCCGATAAGCAACCCCGAACCGCTCCCACGGGGAGAGGGCTCAAGCGCAGCGGAGCAACGTCGAGCCTTTCGCCGGCAGATCAACGGCAGGGCCGCGCCCTACCCGCGCAACTGCGGCCTGGCGACCACCGCCCCGCTTGACCTGCATCAGTGCCACCCAGACCCACTGGAGCGGAGCATCCCCTCCACATCAAAAGGTCGATGAGGAGTGCGCGTCGTGAGCATTGAAAGAAAGCTGTGGCTGGGCCTGATCGCCCTGCTCACGGTCTCGTTTGCGGTCCTGCTGTGGGTAGGCACCGAGATCCATCGGCAGATGCCGCCGGTCCCCGAGCAGGTGGTGACCACCGAGGGCAGCGTGGTCTACACCCGTGCCGACATCGAGACCGGCCGCCAGGTCTGGCAGTCGATGGGCGGCCACCAGCTGGGCTCGATCTGGGGCCACGGCAGCTATGTGGCGCCGGACTGGACTGCCGACTGGCTGCATCGCGAGGCGATCGCCTGGCTGGACATCGAAGCGCGTCGCACCCACGAGCGCGACTACGCCGACCTGCTACCCGAGCAGCAGGCCGCCCTGCAGGTGCGCCTGCAGAGCGAGATCCGCCAGAACGGCTACGAGGCCAGCACCTCGAATCTCATCATCAGCGCCCAGCGCGCGCAGGCGATGAACGTGGTCGCCGAGCACTACATCGCGCTGTTCGGCGATGACCCGCAGATGCTCGACCTGCGCCGCGCCTACGCGATGAAGAACGGCACGGTGAAGGAAGCCGAGCACCGCCGTGCGCTGAACGCCTTCATCTGGTGGACGGCCTGGTCGGCGGTCACCGAGCGCCCGGGGCAGGCGATCAGCTTCACCGCCAACTGGCCCTACGAGCCCCTGGTCGGCAATGAGCCGGCACCGAACCTGCTGATGTGGACCGTGTTCAGCGTGCTGTTCCTGATCGCCGGCATCGCCCTGCTGGGCTGGTACAACGCCCGCCAGAAGGAAGAGGACCTGCCGCCGCTGCCGAAGATCGATCCGCTGTCGACGATCACGGTCACGCCCTCGATGAAGGCCACCGCCAAGTATTTCTGGGTGGTGATCGCGCTGTTTCTCACCCAGATCCTGCTCGGCGCCCTGACCGCGCACTACCAGGTCGAAGGCCACGACTTTTACGGCATCGCCCTGTCGGAGTTCCTGCCCTACTCGCTGACCCGCACCTGGCACACCCAGCTCGCGGTGCTGTGGATCGCGACGGCCTGGCTGGGCATGGGCCTGTACATCGGCCCGGCGATCTCGGGCCATGAGCCGAAGTTCCAGCGCCTCGGCGTCAACGTGCTCTGGGTGTGCCTGATCATCATCGTCGTCGGCAGTTTCGCCGGGCAGTGGTTCGCGGTGATGCAGAAGATGGGTCTGGCGCACAACTTCTGGTTCGGCCACCAGGGCTGGGAGTACGTCGACCTTGGCCGCTTCTGGCAGTGGTTCCTGTTCCTCGGCTTGGGCATCTGGCTGTTCCTGGTCGGCCGCACCCTGGTGCCGGCGATCCGCCGCGGCGGCGAGCACAAGTCGATTACCCTGCTGCTGTTCCTCTCCACGGTCGCGATCGGCCTGTTCTACGGCGCCGGCCTGATGTACGGCGAGAAGACCCACCTGTCGATGGTCGAGTACTGGCGCTGGTGGGTGGTGCACCTGTGGGTCGAAGGCTTCTTCGAGGTCTTCGCCACGGCCGTGATCGCCTTCCTGTTCACCAAGCTCGGCCTGGTCCGCGCCAAGCTCGCCACCACCGCGGTGCTGTTCGCCACCATCGTGTTCATGGCCGGCGGCGTGCTGGGCACCCTGCACCACCTGTACTTCACCGGCACGCCCACCGCGGTCATCGCGATCGGCGCCAGCTTCTCGGCGCTGGAAGTGGTGCCGCTGGCCTTCCTGGGCTTTGAAGCCCACCACACCTACAAGCTCGCCTCGGCCACGCCGTGGATGCGCCGCTACCACTGGCCGATCATGTTCTTCGTCGCGGTGGCCTTCTGGAACCTGGTCGGCGCCGGTCTGTTCGGCTTCCTCATCAACCCGCCGCTGCCGCTGTACTACATGCAGGGCCTGAACCTGACCCCGCTGCACGGCCACACCGCCCTGTTCGGCGTCTACGGCATGCTCGGCATCGGCCTGATGCTGTTCTGCCTGCGCGGCATCAAACCGCTGGTGGCTTGGAACGAGGGCGCGCTGAAGACCGCGTTCTGGGCACTCAACGTCGGCCTGGTCGGCATGGCCCTCTTCACCCTGCTGCCGATGGGCATCATCCAGCTGGCCGCGGCGATCGAGCACGGCTACTGGTATGCGCGCTCGGCCGACCTGATGCAGCAGCCGATCATCCAGATGCTGGTGTGGATGCGGGTGCCCGGCGACACCGTGTTCAGCGTCGGCGCGGTGGCCCTGGCCTGGTTCACCCTGCGGCTGTGGATCAAGCCGAAGCAGGCGTTCGCAGCTCCGAAGGGCAGCGAGGCCGAGGCGCGGGTGTGAGCGGCGCGGCCGCGTGATGCACCAAGGACCGGCGCGGTGAATGCGCGCAGGTCTCGCAGAGCGGGCCCGGGTGATTCCGGGCCCGCTCTGCGTTGGGGCTTCGGTGCAGATGGGCATGCGCGAGCGTCAAGCCCACGGTGGGCCAGGGCCCACCCTATCCACATCGCCGCTTCTCGCTTCTCGCTTCTCGCTTCTCGCTTTGGCTCTTGCGGGCAGGAGCCCGCGCTTTCCACGGGGCCCCTCGGGAGCGGCGGGAGGCCGCGGATCAGCCCAAAGGGGCGCCGGCAGGGATGCCGGCGATGTTCGTGACAGTGCAGGGATGCACTGTCCACGAACACCGGCCGAGACTCGCGAACCCTCTGCGCAGGGATGCGCAGAGGGCGCGGACGAGGGGTGGCCTTTCTCTTGCCTACTTCTCTTTGGCCACGCAAAGAGAAGTAGGTCGGGCAGCCCGAAGGGCTGACCGAAAGCTCTTGCTCTTCGCTTCGAGCGACGAAGCGACGAAACAGAACCGAGGCAAGCGTGGAGCTCATGGTGGGCCAGGGCCCACCCTATGACAGCCGCGAGGTCGGGCAGCTCTAAGGGCTGGCCGAAAGCTCTTGCTCCTCGCTTCAGGCAACCCAGCGAACAAACGAAACCGGGGCGAGTGCGGAGCTCAGGGTGGGCCAGGGCCCACCCTATGACAGCCGCGAGGGCGGGCAGCCCGCAGGGCTGACCGAAATCGCTTGCTCCTGCTTTTCGCTCGGAGCGACGAAAGCGCAGGCGCCACATCAGCCATGAGCCAAGTCGCAACGCACGGCAAGGCCCGAAGCAAACGCTTCGCCCAGCCCCCCCCACCCCCTCCCCCGCGGGGAGAGGGGCCAGCGCATCGGCTGACGCAGATCAGCGCGCTCCCCGCGCGCCACGCGCATCCTGCGCCCATGAACACCCTCACGCTCCCCGCCGATCTCGCCCGCACCCTGTCGGCCGCGCCGCACCGGCTGCTGTTCTTCATCGGTGCGGCCAATGTGCTGGCGGCCATGGCCTGGTGGACCCTGTGGCTGATGAACCCTGCCGCCCTGCCCGCAGGCAGCGTGCCGGCCGGCTGGATGCACGCCTTCATCCTGCAGTACCAGGTGCTGCCGAGCTTCTTCTTCGGCTTCCTGATCACCGTGTTCCCCCGCTGGATGGGCCTGCCCGAACTCGGTCGCTGGCACTACGTGCCGGTGGGCCTCGGCATGATCAGCGGCCAGCTGCTGTGCCTGGCTTCGATGTTCAGCGGCAGCGGCCTGCTGCTGCATCTGGGCGTGGTCAACACGATCGCCGGCTGGGCCGCCGGGCTCACGGTACTGGGCAGCGTGCTGCTGCGTGATCGCCAGACCACCTGGCATGCGATCAGCGGCTTCGCGGCGCTGGTGATCGGCTTTGCCGGCCTGCTGTGTTTCGCCGTCTACCTGCACACCGGTGACGCGCGCTTGGCCTATGTGGTGATCAAGCTCGGCAGCTTCGGCCTGCTGCTGCCGGTGTATGCGACGGTGGCGCACCGGATGTTCCCCTTCTTCGCCGCCAACGTGGTGCCTGGCTATGCGCCCTGGCGGCCGCTGTGGCTGCTGGCGGCGCAGTGGCCGCTGTGGCTGGCGCATCTGGCGCTGGAGCTGATGCACGGCCACGCCTGGCTGTGGCTGGTCGACTTGCCCCTGCTGGCGCTGGCGGCCTTGAGCGTCTGGCGCTGGTGGCCGCGCGGCCCGATGCCGGCCCTGCTGCGGGTGCTGTTCGTCGGCTATGCCTGGCTGCCGATCGCAATGGCGCTGTACGCCGCGCAAAGCCTGTGGATGTTCTGGAGCGGCGAGTTCGCGCTCGGCCGCGCGCCGGTGCATGCGCTGTCGATCGGCCTGTTCGGCAGCCTGCTGGTGGCGATGGTGACGCGGGTGACGCAGGGCCATTCGGGTCGGCCGCTGGTGCTGGGCAGGGTCGCCCTGTTCGCCTTCATCGGCATGCAGGCGGTCGCGGTGCTGCGGGTGGTCGGCGAGCTGGTGGCCTCACCCATGGACTGGTATCGCGCAGCGGCGCTGGGCTGGCTGCTGGTGTTCCTGCCCTGGGTCGCGCGCTCGCTGTGGATCTACCTGCGGCCGCGCGCGGATGGCCGGCCCGGTTGAGGCGGCCGCATCATCCAATTCCACCGGTGCCCATAGGGTGGGCCCTGGCCCACCATGGACTCCGCTTCCACCTCATGCTTTCCATTCGGCAGGCAGAAGAGCCCTCAAGCCCGCACGCCAGTACGGCGCTCCGAATCCCCAATCCCCAATCCCCGCCGCCCATGCTCGAACTCTATCCACAGATCAAAGCCGCCCACGTCGGCCTCGTGCTGCTGAGCGGCGGACTCTTCGCCCTGCGCGGCCTGCTGGTGCTGCTGGGCCAGCGCTGGGCCAATGCCGCGGCCGTGCGCTATCTGAGCTACACCATCGATACCGCACTGTTGACCGCGGCGCTGATGCTGCTGGTGGTGCTGAAGCTCAACCCCTTCACCACGCCCTGGCTGCTGACCAAGCTGGTGCTGCTGGTGCTCTACATCGTGCTCGGGGTGATGGCGCTGAAGCGCGCGCGCTCGACTGCGCAACGATGGAGCTACTACCTGGCGGCGCTGGCAAGCTTCGGCTTCATGTACACGGTGGCGCGGGCGCACCAGCCCTGGGGCCTCTTCAGCAGCTGGCTCGCATAGGGCGGACCCTGGCCCCACCGTGGCCGGCGCAGTGCCGCCACACTGGCTCCTCGGCAGGCGTGTCGCGATCACCGGAGGGGCGCTTGCGCAGCTTGTGACCGCGGTGTGTGTCCAGCTCATGGTGGGCCAGGGCCCACCCTATGGGTCAGTCGCGCAGCACGGGCTGCGTGGTGCCTTCAGTCGCGCAGCACGGGCTGCGCGAGGGCGTGCAGGCGATTGAGGTCCAGCAGCTCGAACTCGCGGCGGTTGACGTGGATGAGGCCTTCGTCCTGGAAGCGCCGCACCACGCGCGAGACCGTCTCCGCGGCCAGCCGCAGGTAGTTGGCGATGTCGGTGCGCGACATCGCCAGGTTGAAGCGGGTGGACGAGAAGCCGCGCGCGGCGAAGCGCCGCGAGAAGCTCAGCAGGAAGGCGGCCATGCGCTCGTCGGCGCTGAAGTCACCGGCCAGCAGCGCAGCCTTGTTGATGTCTTGGCTCAGCAGCCGGAACAGCTGGCCCTGCAGGCCCGGCATGCGGGTCGCAAGCGTCGCCATCATCGGGAACGAGAAGCGGCACAGCATCACCGTGTCCAGCGCCATCACATTGCAGGGAAAGCGCGCGCTGTGGATGGCGTTGAGCCCGATCACCTCCCCGGGTAGGAAGAAGCCCAGCACCTGCTCGCGGCCCTGCGCATCGACGGTGAAGGTCTTGACCGTGCCGGCACGCACCGCGGCGATGGCGTTGAAGCTCTCGCCCTCGCGGAAGATGTAGTCGCCGGCCTGGAACGGCCCGATGTGTTCGACCAGGCAGTGCAGCTCCATCAGCGCGGCCTTGTCGTAGCCCTCGGCCTGGCAGGCACCGGCGAAGGCGCAGGTGCTGCAGAAGTGCAGGGCATCGCCGTCATCGGCGATCGGCGTGGGTCGGGCGCGGTGTGCGCTGGGTGTGCTCATGCGACAGCCGTGACGTGAGTTGGGGTCGAATGCTACCGCGCCCCGGCCTTGTGGCACATGCCCGGGCTTCACGCCCGGCCGCACTGTCCACGGGGTCGCGCGGCAGGCCCGCAGCAGCCCGCGCGCCTTTCCTCCACCCCTGCGCGGAGAGCGCCATGGACAGACGCGATTTCCTTACCTTCACAGGGCTCGGCGCCGCCGGCCTGCTGCTGGCCCGCCCCGGCCGGCTGATCGCCGCCGAGGCGCTCACCGACGGGCGCATCGACCTCGCCATCAAGAAGGCCCTGGCCGACCGCGCGCTGACCGCCGCGACCGAGGCCGGCGCCAGCTACTGCGACATCCGCATCGGTCGTTACCTGAACCAGTTCATCGTCACCCGCGAGGACAAGGTGCAGAACGTCGCCAGCACCGAGTCGATCGGT
Organism: uncultured Aquimonas sp.; assembly: GCF_937888285.1. Lineage (GTDB taxonomy): Bacteria > Pseudomonadota > Gammaproteobacteria > Xanthomonadales > Xanthomonadaceae > Aquimonas. The sequence goes on from NZ_CALART010000053.1 coordinate 14,975, forward strand.
GCCGGCATCCGCGTCATCGCCAATGGCACCTGGGGCTTCGCCGCCACCAGCACGCTCACCGCCGAGGCCATCGTTGCCGCAGCACTCGAAGCCGTCGCCATCGCCAAGGCCAACTCGGCCGTGCAGAGCGAGCCGGTGCGGCTGGCGCCGGTCAAGGGCGTGGGCGAGGTCAGCTGGGCCACGCCGATCAAGAAGAACGCGATGGAAGTGCCGATCAAGGACAAGGTCGAGCTGCTGTTGTCAGCCAACGCCGAGGCGATGAAGGCCGGCGCCAGCTTCGTCAACTCGACGATGTTCCAGATCAACGAGCAGAAGTACTTCGCCTCCACCGACGGCAGCTACATCGACCAGGACGTGCACCGCCTGTGGGTGCCGCTGCAGGTCACCGCGGTCGACAAGAGCAGCGGCAAGTTCCGCAACCGCGCGGGCCTGTCGACGCCGGTCGGCATGGGCTACGAGTACCTGGATGGCGACGCCTCGGAGCGCATCGAGATGCCCGGCGGCGTGATCGGCTACCGCAACAGCTACAACCTGATCGAAGATGCCGCGGCCGCTGCGCGTCACGCCGTCGAGAAGCTGAAGGCGCCGAGCGTCAAGCCGGGCAAGTACGACCTCGTGCTCGACCCGCAGCACCTGTGGCTGACCATCCACGAGTCGGTGGGCCATCCGCTCGAGCTCGACCGCGTGCTCGGCTACGAGGCCAACTTCGCCGGCACCAGCTTCGCCACGCTCGACAAGCGCGAGGCCAAGTTCCAGTACGGCAGCGACAAGGTCACCCTGTTCGCCGACAAGACCCAGGTCGGCAGCCTCGGCGCGGTGGGCTACGACGACGAGGGCGTGCCGACCAAGCGCTGGGATCTGGTCCGTGACGGCATCCTGGTCAACTACCAGGCGATCCGCGATCAGGCCCACATCATCGGCGAGAGCGAGTCGCACGGCTGCTGCTATGCGGATTCGTGGAACGCCGTGCAGTTCCAGCGCATGCCGAACGTGTCGCTGGCGCCGGGCAAGGACGAGCTCAGCCCCGAGCAGATGATCGAGGGCGTCGAGAACGGCATCTACATCGTCGGCGCCGGCAGCTTCTCGATCGACCAGCAGCGCTACAACGCGCAGTTCGGCGGCCAGCTGTTCTACGAGATCAAGGACGGCAAGATCACCCAGATGCTCGAAGACGTGGCCTACCAGATCCGCACGCCGGAGTTCTGGAACGCCTGCGACGCGGTCTGCGACGAGCGCGACTATCGACTGGGCGGCAGCTTCTTCGACGGCAAGGGCCAGCCCTCGCAGGTCTCGGCGGTGTCGCATGGATCGTCGACGGCGCGCTTCCGCGGCATCAATGTCATCAACACCGCCCGCAACATCGGCTGAGGTCCAAGGAGGACACCATGAGCATGTTCACTGAAGCCGAAGCCAAGGCCATCCTCGACAAGGTCATCGCCCTGTCGAAGGCCGACGAATGCATCGCCACCCTGACCGGCAACCGCGAGGGCAACATCCGCTTCGCCCGCAATTCGGTCTCGACCTCGGGCGTGGTCAACGAGGTCAACCTCGCCGTGCAGGTCGCCTTCGGCAAGCGCAGCGGCATCGCCACCACCAACAGCTTCGACGACACCTCGCTGGAGCGCGTCGTGCGCCGCGCCGAGGAGCTGGCCCAGCTGGCGCCGGAGAACCCGGAGTTCATGCCGGCGGTGGAGAAGCAGAGCTACACCGCGACGCCGACCTATGTGCAGGCCACCGCCGACATCGACCCGGCCTTCCGCGCCAAGGTCGCGCTGGATTCGATCAAGCCCTGCAAGGACGACAGCCTGGTCGCGGCCGGCTACCTCGCCGACAACACCGGCTTCATCGCCACGGCAAACAGCCGCGGCAACTTCGGCTACCAGCAGCTCAACAACCTCGACTACACCTGCACGGTGCGCACCGCCGACGAGACCGGCTCGGGCTGGGTCGCCACCAATCTGGCCGATGCCTCGAAGTTCGATGCCTCGAAGGACATCCAGACCGCGATCCGCAAGGCCAAGGGCTCGGTCGATGCCAAGGCGCTGGAGCCCGGCAAGTACACGGTGGTGCTCGAACCGGCCGCGGTCTCGGGCCTGTTGATGTTCATGCTGATGGGCTTCGATGCCCGTCAGGCCGACGAGGGCCGCAGCTTCCTGTCGAAGAAGGGCGGCGGCAACCGCCTCGGCGAGAAGGTGTTCGACGAGCGCGTGAACGCCTTCGCCGACCCGGCCCACCCCGATGTGCCGGTGCTGCCCTGGGACATGGACGGTCTGCCGCGCGGCAAGCACGCCATCATCGAGAACGGCGTCGTCAAGCACCTGAACTATTCGCGCTACTGGGCGAAGCAGCAGGAGCGCGAGCCGATCGCCATGCCCGGCAACATCATCATGAGCGGCGGCGACAAGAGCACCGAGGACATGGTCAAGTCGACCAAGCGCGGCATCCTGGTGACCCGCACCTGGTACATCCGCCTGGTCGATCCGCAGACCGTGCTGCTGACCGGTCTGACCCGCGACGGCACCTTCTACATCGAAGACGGCGAGGTGAAACACCCGATCAAGAATTTCCGCTTCAACGAATCGCCGATCATCATGCTCAACAACATCGAGGAGCTGGGTCGACCCGAACGCATCAACGCGGGTGCCGGCGTCGGCGGCGGCCCGGGCATCGCGATGATGGTGCCGGCGATGAAGGTGCGGGATTTCACCTTCACTTCGCTGTCGGATGCGGTGTAGCGGCAGGAACGGGCGTGCATGCTCATAGGGTGGGCCCTGGCCCACCGTGGGCTCCACGCTCGTCTCGTTCCAAGCGGTCGCCGCTCTGGGCCCCTCTCCCATCGGGGAGCGGTTCGGGGTCGCTCATCGGCTGCCGGTGGCAGCCGATGACCCCGAGAGCCCGAGCGAAGCGAAGGTGGGTTGGGGAGGGGGCCGGGCGAAGCGCTCGCTCCGAGCCTTGTCTGGCGTTGGTGCTCGGCTTTCAGCTCTTGCTATACCTGATGGCTCTTCGCTCGGGGCGAAAAGCAGGGTCAAGAGCTTTCGGTCCGTCCTGCGGCCGGCCCGACCTACCTTTCTTTGCGTGGCCAAAGAAAGGTAGGCCAAAGAAAGGCCAC
>NZ_CALART010000054.1 GCF_937888285.1 uncultured Aquimonas sp.
CAAATCTATCAAGCCTTCGCGCACTCGTCACGCCTTCTGCCGCGCACGCTCCTAGGTGTTCCTGTGCTGGCGCCATGATTGAGTCGTCCAAAAAGAAGGCCATATCGACGCCGAGGACAGTCGCGATCGATTGGAGTTTTTCCGCCGATGGACGAAGCGACTCACGGTTTTCAAGCTCCCAGAGATAGCTTTTGCTTAGACCGGCTTCGGCGGCCAACGCGTCAAGCGTCAGCTCCTTTTTCTTTCGGAGGATCTTCAGCTTTTCCCCGAGTTTTGAAGCCATGTCAGAAATCCTAAGGTTGGCGTGAGTCGATGCAATTTCAGCACAGGTACGCTTGAGGCTCGGCCTCATGCAACCTGCCGGAGTGCGGTCAACAGATCGGCCATGACAGGGGGACAGACACCATTGCCCAGAAGGTGCATCGCGGACCTCTTCACCTTCGGGAGGGCGTAGTCCTCGCGCATGCCCATGACGGCCTTGGCCTCGTGGATTTGGAGCATGCGCATGCGGTCGCCGTCGATGACCGCCCAACGGTCAACGGTGGTCAAGGAACCGATGGGGCGGTGGATGCTTCTGCCGGTCAGGCCGCTGCCCTTGGAGTAGTAGGGCGTGACGAACCGATCACCGAAAGCCGCACGGCCCGCTGCGATGCGTCGAATGGTCGCCGGCTTGCGCTTCGGCGTGATGATGGGACTCCAGTCCGGATAGTCCCAGTCGATCACGTTGGCCACCGGCTGGTGCTCGCGCTTTGGCAAACGAAGCTGAATCGGCGACTTGGACCGACTGCAAACCAGAAACACACGCTCGCGGTGTTGAGGCACGCCGCGTTCGGCGGCATCGAGAGAGCTGGCCCCAGAAAACTGAACAGCTCGATAAGGGTGGAAACTGCTCCTGAAGGCGAGGACCTCGCCTGTGTTGATTGGAGCGAACATGAGCAGAAGACCCCGCCGCACGCACTCAGCGGCATTCAAAGCCAAGGTGGCGCTGGCAGCGGTGCGCGGCGACAAGACGCTGGCCGAATTGGCGCAGCAGCATGACGTGCACCCCAACCAGATCACCGACTGGAAGAACCAACTACTCAGTCGGGCAGCCGATGTCTTCGGCGGCGAGCAGGCAACGCCAGAGCCTGCCATCGACCTGAAGGCGCTGCACGCCAAGATCGGTCAATTGGCGCTGGAGAATGATTTTTTGGAAGGCGCGCTCATCAAGGCCGGCATGCTGAGCGCAAAGCGATGATTGATCGAAGCCACGATCTGCCGATCCGGCGCCAAGCCGAGTTGGTGAACATCAGCCGCGGCTCAGCGTACTACGCGCCCAAACCTGTGTGCGATGCGGACCTCAAGCTGATGCGTCGCATCGACGAGCTGCACTTGGAGTTGCCGTTCGCCGGAGCGCGCATGCTGCGCGATCTCTTGCGCGGCGAAGGCGTCGCTGTGGGCCGCAAGCACATGACCACGCTGATGCGGCGCATGGGTATCACAGCGCTCTACAGGAAGCCCAACACCAGCAAGAAGAGGCCCGGGCGCACGATCTATCCCTACCTGCTGCGCACGCTTGCGATCACCCGGGCCAACCAGGTCTGGGCAATGGACATCAGCTACATCCCGATGGCCCGAGGCTTCATCTACCTTGCGGCAGTGATCGATTGGCACAGTCGCCGGGTGTTGGCCTGGCGGGTTTCGATCTCGATGGACACTGAGTTCTGCACCGATGCTGTCGAAGAGGCAATCGCCCGATACGGCACGCCCGAGATCTTCAACACCGACCAGGGCAGCCAGTTCACCAGCAGCGCGTTCACTGGCCTGCTGCACGATCACGGCATCCGAGTCTCAATGGACGGCAAGGGCTGCTGGCGCGACAACGTGTTCATCGAGCGGCTGTGGCGCTCGATCAAGTACGAGGAGGTGTACCTTCATGCCTACGAGAACGTGAGCCAGGCCCGAAGCGGAATCGGGCGCTACATCGACTTCTACAACACCCGACGTCCGCATTCGAGCCTCGGCGCCCGAACGCCGGACGTGGTGTACTTCCAGACGCTGCCATGGCCTTCGGCCAAGGCAGCCTAACCCCGCAGGATCCACTTAAAGAAATCGGAATCTGTTCAAGCCAACGGGGCCAGCTCTATCTTCAGATCGACGCCTTGACCAAGGCGGGTTGCCACAGGCTCTTTGATGACAA
>NZ_CALART010000055.1 GCF_937888285.1 uncultured Aquimonas sp.
CAGGATCGGCAAGAGCTGGTCGATCAAGGTCGGCAAGTTCAAGACCGAAACCATCGGCATGGCCTCGATGCAGAACGTGGGCCTCGGCAAGATGGTCAATGTCGGCGGGGCCTATAGCCTCAATGTCGGAATGATGATGAACACCATCGTCGGCATGAACCGCTTCGACAAGACGATGAAGTCGCACAGCGTGTCGGCAGGCAAGGAGTTCGCGGTCAGCGCCGGCGGCGCCTCCAGCCTGCTGATGGACGAGGAGAAGATCGTGCTGCAAGTCGGCGACAGCCGCATCCAGCTGCTGAAGGACGGCACCATCACGATCAGCGGCGAGAGCATCGAGGCGCGCGCCAATGGCGAGATCCTGATCGAAGCCAAGACCATCGAGCACAACCCATGAGCCGCGCGCACGATGAGGACGCAAAGTCTGCGGCCCTGCCAGTGGAGCTGGAGCCCCCAGCACCGACCCCGGCGCTGGCGGCGAAGTCCCCCGCGACGGGTCCCACAGGCGTGGTCATCGGCTTCATCTCGCACATCAACGACCAGGGCCTGCCCTGTGTGGCGATTCCCGGCAGTGCCGCCGAGGCCGTGCCCGCGCGCAGCCTGTGCACCATCGGCACCGAACACCGGGGACAGCAGTGCGCTCTGTTGTTCGAGAACGGCGACCCGCGTGCTCCGCTGGTCCTCGGCCTGCTGCAGCACCCGGTGCTCAGCCTGCAGGGCGACATCGAGCAGGCGCGGCACACCGCAGATGGCGAGCTGCACCTGCACGCGCGTCATGCCATCGAACTGCACTGCGGCGAGGCCAGCTTCCGCATGAGCGCCGACGGCCGCATCGAGCTGCGCGGCAGCACCCTGGTCAGCCACGCCACGGGGCTCAACCGCATCCGCGGCGCCTCGGTCAAACTCAACTAGGAGCCGCCATGGAGATCATCAACGGCAGCCGCTTCGTGCTCGACGCCCACATGGGCACCGACGCCCAGGGCAAGCGCTTCCTGGTCGCCCAAGCCAAGGCCACCTACCGCATTCCCCCCGAGGGCAAGCAGTACCCGCGCCTCGCGGATCCGCAGCTGCCCCTGCTCAATGCCGATGTGTTCGAAGGCGAGCCCGGCGAGAGCGGGCTGATCTTCGAGGCCGACCACGCCTGGTTCAAACCGCGCTGCGATGTGCTCGTGCATGCGGCGGCACATGCGCCAGGCGGCCAGCCAGTCAAGCAGCTCGACGTCGGCTTTCGCGTCGGCCGCTGTGTGCGCACCGCGCGCGTGGTCGGCAATCGCCACTGGCGGCGCGGCCTGCTGGGGCTGCAGCCTTCCGAGCCCGAGCCTTTCGTGTCGATGCCGATCAGCTACAGCCGCGCCTTCGGCGGCACCCGCGTGCACGAGGGCCTGCCCCAGCCCTATGCCGCCAACCCGATCGGCTGCGGCTTCGGCGGCGCGCCGGGCGATGCTTCGCTGGTCGATACGCCAGTGCCCAACCTGGAGCAGCCCGGCACGCCCATCGACAACCCGCGCGAGCGCTATCGTCCGATCAGCTTCGGCCCTATCGGCCGCAGCTGGGCCGGCCGCGTCGAGTACGGCGGCACCTACGACCAGCGCTGGATCGACGAGGTGTTTCCACTGCTGCCCGAGGACTTCGATCCGCGCTTCTTCCAGGCCGCGCCGATCGAGCAGCAGATCGACTATCCGAAAGGCGGCGAGGAAGTCGCCTTCGTCAATTTGCACCGCAGCCGGCGTGAACTGCGCTTCGTTCTGCCGCAGCTCAAGCTGTCGATGGTGGTGCTCGACCAACACCGCAAGGTGCACAAGCTCCAACCCGTGGTCGACACGCTGAGCTTCGATCTCGACGCCGAGCTCTTCACCGTGGTCTGGCGTGCCCGCCATCCGCTCAAGCGCAGCCTGGCCGAGGTCGATGCGCTGGCCGCCGGCAGCCTGTGCAAACGCTGGTGGCAGGCCCGCGTGCTCGGCACCAACGACTGCGGCTGCGGCGGCAAGGAAACCAAGGACGAAGACCAGGCCCCGGTCGGGGAGATCGTGGTCGCATGAGCACACCGATGAAGCTCGCCGTGCTCGGTGCCGGCGCGGTCACCTCGGTAGGCAATTCGCTGCCGGCGACGGCGGCGGCGATTCGGGCGGGCTTGGACAACTTCCAGGACACCTACTTTCAAGGCCACCGCGGCGAGCCGCTGCCCGGCGCTGCGATGTCGCTGGGCCTGAGCGAGTCCGGTGCGCGCGTGGGCGGCGCCACCAAGCTCGGCACGGCGCTGGGGTGGGCGGTGCGCGAGGCGATCGAATCCGCGAGCGTCCGATCGCCGCTGCCTGCCCGCGTGCCGCTGCTGTTCCTCGGTGATGACACCCGCCCGGCCCCGCTGGTCGATGCGGCGCATCTCTGCCAGCGCGCGATAGGCCCCCTGTTTGAGTCGGCCGATCGCCTGCATCTGCAGGCCTTTACCGGCGGTGAGGCCGCCTGCGTCGACGCCCTGCAGGCCGCGCGTGAGTTCCTCGCACAGGGCGCGCCCTACGTTCTGATCGCTGCCTCCGACTCCTGGCTGCGCGGCAGCGATATCGCACACGCGCTTGCGCATCAGCGCCTGCTCGATACCGAAGTCAGCAGCGGCTTCGTGCCGGGCGAAGCCGCCGCCGCGCTCCTGATCGGTGGCGATGGGGAACAGGCGCCCTTGCACATCCGCGGCGTCGGCGTCGCCGAAGAGGCCGCCACCCTGCTCTCGGACGAGCCCTGTCACGGCAAGGGCCTGGCGCAGGCCACGCGTCAGGCGCTGAACGAAAGCGGCTGGCAGGCGCATGAGATCCACCTGCGGCTGAGCGACATGGCCGGCGAGAGTTTCTTCGCCGAAGAGCTGTCCAGCGCCTGGGCGCGCGTGCTGCGCGCCTCACAGCCACCCGGCCACGGGCGGATCTTTCCGGCGGCCTCGACCGGCCACGTCGGCTGCGCCTTCGGGCCGCTGATGCTGGCGCTGGCCTGGCAGCTGGCGAAGCGCCAGCGCATGCCCGGGCCCAAGGTGCTGATCCAGCTGTCCTCCTCACACACCCTGCGCGGCGCCATCGCCGCCTACGCCGGAGCCGCCTGATGGCTACGCACGTCTATGCCAACAGCAACGAGATCGCCTCGAAATCCGCGGACGGCAGCTCGAAGCATGCCTTTCCTGACGTCTGCCACACCCCTCCTGCCACAGCGTCACCGACGCCGATCAAACCCTTTCCGCCCGGCGTACCGATTCCCTACCCCAACAGCTGCCACGCCAGCGACATCACCAACGGCAGCCGCACGGTCTTCATCCTCGGCAAGGAGATCGCGCTGGAGAACCACAGCTATTTCTCGGTCAGCGAGGGCGACGACGCTGCAACGAAAAAGCTGGCCAAGGGAATCATTTCCGGCGCGGTGAAGGGCCGTTGCTTCTTCCAGACCTGGTCGCCCAACGTCAAGGTCGAAGGGCGGGCGGTGACGCGGCATCTGGATTTGGTGAGTCACAACCACAAGAATCCGGGAAACACGGGGTTGTTTCCCTATCTTTCGATCGCGGCCGATCGAAAGCCCTGCGAGAAAACTGAAGCCCGCATCAACAAGGCGTGCGCACCCAAGCCCGACCCCAACAGACCAGCGCCTCCCAAGAAGAAATCCTGGAATCCATTCAGCGGAACGCCCGAACCTGAGTACAACAAGGACTGGCGCAGGGATCACTGTGATTTCCTTCAATTCAGCGCTGGGCGCTTAAACGAAACCAACGCCAAGCAGTTTCTGGAACAAGCCAAAGCGGCGCGCGAGAAGATAGATGCCGCCCGTGATGGGCTTGATACGCTTCTTTCGGAATACGGCGGAGAGCTGCTGGCCCGGGGCGGCGCGGCGCTGGTCGAGCAGGCGGTGTGGTCAAAGATCAGAAGCGGTCTCTATGTCGGGGGCGGCGCGCTGATCGGTGCCGGAATCGGCGTTTGGGCCGCTGGCGCAGGCGCAATCCCCGGAGCTGCGGTTGGCGCCAAAGCAGGGGGCGTGCTTGCAATCGCCCATTCCGCCTACAACGCCTATGAGGCAGCCCTTCTGGCCATGGACGGCAAAGCGCTCTACGATGCGCTTTCAGGCGAACTGGAGAGGATGAAGGGTGCACTCAACGAGTTGGACCCCCTTGCCAGATACACCAAACCTGACGGCACCATTGACACTGAACGCGCCAACACCTTCCTTGCGGACCTACAGGACGCCATGGCAACCGCAAACGCCTGCACCCGGGCCAGAAAGTGCAATCTGGTACCCAAGCGAACGCAGGTGGATCGAACGCACCCAGGCGTAGGCAATGAAACAGCGGGCGGTCGGGGCTGCTGCCCTGGACAGACTGGCCATCACCTGCTGTCAGACGCGATGATCAGCCACACCGGCTGCGCCAATTACGACTACGACAGAGCGCCAACGGTGTGCGTCGAGGGGTACAGTCAGTTTTTCGGCAGTCATCGAAGAGCGCACTCTGCGCTGGCCACCGCCCTTGAAAACAAGGACAAGGCACAGAAAATCGCTCCAGATGGAACGCTCAGCCTCGACGATGGCATCGACGCTGCGGTGGAGTCGCACACGCTGGCATTCCTCGCCTCCGGTTGTGATCCACAATGCACGCGGGCCCAGCTGGAGGCCTACTACAAGCAGATTCGCTGCCCGGGGAATGCAAGGGTACGAATGGTCGGGACTGATGGAAAACCGGCGAGACCAACTCCGGGCGGACCAGGAATTTAATCAATGACATCACCAAACAACAGCAATTTCGTTCGACTGCCAGAAGAAAAGTGGCGCGACACTTTTGAAGGCTGGCAAATTGTGGACATCGCGCTCGTGGCGAGCGATCGAATGTGCGTCGTGACACGCAAACATATCGATCCAAAGGATGTTGGGCGGGGTTGGGATCACGATTACCCGACACGACTCTCCTATATATTCACGAATGGCGAACGGGGTGGGCTTGAATTTGAAGGATTCGCCTTCCCCAAAGCTGGATCATGCCAATACCCAATGCGTCAAGCATTGATATCAAATCGCAATCCCAAAGGCCAGGTCTATGCAGTAGGATCAGGCCGAGAGGGTAGTGAATATGTACATAGCCCGATCAAGAACGGCGATATTGTATCTATCCAGAAACTCAAGCGAGTTCGAGGCTGGGCATATGCAGTCTCAAGATTTCGCCGCATATTCAAGCGCGTTGAGGTAGACGGCTGGATTGAGCTGAGCGCTGGACTTGAGCTGCAGCCCCATGAAGAGAAGAACCTCTCTGCCGTTGGCTTCGAAGACATCGACGGCCTGTCGCATGACAACCTCTACGCCGTAGGCGGCCGCGGTGAAGTTTTCCACTTCGACGGCAACCGCTGGACGCGCTGCGACTTCCCCAGCAATAACCCGCTCCACACCGTCACCGTTGCGCCCGATGGCACAGCCTACATCACGTCGCTGGATGGCTCGATCTGGGCCGGCACCCACGACACGTGGAAGCTTGTCGACAAGGCCGAGCACGGCATCGAGTACAACGACAGCGTCTGGTTCAAGGGCCAGCTTTGGCTGTGCTCGGACTATCAGCTGCATGTCTGGGATGGCACCAGGCGCCGGCGCGCAGAGTGGAAGGGCCAGCCGGTGGTCCACTCCGGCCACATGGACGCTTTGGACGACATTCTGGTGGTGGCCGGGCCGGGCACCGTGCACGCCTTCGACGGTGAAGACTGGCATGAGCTGGTATGGCCTTACTCACGCGCGAGCACCGAGCGTGATTGACATTGAGGTCGCAGTTTCCGCGAGAAGCGCGGTTGGGGTTCCACTGGTAATCGCCCACCACACCGAAGAACTCGCCTTCACTTGGCAGCGACGCGAGCGCGCGTGGAGCGCACCTAACCACCGCGCCGCCCACCTGCACGAAATCGACAGCCAGCTCGACGCCCACCTCG
>NZ_CALART010000056.1 GCF_937888285.1 uncultured Aquimonas sp.
GCAGTCCGTTGAATCACGGAGATTGGAGCAAAACACTCGGTTGACCGCACGACGCAAATCGGGGCACCGCGTACTGGCTGTTTGTAGGAGCGAGCTTGCTCGCGATCCGCAACGAAGGCGAGGCGCGGAGGCTGCGGTCGCCTGCGAGCAGGCTCCTACACAGAGCACGAGCGGGTGAATCACAGCGCGAGCCGGTGAAACCACATTTCTTCGGAGCACCTGATCCGCAACGCGGGGCTGAGAAGCCATCAAGCAGGCGATGCCAGCAGGCCGTGGAGCGGGCGAGGCGACTACCCGCGCAGGATCTTCTCCATCGCCCTGCCCTTCGCCAGCTCGTCGATGAGCTTGTCCAACCAGCGGATCTTCTGCATCAGCGGGTCTTCGACCTCTTCGACCCGCACGCCGCAGACCACGCCTTTGATCAGAGGCGCGTTCGGGTGCAGGTCCGGAGCCTCGGCGAAGAAAGTTCTGAAGTCAGCGCCGCACTCAAGCTGACGCTGCAGTCCAGCCTCGTCGTAGCCAGTGAGCCAGCGGATGATCTGATCCACTTCGGCGCGCGTGCGCCCTTTCCGCTCGGCCTTCTTGACATACAGCGGATACACATCGGCGAAGCGCATCGCAAATACCCGGTGCGAAGCCATGATGTTCCCTCCTTGAATGACGTGCGGGCGAACAGAGTCCGTCTGGCACACTCTGCCGAAACCGACTGACGGATCGCAGGCATGGTCTCCGCCGATACGTGGACAACGCTGCTTTCGTGGATATTCGGCACGCTGTTCATCTGTCCAGCACTGCTCAGCACGCCGATCAGCTTTTTCCTTGAACCCAAGGTCTCAGCCGCGCCGCAACCCACCGGCATGAAGGCGGCGCCGATCACGCGCTACCAGACAGGGGTGACGCTGCAGTTTGCCTCCATCGCGGCGACAGCAGTCGGCGTGCCTGTCGTGCTGATGTTGGTCGATGCCTGCCCATCCTGCTTCATGCTGTGGGGGCCCGCAGCTTTGTTGACGCTTGGGCTTTGCTGGGCCCTCTGCGCGGCCGGTTTCGCCATTGTCGTGAGCGAATGGAATCGTTGAGGGCATCAGCGCGATCCGGATGCTGCGGACTCGAGGACGGTGCCGATATGCTCACTTCGTGGATCCGCGACGCTGTCGCAGGATCCACCAGGCGAAGGCACCGCCGGTGACGTACATGGCCAGCGAGTACAGCGCTGGCGCCACCGAGGCTGCCGGCATCTGCAGCACGCTGAGGGCAACGAAGATCGCCAGGGTGCCGTTGTGGATGCCGATCTCGAAGGCGATGGCGGTGGCCTGGGGCACGCCCAGCCTGGCGAGGCGCCCGGCCCAGTAGCCGGACAGCAGGCTGGCGAGGTTGAACAACAGCACCACGCCGCCGAGCGCGAGTGCATGGGTGGCCAGCGTCCTGCGCTCGATCACCACGGCAGCGGCGATCAGCGCCACCAGGATCAGGGTCGAGAGGATGCGCACCGGCTTGTCGAGCCGATGGGCGAGGTCCGGCTTCCAGGCGCGCAGGCCCATGCCGATCAGCACCGGCAGCAGCACCAGCAGGCCGACCTCGATGATCTTCTGCGTCGGCGGCGGCACCGCCTGCTCGCTGCCGATCAGCCAGGCGAGGCCCAGCGCGGTCCACAGCGGAAGAGTGATCAGGCAGAGCGCGCTGTTGATCGCGGTGAGCGTGATGTTGAGCGCGACATCGCCGCGCGCCAGATGCGAGAACAGGTTCGCGGTGACGCCGCCGGGCGAGGCTGCCAGCAGGACCAGGCCGAGGCCGAGTTCAGGCGGCAGCGCGAAGGCGAACACCAGGCCGAAGGCGAGCGCCGGCAGCACGCCGGTCTGCACGGCCAGGGCCACGATCACCGCGCGCGGCGCGGTGGCGACGCGCTTGAAGTCGGCGACGCCCAGGTGCAGGCCGAGGCCGATCATGACGATGGCGAGTGCGATCGGCAGGCCGGCGCTGAAGATCAGGTTGTTGCCCATGGATTCCGCCCCCCGACGGATCAGACGGCCGCGTCCTGCGGCCGAGCGCGAGAGTGACCGATTGGCGGCCGCAGCGCATCGCGCGGCGCATCATCCCTGCGCTGGAGTGCTTCCACCTGCATCAACAAAGCCAAGGTTGGCCTCGATGCGCAGGCGCTCGGCTGCCGGCAGGCTCTGCTCTTCCAGCAGTGCGCGCCAGAGTCGACCCGCGAGCGCGCGGTCGCCGGTGTAGTAGCAGGCCAGCGCCCACTCATCGCGGGCGCGCCAGCCGTGGGCGGCGGCGTCGACGAACAGTTGATCGGTCGCGAGCGGCAGCTGCGCGGCGCGTTCGGCGAAGACGCGGGCGCTGGCCCAGCGCTGCTGGCCGCGCAGATAGCTTGCCAGCGCCACCAGCGGCTCGGCGCGCTGCGGACGCTGGTCATGGGCGGCGAGGTAGGCATCGATGACCTGCGCGGCCGGTTCGCCAAGCAGCTCGTCCATGCGCGCAGCCTCGAAGCGGCTGTACCAGACTTCCTCCTCCCAGCCGCCCATCGCCGCACGCTGCCGGTAGGCCGCGCGCGCCTGCGCCCATTCGCCAGCATCGCGCCAGCTCTGGGCCAGGTAGAACTGGTAGCGCGCGTTGCCGGGCTCGCGCTGCAGGGCCGCCTGCAGCAGGGCGGCATCCTTGTGGAACTTGCGCGGGTCGCGCGAGCGCGCGCCCTCGGTGGTGACGTCGATCCAGAAACCCGGCACGCGCGGATACGGTCCGGGCGGGTCCAGCTCAAGGTACTCGTGCAGCACTCCGCGCCAGGCGGATGGCTGGCGCGCGTCAACCAGGGCCAGGCGGTCGTAGCGCAGGTTGGCGAAGCGCGTTTCCAGCATCTGCGCAGGGCCCTGCAGGCCAGGCCAGACCGCGCCGGGCGCGCAGCCCAGGGACTCGTCGGCGTCGATGAACAGCAGCCAGTCGCCGCGGCCACGTGCCAGCTGCAGCGCCTCGTTGCGGTTGTGGGCGAAGTCGCGCCAAGGGCGATGGTGCAGCTCGCCCGGCAGCCCCTGCAGGGCGCGCTGCACACGCTCCGGCGTGTCGTCGACCGAACCGGTGTCGACGATCACCCAGGCGTCGATATGCGGACGCACCGAAGCCAGGCAGCGCTCGATCACCGCCGCCTCGTCGCGCACGATCATGTTCAGACACACCCGCATGCGTGCTCCTCGGGCCAGCGGGTGAAGAAAGAGATGGGCTCATCTCTCAAGAAACAGAACGCTCGCGACCCGATGAATCGTCGCCCCCGCGAAGGCGGGGGCCCAGTCCCAGCCTGACCCAGTCGCACGATCACTGGATCCCCGGCTGCGCGGGGATGACGAATCCAGGCTTCTTCGAGAGCACCTGCACCGCAACGCCATGCTTGGTAGCTCTCAGCCACAGCGCGGGCGCGCCGCACGCCGCGCCCGCGATGCCACTCGGGCCACGCAGGCGTGTTTCGGCGCCAGCAGCCATGGTGGCGCTCACGGCGTCAGCCTGTCCAGACAGCGCCGCAGCGCGGGCCGCAGGTCCAGGCGCTGCATCAGGGCCGGCCCGGCTTCGCGCAGCTGCTGCTGGCGCTCGGGGCTGTCGAGCAGACGCAGGCAGGCCTCGACCAGCTGCTCGTATGCGACGAACTCCACGGCCTCGCGATAGTCGTGCTCCAGCGCGGCATCGGCACCGTACTCGGCCAGCACGCAGGCGCCATTGCCGAGCAGCCAGGACACCCGCACCGCTTCGAACAGGCAGGCCTCGTAGCCGTGAAAGTTGAGCACCACGCGGCTGCGAGCGATCCAATCGTCGCGCTCGGCGCCGTAGACGTTGAACAGGATCCTGACCGTGCGCCCGCTGGCCTGCAGCGCCTTCAGCACCGGCTCGCGGCGCTCGAACAGGCTGCCGTAGAACAACAGGTCGACTTCGCGCAGCGGCGCTTCGGCAATGCGCCGCATCTGCGGCATCCAGCCGATCGGCAGGTGCTCGGCGGCGATGCCGTCGCGCGCCAGCGCTTCGATGTTCGACGGCGCGTAGTCCCAGACCGTATGCGCGCGCAGCAGCGCACGGTAGGCCGGCGTATCCCAGTGGCCGCCGCGGCCGAGCTGCTCCAGGTTGTAGAGGATGCTGTCGGGCGGCAGGGGCTGCGGCGCGCGCGGCAGCAGGTGCGGACCGAACACGATGTGGCGGCGGCGACGATTGTCCAGCCGGGTCGACAGCACCGAATCGTGGCCCAGCGCGAGCAGGGCGTGGTGCAGGGTTTCGGCGACTTCGGCGAAAGCGCGCTGATGGGTGTAGCCGGGTGGGCTGACGATGCTGACCGCGAAGCGCATGGGCTCAGGCTTCGAACTGCTCGGCCAGGATGCGCTCCTCCAGGTTGTGCTCGGGGTCGAACAGCAGCTGCACGGTGCGCTCCGGGCTCTGCCGCACGCGCACCTCGACCACGTCGCGGATCTCGGTGGAATCCGCCGTGGCGCTGACCGGCCGCTTGTAGTGATCGAGGATCTCGAAGCTCACTTCGGCGTCGGAGCGCAGGATGGCGCCGCGCCAGCGCCGCGGCCGGAAGGGGCTGATCGGGGTCAGCGCCAGCACCGAGCTGTCCAGCGGCAGGATCGGCCCGTGCGCCGACAGGTTGTAGGCGGTCGAGCCGGCCGGCGTGGCGATCATGATGCCGTCGCAGACCAGCTCATCGAGGCGCACCGCAGTGTTCAGGCGGATGCGGATCTTGGCGGCCTGCTTGGTCTGGCGCAGCAGCGAGACCTCGTTGAATGCAAGCGCGCCGGTGCTGCTGCCGGATTCGGAAATCGCCAGCATCTCCAGCGGCCGCAGCACCGCCGCCTGCGCCGCCTGGATACGCTCGACCAGGCCCTCGGCGCGCCAGGCGTTCATCAGGAAACCCACGCTGCCGGTCTTCATGCCGAACACCGGCACGCCGAGCGACTGCGTCCGGTGCAGGGTCTGCAGCATGAAGCCGTCGCCGCCGATCGCGACCACGGCTTCGCACTGGTCGAGCTCGACCGGCGCATGCAGGGCTTCCAACTCGGCCCGTGCGGCCTGGGCCTCGGGGGTGCGACTGGCGAGCACGGCGATGCGCATGGCGGAGTCCTGTCGTTTCGGTCTGCGAGGGGCCTTCGGGCGAGCCCCGAACGACGAGGCCGGGGTTCACCTTCACCATGCCACAGGGCGATGTCCGCGTGCAGGCGGCATCGAGCGAAGGTTCGCATCGATGCCGCCTGCTTCGGGACGGCGTGGACTCAGGCGCTGCCGGCCGCTGCCAGCTGGGCCAGGCGACGCACCGCCACCGAGACGGTGGGATAGTCCATCGCCAGCTGGGTCCGCATGTCGGCGAACATGCTCAAGGTGAACTTCAGCGCGGTGTCGTCGCGCCCCAGCCAGGACGCCAGGCGCTTGCCGACGTCGCCCTTGCCGTGGCGCAGCACCTGGGCGACCAGCGCACCCTGCTGCTGCTGCATCTCGTCGCGCATCGAGCCGCGTGCCAGCGCATGCCAGCGGCCTTCGACCGGCAGCTCCTCGATCTTCTGCAGCAGCCACTGCAGGTGCAAGGCCTCGCCAAGTCCGGAGTACACGCGCGCCACGTCGGTGACCGGCAGGCTGTGCACGCTGGCGACTTCGACCACGTCCAGCGCCGAATACAGCATCGACAGCGTCGCCAGCTGCTGCGCCAGCGCCTGCGGCAGACCGGCCTCCTGCCAGCGCGCGCAGGCCTCGGCGAAGCGGCTGCGGTCGGTCTCGGACAGGATCTCCGGCAGCGCGCCGCGCAGGGCCTCGATGCCGGGGTGATAGCGACCCACGGCCTCGGCGATGTCGAAGCGGTCGCCGGGGCGGTTCAGCAGCCAGCGCGTCATCGAGCGCAGCAGCGCCCAGATCTCCAGCAGGGCGTCGATCTGCGCCGACTCCGGCACCGCGAGGTCCAGTGCATCGATGTCCGCCCACAGGCCACGCGCATCCAGCACTTCGCGGGCGATGCTGTAGGCCTTGGCGATCTGCGCCGGGCTGCGGCCAGTGTCCTCCTGCATGCGCATCAGGAAGGTCGCGCCCATGCGGTTGACCATCGAGTTGGTCACCGCGGTGGCGATGATCTCGCGGCGCAGGCGGTGGCGCTGCATGTGCTCGGCATAGCGCTCCTGCAGGGCCTGCGGAAAGTAGCGCACCAGCTCCTTCGACAGGTACGGATCCTCCGGCACGTCGGACTCCAGCAGCTGCTGGAAGGCGACGATCTTCGAGTACGACAGCAGGATCGACAGCTCCGGGCGGGTCAGGCCCAGGCCGCGCGCCTTGCGCTCGCTGAACTCGGCGTCGGACGGCAGGTACTCCAGCTGGCGATCCAGCAGGCCCTGGCCTTCCAGCGTGCGGATGAAGTGCTGCTTCGAGCCCAGGCGGTAGACGCTCATCCGCTCCATCATGCTGATGGCCTGGTTCTGCCGGTAGTTGTCGTTCAGCACCAGCTGCTCGACCTCGCCGGTCATCTCGGCCAGCAGCACGTTGCGGTCCGGCGTCGACAGCTCGCCGCGGGTCACCGCATCGTTCAGCAGGATCTTGATGTTGACCTCGTGGTCCGAGGTGTCGACGCCGGCCGAGTTGTCGATGAAGTCGGTGTTGAGCAGCACGCCGTTCAGCGCCGCCTCGATGCGGCCCTTCTGGGTCATGCCGAGGTTGCCGCCCTCGCCCACCACGCGGCAGCGCAGCTCATTGCCGTTGACGCGGATCGCGTTGTTGGCGCGGTCGCCGACTTCCGCATGCGTCTCGCTGCTGGCCTTGACGTAGGTGCCGATGCCGCCGTTCCACAGCAGGTCGACCGGCGCCTTCAGGATCGCGGTGAGCAGGTCGTTCGGCGACAGCGCGCTCACGCCCTCGCCCAGACCCAGCACTTCGCGCACCTGCGGGCTGATCGGGATCGACTTCAGGCTGCGCGCGTAGACGCCGCCACCGGCGCTGATCAGCGACTTGTCGTAGTCCTCCCAGGACGAACGCGGCAGCTTGAACAGGCGCTCGCGCTCGACGTAGCTGCGCGCCGCATCGGGGTTCGGATCGAGGAACACGTGGCGATGGTCGAAGGCGGCCACCAGGCGGATGTGCTTCGACAGCAGCATGCCGTTGCCGAACACGTCGCCCGACATGTCGCCGATGCCGACGCAGCTGAAATCCTCGCCCTGCGAATCGCGGCCCATGGCGCGGAAGTGGCGCTTGACCGACTCCCAGCCGCCCTTGGCGGTGATGCCCATGCCCTTGTGGTCGTAGCCCACCGAGCCGCCCGAGGCGAAGGCGTCGCCCATCCAGAAGCCGTGCTCGGCCGAAATGCCGTTGGCGATGTCGGAGAACGTGGCCGTGCCCTTGTCGGCCGCGACCACCAGGTAGGGGTCGTCGCCGTCGTGGCGCACCACGTCCACCGGCGGTACGACCTGGCCGTCCACCAGGTTGTCGGTGATGTCGAGCAGGCCGTTGATGAAGCGCTTGTAGCAGGCGATGCCCTCGGCCAGCTGGGCGTCGCGGTCGCCGCCCGCGGGCGGGCGCTTGACCACGAAGCCGCCCTTCGAGCCCACCGGCACGATGACGGTGTTCTTCACCATCTGCGCCTTCACCAGGCCCAGCACCTCGGTGCGGAAGTCCTCGCGGCGGTCCGACCAGCGCAGGCCGCCGCGGGCCACCGGCCCGTAGCGCAGGTGCACGCCCTCGACGCGCGGGCCATAGACGAAGATCTCGCGATAGGGCCGCGGCTTCGGCAGCTCGGGCACCGCATTGGGGTCGAACTTGAAGCTGATGTAGTCGCGATGCCGGCCGCCCGGGCGCTGGAAATAGCTGGTACGCAGGGTCGCCTGCATCACGCCGAGGAAGCTGCGCAGGATGCGGTCCTCGTCGAGGCTGGAGACGCCCTCCAGCAGCACGCCAAGCGCGTCGTCGCAGACGTCGACCAGGGCACCGGAATCCAGCCCGCGCGCCTGCGCCACGGCGTCGATCTGCGCCAGCACGGCCTCGCCCGGATCATTGCCGGCGACATTCAGCAGACCGGCTCGCAGGGCCGTTGCACCTTCACTGCGCTCGGCCTCGCTCTCGGTGAGGCGCGAGGGATCGAACAGGGCGTGGAAGTACTCGACCAGCACGCGCGCGATCAGCGGGTAGCGGTTGAGCGTGGCCTCCATGTAGGCCTGCGAGAACGGCGCCTGCGCCTGCAGCAGGTACTTGCAGTAGCCGCGCAGCATGGACACCTGGCGCCAGTCGAGCCCGGCGCTCAGGATCAGGGCGTTGAAGCCGTCGCTTTCGGCCTGGCCACGCCAGATGTGCTCGAAGGCGTCCTCGAAGCGGCCGCGCAGGGCTTCGACGTCGAGGCTGCCGAAGCCGACCTGCTCCTGCCCGCTGACGACCTCGAAGTCCTGGATGTAGATCGACTCGGAGGCGACCTCCATCTCGAAGGGGTGCTCGGAGAGGATGCGCAGGCCCATGTTCTCCATCATCGGCAGCGCATCCGACAGCACGATCGGGCTGCCGTAGCGGAACAGCTTGAAGCGCAGGCGCGAACCGGTTTCGCGGCTGCTGCGGTACAGGCGCAGACGCAGGTCCTCAGGACCATGCAGGGCCGCGGCCTGCTCGACGTCGGCGGCGGCGACCTCGGGCGAGGCCTGCTCGATGTAGCCCACCGGCAGGGCCTTGCCGTAGCGCTGGGTGAGCTTCAGGCCGCGCTCTTCGCCGTGCGACTGCACCAGCAGATCGCGCAGCTCGTCGTGCCAGTTGCGCACGATCTGCGCCAGCCGTGCCTCCACGGCGGCGACATCGACCTCGACCGATTCGCCCGCGCGCGGGCGCACGATCATGTGCAGCTGGGCCAGCGGCGAATCGCCCATCTGCACGTTGGTGTCGAGCCGCTCGCCGTGCAGGGCTTCGCGCAGCAGGGCCTCGGTGCGCAGGCGCACATCGGTGTTGTAGCGGTCGCGCGGGATGTAGATCAGCGCCGAATAGAAGCGCCCATAGCGGTCGCGGCGCAGGAAGAGGCGCGCACGTGCGCGCTCCTGCAGGGCCAGGATGCCCAGCGCGGTCTGGTAGAGCTCGTCCTCACCGGACTGGAACAGCTCGTCGCGCGGCAGCGATTCGAGGATGTGGCGCAGCGACTTGCCGCTGTGGCTGTTCGGCGCCAGGCCCGACTCGCGCATCACGTGCTCGTAGCGCTGCCGCACCAGCGGGATGGTCCACGGCCGCGAGGCGTAGGCGCTGGAGGTGTAGAGGCCGAGGAAGCGGTGCTCGGCGACGGCGCGGCCGCTCTCGTCGAACACCAGCACGCCGATGTAGTCCATGTAGCCCGGACGGTGCACCGAGCTGCGCGCATTGGTCTTGGTGAGGATCAGCGCACCGACCGCGCCGGACTGCGGCATGTGGGTGGCGGCCAGGGTCTTCAGCGGCCGCGGCTTGGCGGTGGCGTCCTTGCCCGAGAGGATGCCGAGCCCGGTGCCCTGCACCGCGTACAGCAGGTCTTCGCCGGTGGAATCGTCGCGGCGGTATTCGCGGTAGCCGAGGAAGGTGAAGTGGTCGTCGGCGGCCCAGCGCAGGAACTCCTGCGCCTCGCGCCGGCCCTCCTCGCTGATCGGCATGGGCCGCGCGTCCATCGCGGCGATGGTGGCGAGCATGCGCTCGCGCATCGGCGACCAGTCGCGCACGCAGCTGCGCACGTCGGCCAGGGCGTTGAGGATGGTCTCCTGCACGCGGCGCAGGTCTTCGGGTTCGGCGAGGCGGTCGATCTCCAGATGCATCACCGACTCGTCGGCGCCGCGCTCGCCCAGGCCCAGCACGTGGCCACCTGGATCGCGCTGCACCTGCAGCACCGGATGGATGATCGCGTGCAGCTGCAGCTCGCAGGCGGCTACGGCCATGCTGACCGAGTCGACCAGGAAGGGCATGTCGTCGTTGACGATCTGCACCACCGTATGCGCGCTGTCCCAGCCCTCGCTGGCCTGGGTGTTGAAGATGCGCAGCTTGGGCGCGCCGGGGCGGCGCTCGCGCATGAACTCCAGCAGGTCCGCCACCAGCGCGGCCCACAGCTCGGGCGACCGTGCCGCCAGCTCGTCCTCGGGCATGCGCCCGAAGAAGCGTCGCGCCAGTGCGGCGGCATCACCCTGCCGGGGTGCCGGCAGCCTCCTGTTCAGTGCGTCAAGGATGGGATCCAGCAGGGTGCGATCGGCAGTCGACATGGCGGGGCTTCTTGGCTCGGGGGCTGAGCCATTCAAGAACCGCGAATGATAGTGGAGATCGCGTGCAGAGGCTTGCTGGAACCCAAAGCACAAGGCCCGTACCGGCGGGTATGCCGATGCGGACACGTGCGTCGAGCGCCGGCCGGTGCAGCGCCAACAGACCCGCCCTGCTACGGCCCTGCGTAGGCCACCCAGCCCTGGAAGGAGAGCGCGGCGTAGAACATCGCCGGCTCCATGAAGCCGGCCTCGCACAGCAGCTTCGCTTCCTCGTCAGCGTTGAGAAGGGCGAGGCGATCGACCATGCGCTGGGCTGACTCGGAAGCTGCAGTTGCATCGCCCTGCGGGCCTGCGGCAAATCGCACGGACCGGGCCAACCAGTCTTCAACCTTGCCAGCGCCTGGGTCGCCGTGGTGGGCGATGAGCAAGGGCGCGCCGGGATTGAGTCGCTGGCGCAACCCGCGCAACACGGCGAGCCGCTCCTTGATGCCCAGGAAGTGCAGCGTCAGCAAGCAGGTGGCGCCATCGAAAGGGCCACCGGGCGCGTCGTCGATGACACCGTGGACCAGCTCCACTCGCGCGGCGAGCGGGCCGAGCACCTTGCTGGCCAGGTCAAGCATGGGCTGCGACGGGTCGACGCCGACCAGGGACCAGGCCGGATGGGCTTCGGCAAAGGCCTTCAGCTCTAGCCCGCCGCCCGCGCCCAGCACCAGGATGCGGGCCTCTGCCGGCGCCCGCTCGGACAGCAGCTGCACGACCATGCGGTGCAGATCGGCAAAGCCCGGCACGCGCCGCGGCGTTTCCTCGATGTAGCGCGCGACCGCGGCGGGGTCGGCGAAGGGGTCTGAGGTCATTCGCACTCTGGTTCGGCAGCTGGCAGCAGCATGTCAGCTTCCGCCCAATACCTTGCGCGTCGCAAGGGGAAGGTTCGGGCCAGGAGGTCAGTGAATGGGGAGGGGGAACAGTCTGAGACGTCCGGCGTTGGGGTCGCGCGCGCTGTCGAGCGCGCTGGGATGGTGCATGCCGAGCGCGCGCGGCCCCAAGTGTCACTGTCCTCAGCAGGACGCGGATCATCGATACTGGAAAGGTCGGCACCCGACCCATCGCCCGCCTGAGACAGATGCAATGCAAGATCAACAGCTCGTGCAGATCATTGCCGGCATCGGCGTCGGTCTGGCGCTTGCCGCCACCGCCGCCTGGTCTGCGCGAAGGCGCTGGCAACGCTCGGACGAGCGCTGGCAGGCCTGGTTTCCCGAGGCACCGGACGTGCCGGAGAACCCCGACCTCGTGCGCGAGCTCGCGGTAGGCGCCGTGCTCGGGGTGAACAACGCGTTTCCCGTCAACACGCTGGACCCGCACAAGTCGCGCGCCGAGATGCGGGAGTGGCTGGCGGGCTCCTGGAATACAAGGAGCGCCGCGCAGGCGCGGGAGGCCGTACAGTCGCTGTTGATGGAGGGCCATTCCGCCACCTTCGACCTGCTCATCGAGGCGGCCGCCGACGGCGACCCTGACGCGAGCCGCGAACATCTGGAACAGGTCTTCGTCGACGACCTGGAGCACAACCCCGAGCTGGCGGAATTCATCGCCCATCATCCGGAAGCGATCGCGCGCCTTGAGGCCCTGGGCTACCTGGTCACCCAGGCCGATGTGGAGCGCGGTACACGCGCCTACGACCTGGGCCGGGCAGTGGTTGTCAGCCGCGTCGCCTTTGGCGCGGGCTACTTCAACCGCGCTGAAGCGATGACGATGATCCGGATGGCGGCCTTCGTTTCGCAGCGGACGTTCAAGTCCTGGCGCGAGTTCGCCACCAGCTACCTGCTGGGCCGTGCACTCTGGGGCGGCGTCGACGATCCGGATTTCGAGGGGATGGTGCGTATCGTCGAGGAGCTGCTGCGCAATCCGCGCAGCCCATGGCTGCGCTGCGGATGGTTTCGATAGTCCCAGTCAGACATCGTGCTGACGAAGCTGTCCTGAATCGCCGCTCGCACTGCCGTCCGGCCTGCGCCCCTCATTCAAGAGGCGCAGGCCTGTGGCCTGTTCAGGCCGCCTCGTCCCGATACTCCTCAGGGCTCGGGCAGGTGCACATCAGGTTGCGGTCGCCGTAGACATTGTCCACGCGGCCGACCGGGCACCAGTACTTGTCGGTGCGCGACACGCCGGCCGGGAACACCGCTTCCTCGCGCGAGTACGGGCGCGACCAGTCGGCGTCGACCAGGTCATGCACGGTGTGCGGGGCGTGGCGCAGCGGGCTCTGTTCGATGGCGAAACGACCGGCCTCGACCTCGGCGATCTCGCGGCGGATGGCGATCATCGCCTCGCAGAAGCGATCGATCTCGGCCTTCGCCTCGGACTCGGTCGGCTCGATCATCAGCGTGCCAGCCACCGGGAAGCTCATGGTCGGGGCGTGGAAGCCGTAATCGATCAGGCGCTTGGCGATGTCGTCCACGCTGACGCCGCAGAGGTCCTTGAGCGGGCGCGGATCGATGATGCACTCGTGCGCGACGCGGCCGTTGTGGTTGCGGTACAGGGTCGGGAAATGCGGCTGCAGGCGATCAGCGATGTAGTTGGCCGAAAGGATCGCGACCTCGGTGGCCTTCTTCAGGCCCTCGCCGCCCATCATCAGGATGTAGGCGTAGCTGATCGGCAGGATCGAGGAGGAACCAAACGGCGCGGCCGAGACCGGCCCCACCGGCGCCTTGCCGCCGTCCAGCTCCGGATGCCCCGGCAGGAACGGAATCAGATGCGCCTTGACGCCGATCGGCCCCATGCCCGGGCCGCCGCCACCGTGCGGGATGCAGAAGGTCTTGTGCAGATTGAGGTGGCTGACGTCGGCGCCGTAGTCACCGGGGCGCGACAGCCCGACCTGCGCATTCATGTTGGCGCCGTCCAGGTACACCTGGCCGCCGTGCGCATGGACGATCTCGCAGATCTCGCGGATGCGCTCCTCGAACACGCCGTGGGTCGACGGATACGTCACCATCAGCGCGGCCAGATGGGCGCTGTGCTTCTCGGCCTTCGCGCGCAGGTCGTCGACGTCGACATTGCCTTCGCGGTCGCACTCGACCACCACCACGTCCATGCCGACCATCTGCGCCGAAGCCGGGTTGGTGCCGTGCGCGGACGAAGGAATCAGGCAGACCGTGCGATGGGTGTCGCCGCGCGAGAGGTGGTAGCCGCGGATCGCCAAGAGGCCCGCGTACTCGCCCTGCGCGCCCGAGTTCGGCTGCAGGCTGATCGCGTCGTAGCCGGTGATCTCGACCAGCCAGCGCTTGAGATCCTCGAACAGCTCGCGGTAGCCGTGCGCCTGCTCGGCCGGCGCGAACGGATGCAGGGCGCCGAACTCCGGCCAGGTGATCGGGATCATCTCTGCGGTGGCATTGAGCTTCATGGTGCAGCTGCCGAGCGGGATCATCGCGCGGTCCAGCGCCAGATCGCGGTCGGCCAGCTTGCGCATGTAGCGCAGGAGTTCGGTCTCCGAGCGGTACTTGCTGAACACCGGATGCTTGAGGCAGGCGCCGCGGCGCTGCAGGGCCTCGGGGATGGCGGAGGCCGCGTTCTCCTCGATCGCCGCATAGTTCAGCGCGCGACCAAAAATCGTCCAGACCTTCTCCACAGTCTCGGGCGTGGTGGTCTCGTCCAACGCAATGCCCAGGCGCGTCTCACCGATCAGGCGCAGGTTGATCTGGGCCGCGAGCGCGTGCTCGACGATGGCCGCGCGCTGGCTGCCGACATCCACCGTGATCGCGTCGAAGAAGGCCTCCTGCTCGGGCTTGAAGCCGAGCCGACGCAGGCCCTCAGCCAGGGTCGCGGTGCGGCGATGCACCTGGTGCGCGATGCGCTGCAGGCCTTCCGGGCCGTGGTAGACGGCATACATGGAAGCCACCACCGCCAGCAGCACCTGGGCGGTGCAGATGTTCGAGGTCGCCTTGTCGCGGCGGATGTGCTGCTCGCGGGTCTGCAGGGCCAGGCGATAGGCCGGCGCGCCGCGCGAGTCGACCGATACGCCGATCAGACGGCCCGGGATCGAACGCTTGATCGCATCGCGCACCGCCATGTAGGCGGCGTGCGGGCCGCCGTAGCCCATCGGCACGCCGAAGCGCTGGGTGCTGCCGATGGCGATGTCGGCACCGAGCTCGCCCGGCGGCGTCAACAGAGTAAGCGCCAGCGGGTCGGCGGCCATCACCGCGATCGCGCCAGCGGCATGCAGCTTGGTGATCACCGCGCGCGGATCGCGCAGGGCGCCGTAGGTGTCCGGGTACTGCAGGATCGCGCCGAACACGGCGCTGGCGTCGAGATCGGTCTCGGGGTTGCCGACGATCAGCTGCCAGCCCAGCGGCTCGGCGCGGGTGCGCATGACCGCGATGCTCTGCGGGTGGCAGTTCGCATCGACAAAGAAGGCCTTGGACTTCGACTTCGAGACGCGCTGGGCCACGGCCATGGCCTCGGCGGCGGCAGTGGCCTCGTCCAGCAGCGAGGCGTTGGCCACGTCAAGGCCGGTGAGCTCGGTGATGAGCGTCTGGAAGTTGAGCAGGGCCTCCAGCCGGCCCTGGCTGATCTCCGGCTGGTAGGGCGTATACGCCGTGTACCAGGCCGGGTTCTCGAGGATGTTGCGGAGGATGACCGGCGGCGTCAGCGTGCCGTGGTAGCCCTGCCCGATCAGCGAGGTGAACACCTGGTTGCGGCCGGCGATCTGGCGCAGGCGGGCCAGCGCCTCGACTTCGGACAGCGCCGGCTCCATGCCGCGCAGCGGATGCTGCTGGCGGATCGAGGCCGGCAGGGTCTGGGCCATCAGCTGCTCCAGGCTGTCGCAGCCGACGGCTTCGAGCATCTCGCGGATTTCCTGGGGCGAAGGGCCGATGTGGCGGTCGGCGAATTCGCGGGCGACGTGGGGCTGACGCAGATGGGAGGTGGAGCTCATGGCGCGGGCACCTGGGGCGAGGGGCAATCGATCGGCACCGTCCCGTGCCGCAGGCACACGCACAGCCGGCTGCGCGCGGGGCGCGCGTGGACGGGCGTAATGGGCATGCGGGTGTCGGACACGGGGCGGCGCTCGGCAACCGGACGACAACCCGTCCGGCGTGGGCGCCCCATCTGTCTGTTCGCCTGAGAGCGTTATCCCGTCGGCGGGCCCACAGCGCATTACAGACGGCGCCGGGCCTCTCTCCAGATGCGTGCTGCGCGCGGCAGACGGGCCTGCAAGCAGACGCCTCAGCCGGGCCACCCGGTCCTTTTGCCTGAGAGTTTCCGGGGCGGTTGCTCCTTCGGCGCCGTCCGACCTGAAGGCCGGCCGATCTCTCCCGCGTGGCCGGCGAATGCTAGCACGCGGGCGTGAGGACGGCCTGCAGCCGTCATCCGCTGCCGCTATGCTGCCGGGCCCTTGAATCGCGGACGCCCGCATGCACGCCCTGATTCGCACCGGCGCCCTGCTGCTGGGCCTCGCCCTGAGCCTGACCGCCTGCACTTCTGGAGCACCCGAGCCGGTGAAACTGCGCATCGCCACCTACAACCTGGCCCTGACCGATGACCAGCCCGGCGCGGTGCTGGAGCGCCTGCGCGGCGAAGACGCCCAGGCGCGCAAGCTGGCGGCGGTCCTCCAGACCGTGCGGCCGGACATCGTGCTGCTCAACGAGCTGGACCGCGACGAGGCCGGCGAGACGGCGCGGCTGTTCCGCGAGCGCTATCTCGGCGTCAGCCAGTCCGGGCTCGCGCCGCTCGACTATCCCTACGCCTTCCACGCGCCGGTCAACACCGGCGAGCCGAGCGGGCTGGACCTCGACCAGAACGGCCAGCTCGGCGACCCCGGCGACGCCTGGGGCTTTGGCCGCCACCCGGGCCAGTACGGCATGCTCGTGCTGTCGCGCTATCCGATCGATGCCGAAGCGACGCGCACGTTCCAGCATCTGCGCTGGTCGGATCTGCCGGGCGCCCTGCAGCCGCGTCTGCCGGGTGCCGATGCGCCCTGGTATCCAGCCGAGGTCTGGGCGCAGCTGCGCCTGTCCTCGAAGTCGCACTGGGACCTGCCCATCGATACGCCGCTGGGGCGCATCCACCTGCTCGCTGCGCACCCCACGCCACCGGCCTTCGACGGGCCGGAGGGCCGCAACAAGGTTCGCAACCACGACGAGCTGAAGCTGTGGCGCGACTACCTCGACGGCGCCGACTGGATGGTCGATGACCAGGGCCGACGCGGCCCGCTGCCGGCCGATGCGCGTTTCGTCATCGCCGGTGATCTCAACGCCGACCCGGTCGAAGGCGACAGCCTGCCCGGCGCCATCCAGGCCCTTCTCGAACACCCGCGCGTGCAGGCCGAACCGGCGCCGCGCAGCGAAGGCAGCTTCGAGGCCTCACTGACCTTCCAACCCGGCAACGGCGCCGAGCTGGCCCAGCGCGGCGACCCGCACACGGAAACCGCCCAGTTCAGCCCGAAGCGCGGCACCATGCGCGTCGACTACGTGCTGCCCTCGAAGGGCTTCAAGGTGCTGGACGCCGGCGTGTTCTGGCCCAAGCGCGGCGCGCCGGGCAGCGACTGGGTGACGGCCAGCGATCACCGGCTGGTGTGGGTGGATTTGAGCCGGGAATAGGGAATTCGGAATCCGGAATCGGGAATCGGGAATCGAAAGGGCAGCGCGGGCACTTCTGCGGATCCGGAACTCCCTATAACGAACTGCTGCTGTTGAGTTAGCGAGCATCTTCGCGAAGTTCAGTGCCAGGCCATGTATCGACCTCGAGTCACCCGCAAGCAGGCTTCCACAGAAACAAGGCGAGCAACGAACTCATCCAAGGTGATCGAAACGCTCAGGCGCCCGAACTAGCCGAGTCTCAGCTCGCTCGAAACAGTACGCTCGCGAACAGATTGCTCGTCGCCCCCGCGAAGGCGGGGGCCCAGTCCCAGCCTGCCCCAGTCGCAAGACCACTGGATCCCCGCCTCCGCGGGGACGACGAGTCGAGGTATCTTCGAGAATACCTGCACCGCGACGCCGCGGCGAAACGCTCTCAAACCATCCTCGCCAGCTCGAACAACGGCAGCCCCATCACCCCGCTGTAGCTGCCCTCGATGCGGCGGATGAAGGCGGCGGCGCGGCCCTGGATGGCGTAGGCGCCGGCCTTGCCGAAGCATTCGCCGCTGTCGATGTAGGCGGCGATGCGCGCCTCGTCGAGCGTGTCGAACTCGACCTCGGTGATGCACAGGGCCTCGCGGCTGCCCTGCGCGTCGGCGAGGCAGATCGCCGAGACGGCCTGGTGGCGACGACCCGACAGGCGCCGCAGCATCGCGGCGGCATCCAGCGCATCGCGCGGCTTGCCGAACACCTCGTCGTCGAGAATCACCTCGGTGTCGGCCGCGAGCACGCGCGCAAAGGGCTGGTGGCCGACGCGGTTCCAGCCTGCCTCGGCTTTCTCGCGGGCAAGGCGCTGCACGTAGTCGAGCGCCGGCTCGCCGGGTGCACGTTCTTCCGGAATCTCGATTTCCAGCACCACGTGGGCGATGCCGAGCTGTCCCAGCAGCTCGCGCCGGCGCGGTGACTTCGAGGCCAGGTACAGCACGCCGCTCATGCGCGCGCCTCGCGATCCAACCAGACGCCCAGACCCTGCGCGTTCAGCTCGATGTCCATGCCCAGCAGCGCGATGACTTCGGCGCGGCTCTGCCGGCAGCCGTGGGCGGCGGCGCGGGTGGCATAGAGCTCGGCCAGGTCGGCGCAGATCGCGGCGTGCCGCGCCTCACTCGCGAGCCCGGCCTGCGCCCGCGCGATCGCCACCATCGCGTCGATCTGCGCGAACAGGGCCTGCGCCAGCGCGGCGGGCGGCGCCACGCGGCCGTAGTGGGTGAGGTACATGGCCTCGGGATCGAAGTCGAGCATGCGCGCGATCGAGGCCTTCAGCGCCTCGGGCTCGAACTGCACCGGCGTGGTGGTCGGCAGGATGAAGGCGCCGGCCGCGCTGTCGAATTCGCGGTAGCTGAGGCCGAAGGTGTCGCCGGTGAAGAAGCTGCGGCTCGCCGCATCCCAGATCACGATGTGGTGGCGCGCATGGCCCGGCGCGTCCAGGCACAGCAGCTCGCGGCCGGCGAGGTCGATGCGATGGCCGTCCTGCGCCTCGACCACGCGCGCCGCATCGACCGGCAGGATCCGCCCATAGGTGCGCGCGACCTCGTCCTCGCCGTAGACCGCGCTGGCGCCGGCGATCAGCTGGCTGGGGTCGATCATGTGGCGGGCGCCGCGCGGGTGCACCACCAGCCTCGCGTTCGGCAGCGCCTGCATCAGCTGGCCGGCGCCGCCGGCATGATCCAGATGCACATGGGTGAGGATCAGCCAGTCGACATCGGCCGGCGCAAGCCCCGCTGCGGCCAGACCCTGCAGCAGCGCCGGCACCGAGGCGTTGAGGCCGCAGTCGACGAAGGCGCCGCGGCCGTTCTCGACGATCAGATAGGCGGCATCGAAGTTCGGCCGATGGAAGCCGGTGTCCAGCGTGTGGATGCCGTGGGGCTGCTGCATGGGCGTGCTCCGCGCGGAAGACGCCGGAGGATAGCGGATGGGCCCGCGCGGGCCGACAGGACTATCCGCACGTTCGGCCGAGCCGCGGCCTGCCTACCCTGTCGGCTGCCGTACCGGAGCCCATGATGTCCAACGCCCCCCTGCCCTGTCCGCCCGCGCCCAGCCACCCGCTGGTCGTCCTGCTCGCCCGCAGCGCTGCCGTCCTCGTCGGTGGCGTGGTCGGGCTGGCGCTGGCCCTGCCTGCCTGCGCGGAAGAGCGTCCGCCGCTGATGCCGCCGGACGTCTTCGATCTGGAGTGGGCGAGCCAGCCCGAGCTGTCGCCCGATGCGCGCCAGGTGGTCTACCTGCGCAACCACTTCGACAAGCAGAACGACCGCCGCCGCGGCCACCTCTGGCTGCTGGACCTGGAGCGCAATACCCACCGCCCGCTCACCACCGGCCGCAGCGGTGACGGTGCGGCGATCTGGTCGCCCAACGGCGACCGCATCGCCTGGGTCAGCGCGCGCGAGGGCAAGTCGCAGATCTGGGTGCGCTGGATGGACACCGGCGCCACCTCGGAGATCAGCCAGCTGGAACGCGGTCCCTCGGGGCTTTCATGGTCACCGGACGGCCGCTGGCTGGCTTTCAGCATGGCGGTGCCTGCACCGACCCAGCCGCTGGCCAAGCTGCCGCCCAAGCCCGAGGGCGCCAACTGGGCGCCGGCCGCCAAGCTGATCGAGGACATCGGCTACCGCGCCGACGGCCGCGGCTACACCGAGCCGGCCTACACCCACGTATTCGTGCTGCCGGCCGAAGGCGGTACGCCGCGTCAGGTCACGCAAGGCAAGGTCAACCACCGAGGCACCCCACGCTGGCTGGATGGCAATACCCTGCTGGTCTCGGCCAACTACGCCGAGAACGCGGCGCTGGACCCCATGGAGAGCGAGCTCTACCGCGTGGATCTCGCCACCGGCACGGCCACCGCGCTGACCGCGCGCAAAGGCCCGGACATGCAGCCGGCGCTGTCGCCGGACGGCAAACGCGTCGCCTATATCGGCTTCGACGACCAGCGCCGCGGCTACACCCAGACCGGCCTGTACGTGTTGGAGCTCGGCAGCGGCGAGAGCCGGCGTCTGGCGGCCGACTTCGACCACGCCATCGACAGCCCCAGCTGGGACGGCCGCGGCCGCATCGTCTTCAGCTACGACCGTCACGGCGAAACCCACGTCGCCCGCATCGACCCGCGCAGCGAGCGCATCGAAGTGCTGGCGCGCGATCTCGGCGGCACCGCGATGGGCCGCCCCTACCCGGGCGGCAGCTTCTCGGTGGCCGGCGAGCGCGTGGCCTACACGCTCGGCACCGCTCTGGCGCCGGCCGAAGTCGGCCTGGTCGAGCGCGGCCGCGCGCGCGCGCTGACCGATCTCAACTCGGACCTGCTGCCGCAGCGCGAGCTGGCGCGGATCGAGGAGATCTGGACCCAGTCCAGCCACGACGGCCTCGACATCCAGAGCTGGATCGCGCTGCCGCCGGGCTTCGACCCGACGAAGAAATACCCGCTGCTGCTGGAGATCCACGGCGGCCCTTACGCCAACTACGGCCCGCGCTTCGCGCCGGAGATCCAGCTCTACGCCAGCGCCGGCTACGTGGTGCTGTACTCCAACCCGCGCGGCAGCACCAGCTATGGCCAGGCCTTCGCCGACCACATCCACCACAACTATCCGAGCCAGGACTACGACGACCTGATCAGCGCGGTCGATGCGGTGATCGCGCGCGGCTATGTCGATCCGGACCAGCTCTACGTCACCGGCGGCTCGGGCGGCGGCGTGCTGACCGCCTGGATCATCGGCAAGACCGACCGCTTCCGCGCCGCCGTGGTCGCCAAGCCAGTGATCAACTGGGCGAGCTTCGTGCTCACCGCCGACTTCTATCCGCTGTTCTCGCAGTACTGGTTCCCGTCGATGCCCTGGGAAGACCCCATGCACTACTGGAACCGCTCGCCGCTGTCGCTGGTGGGTAAGGTCAAGACGCCGACGATGCTGGTCACCGGCGAGGACGACTACCGCACGCCGATCTCCGAAACCGAGCAGTACTACCAGGCGCTCAAGCTGCGCGGCGTGCCGGCGGCGATGCTGCGCATCCCGGGTGCCGGCCACGGCATCAATGCGCGACCCAGCCAGATGCTGGCGCAGGTGCTGAATACGCTGGGGTGGTTTGAGAGGCACAAGGCCGGGAATCGCGAATCGGGAATGGAGAATCGTTGAAGGGCCGAGCACCGCGCGCTGAAGCCGAGGATGGCTGAGCGCGCGGCGTGATTCGCCCCCTCTCCCCAACCCCTCTCCCTCCAGGGGAGAGGGGCTCGGCCCGCGGCTTCGTTCTGGGCTATTGCGAAGCAGCGAATCTCGCGACAGCGCGCTCCTGCGAATCCCGAATCCCCAATCCCGAATCCCGGCAGCGGCGTCGCAAGACGCCGCTGCTACACTCCGCCGTCCCACGGGGGTGGGGTCGGCGGGTTCGATGGGGCGCAGCCAGACGCACACGGACCATGAGGGCGCGCACAGCGGGATGCTGAGCGCAGCCGCCGATTGAACAGCACAACGGGGATGGGAATGTCCGACACCGCCACCGCGCCGCGGCGCGATCCGAGCCTGCTGCAGGCACTGCTGCCGCTGGTTTTCCTGGTCGCCGGGCTGGCCAGCTCGGTCTACCTCTACGGCGCGGATTCTTCCTACGGCGCCAACCAGATCGCCCTGCTGCTGGCTGGCGGTGTCGCCGGGATCATCGGCATCTACAACGGCCTGCGCTGGGACGACATCCAGGCCGCGATCACCCGCGGCATCGCGCTCGCCACGCCGGCCCTGCTGATCCTGCTCGCCGTCGGCGCCTTGATTGGCACCTGGATTCTCTCGGGCACGGTGCCGGCGCTGATCGTCTACGGCCTGAAGCTGATGGACCCGAGCTTCTTCTACCCGGCCGCCTGCCTCATCTGCGCGATCGTGGCGCTCGCCATCGGCAGCTCCTGGACCGTTGCCGGCACGCTCGGCGTCGCGCTCATGGGCGTGGCCTCGGGCCTCGACATGTCGCCCGCCATCACCGCTGGCGCGGTGATCTCAGGCGCTTACTTCGGCGACAAGATGTCGCCGCTGTCCGACACCACCAACCTCGCGCCTGCCGCGGCCGGCGGTGAGCTGTTCACCCACGTCCGGCACATGGCCTGGACCACGGTGCCGGCCTTCGTGATCGCGATGATCGCCTTCGCCGTAGTCGGCCTCGGCGCCAGCACGAGTGCGGGCGGCGCCGATTTCGGCGACCTCGCCGGCATCATGGGGAGCCACTTCAACCTCGGCCTGCACCTGCTGATCCCGCTGGTGGTGGTGTTCGCGCTGGCGGTCAAGCGCTTTCCCGCCTATCCGACCATCCTGATCGGCGCCCTGCTGGGTGCGGTCTTCGCCGTGCTGTTCCAGCCTGACCGCGTGGTCGCGCTGGCGGGCTCTGATGAACTCACCCGCCCGTGGGCCCTGCTGTCCGGCGCCTGGAAGGCGCTGGCCACCGGCTACAGCGCCGACACCGGCAATGAAGCGGTCAACGAGCTGATCAGCCGCGGCGGCATGTCCAGCATGCTCAATACCGTCTGGCTGATCCTCTGCGCCATGGCCTTCGGCGCGGTGATGGAGTCGGTCGGCCTGCTGGAGCGCCTGATCCGCGGCGTGCTGGCGCTGGCCCGCAGCACCGGCAGCCTGATCACCGCCACCATCGCGACCGCGCTCGGCTGCAACCTCGTCGCCGCCGACCAGTACATGGCGATCGTGCTGACCGGCCGCCTGTTCAAGCCGGAGTACGAGAAGCGCGGCCTGGCCCCCGAGAATCTCTCGCGCGCGCTGGAGGACGGCGGCACCCTGACCTCGCCGCTGGTGCCGTGGAACACCTGCGGCGCCTATATGGCGGTCACCCTGGGCGTGAGCACGATCGACTACCTGCCCTACGTGTTCTTCAACCTGATCAGCCCGGTGCTGGCCGGCGTGCTGGCCTACTTCGGCTACAAGATCGCGCGGGTCCGGGCCACGGCCTGAGCTGCGACGTCCCAACCCCGTCGGCGCATCGGCGCCGTCTCTAAAGCTTCGTGGAGTTCAGTGGATGGACAAGCAATCGGTACACGGCATGTGGTCTTCGCGCACGGCCTTCATCCTGGCCGCGGCGGGCTCGGCCGTGGGGCTCGGCAACATCTGGCGCTTCCCCTACCTCGCCTCGGACAACGGCGGCGGCGCCTTCGTGCTGGTCTACCTCGCCTGCATTGCTCTGATCGGCCTGCCGATCCTGTTTGCCGAGGTGCTGATCGGTCGCCACGGCCGGCAGAGCCCGATCAACACCCTGCTGAACCTCGCCCGCGAGACCGGCCATTCCAAAGCCTGGTCGGTCATCGGCATGATGGGCATGGCCTCGGCCATCCTGATCCTCAGCTTCTACAGCGTGGTCGCCGGCTGGACGATGCACTACGGCTGGCTGTACCTCGTGCAGCTGTTCGGCGGTGCCGGCATCGAGGACGGCCCGGCCACCTTCGGCGGCCTGCTGGGTGACGCCAAGACCCTGCTGTTCTGGCACTCGGTGTTCATGGTGCTGACCATCGGCGTGGTTGCGCTCGGCGTCGAGAAGGGTCTGGAGCGGGCGGTGAAGCTGCTGATGCCGGCGCTGTTCCTGATGCTGATCCTGCTGGTCATCTACGGCGTGCGCACAGGCCACTTCGGTGCGGCGGTGGAGTTCCTGTTCACGCCGGACTTCAGCAAGATCAACGAGAACGTGGTGCTGGCGGCGCTGGGCCAGGCCTTCTTCTCGCTGAGCCTGGGCCTCGCCGGCATGATGGCCTACGGCGCCTACCTGCCGCGCGATGTCTCGATTCCTCAGGCCGGCGTATCGATCGCGCTGATGGACACCGCCGTGGCCCTGCTGGCGGGACTCGCGATCTTTCCGATCGTGTTCGCCTTCAACCTCGACCCGGCCGGCGGCGGCCCGGGCCTGATCTTCACCGTCCTGCCGATGGCCTTCAGCGACATGTGGGGCGGCGCGCTCTACGGCCTCGCCTTCTTCCTGCTGCTGATGTTCGCGGCCTGGACTTCGTCGATCTCTTTGCTGGAGCCGCCGACGGCCTACCTGGTGGAGCGCACGCCGCTGACCCGTCGCAGCGCGTCGATCCTCGCGGGTGTGCTGGTCTGGGCGATCGGCCTGCTGTCCCTGCTGGGCTTCAACGTCTGGAGCGAGGTCCGCATCGGCGGCCGCGACCTGCAGGGCGCGATCGAATTCGTCGCCTCCGACGTGATGCTGCCGCTCGGCGGTCTGCTGGTGTCGCTGTATGCCGGCTGGGTGCTCGATGCCAAGCTCACCCGCAAGGAGCTGCCGCAGCTCAG
The DNA here is from genome assembly GCF_937888285.1 of uncultured Aquimonas sp. Lineage (GTDB taxonomy): Bacteria > Pseudomonadota > Gammaproteobacteria > Xanthomonadales > Xanthomonadaceae > Aquimonas. The sequence continues at coordinate 24,046 of NZ_CALART010000056.1, forward strand.
CGACGGCCTCTACACCGCCTGGCGATGGAGCGTGCGCGTGGTCGCGCCGCTGCTGGTGCTGTTCGTGCTGTCGCAGAAGTTCGCGGGTTGATCGCCGAGCGCGCGGCTTGGACCCGGCGGGCGCACAGACTTGCCAGTCAGGTTTCGCTTCCTCATTTGCAAGCAAGCCGTGCGCCACAGGCGCAGCCTATGCGCGCATGGATTGAGGCTTCGATCTCGGGAGCTGCGTCTTTCGTGCTTGTAGGGTGCGCGTGTCGCGCACCAACCCCGGCGACCGACGCGATGCCTCGATCGAGCCCGAGATCGGGTGGTCGCAGTACTGCCGTCGCATCTGCGCCGAGAGTGTTTGCCTCCTTGCCGCGATCGGACTGCGCTGGGTGGTGCGCCACAGGCGCACCCTATGCGCGTATGGCTTGAGGCTTCGGCCCGGGGAGCTGCGTCTCTCGTGCTTGTAGGGTGCGCGTGTCGCGCACCAACCCCGGCGACCGACGCGATGCCTCGATCGAGCCCGAGATCGGGTGGTCGCAGTACTGCCGTCGCATCTGCGCCGAGAGTGTTTGCCTCCTTGCCGCGATCGGACTGCGCTGGGTGGTGCGCCACAGGCGCACCCTATGCGCGTATGGATTGTGGCTTCGTCCAGGGGGAGGTGTCTTTCAGGTCGGCAAAACGCGCCCTGCGCCGCTGATTCACCCCAGGTCGCGACGGATCAGCGCCGCGAACCCGCCGATCAACTGCCAGGCCAGCAGCACCGCCAGCAGCAGGTAGACCAGGCGCGGCAGCCAGGTCGCCAGCGAGTCGATGCGTGAATCCAGCGCGTCGGCTTCCGCTTTCGCATAGCGCGCGAGCAGCTCGGGCAGGCGTCCGCTGCCCTCGCCGGTGCCGATCATGCCGACCAGGGTCGGATCGGCGACAAAGCGCCATCCGCCGGCGACCGCCTGCAGGCTGTGCCCAGCCTGCAGGGCCGCCACTGAAGCTTCGAAATCCACGCGGATGCACTGCAGGCGCAGCGTTGAGGCCGCGTGGCGCACCGCCTCGGCGGCCGGCAGGCCGCAGTCGAGCAGCAGGGCGAGATACTCGATGAAGCGCTGCACCTGCTGGCGCGCGAGCAAGGGGCCGAACACCGGCAGGCCGAGCGCGAGCGACTCCATCACAGCGCGCCCGGGCCAGTCCTCGGCAGCCGCCTGCCGACGCAGCAGCTCGCGGCCCAGCGCGAGCAGGCCGAGCACGCCGCCGACGATGAGCAGCAGACGCAGCAGATAGATGCCCGGACCGAGGCTGCCGGCCACCAGGGCCGGCAGCGGCAGGATCACCAGTGCGGCGAAGGCCACGAAGGCCGGCAGCAGCAGGCGCCCGCGCATCCGCTTCAGCTGTCGGTCCTCGAACGCCGCCTGTTCGCCCAGACGCTGATGCGCGCGCGCCGGGCTGCCGCCTTCCGCCGCGGCGGCAATGACCGCGGCCTCCATCACCGTGAACAGACCGGCCACGCGACCGGCGATCGCCCAGCCCTGCCCAGCCTCCAGCAGCTGGCGCGCGCGGGTGATGCGGGCCTTGGCCTCGCCGCCGCATTCCAGTGCCTGCAGCGCCTGCCGCGGCGGCACGCCGGCGCGCTCCAGCGCGGCCAGCTGCAGATGCAGGCGGGAGCGCAGGGCCGCGGCCAATGAGCGCCCGCTCATCTTCTGCCCCGGCGCGCCGCGACCTGCGCTTCGTCGAGATCCGCCGCCGAGGGGGTGCCCCACGGCGATCGCCTACGGCGCGCAAGTGCATGACCCGCGATGGCGGTAATCGGTGGAGGCCGATGGCGGCCCAGGTTTCGGATCAGGTCTTGCATGCGTGCCCCTGGCATTTGCCCGCCGACCTTACCCGAACCCCGGTCCGCAAAGCCCACGCAGGAGAACCGTGACACCCATGCGTCCCCTGAGTCGCCATGAACTGCAGGTCGGCAGCCCGCTGGCGCAGGCCGTGTATGACCGTGAGGGCAAGCTGCTGCTGGAAGCAGGCCATGTGCTGCGCAGCGACGCGCAGTGCGAATCGCTGGTGGCGCGCGGCTACGTGCGCGAGGCCGAAACGCAGCGCCGCAGCAGCAGCGGCGGCCTCGCCTCTCCGCCAGCAGGTCTCGCCGCCAGCGGGCTTGCGGCCAGCGGCCCGCGCGCTTGGCCCACCCGTGTAGGCCCCGGCATCCTGCGCCTGCGTGACGAGCTGCGCGCGGTGCTACCCCGCCTGCTGCAGTCCGACCCCGGCGACGCCGGCCAGCGCCTGTGCGAGCTCCGCGAACCGCTGTTGCGCTACCTGCGGCAGGACGCCGACGCTGCGCTCGCCTACATGCAGCTCAGCGCACGCGAAGACGGCCAGGCCGCGCGCCCCATCCATGCCGCCCTGCTGATCGGCCTGATGGCGCAGACGCTTGCACTGGACGAGGTCGAACTGCAGTCACTGCTCGGCGCTGCGCTGAGCTTCGACTGTGCGCTGGCGCCACTGGCCCGCGTGCTCAACGACCAGCGCGCGGAACTGACACCCGCGCAGCGCGAGCTGATCCGCACCCATCCGGAGCGCAGCGCGCAGGCGCTCGAAGCGACCGGGATCGCCGATGCCTTATGGCTGCAGGCCGTGCGCCAGCACCATGAACGCCTGGACGGCAGTGGCTACCCCGGCGGCGAACGCGGCGATGCGATCAGCGTGGGGGCCCGCCTGCTGGCCCTTGTCGACACCTATTGCGCGATGATCCGACCGCGCGCCTACCGCGGCGCCATCGCCGCCACCGAGGCGATGCGCGCGATCTTCCTTGAGCGTGGCACCCGCGTGGACGAGCATCTGGCAGCCCTGTTCGTGCGCGAGATCGGAATCTATCCGCCGGGTGGCCTGGTGCGCTTGGAGAACAACGAGGTCGCCGTGGTGTTCCGACGTGGCGCCAGCGCCGGCAAGCCGCGAGTGCGCTGCCTGATAGACCGCTACGGCAAGGCGGAAGTCACGCGCCCGGAGCGCGATACCGCCACGCCCGGCTTCGCCATCGCCGAATCGCTGTCGACCGAGCGCTACCAGGGACTGCTGCCGGGCCTGGAGAAGCTCTGGGACGCTTGAGGACTGCGCCGACCCACTTCGCAGCGCGGGTGTTCTTGAAGAAACACGGGTCCGTCACTCCGAGAAAGGCCTGTCTTCGCGAAGGCGGGGACGGGATCCAGGACTCCTGCGACTGCGGCGAGCGACACTGGGCGGGTGCACGACCCTGCAGCCGGCCATCGCGGGGCGACGATCCATGGGGTCGCCAGCGTACGGCTTCATCCAGGCGCCCGACGCCCGGCGCGCGAACGCTGACGGGCAGCAGCGAGCACGCACCCGATGTTGCGCTACAGGCGCTTCACCAGCACCTCGAACTTCAGATCCTCGCGCCTTGGCTTGCCGAAACGCTCATCGCCGTAAGGGAACGGCAGGTACTCGCCGGTGCGCGCATAGCCGCGGCGCTCGTACCAGGCGATCAGTTCCGCGCGCTGCATGATCACGCTCATGCGCATCGCCGGCAGCGCCCAGTCCTCGCGGGCGATGCGCTCTGCCTCGGCCAGCACGGCACGGCCAATACCGCTGTTCTGCAGCCCCGGACGCACCGAGAACATGCCGAAGTAGGCGTAGTCGGGCGTGCGCTCCAGCTGCGCACAGCCGAGCAGCTCGACACCACTCTCATCCTTACCCTCGCGCACGGCCAGCAGCACGCGGCTGTCTGGATCACGGATCACCGCCAGCACGCCCTCGACATCGATGCGCTGGCCATCCAGCAAATCGGCCTCTGTAGTCCAGCCCGCACGGCTGCGCTCGCCTCGGTAGCCGCTCTCGACGAGGTCAGCGATGGCGGGGGCGTCGGGTTCTTCAGCGAAGCGGAAGTGGAGTGTGGGCATTCGGAGCGGGGATTGGAGATTGGGGACAGCCTTGACAGGCTGATGATCGACGTGGGCGTCGGCGTCAACGTCGGCCGCTTCAGCTTAAAGCCCCTCTCCCCTGGAGGGAGAGGGGTTGCGGAGAGGGGGGCGCATCTCGCCACACGCTGCCCGCCTACAGCTCCCCCAAGGCCTCCAGCACCGCCTCGCCGTAGCGGTCCAGCTTGCGTGCACCCAAGCCCGGAATCTCGCCCAGCTCGTCCAGATCCTGCGGGTCGGCTTCGGCGATCGCCTGCAGGGTGCTGTCGTGGAAGATCACGTAGGCCGGCACGTTCTGCTCCTTCGCCAAGCGCGCGCGCAGCTCGCGCAGGGCAAGGAAGCGCGACTCGGTGTCGGGGTCGGCAAACTCGATGACGGGTTTGCGCGCGCCACCGGGCTTCGGTCCGCGCTTGCCCTTGATGATCTCGGGATCGCGACGCAGACGCACCGGCTGCTCGCCTCTCAGCACCGCGCGACTGGCCTCGGTGAGACGCAGGGCGCCATAGCCATCGATGTCGATCACCGCGAGTCCACCGGCGAGGATCTGCCGGTACACGCTGCGCCAGGTCGACTCGTCGAGCTCGCGACCCAGGCCATAGACCGTGAGCCTGTCGTGCCCATGCTGGCGGATGCGCTCGTGGTCGGCGCCGCGCAGCACGTCGATCAGATGCACCACGCCGAAGCGCTGGCCGGTGCGGTAGATGCAGGACAGCGCCTTTTGTACGGCGACGGAACCATCCCAGGTATCGGCCGGCTCCAGGCAGTTGTCGCAGTTGCCACAAGGCTTCGGATACACCTCGCCGAAACCCTCCAGCAGCACCTGCCGGCGGCAGCGCACCGATTCACAGAAGCCCAGCAGCTGATCCAGCTTGCGGCGCTCGACGCGCTTGCGATCGTCCGAGGACTCCGAGCGCTCGATCATCTGCGCCTGGTTGACCACATCGCCCAGGCCGTAGAGCAGCCAGGCCTCGGCCGGCGCGCCGTCACGACCGGCGCGACCGGTCTCCTGGTAGTAGCCCTCCATCGAGCGCGGCAGGTCGATGTGGGCGACAAAGCGCACGTCCGGCTTGTCGATGCCCATGCCGAACGCGATCGTCGCCACCATCACGACGCCGTCCTCGCGCAGGAAGCGGCGCAGATTCGTCGCGCGGATCGAGGCGTCGATGCCCGCATGGTAGGGCAAGGCCGTGTGGCCGAGCTGCTGCAGGGCCTCGGCGGTTTCCTCCACGCGCTTGCGGGTCATCGCGTAGACGATGCCGGTCTCGCCGCGATGACGATCGAGGAAGTCGCTCAGCTGGCGCTTGGCGTTCTGCTTGTAGGCGATGCGATAGCGGATGTTGGCGCGGTCGAAGCTGGTGACGAACTGCTTGGCATCATTCAGGCCCAGACGCTCCACGATCTCGCGCTGGGTCGGCGGGTCGGCGGTGGCGGTCAGCGCGATCCGCGGCACGTCCGGCCAGCGCTCGTGCAGCAGGTTGAGCTCGCGGTACTCGGGGCGGAAATCGTGGCCCCACTGCGAGACGCAGTGCGCTTCGTCGATGGCGAACAGGCCGACCTTGACTCGTGCCAGCAGGCTCAGGAAACGGCCCGTGAGCAGGCGCTCCGGCGCTACATAGAGCAGATCGAGATCGCCGTTCAGCAGATCCATCTCGACGCCGGCAGCGGTGTCGGCATCGAGACTCGAATTCAGAAACGCCGCGCGCACGCCGAGCTGGCGCAGGGCTTCGACCTGGTCCTGCATCAGCGCGATCAGCGGCGAGATCACCACGCCGACACCGTCCCGCAACAAGGCCGGCAGCTGGTAGCACAGCGACTTGCCGCCGCCGGTGGGCATCAGCACCAGGCAGTCGTTACCGCCGACCAGATGCTCGACGATCGCCTGCTGCGGGCCGCGGAACTGGCTGTGGCCGAAAACCGACTTCAGCGTGTCGTGGAGGCGGTCGGTCATGGGGTCGCTGCCTTGCGGCTCGATCGCAGCGAGAGCGTCTGGCTCGCCTCTAGGGTCGGCACGCTCCGCAACGCCCATAGGGTGGGCCCTGGCCCACCATGAGCTCCATACTCGCCCCGGTTTCGCTCCGTCACGCGAGTGCTGGAAGCGAAGAACGAGAGCTTCCCGTCGGCATTGCAGGCCACCTCTCCCCGCAATCGCCATAGGGTGGGCCCTGGCCCACCGTGAGCTCCATTCTTGCCCCGGTTTCGCCGGGTCGCTCTGTCGATCGAAGCAAAGAGCAAGAGCTTTCGGTCAGCCCTTCGGGCTGCCCGACCTACTTCTCTTTGCGTGCCCAAAGAGAAGTAGGCAAGAGAAAGGCCACCCCTCGTCCGCGCCCTACGCGCATCCCTGCGCTCCGGGTACGCGTGAGCCCGTGGGTGTTCGTGGACAGCGCATCCCTGCACTGTCACGAACATCGCCGGCATCCTTGCCGGCGACCCTGCGGGCGGTTCCACGGCCTCCCGCCGCTCCCCAGGGGCCCCGGGAAGAGCGCGGGCTCCTGCCCGCAAAGGCTGGAGCCAAAGCCGAGTCGTGATGCTTGGCGAGGCTTGGAGCCTGCGCTCCGCCCGGCCCTCACCCCAACCCCTCTCCCGAGGGGAGAGGGGCTTGAAGCAAGCTTCGCTCGGGCTCCCGGGGGCATCGGCTGCCACTGGCAGCCGATTAGCGCCCCCGAACCGCTCCCGAGGGGAGAGGGGCTCAAACGAGGCCCGCACCGTGACCGGGGCGAGCGTCGGGCTCCGGTGGGCCAGGGCCCACCCTATGGGCTGCTGCACTACCCCGCCGCCAGCTGCGAGACGTCGGCGACGGCGAGGAAGCGGTCGGAGAGGCGCTTCAACAGGGCGAGGCGGTTGCCGCGGACCTTGGGGTCTTCGGCCATCACCATCACCGCCTCGAAGAAGCCGTCGACCTTGGGCCGCAGCTGGGCGAGGCGCATCAGCACGCCGACGTAGTCGCGGTTCGCCAGCAGCGGGTCGGTGGCGGCGATGGCGGCTTCGATGGCGCCGTGCAGGCCGCTTTCGGCGTGGCCCTCGAAGAGCGACGCGTCGATCTGCTCGGGCAGCACGTCCTCGCTCTTGCGCAGGATATTGCGGATGCGCTTGTTGGCCGCGGCCAGCGCGGCGGCTTCGGGCAGCCGGGCGAATTCGGCGATGGCCTTGAGCCGCGCGTCGAAGTCGGTCAGCGAGGCGGGCTTCAACTCCAGCACGGCTTCGAACTGCTGCGACGGCACACCCTGGTCGGCGTAGTAGCCGCGGAGGCGGTCGAAGATGAAGTCGCGGAGTTCTTCTACGTCAGCCTTGGTGTTTCTTGGCACTTGTATTTCGTCTTCGCCCAACCCTGCGACGTCTCCATCGTTGCTGGAGCCATGAATCCGGGAGAGCGCAATCATCGCACTCATGCGAACGACGAAATCCTTCTGAGCCTTAACTAGTGCGATCGAGAAGCGCGCGCCCATCACTGCGTTATCGAGCGCGCGGCCGATCTCGATGTTCGCTGCACCCTCAATCAACGTCCGCGCCAAGCCCAGCGCATTCCTGCGCAGCGCAAACGGATCCTTGTTGCCGGTCGGCTTCAGCCCCGCAGCAAACCCACCCGCCAGCGTGTCCAGACGTTCGGCAACGGCCAGCAGCTGGCCCAGCTTGGAGGACGCGATCGCATCGCCGGCGAAGCGCGGCATGTAGACCTCGTCCAGCGCGGCCGCCAGTTCCACAGGCTCACCGGCCGCCGCCGCGTAGTAGCGGCCGGCGATGCCCTGCAGCTCGGGGAACTCGCCGACCATGCGCGACTGCAGATCCGCTTTGCAGTAGCCCGCAGCGCGCGCGGCCAGCTCGGCATCGACGCCAAACGCCGGCGCCAGTGCGCGCGCGAGTGCGGCGATGCGCGCAACCTTGTCGGCATAGCTGCCCAGCTTCTGCTGGTAGGTGACGGATCTAAGCCCCTCGTTCATCGACGCCAGACCCTGCTTCAGGTCCTCGTCGAAGAAGAACTTGGCGTCGGCGAAGCGCGGGCGGATCACGCGCTCATAGCCCTTGCGGACTTCACTCGGATCCTTCGACTCGATATTGGCGATGCCGATGAAGTGCTCGGTGAGCCGACCTTCGGCGTCCAGCACCGGAAAGAACTTCTGGTTGGCCTCCATCGTGGCGATCAGGGCCTCCTGTGGCACGCGCAGGAACTCGCGCTCGAAGCTGCAGGTGATCGGCTGCGGCCATTCGTTCAGGCACTGCACCTCTTCGAGGATACCGGCGTCGATCCGCGCCACGCCACCGACGGCCTGTGCCGCCTCGTTCACCAGCGCGCGGATGCGCGCGCGGCGCTCGTCGGCATCGACCAGCACCTTGGCGGCGCGGAGGCTGTCGATGTAGTCCTCGGGCTTGGCGATCCACACCGGCTTGGCGTGGTGGAAGCGGTGGCCGCGGCTCATGCGGTCGGAGGTGAGCCCCAGCGTCGAGGCTTCGACGATGTCGCCGCCCAGCAGCACGATCAGCCAGTGCGCGGGCCGGGCGAAGCCGTAGTCGTGGCCGCCCCAGCGCATCGGCTTGGGGATCGGCATGGCCTTCAGCGTGTCGGCCAGCACTTCATTGAGCAGGTTCGCGGTGCGCGCACCCGGCTTGACCGAGCGGGCGACGAAGCGCTCGCCCTTGCCGTCGGTGATGCGTTCCAGCGCGGTCCACTCGACCCCGTTCTTCTGCGCGAAGCCCTTCAGCGCCGGCGTCGCATTGCCGTCCGCATCAAGGCCGATGTTGAGATACGGCCCGAGCACCTCCGAGCGCTGCTCGGGCTGCTCGCTGGCGACGTCTTCGATCAGCACGGCAAGGCGCCGCGCGCTGTACAGGCTGCGCACCGCGCCATGACTCACGCCGCGCTTGGCCAGGCCGGCGACCACGCCGTCGGCAAAGGCCGCGGCCAGTTCGGGCAGGGCCTTGACCGGCAGCTCTTCGGTGCCGAGTTCGATCAGCAGCGATGCGGTGCTCATCACGCGGCCTCCTTGCCGTTCGCGGCCAGCGGCGCAAGCCCGAGCTTCGCCCGCTCGGCCTCGTCCTTCAGCACGGGGAAACCCAGCTTCTCGCGCTGGGCGTGGTAGCTCTCGGCCACCGCCTTGGACAGATTGCGCACGCGCAGGATGTAGCGCTGGCGCTCGGTGACGCTGATCGCGCGGCGCGCGTCCAGCAGGTTGAAGCTGTGGCTGGCCTTGCAGACCTGGTCATAGGCCGGCAGCGGCAGGCCCAGCTCGACCAGCTTCAGGGCCTCGGCCTCGCAGGCGTCGAAGCGGTGAAAGAGTTCCTCGACGTTGGCGTGCTCGAAGTTGTAGGCGCTCTGCTCGCGCTCGTTCTGCAGGAACACATCGCCATAGGTGACCGGGGTGCCGTCAGGCCCATAGGTCCAGATCAGGTCGTAGACGTTGTCGCAGTTCTGCAGGTACATGCACAGGCGCTCAAGCCCGTAGGTGATCTCGCCGGTGACCGGGCGGCACTCCAGGCCGCCGGCCTGCTGGAAGTAGGTGAACTGGGTGACTTCCATTCCATTGAGCCAGACCTCCCAGCCCAGGCCCCAGGCGCCGAGCGTGGGCGACTCCCAGTTGTCCTCGACCAGGCGCAAGTCGTGCACCAGCGGGTCGACGCCCAGCGCCTTCAGCGAATCGAAATAGAGCTCGACGATATTGTCGGGGTTGGGCTTCATCACCACCTGGTACTGGTAGTAATGCTGCAGACGGTTCGGGTTCTCGCCGTAGCGGCCGTCGGTGGGGCGGCGCGAGGGCTGCACGTACGCCGCGTTCCAGGGCTCGGGGCCGAGCGCGCGCAGGAAGGTGGCCGGATGGAAGGTGCCGGCGCCGACCTCAAGGTCCAGCGGCTGGATCAGCACGCAGCCCTGCTGGGCCCAATAGGCGTTGAGGCGCAGGATCAGTTCCTGGAATGTGAGCAGATTCGCGGCGTTGGCCGTCATGGTTCACCGGGGCGGCATGGTCAAGCGCGCTAGTATAGCGGCCTGCATTTCGCGGCCCGAGAGGCCGCCGGCAAGGGAAGCCAAGCCCGCATGAGCCACGTCCGCCGCCCCGCCTCGACACGCCCCGACAGCCCGCGCCTGCCGAACGGCCGGCTTTCGCTGGATGTCGTCCTGCCGCTGCTGCAGGAGGACGGCCTGGTCGAGGCCAAGGAAGCCCTGCGCGCCCGCGGCGCGGCGAAGTCGGGCAAGCCGCAGATCGAGGTGCATCCGCTGGTGCTGCTGGCCAACCTGAAGCTGGCCAGCCACGAAAAGGCCGGCACCGAACTGAGCCTGGAGCGCCTGACCAGCTGGCTCGCGGAAGCCAGCCAGGTGCCCTATCTGCGCATCGACCCCACCAAGGTCGACGTGCCGGCGGTGACGAGCCTGTTCTCGCACGCCTATGCGCAGCGCTTCCGCATCCTGCCGGTCGAGGTCTCGCCCGAGCGGGTGGTGATCGCCACCAGCGAGCCGCGCGACACCCGCTGGCTGGACGACATCCGCCACATCCTGCGCCGCGAGATCGAGCTGCGGGTCGCCAACCCGCTGGACATCCACCGCTACACGATGGAGTTCTTCGGCGTCACCCGCTCGGTGCGCAAGGCCAAGAACGCCAACGAGGAGCAGGCGCAGACCGGCCTGCCCAGCTTCGAGCAGCTGGTCGAGCTGGGCGCCAGCGGCGAAGTCGGCGCCGACGACCGCCACATCGTCCACATCGTCGACTGGCTGCTGCAGTACGCCTACGAGCAGCGCGCCTCCGACATCCACCTCGAACCCCGCCGCGATCTGTCGCGGGTGCGCTTCCGCATCGACGGCGTGCTGCACAAGGTGTTCGAGCTGCCGACCCCGGTGATGATCGCGGTGGTCAGCCGGATCAAGGTGCTGGGCCGCATGGACGTGGCCGAGAAGCGACGCCCGCAGGACGGCCGCATCAAGACCCGCTCGCCGGGCGGGCGCGAGGTCGAAATGCGCCTGTCGACCATGCCCACGGCGTTTGGCGAGAAGTGCGTGATGCGCATCTTCGACCCCGACACCGCGCTCAAACCCGTCGAGGCGCTGGGCTTCTCCGCCGATGAAGCCGAGGCCTGGAGCGACCTCACCACCCGCCCGCACGGCATCGTGCTGGTCACCGGCCCCACCGGCTCGGGCAAGACCACCACCCTGTACTCGACCCTGAAGCGGCTGGCCACGCCGGACGTCAACGTCTGTACGGTCGAGGACCCGATCGAGATGATCGCGCCCGAGTTCAACCAGATGCAGGTGCACCAGGCCATCGACCTCGACTTCGCCTCGGGCGTGCGCACCCTGCTGCGGCAGGACCCGGACATCATCATGATCGGCGAGATCCGCGATCTTGAGACCGCGCAGATGGCGGTGCAGGCCTCGCTGACCGGCCATCTGGTGCTGTCGACCCTGCACACCAACGACGCCTGTTCGGCGATCACCCGACTGCTCGACCTCGGCGTGCCGCACTACCTGATCCAGTCCACCTTGAACGGCGTGCTGGCGCAGCGCCTGGTGCGCACCCTGTGCGCGCACTGCAAGCGCGAGGCGCCGATCGACGGCGCCGCTTGGCGCGGCCTGGTCGGCAAGCACGCGCTGCCGCAGCCGGCCATGGGCTGCGCGCCGGTCGGCTGCCTCGAATGCCGCAACACCGGTTATCTCGGCCGCATCGGCCTGTACGAGATGCTGGTGCTCTCGCCCGAGCTGCTGGGCCGGGTCAAGCCCGGCATGGACCTCGGCGAGTTCACACATGCCGCCATGGACAGCGGCATGAGCCCGCTGCGCTGCGCGGCCGCGGCCCACGTCGCCGCCGGCCTCACCACCATCGAAGAAGCCCAGACCGTCCTGCCGCCCGAGACATGAGCCACCTGCCCTTCCTGATTCTTGAAACCGGCCGCCCGGTGCCCTCGCTGCGCCGGCTCGGGCCTTTCACCCACTGGATCCGCGTGGCTGCGGGCCTGAGCGCCCGCGACACCGCCGTCTGTCCGGTGCTGGACGACGCCCACCTGCCCGACCCGCGGCGCTACGCCGGCGTGTTCGTCACCGGCTCGGCGGCGATGGTCACCGAGCGTCTGCCCTGGAGCGAGCGCAGCGCCGAGTGGCTGCGCGAGGCCGAATCCCACGGCCTGCCGCTGTTCGGCATCTGCTACGGCCACCAGCTGCTGGCGCACGCCTTTGGCGGTGAGGTCGGCTACAACCCGCGCGGCCGCGAGATGGGCACGGTGCCGGTGCGGCTCACGCCCGAGGCCGGGCGCGATCCGCTGTTCAGCACATTGCCGAGCGAGCTGCCGGCGCACACCACCCACCTGCAGACCGTGCTGGCACCGCCGAAGGACGCCGTGGTCCTCGCCCAGTCCGAGCGCGACGACTGCCAGGCCTTCCGCATCGGATCGCAGACCTGGGGCGTGCAGTTCCATCCCGAGTTCAGCGCGCAGATGATGCGCGGCTACATCCGCGCCCGCGGCGAGGACCTGCGCCGCGAGGGCAGCTGCCCGCACGGCCTCGCCCGCGAGGTGCGCCCCGCGCCCAAGGCGCGCGAGGTGCTGCGCCGCTTCGTGCGGCATGCGCGCCAGCGCCACGCCTGAGCGGCGGTCGCCTCTCTTCCACCTCCGGAGTCAAGGAATGCACTTCAAGCGCGTCGAACCCGCCCAGGCGGTGGAATGGATCCGCGGCGCGATGCGGCTGCTGATGGCCAATCCCGCCCCGTTCCTGCTGATGGGTCTCGCGATGACCGTGATCGCCCTCGTGCCCTTTCTTGGGGCGATGGCGCTGCTCATCATCGGACCTGTGCTGTATGCCGGCATCGCGTTGGCTGCACGCACCCAGGACGCGGGCGGCCAGGCCGACTTCAATCAACTGCTGGAGGGATTTCGCCAGCCGGGCAAGGTGGGGCCGCTGATCGCACTGTGCCTGCCCAACCTGGGCCTGATGTTCGCCATGATCGTGGTGATGGTGATGGTGGCACTCAGCTTCGGCGGCGCAGCGCTGCTCGCAGCGGGCGGCAAGCCGCTCGACCCCAGCGAGGTCAACCTGACCACGCTGTTTGGCGTCGGCGGGGTGGTGGCGCTGCTCGTTCTGCTGGTGCCGCTCGCGCTGGCCACCGCGGCCCTGCTGTTCTTCGCCGTGCCGCGGGTGATGTTCGACGGTATCGAGCCCTTCACCGCGCTGCGCGAAAGCGCGCAGGCGACGGCGGCCAACCTCGGCGCGTTCCTGCTGACCGTGATCGTGCTGTTCTTCGCGCGCTTCACCGCGGCCGTCGTGTTGGGCAGTCTGGTGCCGGTGCTGGGCGTGCTGGTGGTCGGCTCGGTGTTCACGCCGCTGATCGCAGCGGTGCTCTACTTCGCCTGGCGCGACGTGTTCGGTGTCCGCGAAGCGGAGACCAGCAATCCAGCCATGCCGCCATCGCCGCCTCCCGTCATCGAGGTGTGAGCCGACGGGCCATCTCGCTGCGCCTTGAGCGCGCAGCCCACCGCGTGTCGCGTTACAGCACCTTCTTGAGCTCGGCATCGAGCTCATTGATGCGCTTGCCCGCAGCGCGCGGCGCATCCATCAGGCTGCGCCACTCCGGATAGAGCAGGCGCAGGGTGGCGCTGTCCGGCGCCGACTGCAGGCGCTTCATCAGCTCCGGGTTCGCATAGGGCCCGATGAAGGTCAGCAGGGTGTTGATCATGAAGTTGCGCGCCATCTCGCGCTCCTTGGAGCTGCGCTCGGGCAGATCGGTCGGCGCCTGCGCGGCGGCGGGATCGGCTGCGGAAGGCGGCATGGGAGCCGGCGCTGCGGGTTTGGCTGAGGCCCCCTCGCGGCCCGGCCAGAGCACGCAGCCGACCTCGACCAGGTGATCCAGCAGCGGACCGATCTCGGTCTTGCCCATCATGGCCTGCAGGTCGGCGACGCCGCGGTTGCCATCGATGAGGATCGGCAGACGCCGCTCGATGACGCCCAGTCCCAGGCTGCGGCGTTCCAGTTCCTCGGCGCCCAAGGCGGTCTTGCGCGGTGCTGTCGCCATCATTTCCCCCTGAATGCTACGGCTGCCGCTGCGATCTCGAGTGTGAGAATGCGGCGAACGTCGTCAATCCTACCTTGGCCGATGCACCGCCATGCAGACTGCATGCCGCCATCGTGGCGCTCGCCAATTTCCTACCCTGAAAGTAGGCTTATGACCCGCAGTGCCTTAGGCGGTCGCCAAAGACCTTTCCCAAGAGCCTGCAGCGGCTGGACGCTAGCGCACCACGACGCGTTGGAGGGCCCCATGCCAAGAATCTTCCTTAGCCTTCGGGCCACCGCGCGTGCTTGGCTGACCGCGCCGCCGCCATGTCGCGCCAGAGTCCTCACCGGTGAACCCACGGGGGAAGTCCGATGCCACGCCTGCTGATCGCGATCGCCCTGCTGCTCGTGGCCGGCTGCGTCCAAGCGCAGACTCTGCTCAACGTCTCCTACGACCCCACACGCGAGTTCTACCGCGAATACAACGCCGAATTCGGGCAGTACTGGCAGGCGCAGGGCCACGGCGCGCCGCGCATCCAGACCAGCCACGGCGGCTCGGGCAAGCAGGCACGCTCGGTCATCGATGGGCTGGAGGCCGATGTGGTCACCCTGGCCCTGGCCTACGACATCGATGCGCTGGTCGAACACGGCCGGCTGCTGGCGCCCGACTGGCAGCAGCGCCTGCCGCACAACAGCGCGCCCTACACCTCGACGATCGTGTTCCTGGTCCGCCGCGGCAACCCCAAGGGCATCCGCGACTGGGGCGACCTGGTGCAGGCCAGCCTCGGCGTCATCACCCCCAACCCCAAGACCTCGGGCGGCGCGCGCTGGAACTACCTGGCCGCCTGGGCCTGGGCGCAGCGCCGGTACGGCGGAGATGAAGCGCAGACCCGCGACTACATCGCCCGACTGTTCAAGAACGTGCCGGTGCTCGACACCGGCGCCCGCGGCGCGGTCACCACCTTCGCCCAGCGCGGCATCGGCGACGTGCTGCTGACCTGGGAGAACGAGGCCTTCCTCGCCCTGCGCGAGTTCCCGAATGCTGGACTCGAGATCGTGGTGCCCAGCCTGTCGATCCTCGCCGAACCGCCGGTCGCCGTGGTCGATCGCAACGTCGACCGCCGCGGCACCCGCGCCCTCGCCGAGGCCTATCTGCAGCACCTGTACTCGCCGGCCGCGCAGGCGCTGGCGGCCAGGCACTACTACCGTCCGCGTCTGCCCGAGCACGCGGCCGCCGAAGACCTCGCCCGCTTCGTGCAGACCGAACTGGTCACGATCGAGGCCGAGTTCGGCGGCTGGCAGCAGGCGCAGGCGATCCACTTCGCCGAGGGCGGCGTGTTCGACCAGCTGTATGGCCAGTGAGGCGCTGACGCTGCCCCGCCTCAAGCCGCGCCGGGCCCTGCCCGGCTTTGGCCTGAGCCTGGGCTACACAACGGTCTGGCTCAGCCTGATCGTGCTGATCCCGCTGTCGGCGGTGTTCCTGAAAGCCGCCGGCCTCGGGCTGGAGGGCTTCATCGCCAAGCTGTCGGATGCGCGCACGCTGGCTGCGCTCAAGCTGAGCTTCGGCACGGCCCTGCTGGCCGCGGCGATCAGCACGGTAGCAGGCCTGCTGATCGCCTGGGTGCTGGAGCGCTACCGCTTTCCCGGTCGGCGCATTTTCGATGCGCTGGTCGACCTGCCCTTCGCCCTGCCAACGGCAGTCGCCGGCATCGCGCTGACCGCGCTGTACGCGCCCAACGGCTGGATCGGCCAGTGGCTGGAGCCCCTGGGCATCCGGGTGGCCTACAGCCCGCTGGGCATCCTGCTGGCGCTCATTTTCGTCGGCCTGCCCTTCGTGGTGCGCACGGTGCAGCCGGTGCTGGCCGAGGCGGAACGCGAGCTGGAGGAAGCCGCCGCCACGCTGGGCGCCAATGCTTGGCAGACCGCGGTGAAGGTGATCCTGCCGAGCGTGCTGCCGGCGGCGATCGGCGGCTTCGCGCTGGCCTTCGCGCGCGGGGTCGGCGAATACGGCTCGGTGATCTTCATCGCCGGCAACCTGCCGCATGTCTCGGAGATCGCGCCCTTGCTGATCGTGATCCGGCTGGAGGAGTTCGACTACGCAGGCGCTGCGGCCCTTGCCTGCGCGATGCTGCTGCTGAGCTTCGCCATCCTGCTGGTCGTCAATCTGCTGCAGACTCGGGTGAGCCGCCGTGGACGCTGAGACCGCGCTGATGCATCCGCCCACCGCCCTGCTGCGAGAGACTGTGCGCGCACCGAGACCCGCCGAGGTCGGCGCGCGCCTGGTCCGCGCCCTGCTCATCGCGCTCGCCCTGTTGCTGCTCATCGGGCTGATCCTGCTGCCCCTCATCGCAGTCTTCGCCGAAGCCCTGCGCCACGGCCTGCCGACGTTTCTCGCCAGCTTCGAGGACCCCGACGCCTGGCATGCGATCCGCCTCACGCTGACCGTGGCGGCGATCGCGGTGCCGCTCAACACGGTGTTCGGCCTGGCCGCCGCCTGGCTGATCGCCAAGCACCGCTTCCGCGGCCGCAGCCTGCTGCAGAGCCTGATCGACCTGCCCTTCTCGGTGTCGCCGGTGGTCGCCGGCCTGGTGTTCGTGCTGATCTTCGGCGCGCAGGGCTGGGGCCTGGGGCCCTGGCTGGCCGAGTACGGGATCAAGGTGCTGTTCTCCCTGCCCGGCCTGGTGCTGGCCACGGTCTTCGTGACCTTTCCCTTCGTTGCGCGGGAACTCATCCCGCTGATGGAGGAACAGGGCAAGGACGCCGAGGAGGCCGCGCTCAGCCTGGGCGCCAGCGGCTGGCAGACCTTCTGGAAAGTCACCCTGCCGAACGTCCGCTGGGCCCTGCTCTACGGCGTGCTGCTGTGCAATGCACGGGCGATGGGCGAGTTCGGCGCGGTCAGCGTGGTCTCGGGCCACATCCGCGGCGAGACTAACACCCTGCCCCTGCAGGTCGAGATTCTCTACAACGAGTACGCCTTCAGCGCGGCCTTCGCGCTGGCGGCAGTGCTGGCCCTGCTGGCCCTGCTGACGCTCGCCGTCAAGACCTTCCTCGAATGGCGGCACGGCGACGAGCTGGCCGCCAACCGCCGGCACTGACCCTTTCCGGATTCCCCCTGCCATGACCACCCACTCCGCGCGCGGCGAAGCCCTGAGCCTCGAAGGCATCAGCAAGCGCTTCGGCGATTTCCAGGCGCTCAGCGACGTCCATCTGAAGGTGGAACCTGGCGAACTCATCGCCCTGCTCGGGCCGTCCGGCTCCGGCAAGACCAGCCTGCTGCGGATCATCGCCGGGCTGGAGCAGGCCGACCGCGGGCGGCTGAAGTTCGGCGAGCGCGATGCCTCGCACCTGAGCGTGCAGGCGCGCCGCGTCGGCTTCGTGTTCCAGCACTACGCCCTGTTCAAGCACATGCGCGTCGCCGACAACATCGCCTTCGGCCTGAGCGTGCGGCCGCGCAGCGAGCGGCCGGCAGCGGCGGCCATCCGCGCGCGCGTCGAGCACCTGCTGGAGCTGGTCCAGCTGCCGGGCCTCGGCGATCGTTACCCCAGCCAACTTTCCGGCGGCCAGCGACAGCGGGTGGCGCTGGCGCGCGCGCTGGCCATCGAGCCGCGCGTGCTGCTGCTCGACGAGCCCTTCGGCGCGCTGGACGCCCGCGTGCGCAAGGATCTGCGGCGCTGGCTGCGCGAGCTGCACCGCGAGACCGGCGTCACCACCGTGTTCGTCACCCACGACCAGGACGAGGCGCTTGAGCTCGCCGATCGCGTGGTGCTGATGCAGGGGGGCCGGATCGAACAGATCGACACGCCCGAGCACGCCTACCGTGAGCCGGCGTCGCCGTTTGTCTTCGAGTTCCTTGGCGAAGGCGCGCGCCTGCAGGCCGAGGCCCGCGCCGGGCGGCTGCTGCTGGATGGCATCGACATCGGCGCCGCGCAGACGCAGGCCAATGGCGAGGTGCGGCTGCATCTGCGGCCCGAGCATCTTGAGCTGCATACCGAAGCCGCAAGCGATGCGGTGCCGGTGGAGCTGGTCGAACAGCACAGCAGCGGGCCGCGCAGCCGCCTGCGACTGAAGCTCGCGCGCAGCGGCCAGGCGCTGGAGCTGGACCTGCCGGCCGGCCAGCTGCCGCCGCCGGGTGCCGCCCTGCATCTGCGCTGCACGCGCTGGCAGGTGTTTGCCTGATCGCGCTTTCCGCAACACTTTATGGGTTCCTCGCGGATTCGTGTGGGTGATTCCTGCGCGCTCGCGTGGACCCGCCGCCGTCGTCGCCGGCCTTGGTGCGCCACAGGCGCACCCTACGCAGCCGATCGACTCGGCTGACTAAAGCTCAGGCCGCCGCCTGCAGTGGCCACATCCTTGGGATCGCGTACCAGCACAGCAGGCAGACGATCAGCTTGAGCGGCACGCCCACGCGCAGGAAATCGGCAAATCGATAGCCGCCGATCTGGTGCACATAGGTGTTGGTCTGGTAGGCCAGCGGCGAGGCGAACGAGGCGCTGGCGCCGAACAGCACTGCGACGACGAAGGGCCGTGGGTCCAGCCCCAGATGCAGGCACAGCGGAATCACCACTGGCGCCAGCAGGGCCACGGCCGCACCATTGGTCAGCACCTCGGTCGCGAGCGTCGCGATGAGCAGGGTCAGGCCCAGCAGCAGCCAGGGCTCGACCCGCCCGGCACTGCCCTCCAGCGCATCGGCCAACAGCCCGACCGCGCCGCTGCCGACCAGGGCCTCGCCGATCGCCAGCATGCCGAACACCAGTCCGAGCGTTCGAAGGGACGGTCGATTGAGCGGCTGGGTGCGCGAGATCGCGCCGCCCAGCATGACGATCAGCGCGGCCAGCACCGCCGCCTGCGGCAGGCTCAGCCAGCCGATCGCCGGCAGCGCGGCCGCGGCCAGCGCCAGCCAGGCCACCCACTGCCGGTGCGTGGCATGGCCGGCACGCTCGACCTGCAGCGGACCCAGCGCGGCCTCGCTGGCGAGCAGGCGCTCCAGCTCGGGGCGCGACCCACGCAGCAGCAGGCGGTCACCAATCTGTATCCGGTGCTTGGCCCAGTGCGCTCGCCCCTGCGCTGCCGCGAGCCCCAGCACTTCGATCCCATGGATGCGATCCAGCCGCAGCCCCGCCAGCGGCAGCCCCAGCCAGCGCGACTGCGGCGGCACCCAGACTTCGACATCGATCGGAGCCACGGCCCGATCGGCCTGGCGCAGATCGGCCTGCGCAATCCACCAGCGCGCCGGTGCCTCCAGCAGCAGGCGGTCGCCCGCACGCAGGCGCAGATCGGCGATCAGGCTGGTGCGGCCAGACTCCTCGGTCGCGGACTGCGTATCGGCGTCGCGCCGGCAGTCGAGGATGCTCACGCCGGCATGCCTCTGCAGGAACTCCAGCGCGGCAGTGCCGACCAGCGGATCACCGGCCGTGATCGCGTGCTCGCCCAGCATCAGGCGTTCCGGCTCGTAGAGCTGGGCGCTGGGCGCGTCGCCGACTGGCATCAGGCGCGGCCCGAACAGCGCGAGAATGCCCACGCCGCCGGCGGCGCACAGCAGGCCGAGCAGACTGAACTCGAACAGTCCGAAGCCGCCGAGACCGGCCTGCAGAAGACTCTCGCTAGCGATCAGGTTGACCGAGGAACCGACCAGGCTGAGACAGCCGCCGAGGCTGGCCAGGAAGACGATCGGCAGCAGCACGGGCTTGACGGAAATCCCGCTCTGCCGCGCCAGCGCGACCACCGCAGGCGCGGCCAGCACCACCATCGGCGTGTTCGCCAGCACCGCGGAACCCAGCAGCACGCCCGCGTACAGATGCACCCAGGCGCGCCGCGGATGGCGGCCGACCTGGGCCTTCAGGCGGCGCACGAAGCGGTCGATCAGGCCGGTGTGCTCCAGCGCCGCGGCCACCAGCATCATGCCGGTGATGATGATCAGGCCGGGGCTGCCGATCACGCCCATCAGGCCCGGGCCATCGAGTGCGCCACCGAGCAGCAGCACCGCCGCACCGGCCAGCGCCGCACGGTGCGGCGCCACACGGTCGCTGGCCATCGCCGCGAACACCAGCGCGGCGACGAGCAGGCTCAGGACAAGCGCCGCGCTCACGAGACGGTGATCCCGCGCTTCAATTTCCTCACCCGGCGGGAGTACCCTGCGCGGGCTGTCGATCGCTGGACCACGCCATGCTCTCCATGAAGGCCAAGTACGCCCTGCGCGCCCTCTGCACCCTGGCCGAACCCGGGCGCGGCCTGACGCCGGCGAGGGTGCTGGCTGCCGAAGCCATGGTGCCCGAGAAGTTCCTCGAAGCGATCCTGGTCGAACTGCGGCACGCGGGTTATGTACAAAGCAAACGCGGACTGCTGGGCGGCCACAGCCTTGCGCGACCGGCGGAGGAGATCCTGCTCGGCGACGTGATCCGCTGCATCGATGGACCGATCGCCCCGCTGCGCTGCGCCAGCGTCAGCGCCTACGCACCCTGCGAGGACTGCCCCGACCCCGGCAACTGCGCGATCCGCGATCTGATGGCGGACGTGCGGGTGGCGATGTGCGAAGTGCTGGATCGGCGCAGCCTGGCCGAGCTCGCCAGCCGCGCGCGCCTGGGACAGGAATCCCTGCTGGTCTGAGATTTCCAGCCTAACCCACTGTTTTGAAAACACTTGTTACTTGCTCGCTGCGACCGCCTCAGGCACTGGCCTAATATCCTACTCAAATGATAGAACTTTAACCGCAGGCAAACGCCGGGCTAACCCGGCCGGGACTAGCGTCAGCACGCGCCACCCCACAGGAGCACGCCGATGAGCCGCAGACTGCAGCCCGAATTCCGCAGCGCCACGCTCGCGCCGACCGCGAACAATCTGAGCCACGAAGTTGCGTTTGCCAGCCTGATCGCGCGCATCCGCGCAGCCTGGCTGGAGCCCGCGTCCCCCATGCGCGATCAGCAGCTCAGCCGCGCGCTGATCGACTTCTGCATCGACAGCCCGCTGCCGGCGGCCCTCGGCCATTCCGACCCCGATGGCTACCGGCGCGTGGAGCTCGAACGGGACATGCGCCAGGGCTGGCGCCTGCTGGCCATGGTCTGGGCCCCGGGCCAGCGCAGCAGCCTGCACACCCACGGCGGTCGCCCGGCGCACGAGGCGATCTGGCGCGGCGCGCTGACGGTCGAGCATTTCGAATCCACGCCGCTGGCCGACGAGCGTGTGCTGCTCTGCCTGCTGGCGCGCGACGCCCTGCATGCCGGCGATGCACAGGTGTCGCCACGCTTCCACGAGGACATCCACCGCTGCAGCAACGAGGGCGACGAGGTCTGCGTCAGCCTGCATCTGCTGCCGCTGGAGTCACCCCCGCAGCACGACTTCGAGCTGTGCAGCGACGGCGCCTTCCGCATCGTCGATGCAGCTGTGGAACACCACGAAACCCTTCACGCCTGAGCCACCGCAGGGACATCCCATGCATCTCGCCATCGTCGGCGCCGGCCTTTCCGGCATCGCCCTGCTCTACCAGCTGATCGAACAGCGCGCGCCGCTCGGTCGCGTCAGCCTGGTCGGCAGCGGCCCGGATTTCGCGCGCGGCCGCGCCTACGCGACCTCGGGCGATCTGCACCTGCTCAACGTGCGCGCCGCCGACATGGGGCTGAAGCCCGATGCACCGGGCGACTTCGCCGACTGGCTGGAACTGGGCGGCAGCAACCGCGAGGCCTTCCTGCCGCGCAGCCTCTACGGCGACTACCTCTACCAGCGCATGAACGAGGCGCTGTTGCGCGCGCCCTTCGCGATCGAGTGCGTGCGCGCCACCGCGCAATCGCTGACGCCCACCGGCGCCGGCTTTCGCATCGCGCTGGACGGCGAGCGCCGGCTGCACGCCGACCGCGTCGTGCTGGCGCTGGGCAGCCTGCCGCCGCAGCCGCTGCCCGGGCTGGCCGCGGCCCTGCGGCGCAGCCACGCCTATGTCGAAGATCCGTGGGCGCCCAATGCCCTCGACGGCGTGGCGGCCGACGCCGAGGTGCTGATCGTCGGCACCGGGCTGACCTGCTTCGACCTGCTGCAGACCCTGCAGGCGCGCGGCCACCGCGGCCGCGTCCGCGCCATCAGTCGCCATGGACTGCTGCCGCAGCCGCAGACCCTGCGCCGGGCCGCACCCGCGACGCTGGACGCAGCACTGCTGGCGCAGATCCACAGCCCGGACCTGCGCGGCCTGGTGCGCGCACTGCGCACCGCCTGCGCGCAGGCCAGCGACTGGCGGCCGGTGCTGGATGCGCTGCGCCCGCATCTGACGCGCCTGTGGCGCGGCCTGGGCCAGAGCGAACGCGCGCGCTTCATGCGCCACCTGCGCAGCTACTGGGAAGTGCATCGCCATCGCCTGCCCCTGCAGAGCCACGTCAAGCTGCAGGACTGGCAGCGCAGCGGCTGGCTGCAGGTGGAGGCAGCGCGACTGGAGAGCGCCGAACTGAAGAGCGGGCGTGTTCACGTGCGACTGCGGACGCGCGGCGCCGAGGCCTCGACGGCCCACGCCTGCGACGTGCTGATCCGTGCGACCGGGCTCGATACCGATGTCGCCAATACGCCCGAGCCACTGGTTCGGCAGCTGCACGATGATGGCTGGCTCAGCGCGGATCCACTGGGCCTCGGCTTCAAGTGCGACGGCGGCTTCGGCCTGCTCAACCGCCTGAACCGTCGCGCCGAGGGCCTGTACGCGCTCGGCCCGCTGCTGCGCGGCGAGTACTGGGAAATGACCGCCGTGCCCGAGCTGCGCGCCGCGGCCAAGGCGCTGGCCACCGAGCTCGCGGCAGCGGCGCTGGAAGAATCCTCGCGACAGCGGCCGCTGCTGCACGCGATCTGAGCGCGGCGAGGCGCGGGTGACGGCACTCGCAGGCGGCCCACACACCAGCGCGCCGCGGAGCGGTGCGCGGCAGGCGAACGGCTCGATCCTCCAAAGCGGTGCGCCGCAGGCGCGCCCTACGCGAACCGACGCGCCGGGATCTGCAGACGCACGGCGTCACTCGCCATCGTAGGGTGCACGTGTCGCGCACCTTCTGCTTCGTCGCATCGGCGCGTCGCACAACACAACACTCACGGGCCGTGAACTGCAGGTGCCCGGAATCACCCGCCAAAGCGGTGCGCCGCAGGCGCACCCCACGCGAGCCGACGCGCCGGATTCTGCTGGCGCACGGCGTCACTCGCGGTTGTAGGTGCGCGTGTCGCGCAGCTGCAGCTTCGAACGACGCCATGCCTCGACCGAAGCCCCAGTCACCGGGCGCATCAGCCGCGCGCGTCGCCGAGCAAAGCCAGCGCAACGCGCCACGCGTCGCAAGGGCTGCACACGCCAGCGCTCTCCGCGCACCTCGCGCGCGAACACGACGTGCAAACCTTGCGTCCGACCGCCTCTGACGCCCGCGCAGGACTCGCAAGCAAACGCCCCACGAACGGGCGACGCGCACCGCGCCGTGGCTTGTTCCTGACTGTCCGGTAGCGCGACCAAACGCCATTCGCGCCTGCGATGGCGCATCGACAGGCTCATGGCTCGCGGGCTTCTACGCAGGCCATCGATCCGATGGCGAAGACGAAGACGCTCGCGCGAACACGCCCCTTCCCTGCGCCACGGACATCCCATGAACCGCATCCACCCGCTCGCCCATTCGATCCAGGCGATGCTTGCCGGCGCCCTGCTCGGCATGGCGCCCGCCACCGCGTTTGCCGCCTCGCCGATCGCAGAGGCGGCGCTGACCCCTTCGGCCTCCACCGGCGTTGAGGCCTCCACCGGTACTGCTGCTGCCGCATCGACAGCGAAGACCCTGGACGCGGTCGCGGTCACCGGTGCGCGCCGTCGCGAGGAGGCCGCGCAGGACGTGCCGATTCCGCTCAGCGTGCTGAGCGGCGAAACCCTGACCCGGACCGGCGCCTACAACGTCAGCCGCCTGCAGAACATCGTGCCGACCCTGCAGTTCTACTCCAGCAACCCGCGCAATACCGCGGTCAATATCCGCGGCCTGGGCCAGCCCTACGGCCTGACCAATGACGGCATCGAATCCGGCGTCGGGTTTTATGTCGATGGCGTGCTCTACGCGCGCCCGGCCTCGACCACGCTGGACTTCATCGATGTCGAGCGCATCGAGGTCCTGCGCGGCCCCCAGGGCACGCTGTTCGGCAAGAACACCACCGCCGGCGCGATCCTGGTCACCACGCGCAAGCCGAGCTTCACCCGCGAGATCGACGTCGAACTCGGCATCGGCAACGAGGGCTTCCTGCAGAGCAAGGCCTCGCTGTCCGGGCCGCTGGGCGAGAACCTTGCCGGGCGGCTGTCGTTCTCGGGCACCCAGCGCGATGGCGTGGTCCGCAACGTCGCCACCCAGCGGGATGTGAATGAACTGAACAACCTCGGCGGCCGCGGCCAGCTGCTGTTCCAGCCCACCGACAACACCGAGGCCCTGCTGGCCTTCGACTTCACCCGGCAGCGCCCCGAAGGCTATGCGCAGGTGCTGGCCGGCGTGGCACCCACCTGGCGCGGCACGCCGGGCTACGCCTCCGGGCTGTACGGCATTCCGGCCAATCCCAACGCCAATCCGCGTCGACACTTCTGGGGCATCCTCTCCGAGCTGGGCTATGTGCCCCCGAATGTGGATCCGGCCACGCGCGAGGTCCGCCCTTTCGACCGGGTGATCGATACCGGCACGCCCTGGCGTTCCGGCAACGAGATCGGTGGCGCCTCGCTCAACATCGACAGCCAGCTGTGGTCGGGCACGCTGACCTCGACCACCGCCTGGCGCTTCTGGAACTGGGACCCGTCCAACGATCGCGACTACACCGCACTGCAGATCGGCACGCTGTCGCAGGCGCCGTCCAAGCACGAGCAGTGGACGCAGGAGATCCGCTGGGCGGGCGATCTGTCGTCGGGGCTGAGCGCGGTCTTCGGGGTGTACGGCTTCGCCCAGAAGCTCAACACCGACCCGGTGCACACCGAAGAGGTCGGCGCCGACTACTTCCGCTTCGTCTGGAACCCCTCGCCGGGCCCCAATGGCAGCCCCAACATCGCGCTCTGGGGCCCCGGCGGATCGGTGGTCGGCAACTACTTCGCCGGACAGCGCAGCGAGATCACCTCGCAGCTCGACACCGTCAGCGCGGCCGTGTTCAGCCAGCTCGACTGGGCGATCAGCGAGCGCCTGCATCTGCTGCCCGGGCTGCGCCTCAACTACGACAGAAAGGAAGTCGACTTTCAGCAGCGCGCCGTCAACATCCCCGTGCTTCCCGCCGGCTCTCCGACGCCGCCGGCCGCGGCCTACAGCAACCAGACGGCACAGCGCGAAGACGACGACACCAACGTCTCGGGCCAGCTGACCCTGGCCTACAGGTCGAGCGAGAGCCTCAACTACTACGCCAGCTTCGCGACCGCGTTCAAGTCGATCGGCATCAACCTGGGCGGCGGCCCGGCGATCGAGATTCCCCCCGAAGACGTGCGCCACATCGAGATCGGCCTGAAGAGCAGCCCGCTGCCGGGGGTCAAGGCCAATCTGAGCGCCTACAACACCGACGTCGAGAACTATCAGACCCAGGTGCTGGTGGTCGGCAACCCGCGACCGGTGATCGCCAGTGCCGACAAGGTGCGCGTGCGCGGCCTCGAATTCGACGGCAGCTGGGAGATCGGCGAAGCCCTGTCGCTGTACACCGCGCTCGCCTACACCGACGGCCGCTATGTGTCCTTCCCGAACGCGCCGCTGCCGCTCGAACTGACCGGCTACACGGCGCCCTCGGGACTGCCGCAGGTGGACGTGTCGGGGCTGCGGCTGCCGGGCATCTCGAAGTGGTCGGGCTCCCTCGGCGGCGAGTACCGCGGCCGCGGTCGATTCCTCGGTGAGGCCGGCGCCTGGTTCACCGGCGCGGATCTGTTCGCGCGCAGCGGCTTTTCCTCCAGCGCGACGCCGTCGGAATTCCTCAATGTGCCGGGCTACAGCCTGCTGAACCTGCGGGTCGGCTTCGCCGCGGACAGCGGCTGGTCGGCCTACCTGTGGGCACGCAACGCCCTGGATCGCGACTATGTCGAGCTGCTGCAGGCCGCACCGGCAGGCCAGGGCGCCGGCCATTACGGCGCCCAGCTCGGCGACCCGCGTGCGTTCGGGTTGAGTCTGCGCTTCGCGCTGTAGTGCGGGCGGGGCAAGGCCGGCCTCCAAGTCAGTGGATCGCAGGGTCGCGGGCCGACGCTGACACGGCCAGCACGCAGGGCGATGGAACATGGCATCGTTCCGCTTCGCTCCCCGTGGCCCTCGGATCCTGCAGATGCCCGCATCGCTTTCGAGCCCTCGCGTCGCCGCCCGTCGACTCGCCCATGGCCTCTGGCTAGCGCTGGCAGCTGCAGGCGCAGCGGGAGCAACGGCCGCATCTGCCACCGCCGCTGCAGTCAAGCCTGACATCGCCGTGCAGGCGGATGCCGACCTGCGCCTGCAGGCCCTGCCCTGGCGCGTCGATCAGCGCAGCGCTGCGCCTACCAGCGCCGAGGCTGCGACCTCGATCGCGCTGGGCTTCCTGGGATCCTCCGCGGCGATCACCGCGGTTCCGGGCGCCGACCAGCTGCGGCGCATCGACGCCCAGCGCCTGCGCAGCGGCGCCTGGCTGCTGCGCTTCGCACCCTATCTTGAGGGCATCGAGATCTTCGGCGAGCGCGTCAGCCTGCTGATCGATGCCGAGGGCCGCGTGCGCGCCAGCACCGGCGGCGGCCGCGGCGGTTCGGGTGATCGATCGCGCGCACCCGCGAACTGGACGCTGCAGGCCAGCGAGGCCGCTGCACGCGCACTTGGGCCATGGGGCTTCGATCCGGCCCAGCTGTCCGGGGCGTGGCAGCCAGTGGCCGAGCCAAGCCGCGGCCGCGGCGCCTTCCAGCGCCTGGAGCTGGCGCTGATGCTGCGGCGCGGACCGAGCGGCGCTGAGCTCACCGAGCCGGCACGCACCAAGCCGGTCTGGTTCCGTCACCGCGGACAGCTGCGCCCGGCCTGGTACGTCGAGACCGCCGTGCTGCCCGCGCAGGGACCGCTGCGCAGCGAACATCACGCTGCGATTGTCGATGCCGCCGACGGCGCCCTGCATCTGCGCCAGTCGCTGTCGGCACACGCCAGCTTCCTCTGGCAGGCCTATGCCGAAACCACGGGCGACAAGCGACCGCAGCCGGGGCCGCAGGGCCGCGCCGACACGCCGCACCCCACCGCCCTGCCCGATGGTTTCTCACCGGCACTGATCGAGCCGGTCCGCGTCGAGCTGGCGCAGGCGCCGCTGTCCAGCGTCTGGCCGGGCTTCGAGTTCAGCGACCCCTGGCTGCGCGTTCGCGACTTCGAGACCCGCGGCAACAACGTCGACGCCTACGCCGACCTCAATCCACCGGACGGCTTCAGCGAAGGCGACATCCGCGCCCAGCTCAGCGGCCCGCTGAGCTTCGCGCCGGGCTACTCGCTGCAGCTGCCGCCGGACTTCGACAAGCCGCAGATCGAGGCGGGCGTCGTCAACGCCTTCTACCTCACCAACTACCTGCACGACTGGTTCTACCCCGCCGGCTTCGACGAAGCCGCCGGCAATGCGCAGATGTCGAACTTCGAGCGCGGCGGCCTGGAGTTCGACGAGATGCGGGTGGAAACCCTGGACTTCTCGGGCGTGGACAACGCCAACATGGTCACGCCGGCCGATGGCGCGTCCCCAAGGCTGCAGCTGTTCCGCTTCCGCGGACCGCAAGTCGCCGCGCTGCAGGTGGCCGCGCAGACGCCGCTGCGCGTGCAGACCGCGCGGTTCGGGCCGCAGGACTATCAGCTCACCGCGGCGCTGGCGCTGGCTGACGACGGCAGCGGCGAGCCGCGGGACGGCTGCGAGCCGCTGCAGGGCAGCCATGCCGGCCAAGCCGTGCTGATGGAACGCGGCAGCTGCACCTTTGCACAGAAAGCGCTCAATGCGCAGGCGGCGGGTGCTGCGGCCGCGCTGATCTACGACAGCGAACCCGCGGGCTGGCCGAGCATGGCGGGCGATGCGCAGGGCGTGAACATTCCGGCGCAGGGCCTGAGCCGGGCGGATGGACTTGCGCTGATCGGACAGCTGGCACAGGCGCCTGTGAATGTCACCCTTCGCGCCGAGCGCCTGCCGGATCGCGATGCGGCCATGGACGCAGCCATCGTCGCCCACGAGTGGGGCCACTTCATCAGCAGCCGCCTGATCGGCGATGGCGCGGGCCTGTCCAACCACCAGTCGCGCGCGATGGGCGAAGGCTGGGCCGACTTCCACGCCCTGCTGCTGCTGGTGCGCGCCGAGGATGCGCTGACCGCAGCAGGCACCGACTTCGCCGGCAGCTATGGGGTGATGAACTTCGTCAGCGCCGGACGCATGCCGAGCTTCAGCCCCGATGCCAGCTACTTCGGCATCCGCCGATTTCCCTATTCGACCCGCCGCGCGATCAACCCACTCGAGTTCCAGCACATCGCCAGCAACGCCCAGCTGCCGGGCAGCGCGCCACGCACGCCGGCCGAGCTCTCCAGCGACAACTCCTCGGTGCACAACGCTGGCGAGGTCTGGGCCAGCATGCTCTGGGACTGCTATGCCGGGCTGCTGCGCGAAACGCTGCCGCCCAATCCTCGCTACGACTTCTTCGAAGCGCAGCGACGCATGAGCGAATATCTCGTTGCCGCCTACAAGCTCACGCCGAACGCGCCCACCTACACCGAGGCGCGCGACGCACTGCTGATGGTGATGGCGGCCTCCGATCTCGACGACCTGCGCATCTGCGGCGCGACCTTTGCGGCCCGCGGCGCCGGCCTGCGCGCAAGGGCGCCGAGCCGCCTGAGCCTGACCCTGCAGGGGGTGCAGCCCAGCCGGATCGACGGCGGCGATCTCAAGGTCGACGCCATCGAACTGCTGGAGGCCGACAGCTGCGATGGCGACGGCGTGCTGGACCCCGGCGAAACCGGCAGCCTGCGCCTCACCCTGCGCAATTCGGGCACGCAGTCGCTGGCCGCGAGCGACGTCGTGGTCAGCGCAGGCGCGAGCCGGCTGGTGTTCACCGAGGGCACCCAGCGGCCGCTGCCGCCCACCCGGCCGCAGCAGCAGGTGCAGGTCGAGTTCGCGGTCGCGCTTGATCGCGGCAGCGGCCTGCAGGCGATCACCGTCGAGGCGGTGCCCGATGATCCGGCGATCGGATTCGCCACCGGCGAAGCGCGCAGTGAGGCCTTCGCGGTGGACTTCGACCTGCGCGATTTCGTCAGCCGCAGCGACGGCTTCGACAGCCCGCGCCTGGTGTGGACGCCGGCACAGGACGAAGGCCTGGACCCGCAGCTCGTCGGCTGGCGGCGGCGCGCGCTCGACGCCCTCGAATGGGTGCTGCACGGGCCGGACTTCGGCACCGAGGGCCAGGCCTGGGTGGAATCGCCGACGCTGGTGGTCAGCACCAGCACCGACTTCAGCATCGAGTTCAGCGCGCGCTACAGCTTCGAGGCTGACAACAGCACCGCCTACGACGGCGGCGTCATCGAACTGAGCCTCGACGAGGGCCAGACCTGGCAGGACGTGTCGACGCGTGGCGCGCTCAGTCCGGCCTACGGCGGCGAACTGTCCGACTGCTGCGACAACCCGCTGGCCGGGCGCGCGGCCTTCGTCGGCAACAGTCCTGGCTGGCCGAATACCTTCACCCCGCATCGCATCGACTTCGGGCGCAGCCTTGAAGGCCAGCAGGTGCGCCTGCGCTTCCTGGTCGCCACCGATGCGGCGGTATCCGCGCCGGGCTGGGAAATCGACGAGGTGCGGGCGATCGGCATCGACAACACGCCGTTTCCGCAGCGCGTGCCGCAGGCCACCGCGTGTACCCTGAGCGGCCGTTTCAGCGATGGCTTCGAGGAGCGCCCCTGATGAACGCGAACACGCCGACGCGTCGATTGCGCCCTGAACTCTGGCTGCTGGCCGTGGCCTGCGTGCTGCTGGCGGCCCAGGCCGGCTTCCATCTGCTCGCCTATCCGCGACTGGACCAGGGCCTGATCGACTTGAGCGCGGTCGGCGCGGAGCAGCCCCTGCCCAGCTTCGACGTGCTGCGCGGGGCCTGGATCCTGTACGCCGTGCACCTGCTGATCGCCTCGCTGCTGTGCGCGGCCTGCGCGCTGGCGCCGCGCCTGTTCGGCCGCGGCCCGCGCATCGCCCTGGTGGTGTGGCTGGGGTTGGACACGCTGCTGCTGTTCTACTTCGTCGGCCCGTTCCTGGGCAGCGTGCTGATGGCGATCAGCGCCAGCGCGGTCGCCGCGGCGGCACTGCTGCCGGCGCAGCGCGACGAGTCATAGGGCGGGCCCTGGCCCACCGTGGTCTGCAACCTCGCCTGGTCCATGCGTGCGTGGCATCCACGCCTATGGTGGGCCGGGGCCCACCCTATGAATCGCGGTGATGTGGGAGGGCATCGAACATCCCGGTTTGCCCACATTCTGGGCCGGCAATGCCCATCCGATCTTCCGCAGACCATAGGGTGGGCCCTGGCCCACCATGAGCCCAGCGCCTGCCTCACTTCGCTGGTTGCACATCGAGTCGCGATGTCCTCCAACGCCGGCCCACACGGATGGGGGGCTGCGCCCGCCGTGCGCTCAAGGCCCACCGGCAGCTTCGGCCGCGCTCCACCGCCCCCAAGCCGCGCTTCGAGGCCACATGCTCGCTCCGCATTGATGTCGGATGACGGAAGATTCGCAGCTGCATCTTCGCGGCATCACCCGGCCCTGATGCATCACACCGATAACAAAAGCCCATGCCCGACATCCTGATCCTCTACTACAGCCGCAGCGGCAGCGTGGCCCAGCTGGCGCGGCAGATCGCCCGCGGCGTCGATGAAGTACCGGGCATGGCCGCGCGCCTGCGCACGGTGCCGCCAGTCGCACCGGTCACGCAGACGGCCGCCCCGCCCGAACCCGAAGACGGCGCGCCCTACGTCGAGCGCAGCGATCTCGCCGACTGCGCAGGCCTGATCCTCGGCAGCCCCACCCGCTTCGGCAACATGGCGGCACCGCTCAAGCACTTCCTCGATTCGCTGGGCGCGGAATGGGCCTCGGGCACGCTCGTCGGCAAGCCGGCCGCGGTGTTCACCTCGACCGCCTCGATGCACGGCGGCCAGGAATCGACCCTGCTGAGCATGCTGGTCCCGCTGCTGCACCACGGCATGCTGATCACCGGCATCCCCTTCACCGAAGCCGCGCTCAGCACCACGACAACAGGCGGCACGCCCTACGGCGCCAGCCACTGGACCGGCCACGAAGGACACACCCAGCCCAGCGAGGACGAGCGCCAGCTGGCGCGCGCACTCGGGCGGCGCGTGGCCCTGATCGCGCACAAGCTCGGAGCCGGCGCATGACCTTGGAATCCGCCAACCCCAACCTGTTCGATGAGAACGCGAGCCCGGTGCCCGACCACATCGGCCGCAGCGCCTGGCGCATCGGCGTGGTGCTGCTGTGGGCGCTGATCGCCCTGCAGCTGGCCTGGTATCTGGTGCTGCTGCCGCCGGCGCGGGTCAGCCCCTGGCTGCCGCTGGCCTTCCTCGGCCTGCCGCTGCTGATTCCGGCGCTGTGCGCGCTGGCGCAGATGAAGAAGGCCCTGTTCTGGGCCGGCTTCATCGCCATGTTCCACTTCACCCACGGGGTGATGGAGGCCTGGACCGTGCCCGCCGCGCTGTGGCCGGGGCTGATCGAAGCGGCACTCGCCGCGGGCGTCTGCTGTGCCGCGGCCTGGCACGGCCTGTCGCGGCGCATCTACTGGCGCAAGCTGGTGAACGCCGCGAGCGAAGAGGCAGGAGCCTGAGGCCAGCCCGTATAATTCGCGGCCTCCCCGCGTCATACGGCCTCGCCATGGACCAGCTCTGCATCGTCACCACCGGCGGCACGATCGACAAGATCTACTTCGACGACAAGTCGGACTACCAGATCGGCGACCCGCAGATCGGCCGCATCCTCGAAGAGCTGGGCGTGACCTTCCGCTTCTCGGTGATCCCGATCCTGCGCAAGGACAGCCTGCACCTCACCAACGAGGACCGCGCCCTGGTCAAGCAGACCATCCTCGCGCAGCCGGCGAAGCACGTGCTGGTCACCCACGGCACCGACAGCATGGTCGAGACCGGCCGCGTGCTGGCCGACATCCCGGACAAGACCATCGTCATGACCGGCGCGCTGAACCCGGCGCGCTTCCGCGGTTCGGACGCCGAGTTCAACATCGGCACCGCGGTCGGCGCCGTGCAGTGCCTGCCGCCGGGCGTCTACATCGCCATGAACGGGCGCATCTGGGACCCGGCGAAGGTGCGCAAGAATGTGGCAGCCAATCGGTTCGAAGCGGCTTGAGGGTGAGGCTCCAACGCAGAGGATCGAGCGGAACCGAAGCTCCTTCCATGCTCGCGTACGGTGGCTGGCATGATTTGCGGCGTTCTGGGTTCGTCATCCCCGCGCATGCGGGGATCCAGTGCCTCGGCGTGCGCGGCGAGGATGTCTGGGCCCCCGCCTCCGCGGGGGCGACGACGCGCACTGCGGCGTCGCTCGGGGCTGTCCTTCCGGCTCTCGCAGTTTCCGGCCTCATGCCTCGGCCTCGCTCCTCACACCGTTCGTCCTCGGCCCGCAAGCGAATCGACACTGGCCGTCTGAACATCGCCGCGTTTCGCAGCGCGCCCGCTTCCTCCCGCTGAAGGCCCGCCATGGCAGAGAACAGCCGCCAGGACAAAGCCGCACGCCAGCTGAGGCTGCTCTCGGAGGCGCTGGATTCCGGCCGCCTCGGTCCCGTGCGGCGGATGGTCAACACCCTGACCCCGGCCGAGATCGGCAACCTGCTGGAGTCGCTGCCGCCGGACAAGCGCATCATCGTCTGGGGGCTGGTCGACGCCGAGGACGACGGCGAGGTGCTGGTCCACGTCGGCGACGAGGTGCGCGAGAGCCTGCTTGCGGCCATGGACCCCGACGAGATCGTCGCGGCCGCCGAGTCGCTGGACATCGACGACCTCGCCGATCTGATGGAGGACCTGCCGGACCAGGTCATCGACGAGGTCCTGAAGTCGATGGACCGGGAGAACCGCGAGCGCCTTGAGCAGGTGCTCTCGTATCCCGAGGACAGCGCCGGCCGCCTGATGAACCCGGACGTCATCACCGTGCGCGCCGACGTCAGCATCGACGTGGTGCTGCGCTACCTGCGCCTGCGCGGCGAGATGCCCGACAACACCGACCACCTCTACGTGGTCAGCCGCCGCCACCAGTACCTGGGCCGCATTCCGCTCACCGCGCTGCTGCTGTCGGAACCCTCGCGGCCGATCAACCAGCTGATGGACGAGGACGACCATCCGGCGATTCCGGTGGACACGCTGACCGCCGAGGTCGCCCGCCAGTTCGAGGACCACGACTGGATCTCGGCCCCGGTGGTCGATGAGAACAACATCCTGGTCGGCCGCATCACCATCGACGACGTGGTCGACATCATCCGCGAGCAGGCCGAGCACCAGGCCCTGTCGGCGGCCGGCCTCGACGAGGACGAGGACATGTTCAGCCCGGTCCTGCGCGCGGCCCCGCGGCGCATGATCTGGCTGGGCATCAACCTGCTCACGGCCTTCCTGGCGGCCAGCGTGGTCGGCCGCTTCGAGGAGACCATCGAGAAGGTCGTGGCGCTGGCCGTGCTGATGCCGATCGTCGCCGGCATGGGCGGCAATGCCGGCACCCAGGTGCTGGCGCTGATGATCCGCGGCCTTGCACTCGGCCAGGTCGGCGCCAGCAACGTGCGCACCCTGGTCTGGAAGGAAGTCCGCGTCGCCCTGCTCAACGGCCTGGCGCTGGGACTCGTCCTGGGCGGCGCAGTCTGGCTGTGGTTCGGCGACGCTGCACTGTCAGGCGTGATCTTCGCCGCGCTGGTCATCAACCTGACTGCAGCCAGCCTCGCCGGTGTCGCCGTGCCGCTGACCCTGAAGCGTCTCGGCTTCGATCCCGCGCTGGCCAGCAGCATCTTCCTGACCACGGTCACCGACGTGTTCGGCTTCTTCGCCTTCCTCGGCCTCGGCACCCTGATCCTGCTGTAGCAGCGGGGGCTGCCGCGGCGCTGCGCGCGCCGCCGAGGGCACAGCCTGAAGACGGTCGCCTCAGGCCGACGCCGCCTCGCGCCGTCGATGCAGGATCGAGGACCAGATCGACAGCGCGATCAGCACCACGCCGGCCAGGCCGGTGAACACCTCGGGGATGTGGTGGAAGGTGCTGACCAGCATCAGCACCGCGAGGATGCCGATCGCGTAGTGCGCGCCGTGTTCGAGATAGATGAACTTGTCGAGCGTGCCGCGGTTGACCAGGTGCACGGTCATCGAACGCACGAACATCGCGCCGATCGCGAGCCCCAGCATGATGATCACCACGTCCTGGGTGATCGCGAACGCGCCGATCACGCCGTCGAACGAGAACGAGGCGTCGAGCACTTCGAGGTAGATGAAGCCGGCAGCCCCCGAACGGCGCACGGTCTGCACGGCCGCTTCGCCCTCCTCGGGATTCTCGAAGAACACATCGAGGCTGCCTACGCCGACGTAGAGCAGGATGCCCCAGGCACCGGCGACCAGCGCATCCATGCGCGACTCCGCCGGCAGGAAGCCCTGCAGGGTCAGCAGGGCGAGGATGGCGAGGCCGACATTGACCGAGTCGGCGCGCCCCACCGCCGACAGCCGACGCTCCAGTGGGCCGAACCAGTGGGTGTGCTTGTCGGCGTCGATCAGGAAGTTCAGGAACACCAGCAGCAGGAACATGCCGCCAAAGGCCGCGATCGGCACATGGCTTTCCATCAGGTGCCGCGAGTACTCCTTGGGCGACTGCAGCGCCATGTCGATCACTTCGAGCGAGCCCAGGCCGGTGGCGACGGCGACGATCACGATCGGGAACACGAGCCGCATGCCGAACACCGCGATCAGGATGCCGACGGTGAGGAACATCTGCCGCCACCACTCGTCCATGTCGCGCAGCACGCGCGCGTTCACCACCGCGTTGTCGAAGGACAGGCTGACTTCGAGGATGCCGAGGATGACCGTGATCAGCAGGGCGGCCCACAGGCCGTCAGCGGTATGCGCGCCCCACCAGGCGGCCAGCCCCAGGCAGATCGCTGTGACCAGGAAGGAGTAGCGGAAATCTCTCACGCGTGCGGCCGGCGTCGGCAAAGGGTGGCGGATTCTACCCGCCCGCCGATGCACCCGGCTGCCGCTCGCTTGACCTTGCCACGGTGGCAAGCTGCAGCCTGCGGCCCAGGCCCTCCAGGACTCTCCGAATGGACAGCACGTCCCACCCCACGCCCGCCCCCAGG
Source organism: uncultured Aquimonas sp. (assembly GCF_937888285.1). GTDB lineage: Bacteria > Pseudomonadota > Gammaproteobacteria > Xanthomonadales > Xanthomonadaceae > Aquimonas. Next base: position 59,155 of record NZ_CALART010000056.1, read on the forward strand.
CTGCGACTGTCGATCGAGGGCATGCGCTGCGCCTCCTGCGTGGGCAGGGTCGAGAAGGCCCTCGCCGCGGTGCCGGGCGTGCTCGACGCCACCGTCAACCTGGCCACCGAGAGCGCCAGCGTCCAAACCGACGGCAGCGTCGGGGCGCCGGCGCTGGTCGACGCGCTGCGGCGCGCGGGCTACGCCACCGCCGTCGATGAGCTCGCATTGAGCGTGCTGGGGATGAGCTGCGCCTCCTGCATCGGCCGCATCGAGAAGGCGCTGTCGCGCACGCCCGGCGTGCTCGAAGCCAGCGTCAATCTCGCCACCGAGACCGCGCACCTGCGGGTGCTGGCCGGTACGCCCGTCGAATCCCTGCTGGCGGCGGTGAGGCAGGCGGGCTACCGGGCCGAGCTGCCGGTCGAGCCGCTTGCCGCCGAAGCCGCGGGTTCAACTGCCGTGGCGGCGGATCGAGGCGAGCCCGCGCAGCGCGCGACCGAGGCTTCGAACGCCGCGCTTCGCGGCACGCCAGGCGCTTCGCCCTCGCGGACGCAGGCCGCCGAGCGCGAACGTCGGCATCTGGTCCTGGCGGCCCTGCTCTCGCTGCCGCTGGTGCTGCCGATGCTGGGCATGCCCTTCGGCCAGCACTGGTCGCTGCCGGGCGGGTGGCAGCTCGCGCTGGCGACGCCGGTGCAGTTCTGGCTGGGCGCGCGCTTCTATCGCGCGGGCTGGGGCGCGCTGCGCGCCGGCACCGGCAACATGGACCTGCTGGTCGCGCTGGGCACCTCGGCCGGCTACGGCCTCAGCGTCTACCACCTGCTGTTCACCCGCCCGCACCACGGTGAGCCACCGCTGTATTTCGAAGCCTCGGCGGTGATCATCACCTTGATCCTGATGGGCAAGTGGCTGGAGGCGCGGGCCAAGCGTCAGGCCACGGAAGCCATCCGCGCGCTGCAGGCCCTGCGCCCCTCCACCGCACGCGTGCGCGACGCCGACGGCAGCGAGCGCGAGCGGCCGATCGGTGAGGTCGGTGTCGGCGACGTGGTGGTGGTGCGGCCCGGCGAGCGCATCGCCGTCGATGGCGAGGTGATCGAGGGCCGCAGCCATGCCGATGAGTCCCTGCTCAGCGGCGAATCGCTGCCCGTCGCCAAGCAGCCCGGTGATCGCGTCACCGGCGGCGCGGTCAACGCCGAGGGCCGCCTGCTGGTGCGCACCACGGCAGTGGGCGCGGAAACCGCGCTGGCGCGGATCATCCGCCTGGTCGAGGACGCGCAGGCGAAGAAGGCGCCGATCCAGCGCATCGTCGACAAGGTCAGCGCAGTGTTCGTGCCGGTGGTGGTGCTGGTCGCGCTCGCTACCCTGCTCGGCTGGGGCTTCGCCAGCGGCGACTGGACCCGGGCCACGCTCAACGCCGTCGCCGTGCTGGTGATCGCCTGTCCCTGCGCGCTGGGCCTGGCCACGCCGACCGCGATCATGGCCGGCACCGGCGTGGCCGCGCGCGCCGGCATCCTGATCAAGGACGCCGAAGCCCTGGAAACCACCCGCAGCCTGCGCACCATCGCCTTCGACAAGACCGGCACGCTCACCGCTGGCCGGCCCGAGCTGGCGGCCGTGCATGCCGCCGAGGGCGACGAGCGCGCGCTGCTGCAGCAGGCGGCCGGCCTGCAGCAGGGTAGCGAGCACCCGCTGGCGCGCGCCGTGCTCACGGCACAGGCGCAGCGCGGCGAGCTGCCGCCGGCAGCCGAAACGATCCGCGCGCTGCAGGGGCGCGGCATCGAAGGCCGCATCGGGAACCAGCGCTTTGCGCTCGGCAGCACGCGCCTGATGCAGGAGCTGGGCGTCACGCTCGATGCGCTGGCTGCGGCCGGCGAATCCGAGGCCGCGCAGGGGCACTCGGTGTCCTGGCTGGCCCAGGAGCATGCGCAGGGCTGGCAGCTGCGCGGTCTGCTGGCCTTCGGCGATCCACCGCGGGCGGAAGCCGCCGAGGCGATCCGCGCCCTTCAGGCGATGGGACTGCGCACGCTGATGCTGTCGGGCGACAACCGCGGCGCCGCGCTGGCGGTGGCGCGTGCGCTCGGCATCGCCGAGGCCGAGGTAGTGGCCGAGGTGCTTCCCGCCGACAAGGCCGAGCGCGTGCGCGCACTGGCCGCGGAAGGCCGCGTCGGCATGGTCGGCGACGGCATCAACGACGCACCGGCGCTGGCCGCCGCCGACGTCGGCTTCGCCATGGGCGGCGGCACCGACGTGGCCATGCACGCCGCCGGCATCACCCTGATGCGCAGCGACCCGCGGCTGGTGGCCGATGCCATCGACATCTCCCGCCGCACCACGCGCAAGATCCACCAGAACCTGTTCTGGGCCTTCGTCTACAACGTGGTCGGCATTCCGCTGGCAGCGGCCGGGCTGCTGAACCCGGTGGTGGCGGGCGCCGCGATGGCCCTGTCCAGCCTCAGCGTGGTCGGCAACACCCTGCTGCTGCGGCGCTGGTCGCCGCGCGCGCGCCGCTGAAGGAGAGTGCACATGTCCGCCAGGCAGTCGCGCCCCGAGCTCGCCAAAGGCAGAGCCGAGGGCCTGCGGGAGATCGGCGAAGCCGCCGCCGCCAGCGGCGTCAGCGCCAAGCGCATCCGCCACTACGGGGCCCTCGGCCTGATGCCCTCGGCGCAGCGCAGCCTCGCCAACTATCGGCTGTACTCCGAAGCCGACCTGCACCGCCTGCGCTTCATCCAGCGCGCGCGCAGCCTCGGCTTCGACATGGCGCGCATCCGCACCCTGCTCGGCCTGTGGGACGACCCCGGCCGCAGCAGCGCAGAGGTGAGGCGCGAGGTGCAGGCGCATATCGACGCGCTGCAGGCGCAGATCCACAGCCTGCAGGCGATGCAGCAGACGCTGCAGCAGCTCGCCCGGCACTGCCACGGCGACCAGCGCCCGGAGTGTCCGATCCTCGAAGAGCTCGGGCAGGGCTGATTGATCTCGCTCGCAACATCAAGGCTGGATGCGCACGCGCTGCCCCTCCAGATCGCCCGGCGGTGGGTAGCGCAGCACGCGGTCGCCGCGCTCAAGCCCGGAGACGATCTCGCGCAGGCGACCGTCGCTGTCGCCGACCTCGACGGCACACGCGCGCAGGCGGCCGTCCTCGACGCGCCAGACCCGCCAGCCGGCCTGTTCGCGGCGCAGGGCTTCGATCGGCAGCACCCGCACATCGCGTGCTTCGCGCACCTGCACGAAGGCCTCGACCTGGTAGCCGTGGCCCAGGCCCGGCGGCACGCTGTTGAGCTGCAGGATCACCCGCACCCGCTGCTCCTCGACCCCCAGCGCCGAAACCTTGAGCTCGCCCAGCGGCTCGACGCGTTCGACCCGCGCCGGCAGCGAAGCGCCGCCCCAGCCCTCGATGCGCGCGGGCGCACCCGGCGCGAACAGCACGGCGTCCTGCGAGAGGAAATCGCCGACCACCTCGATCGAGGACGGCTCACCGATCTCCAGCAGCAGCTGGCCGGCGGCGACCGGCTGTTCGCCCTGCAGGTGACGTTTCAGCAGCACGCCCGCCACGGGTGCATGCAGCTCGATGCGGCCTTCGGCGTCAGGCAGCGTGAGCGCGAGCCGACTGCGTGCCTGCTCGACGGCGGCGCGTGCCGCACCCACGGCCGCGGCTGCTTCGCGATCCAGCGCACGCGCGGCGGTGAGCTCACGCTCGCTGACCAGTCCGCGCTGGCCCGAGGCCTCCAGCCGCTGCCGCGCGTCGCGTGCGGACGCCGCGTGCGCCTGGGCCTGGCGCAGTCCGGCCTCGGCGGCGGCCAGCTCGGCCCGCGCCGTCGCTGCACTGCGTGCATCCAGCGGCATCGACTGCAGCGGCCGCAGCCGCGCCAGCACCTGGCCTGCTTCCACCGCGTCGCCGGGCTCCAGGCTGATGCGCTCCAGCACGCCGGCGGTGGGTGCCGCCAGCGGATGCAGCTCGCGCATCCGTGTGACGCCACGGTCGCTGCGCTCGATGCGCAGGGTGTCCGCGCCGACCTCGACCAGTTCGAATTCGCGTGCGCGCGGCCACAGCGCAGCCAGCGCCGACAGCAGCAGGACGAGCAGCAGCGCGCCCCAGGCGAGGCGGGTGCGGCGGCGGGATGCACTCGTGCTCATGCAGCTACTCCCGGACTTTCAGGCTTTCAACAAGGCCGATGCGGTCAACGCCGCGGCGCACCCACAGCGCGGTGGCGGCCACCGAGGCCAGCAGGATCAGGCCGGCCCGCAGGTGCAGGCTCGGCTCGAACAGGCGGGGGAACTGGAACACATCGGTCGCCATCGCGCGCAGGAAGGCCTGCGCGGCGTAGTGGCCCAGCACCAGGCCCAGCGGCAGGGCGATCAGGCACAGCAATGCCAACTCGGCGAGCAGCACATAGCTGGCCTCGCGGCGCCCATAGCCAAGCACGCAGAGGGTGGCGAGATCGCGGCGCTGCTCGCCCAGCACCACGGTGCTGGTGGCGTAGGCAATGCCCACCGCCATCAGCACCGCGAAGCCGGTGAACAAGGTGGTCATGGTGCCGCTGCCCTGTTCGAACATGCGCTGCATCGCGCCCCAGGCGGCTTCGACATCGCTGCTGGCGGCGATCATCGGCGTGGCCCGCACGGCGGCATCGAAGGCCACGCGCTGGTCGGCGCGGAGGCGCAGATGCGCGCCGCTGATCCGGCCGGGCTGTCCCGAGTATCGAGCCAACGCGTCGATCTCAAGCCAGGCGCCGCTGCCGATGGTGACCTCGACCACCTCGGCCACCGGCAGCACGAAGCGACGGCGCAGGCCGCCGGTGAGCTGCACCTCGACGGTGTCACCTGCCCTCACGCCCAGTTGGCGGGCCAATGAGCCGCTGATCAGCAGGCCGTCATCGCGCAGCAGGCGCGGCTGGCCCTGGGCATCGACCAGCCGCTCCAGCAGCGGCTGAGCGGTCAGACCCAGCAGCGGTTCGTTGACCGAACGGTCGGCAGCGGAGAACACGGCATCCAGCCCAAGGAAGGGCTCGGCGCGCTCGACGCCGGGCAGTCGCACGAGCGCGCGCAGGGCATCGGTGCCCGCGTTCTCGGCAAGGCTGAGCGTGATCTGCTGGCGCTTGGCCGCGCCGAAGCTGATGTCGAGCAGGCGCTCGATGGCCAGCGGCGCCTGCATCGACAGCACCAGCAGGATCAGCGCTGCACAGAAGCCGGCGACGGTGATCAGGCTGCGGCGCGGGAAGCCGAGCACGCGGCGCAGGGCGACGCGGGTCAGCGGATCGAAGCGCGCGGCCAAGGCCTCCAGCGGGCCGGCGCCATGCCGGAAGCTCGGCGGCGGTGGCGGCGCGAGGGCTGCGGCCGGCCGCAGCGCCAGCACCCGGCGCAGGGCGAGGCTGCTGCCGGCCAGAGCGGCACCGATGCCGACCGCGAACGCGGCGATGACCAGACCGGGCTGCAGCCGGTACTGCAGCGCGGGCAGCCGATAGAACTCCAGATACAGGCCGCACATCAGTTCACCCAGGACGCGACCGAGCGCGAGCCCGGCCAACACGCCCACCAGGCTGAGCACCAGCGCGAAGCCGAGATAGCCGCCGGCCACTTCACTCGCGCGCAGGCCGAAGGCCTTCATCAGCCCCAAGGTGCTGCGCTCGGCCTCGACCAGCCGCGTCAGGTTGAGGTTCAGCAGGAAGGCCGCGACCGCGAGAAAGGCCGGCGGCAGGATCCGCGCCATGGTGCCGAGCTGCTCAAGCTCGTCGTCCAGCAGGCGCGAGGACGGAATGCGGCTGCGGTCCTGTGCTCGACCCGCGCCGTAGCGTGCGAACAGCGGCTCCAGCTGCGCTGCGACGACCTCGGGCGCGACGCCCTCGCCGAGCCGCAACAGCAGCTCGTTGAAGGCGCCTTCGAGCCCCGCCGCCTGCTCCAGCGCGCGCCGCGGCATCCACAGCACGGCATGGCGCTCGGGCTGGGGCAGCAATTCGCCGGGCGGGCTCACGAACACGAACTCCGGCGAGTTGGCGATACCGACGATCCGCAGCCGCTCGCGCGAGCCGCGAATCGTCAGTTCGAGCGCATCACCGATGCCCAGCCCCTGCGCCTGGGCGAAGGCCTCGTTCAGCGCCACCTCCCGCCGCGCATTCGGCTCCGGCCAGCGGCCTTCGACCCGCCAGGGGCGATTGACCTGCACGCGCTCGGGATCCTCCAGCGAGTACAGGCGCGCGCTGAGCGCGCCATCCACGTTGGGCAGTGCCAGCAGGGCCGGCACCGCCAGCCGCGCTTCGACCGCCTGAACGCCCGGCAGCGCGGCGGCACGCTCCGCCATCGCCCGCGGCGCGCGCACCAGCATCAGCTGCAGATCAGCGAGCCCCTGCTGCAGGTAGTAGTCGTCGCGGGCGCGCTCCAGCGCGGCGCGCGTGCCGATGGCGGTGACCAGCAGGGCCACGCCCAGCGCCAGCAAACCGGCAATCGCCGAAGCCTGCGCCCGCTGCCGCAGCAGGTCGCGGCCAAGCTTGTTGAGCAGGGGCCGGCGCTTCACCAGCGCAGCTCCGAGGGCTGGGCGCGCGCGGCATTGCGCTCGATCGAACGGATCGCGCCGTCGGCGAAGCGCACCACGCGATCACCCAGCCGCGCCATGTCGGCGTTGTGGGTGACGATCAGGCTCAGGCTGCCGCTGCGTTCGTTGGCCTGCATCAGCGCATCCAGCACCCGCACCCCGGTGGCGAGATCGAGGGCGCCGGTCGGCTCGTCGCAGAGCAATACCCGCGGCCGCTTGGCCAGGGCACGGGCGATCGCCACCCGCTGCTGTTCGCCGCCGGACAGCTGCGCAGGAAAGCTGTTGCCGCGTTCGCCCAGGCCGAGCTGGGCGAGGGCTTCTTCCGCCGGCATCGGGTCATCGGCGATATCGGTGACCAGCTCGATGTTCTCGGCCGCGGTGAGGCTGGGAATCAGGTTGTAGAACTGGAAGACGAAGCCGACGTGGCGGCGGCGATACTCGCCCAGCGCGCGCTCATCGGCATGATCCAGACGCTGGCCTTCGAACTCGACGCTGCCGGTGCTCGGTGCGTCGAGGCCGCCGAGAATGTTCAGCAGGGTGCTCTTGCCCGAGCCCGACGGACCCAGCACCACCACGACTTCTCCGGCATGCAGATCGAGGTCGACTCCGCGCAATGCATGCACCGCGCCCGCACCACTGCCGTAGACGCGGCCGACGCCGCGCAGGCGGAACAGCGGGTCAGGGGCCTGGCGGATGGGCTCGGACGGCATGGGTCGGGGCTGGGTGCGCGATGGCTCGCAGAGTCTGCCGCGGGCGTGCCGGCGAGATCCTGAGTGAGATCAAGCCCGGGCACACTCGTGATGCATCATTCCTTCAGCAGCTGCAGCTGACGGCGCGGCCAGTCGAGCACGGCCGTGCGCACATGCATGCGCTCGGCGAGCCAGGGATGCCGCTCGAACACCAGATCGCGCGAGAACCCACACAGGAAGCGCGCCTTGAGCTCGGCGCGGGCGCGGTCGGGCCCGGGCTCCTCGTAGGGCACCGAGGCCAGCAGCAGGAAGCCATCGTCGGGAATGCGGCCACTGCGCATGTTCGACTCGATGATGCTGGCGGCCGTCTCGATCGACTGGTCCAGTCGCGGGCTGTAGGGCCCAACGATCAGGGCGTGGTTCGGCATGTGCAGCACGTCGAAGCCGCGACCGACGCAGAGCACCCACTCATGGTGCTCGACCTCGGGGCGTCGCTGGCTGGCGCGGACGGCGGCGATATGACCGAGGTTGCCGCGCAGCAGGGGCAGCAGGTCCTCGCGCACCTGTGCAGGCATGTCCGGGAACAGGCTGGGCAGCCGCTGCGGCAGTGCCGCCGCGTCATCGTCGTCGAGCCGTGCGAGGTCGAGCACCTCGCCGCCGGGCGCGTGCAGGCGGAGCGCGTCCTCGTCGGTCTCGAAGCCGCAGACCAGCGGGTAGACGGCGGCGTGGCCCTGCCCGAAGACCTGCTCCACCTGACGACGCAGGGCCTGTACATGCGCATGCGCCGCCTCGGTGTCGAAGCCAAAGCCGGCACAGCCACGCTCACGGCTGCCGCGGGCGAAATGGTAGGTGAGCAGCAGGAGCACGCGCCGGCCTTCGCGGATCTGCCGCAGCACCCAGGCCGACAGCACCTCGCCCAGATGCGGCCAGCCAAGGTCGAATCGCCCGCCCAGATTGCGGAAGGGTTGGATCAGGCCGATCGGCGTGCCGGTGGCATAGGCGAGGTTCAGACGGCCATCCATGCACTTCATGGCCGCCAGCGCGGTCGGATGCACTGCGCGGTAGCGCTCGCGGGCGAGCACCGCTTCGGGCGCGCTGAAGTGCTGCGAGTGCAGCTCCGCACGTTCCAGCAGCCAGTCAATCCGCTGGGCGATGGGCAGGGCGTGGGGCGCATCGGCAGCGACCGACGCGCGCTGGGTGTCGATGGCCATTGCCGCCCTCCCCGCCTGTGCTCAGTCCCACGACCTTAGCAGCGCCGGGCGCGGCGTCGACCGGGACCTTGGTCTAGGCAGCGGGATTTCAGGCAACACTGATCAAGTCCCTCCTGGCCTTGGTCAGTGGTCGCGCATGCGGCACATGTCCGGGCTCGTTCGGCCGCTACGCAGCGACGCCTTCGCTTCGCTCGGCCACGCTGGATCGAGCATCGCGTGCTCGATCCGCGGGCGCGCCTTCCATGGCGCGCGACAACGCTGAATTCTTCAGCGTTGTCTTAACCCAGCGCGGCTCGGATCGGCTTCAGGAAGGCTTCGGCGCGCGCGCAGGCCTCTGCCGTGTCGGTGGCCTCCGCGAGCGTGCTCACCAACGCACTGCCGATCACCACGGCATCGGCGAACTCGGCGATGGCGCGCGCGCTGTCGGCATCACGCACGCCGAAGCCCACCGCGATGCGGTTGGCAGTGAGCGCGCGGATCGCGGCCACCTTCTGCTTGACCTCGGCGGTGTCGAGCTTGCCGGCGCCGGTCACGCCGGCGAAGGACACGTAGTACAGATAGCCCTGCGCGCTTTGCGCCAGCGTGGTGAGACGCTCGCCCGCACTGGTCGGCGCCGCAAGTGGCACCAGGGCGAGGTTCTCGGCGTTCAGGGCCTCGCGCACTGGCGCGGATTCCTCGGGCGGGCAGTCGACCAGCAGCACGCCGTCGACACCGGCCTCGCGCGCCGCCTTGGAGAAGGCTTCGAGTCCGAACATCTCGACCGGATTGAGATAGCCCATGAGCACGATGGGTGTGTCCGCATCCTGCAGGCGGAATTCGGCCACCATCGCCAGCACTCGCCGCAGGCCGACCTTGCGGCTGAGCGCGCGCTCGCTGCTCTGCTGGATGACCGGACCGTCGGCCATGGGGTCGGAAAACGGCACGCCCAGCTCGATCACATCCGCACCCGCGCGCACCAGTGCGTGCATCACCGGCACGGTGGCGGCGTCGGAGGGATCACCGGCAGTGATGAAAGGGATCAGGCCGGTGCGCTTGGCGGCGGCGAGCTGGTCGAGGCGGGTGTCTATGCGGGTAGGCATGGGGCTTGTGGGATTGAGTGAGAGGGCGAGTGGTGCGGAGCCGGGATTGGGGATTTGTTGAAGAGCGGGTTTTGGAACACCTGGATGGGCGCCTCGAGCATCTGCTCGGATACCGTTCCTCAATCGAAACTCGATGGATCGAGTAGAGCTCCTCTCCCCTCGTGGGAAGCGGAGGAGAGCGCTTGTCGGCTGCCTGTGGCAGCCGACGCTCTCTATAGCCCGAGCGAAGCGAAGGCAGGTTGGGGAGAGGGGGAAACAGCTTGCGGCGAGCGGTCTACCCCTCTCCCCCGCCCCCTCTCCCACAAGGGGAGAGGGGAGAAGAGCTTCGTGTTGATACGTGACAACTTGCTACGCAGGGAAGGAGGAAGGCTCTTGCTCTTGCGAATCCCGAATCCCGAACCCCCAATCCCGGCATCACAACGAAATGCCCTCCCGCTTGGCGATCGTGTACATGTCCTTGTCGCCGCGGCCAGAGAGATTGCAGAGGATCAAGGCGTCCTTGGGCATCTGCTTCGCCTTCTTGATCGCCAGCGCGATCGCATGGCTGGACTCCAGCGCAGCGAGGATGCCCTCGGTGCGGGCCAGCAGGTGGAAGGCCTCCATGCACTCGGTGTCGGTGATGCCCTCGTACTCGGCGCGACCGCTGTCTTTCAGGAAGGCATGCTCGGGGCCGACGCCGGGGTAGTCGAGGCCGGCCGAGATCGAGTGGGTCTCGATGATCTGGCCGTCGTCGTCGCACAGCAGGTAGGTGCGGTTGCCGTGCAGCACGCCGGGGCGGCCGGCGGCCAGCGAGGCGGAATGGCGGCCGGTTTCGATGCCGTCACCGGCGGCTTCGGCGCCGAAGATCCGCACCTCGCGATCGTTCAGGAAAGGATGGAACAGGCCGATCGCATTGCTGCCGCCGCCCACGCAGGCGACCAGGGCGTCCGGCAGGCGGCCGTACTGCTCCAGCATCTGCGCGCGGGACTCGCGGCCGACCACCGCGTTGAAGTCGCGGACCATGCGCGGATACGGGCTGGGGCCGGCCACCGTGCCGATGATGTAGAAGGTGTCGTGCACATTGCTGACCCAGTCGCGCATCGCCTCGTTGAGCGCGTCCTTCAGCGTCTTCGAGCCCGAGGTCACGCCGACCACTTCGGCGCCCAGCAGCTTCATGCGGAACACGTTGATGGCCTGCCGCTCGATGTCGGTGGCGCCCATGTAGACCACGCACTTCAGGCCCAGCCTCGCAGCCACCGTCGCCGAGGCCACGCCGTGCTGGCCGGCGCCGGTCTCGGCGATGATCCGGGTCTTGCCCATGCGGCTGGCCAGCAGCGCCTGGCCGATGGTGTTGTTGATCTTGTGCGCGCCGGTGTGGTTCAGGTCTTCGCGCTTGAGCAGGATCTTGGCCCCACCCACATGCGCGGTGAGGCGCTCGGCGAAGTAGATCGGCGAAGGCCGGCCGACGTAATGCTTCAAGTCGTACTCGAGCTCGGCGATGAACTCCGGGTCCTTGCGGTAGCGCTCATAGGCGGCTTCGAGCTCGCGCAGGGGCTCGATCAGGGTCTCGCTGACGAAGCTGCCGCCGAACTGGCCGAAGTGGCCGCGAGCGTCGGGGTACTGGGAGAAGTCGCTGACTTCGATGGGTTCAATTCGCTTGGCCGCGGTCTGCACGTTCCACCTCGCTGACAAATGCCTGCATGCGCGCAAGGCTTTTCTCGCCCGGCGCATCTTCGATGCCACTGGATACATCCACCGCATGCGGGCGCACCATGCACACGGCCTCGAATACGTTGTCCGGCTTCAGCCCGCCCGCCAACAGCAGGGGTGCCGGACGCTCGACCGGGAGCCGCGCCCAATCGAAGGCGTGCCCACTGCCGCCCTGCGCGCCCGCGCCGTGGCTGTCGAACACGAAGCCCGATGCCCCCGCATAGCGGCGCTGGTAAGCCAGCGGATCAGCGATGCCGCCCATCGGCACCGCTTTGATCCACGGCCGGCCCAGGCTGGCGCAGAGGGCCGGTTCTTCAGAGCCGTGGAACTGCAGCAGGTCGGGCTGGACGGCCTCGACGGCCGCGCGTGCAAAGTCGGGCTCGGCATCCATCAGCAGCAGAACGGCGGTCACCAGCGCAGGGACCTCGCGTCGCAGCGCCGCTGCCTCATCGATGGCGAGGCCACGCTTCGCGCCTGGGACAACAATCAGACCGATCGCATCGACGCCGAGCTGCACCGCGGCGCGGACGTCGGCGGCGCGTTTCATGCCGCAGAACTTGATGCGCGTGCGCTGGTGGATCGAATCCGTCATCAGGCGCGTAGTGTGAGGCATCGCGCAGGCCGACACGTCAAAGGCGCGCATCCAAGCGGCGCGTCAGGACAGATCCGACCATGTGAATTCTGGCGGTAGCGCGAAGCACGCCGGATAGAGCGGACCCTCGAACACCAGGCCCTGCGGCTGTGCAGTGGGGCCGGCCACGCTGCGATCGCGGCCGGCCAGCAGCTCACCGAGCCAGGCCTCGGGCCGCTCGCCGCGGCCGATCGGCAGGAGGCTGCCGACGATGTTGCGCACCATGTGATGCAGGAAGGCATTGGCCTGCACGCGGATCTCGACCCAGGCGCCCTCGCGCACCACTTCGATGCGGTGCAGATGGCGGTTCGGGTGCTTGGCCTGGCAGGCCGTGGTGCGGAAGGCGCTGAAGTCGTGCTCACCGACCAGGGCCTGGGCGGCGCGGTGCATGGCTTCGGCATCCAGCGGAAGTCGCTCCCAAGCCGCGTGGTGGCGGTCCAGCGCCGGCCGCACCGGGCGGTTGAGGATGCGATAGCGGTAGCGCCGCGCCAGCGCCGAATAGCGCGCATGGAAGTCGGCTGCCACCGGCTGCACCCACAGCAGGGCCGCGGCGGGCGGCAGGCGCGAGGTGGTCCCCATCATCAGCGCGCGCGCGCTGCGCTCGGCGGCGATGTCGAAGTGGATGATCTGGCCGCGGCCGTGCACGCCGCTGTCGGTGCGTCCCGCGCAGGTGACTTCGACCGGCGCGTCGCAGACATAGCTCAGCGCCTCCTCGACCGAGGCCTGCACGGTGCGACCATGCGACAGCCGCTGCCAGCCGAGGAAGGCGCCGCCGTCGTACTCCACCGCCGCGGCGTAGCGGGTGCTGGGTGGCGACTCGGAATTGGGGAGTGGGGATTCGGGATTCAAAGCCAGGCAGCTCACGTCCGCTGAGCGCGCAAAGGTAACGGGGAACGGTCGCGTCTGCGCGTTTCGCAGCCCGTAAACGAACAAGGGCCGGCAAGCCGGCCCCTGTTCAATCACCGCTTTGGAGCGATCAGCGGATCTCGTCGAGCAGGCGACGTGCGTCCTGACGCTGCTCGGACGTGCCTTCCTGGGTGACCTCTTCCAGCATGCCGCGGGCGCCTTCGACGTCGCCCATGTCGAGGTAGGCGCGGGCCAGCTCGAGCTTGGTCGCCGCAGCTTCGATGGCGTCGGCGCTCAGGCCGGCATCGCTGGCCGTCGCGGCCGCGTCGCTGCGCGAGAACTCGGGTGCGGGGGCGTAGGCCGGGGCTTCGGCGGCGACGGTGCGCTCCACTTCCGGCACCACGAACTCGGGCTCGGCGAGGTCGATGCGGAACTCGGGTTCGTCATCGATGCGCTGGGCCGTGCCGGGCTGCGGCGGCAGAGCGGCATCCGCGCGATAAGCGCCCGTGTCGTGGGCCGGCACCTGGGGCTCGGCTGCGGGTTCCCAGCCGCCCACGGCGGCGTCCTGCGCCGGCAGGTCCATGAACAGCGGATGGTCCGGCAGGATCTCGCGCCCCATCTGCAGGGCCTGCTGCCAGTGCGCGTCGTCCGGGTCGTAGACCTGGGCGTACATGGCCTCGACCGCGCCCTCGAAGCGCGCCGGGTCATTGATGCCGTAGTAGTAGCGAACCAGATCGATGTGGCGTTCGAGGTCATCGGGCTGTTCGGCCACGCGGTCGAGCAGCTCGCGCTCCTCGGCGTCCTCGTAGGCGGCGGCATCGTGCTCGGCCTCGGCGCTGGCTGCCGGGACGCCGAAATCCGTCCCTTCGAAGCGCGAGCTGGCGACAGCACCTGCCGCTGCAGCCTTCTTGCGACCACGCCCGCGCAGACCGAGCAGGGCCAGCAGGCCGATCAGGAGCGCGCCACCGCCCCCCAGCACCAGCGGGTTCTCATACCACTCCTGGCGCGGCGGACGCGGCGGCAGGGTGTCGGCAGCGGGCGGCGCTGCCGGCTCGGCCTGTGCAGGCGCGGGCGTCGGGCTTGCGGGCGCGCTGGCGGCCGGCTCGGAAACCGTCGCATCGGCATCGGCAGGCTCGGCCGCAGCCTCGCTGCTGTCGCTGAGATCAGCGCCGGCGTCCGCTGGCGCTGCCGAGGACGCGGCGGACTCCTCAACCGGGTCGAGCGGCGGCAGCGATGAACTCGGCGCAGCGGCAGGGGCCTCAACCGTCGGTGCGGCGGCAGGCGCGCTGCTCGCGGCCGCTTCCGTAGCGGCGGTGGCGGCGCGCTGGGCCTCAAGTTCGGCGAGGCGCTGCTGCAGGGCCTGCAGCTCGCTGTTGCGCAGCTCCAGCAGGCGTTCGCTGTCGCCGCGGATCTTCTCCAGTTCCTGCACGCGCGACTTGAGCTCGCGGTTCTCCTGGCTCAGCGCCTCGCCCTGCTCGCGGGCGCGGGCCAGGTCGGCGCGCAGCTCGCGGCCCTCGGCACCGGAGGCGGCACCGCTCTGAGCCGCCGTGGCCGGCTGGTCGCCGCGCGGCGGCACGATCGCAAGACGCGAGTCCGCCGACGCCGCAGACGTCGACGTGCTGGCCGGGCGGGCCGCGCTGCGATCGGCCTCGATCGGCTGCAGCGGGGTGTCGCCCGAGGTCTGCTCGCGCACGAACTGCGAGGCCTCGCGCGCGCCGACGGCGGAGATCTCGTCCCGCGAGGGAATGCGCAGCACCGCGCCGGTACGCAGGCGGTTGATGTTGCCGCCGATGAAGGCATCCGGATTGGCGCGCTGGATCGCCACCATCATCTGGTTGATGTTCACCGAGCTGTCGGGAATCGACTGGCTGGCGATCTTCCACAGCGAGTCGCCCGAGTTGACCGGGCCATAGCTCTCGCCCGGGGCGAAGCTGGGGGCCGCGGTGGGCGCCGCAGCGCGCGGCGTCGCCATCGGCGGCGGCGTCGACAGCGATTCCGACGGCGCCGGACGCACATCGCCCTGCGGCAGCGCCTGGGTTTCGGAAGGTGTCGCGCGCGAGGGCACCGCGACCGGCGGATCCAGCAGCAGGGTGTACTCGCGGAGCAGCTTGCCGCGCGCCCACTCGGCCTCGATCAGCAGGCTGACGAAGGGATCGTTGACCCGGTTGGGCGTGGTGATGCGGATCACCGGCTTGCCGGCCGCACCCTGCACGATCTCGAAACTGAGCGAGGTCAGCAGCGCGGCGCTGGGGCGCTCCAGGCCGATGCGCGCAAAGGCTTCGGAGGAGGCGAGCCGGATCTGCAGGTCCGCAGCTTCGCCGGGCGCGTTCTCCAGCACCGGAATCTCGGCCAGCAAGGGCTGATTCAGGCTGGACTTGACCTGCACCTGGCCCAGGCCGAGCGCGAAGGCATTGGAGGCACCGAGCGCGAAAGCGAGCGCAACCGGCAGTCTGAGCATTTTGTTCATTTGACTCTGTCCCCCATCCGCAGCGGATGTCTGGTGGATGCCGCACTGGGGTTCGGGCCGGCTGTTCGCGCCTGACACGCACCCCGAACCGCCCCCGCCGAACTCCGGCTGAACGGCCCTAACCTAGAAACGACATGACAACGGCGCGCTAACTATAGGTCAACGGTGACAATTCACCAACAATTAAGCCCGCGCCGGAAGACCTCGTCGCGGGCCTGTGGGTGAATTGCATCACACTTTTTGACATTGGGCGCCGGAGCGACGCCCGCCGCGCACTCAATCGCGCTCCGCCAGCAGCAGCTCGGCGATCTGAACGGCATTCAGCGCCGCCCCCTTGCGGATGTTGTCGGCGACGATCCACAGGTTCAATCCGCGCGGATGGCTGATGTCCTCGCGGATGCGGCCGACGAAGACCGGATCCTTGCCGGCCGCGTGCGTCACCGGGGTCGGATAGCCGCCCTTGGCGCGCTCATCGACCACGACCACGCCGCGGCTCTGCTCCAGCAACGCGCGCGCGGCTTCGGCGGTGACCTTTTCGCGGGTCTCGATGTGCACGGCCTCGGAGTGGCCGAAGAAGACCGGCACGCGCACCGCCGTCGGATTCACCTCGACGCTGTCGTCGCCGAGGATCTTGCGCGTCTCCCACACCAGCTTCATCTCTTCCTTGGTGTAGCCGTTGTCCAGAAAGTCATCGATGTGCGGAATCAGGTTGAAGGCGATCTGCACCGGGAAGCGCTTGGGTTCGGGATCCTGGAAGGCCAGCATCGCCGCGGTCTGCTTGCCCAGTTCCTCCAGCGCGGAGCGGCCTGCGCCAGACACCGACTGGTAGGTCGCCACGTTGATGCGGGTGATGCCGTACTTTCGATGGATCGGCGCCAGCGCCACCAGCATCTGCATGGTCGAGCAATTGGGGTTGGCGATGATCCCGCGCGGGCGATTTGCGATCGCCTCGGGATTGACCTCGCTCACCACCAGCGGCACATCGGCATCGCGACGGAAGTGCGAGGTGTTGTCGATCACCACCGCGCCGGCCGCCGCAGCGCGCGGCGCGTGCTCGGCGGAGACGCTGCCGCCGGCCGAGAAGAAGGCGATGTCGACGCCAGCGAAGTCGAAGCTGGCCAGATCGCGCACGGTATAGCTGCGCTCGCCGCAGCGGACCAGATCACCGGCCGAACGCTCCGAAGCCAGGGGGATCAGCTCGGTGAACGGGAATTTGCGCTCGGCCAGGATCTCCAGAAGGGTCTCACCGACAGCGCCGGTGGCGCCGACCATTGCGATCTTCAGGGGCTTGGACATCGAGGGAATTCCGTCGTCTGGGATGATGGGACAGGCCGCGCACTCTAGCGTGCGCGGCGGCTGATGCAACGCAGCAGGCGCTGCGCTGACAGATGTTCATGTCGCCCGCGGGCGAACTGCGGGCGCAATCGGGAAGAACGCTGCGGCTACTCCGCGACCTGCCCCGGCACCCGCGGCGGCGGCTCGACATCGCCACACTGCGCGCGATGCAACAAGGCCTGATCCATCAGCACCAGGGCCACCATGGCCTCGGCGATCGGCGTGGCGCGGATGCCGACGCAGGGATCATGGCGACCATGGGTCACCACTTCAGCAGCATTGCCGTGGCGATCGACGCTGCGACCCGGCAGACGCAGGCTGGAGGTGGGCTTCAGCGCCAGATGGCAAACGAGGTCCTGACCGGTGCTGATGCCACCCAGCACGCCGCCCGCGTGATTGCTCAAAAAACCTTCCGGCGTCATTTCATCGCGGTGCTCGGTGCCGAGTTGGCCCGCGACCGCCATGCCGTCGCCGATCTCCACCCCCTTGACCGCATTGATGCCCATCAGGGCCGAGGCCAGCTCGGCATCGAGCTTGGCGTACAGCGGCGCGCCCCAGCCCGGCGGCACGCCCTCTGCGACCACGGTGACGCGCGCGCCCACCGAATCGCCGGCCTTGCGCAAGGCATCCATGTAGGCCTCCAGCGTCGGCACGAAGTCGCCATCGGGCCAGAAGAAGGGATTGCCCTCGACCGCATCCCAGTCGAGCTTTGCGGGCACATGCGAGCCCAGCTTGGAGACGTAGCCGCGCACGCGCACGCCGAAACGATCCGCCAGCCAGCGCTTGGCGATCACGCCTGCGGCAACGCGCACGGTGGTTTCGCGCGCCGACGAGCGGCCGCCGCCGCGGTGGTCGCGAACGCCGTACTTCTGCAGGTAGGTGTAGTCGGCATGCGCCGGCCGGAACACATCGACCAGGTTGCCGTAGTCCTTGCTGCGCGCATCCACGTTGCGGATCAGCAGCGCCAGCGAGGTGCCGGTGGTGACACCCTCGAACACGCCGGACAGGATCTCGACCTCGTCGGCCTCGCGGCGCTGCGAGGTGTGCCGCGACTTGCCGGTGGCGCGGCGCTCGATGTCCTGACGGAAATCCTCGGGCGCGATCGCGATGCCCGGCGGCAGACCGTCGATCACGCAGCCGATGGCCGGGCCGTGGCTCTCGCCGAAGGTGGTGACGCGCAGCAGGTGGCCGAAGGTGTTGTGGGACATGAGGCTTCCGACGATTGAGAGCGCGCTCCTTCCGGAGCGGGCATAGGGTGGGGCCCGGCCCACCGTGGCAATCCATGCGCCCCGGTCAAGGTTTGAAGGTCGACCTCGAGCAAGGAGTCATGAACCCTGACCAGCCGCCGAGGCGAAATCCGGGATCGCCCGCGAGCAATTGAGACAGTCACCTGCACCGAGGCGGAATCGTGCTCGGGTGGGCCGGGGCCCACCCTATGGGGGTTCTGCAACCCATCACGCCTCAGCGCGCGTCTGCCAGCGCCCGGATCGTAGCGGCGTGGGCCACCAGGTCGCCGCGCTCGACCACGAATACGCCCATCTGTCCTACCTTGAACTCGACCCAGGCGAAGGGCACTTCGGGCAGCAGGCGCACCAGCGCGCGCTCGCTTTCGCCGACTTCGACGATCAGCAGTCCGTTCTCGGTCAGGTGCGCGGGCGCATCGCGCAGGATCTTGAGCGCGAGGTCCAGGCCGTCGTCGCCGGCGCGCAGGCCGAGTTCGGGCTCGTGGGCGTACTCGGCCGGCAGCGCGTCAACCTCGGCGTGGGTGACATAGGGCGGGTTGCTGACAATCAGGTCGTACTGCTCGCCCGCGAGCCCCGCGAACAGGTCGCTGCGGATCGCGCGCACGCGCTCGCCCACCTCGAAGCGGGCGATGTTCTCGCGCGCGAGGTCCAGCGCGTCCTCGCTGATGTCCACGAGATCCACCTGCCACTCGGGGTTGTGCACGGCGGTGGCGATGCCGATGCAGCCCGAGCCCGTGCACAGGTCCAGCGCGCGCTGCACCCAGCGGCCGCCCAGCCAGGGCTCGAAGCCGGACTCGATCAGCTCGGCGATCGGCGAGCGCGGCACCAGCGCGCGCGGGTCGGTCTTGAAGGCGAGGCCTGCAAACCAGGCCTCGCCGGTGATGTAGCAGGCCGGGATGCGCTCGCGGATGCGGCGCTCGAACAGGCTCAACACCAGATCGCGCTCGTCGGCGGTCAGTCGCGCGGCGCCGTAAGCCGGCGACAGGTCATGCGGCAGGTGCAGGGCGTGCAGCACCAGCTGGGTGGCCTCGTCCAGGGCGTTGTCGTAGCTGTGGCCAAACGTCAGGCCGGCCTGGCCGAAGCGCGTCGCGCCGTAGCGGATGAAGTCGATGAGGCTGCGGAGTTCGGCGGGCATGGCGTGTACGGCGCTTGGAATCGGCCGCGGAGTATAGCCGCTGCTCTCCGCGGCGCCCTTGGCTTCGGCCTGCGCCGGCCCCGGGCACCGTCATGCTCAGGCAGCAACCGTCAGCCCATCCACCTCGCCGGCCTGCTCGATCAGCCACTCGAGCGACCCGGCGCGCGCGCCTGCGCGCAGGAGCAGCATCTGCGCATTGCTGCCATCGGCGGGCGCCATCGCCAGTCCGAACTCGAAGCGCAGCCCGGCCGCGCCGAGCGGAGCCAGCAGGGGCAGCAGCTCGGCGCGGCTCCAGCCCAGCAGCGCGTCGGCATCGTCGGTCTCCAGCAGCAGGGTGATCTGCTCACCGCCGCTGCGGGCAAGCTGGGCCACGCTGCCGAGCGCACGCTGCAGCGCCGCTGCCAGGACCTTGAGCTCCTGCTCGCCGCGCCCCGCACCGGGCTCGATGCCAATGCTCAGCAGAGTGAAGCGCTCACCGCGCCCCAGGCGCTCGCTCACCCACTGGCTGAGGCGAGGCCGATTGGCCAGTCCCGTCAGCCCGTCGACGAAAGCGAGGTCCTTGACCCGCGCGGCCTCGGCGCGGGCTTCGCCTTCGCGCCGCAGCACCTCGCGCGCATCGGCCACCGCGAACGCGATGGCGATGACCAGACCGAGCACGCTGACGATCACCACCGGCGTCGCCATGAAGTCGGCGCTCAGCGCGTTGCTGCTGGCGCAGAAGGCGTTCGCGTCGAAGCGCGCGGCGGCCATGCCGCTGTAGTGCATGCCGGCGACGGCCAGGCCCATGATGCCGGCGGCGCCCAGACGCAGGCCGATATCGCGCCAGCTCTGCACCACCTTCAGCTGGGCCACCACGAACAGGGCCGCTGCCGACGCCGACACGGCGATCAGCACCGAGATGGCGAACCACAGCGGGTCGTAGCCAATGCCCGGCTCCATGCGCATGGCCCACATGCCGCCGTAGTGCATCAGGCAGATGCCCGCGCCCATCGCAAGTGCGCCATAGGCGATGCGCGCGCCGCTCAGGCCGCTGCCGGTCACCAGCACCAGGGCGATGGCCGACACGGCCACCGCCGCCACCCAGGACAACACCGTCAACGTCAGACCAAAACTGATCGCCACCGGCAGCTCGAAGGCGGTCATGCCGACGAAATGCATGGACCAGATGCCGCTGCCCATCGCCACTGCGCCGGCCAACAGCCAGCCTCGCCGACGCCCCGCGGGGCCATCGACGCGGCCGGCGAATTCGATGGCGACATAGCTCGCCAGCGCTGCGATCAGAACCGACAGCAGCACCAGCGCGGTGTCGTACGTGCCCTGCATGGATGGACCTTGACGCTCGTGAGGGGCGCGCAGGGTGCGCGCGAGGGCATGAAGCGCGGATGCAGCTTTCGCGAAGCCGGGGTGACGATGCGCGCGCCACGCTTTGCCCTGGCCTTCGCCGTCGATCGGCGGTTCCAGGCCCGGCCACCGCGGAGCCCGCCGTATACTCCCGCTCCATGAATACGCCCGCCCCCAGCAGCAGCGGCAAGCTGCCCGTCATCGCCGTGCTGATCGCCGCGCTCGCCGCCGGCGTAGGCCTCTACGCCGGCCAGCGCTTCTTTGCGCCGGCCGACCTCCCGCAGATGCAGAACAGCCTGCTGTACCCGCAGTTCAAGCAGATTCCGGACTTCAGCCTGACCGCCGAGGACGGCCGCGCCTTCACCCAGGCCGACCTCAAGGGCCGCTGGAGTCTGGTCTTCATCGGCTTCACCCACTGCCCGGACATCTGCCCGACCACGCTGGCCGACCTCGCCAAGGCGCGCAAGGCGATGGAAGACCTGCCCGAGATCGATCGCCCGCAGATCGTCTTCGTCAGCGTCGACCCCGAGCGCGACAGCCCCAAGCTGGCCGGCGACTACGCCAAATACTTCGACCCCAGCGCCCGCGGCGTCACCGCCGATCACAGCGCCCTGCAGCCCTTCACCCGCAGCCTCGGCATGGTCTACATGCAGAGCCCGCTGGAGGAAGGCGGCTACACGGTCGACCACAGCGCGTCCGTGGCGATCATCAACCCCGAGGGCCTGCAGGTGGGCCTGGTGCGGCCGCCGCTGGACCCGATGAAGATCGCTGCCGACCTGCGTGCGCTGGCGGCACATCGCGTCGCGGGGAGCTGAGCGGATGTCGCCCTCCCTGCTGCTGCAGTACCTGCTGCCCCATCGTCTCCTGTCGCGCCTGGTGATGTGGGCGACCCGCGTGCGCCTGCGCGCCTGGAAGAACTTCCTGATCCGCCAGATCAGCACGCGCTTCGCGGTCAACTGGGACGAGGCCGATTCGGCCAATCTCGACGACTACCCGCACTTCAATGCCTTCTTCACCCGTCGCCTGAAGGCCGGTGCGCGCCAGCCGGACCCGGCCGCCGACAGCCTGCTGATGCCCGCCGACGGCCGCATCAGCCAGCTCGGCCGGATCGAGCGCGGGCGCATCTTCCAGGCCAAGGGCCAGAGCTTCACCGCCGCCGAGCTGCTGGGCAGCGAGGAAGCCGCCGCACCGTTTGCCGACGGCTGGTTCATTACCGTCTATCTGTCGCCGCGCGACTACCACCGCGCCCACATGCCCTGGACCGGGCGATTGATCGAGACGGTGCACATCCCCGGCCGACTGTTCAGCGTCGCGCCTTTCGCGGTGGCCGGCATCCCGCGGCTGTTCGCCCGCAACGAACGCCTGGTCTGCCGCTTCGAGACCGACCGCGGGCCGATGGCGGTGGTGATGGTTGGCGCCATGCTGGTGTCCGGCGTCGAAACGGTCTGGGGCGGCGTCGAGATTCCGCCCTACGGCTCGGGCATCGTTCGCCGCGACCTGCGCGCGAAGAACATCACGCTGGAGCGCTTTGCCGAAATGGCGCGCTTCAACATGGGCTCGACGGTGATCGTCTGCCTGCCCAAGCAGGGCTTCGAGCTGGACGACGGCCTGTTCCCCGAGAACCCGGTGCGGGTCGGCCAGCGGCTGGGCTGGGCGCGCGACGCTTAAGCCATGGCGCAGCTCTACCGCTTCCACGGTGGGCTGCCGCTGGACGGCCGCAAGGGCCGGCTGCCATTCGAGCCGATCCGCCAGGCTCCGCTGCCTGCCCTGCTGTGCCTGCCGCTGCGCATGCACGCGCGCGGCCGGCTTGCGCCCTGCGTGGTCCCAGGCCAGCGCGTGCGCCGCTTCGAGGTGCTGGCGCGGCCCGAGGACCGCGGCGGTGCGTGTCTGAATGCGCCGGCGGCGGGCGTGATCGAAGCCATCGAGCCACGCGGCCTGCCGCATGCGCCCGGCGAGGTCGATCTTGCGATCCTGCTGCGCGTGGATGCCGAGCATCCGCTGGCCGCCCTGCCCTTTACGCCGATCGCGGATTGGCCCGAGCGCAGCCCCGCTGAATTGCGTACGAGGCTCGTCGAGGCCGGCGTGGCGGGCCTGGGCGGCGCGGTGTTCCCGACCGCCGACAAGCTGGCCCAGCCCTGCGACACGCTGATCCTGAACGGCGCCGAATGCGAGCCCTGGATCGCCTGCGATGAGCGCCTGCTGGCCGAGTGCGCGGAAGACGTGCTGCGCGGCGGCCTGCTGCTGCGCCATGTGCTCGGCGCGCAGCGCGTGCGGGTCGCGATCGAGGACAGCATGACGCCAGCGCGCGAGGCGCTCATTGCCGCACTCGCTTGCATCGAATCGGACGCGCTGGAACTTGTCGAGGTCCCGACCCGCTACCCGCAGGGTGGCGAGCGCCAGCTGATCGAGGTGCTGACCGGCCGCGAGGTGCCGCTGGGCGGGCTGCCGCAGGACCTCGGCATCGTCGTCCACAACGTCGGCACCGCGGCCGCCGCCTGGCGCGCGGTGGTGCACGGCGAAGCCCTGGTCGAGCGCGTCGTCAGCGTCACCGGCCCCGGCGTGGCCGTGCCGGCCAACTGGCGGGTGGCGATCGGTACTCCCATCGCCGATGTGATTGCTGCGAGCGGCGACTACACCGACAGCGCGCAGCGTCTGGTGATGGGCGGCGGCATGATGGGCGTCAGCCTGCCCGACGATGGCTTCCCCATCGTCAAGGCCAGCACCTGCGTGCTGGTGCTGGATGCGGCGAGCGCACGCCCCGTCGAGGACCCCCTGCCCTGCATCCGCTGCGGCGACTGCGCCGAGGTCTGCCCACCGCGCCTGCTGCCTCAGCTCCTGCACGAGAGCCTGCGCTCGGACGACATCGAGGATGCCGCGGGGCTCGGGCTTGAGGCCTGCATCGAGTGCGGCCTCTGCGACTTCGCCTGTCCTTCGCACATCCCGCTGGTGCAGGGTTTCCGCTCCGGCAAGACACGCTTGAAGCTGGTCCGACGCAAGACGCTGGAGGCGCAGCAGGCGCGCGAGCGCTACGAAGCTCGCACAGACCGACTTGAACGCGAGAAGGAAGAGCTCGCCGCACGCCGCGCTGAAGCCGGCAAGCAGGCCGCCAGTCGCGCCGCGATTGCCGCCGCCATCGCCAAGGCCAAGGCGCGCAGTTCGGCCAAGCCAGCCGAATCCGCGCGCGAGGACGAGGCGCCGTGAGGACCTTCGAGACCGCACCCGCGCCGCACCTGCCGCCACGCGCCAGCGTGCGCGCGCTGATGCTGGAAGTGCTGATCGCGCTGGTCCCAGGCGTGCTGGCCTACGTGTACTTCTTCGGCCCCGGCCTGCTGGTGCAGATCGCGCTGGCCGTGCTGTTCGCGCTGCTCGTCGAAGCCGCCTGCCTCAAGCTGCGCGGGCGCGCGCTGCTGACCTTCCTCGGCGATGGCAGCGCGGTGCTGGCGGCCGTGCTGTTCGCGCTCTGCCTGCCGCCGCTGGCGCCGTGGTGGGTGTCGGCGCTGGGCATGGCGGTCGGCATTGGCCTCGCCAAGCACGCCTACGGCGGGCTGGGCTACAACCTGTTCAATCCGGCCATGGTCGGCTACGCCGTGGTGCTGGTCAGCTTTCCGCTGGAGCTGAGCCAGTGGCTCGCGCCGCGCGGCCTGGGCAGCGAGGCGCCGGGCCTGATCGAGAGCCTGCGGATCATTCTTGTGGGTGCAGCACCCGGCGCCGGCTGGGATGCGATCAGCATGGCCACGCCGCTGGACACCGTGCGCCAGCTCACTGCGCAAGGCCAGACGCTGGTCGAGATCCGCAGCGATCCGCGCTTCGGCGACTTCGGTGGTCGCGGCTGGGAGTGGGTCGCCAACTTCTTCGCCCTCGGCGGCCTGTGGCTGCTGATCCGCCGCAAGATCCCCTGGCAGACGCCAGCGGCGACGCTGGGCAGCGTGATCCTGCTCAGCCTGCCGTTCTGGGCGATGGAGCCCGACCTGCATCCGTTTCCGCTGCAGCACGTGTTCTCGGGTGCGCTGGTGCTGGCCGCCTTCTTCATCGTCACCGACCCGGTCTCGGGCTGCAGCACGCCGCGCGGGCGGCTGATCTTCGGCGCCGGCGTCGGCGTGCTGACGCTCGCCATCCGCCGCTGGGGCAGCTATCCGGACGCGATCGCGTTTGCCGTGCTGCTGATGAACTGCGCCGCGCCCTTCATCGACCGCTACACCCGGCCGCGGGTGTACGGAGCGCCGCGATGAGCGCCGCCGGCCTGCGTCGCGCCGCCCTGCTGCTGGGCGCCTGCGCGCTGATCGCGATCGGCGCGCTGACCGTGGTCGACTACGCGACCCAGACGCCAATCGCCCGCGTTCGCGCCGAACTGCAGCGTGCTGCCCTGGCCGAAGTGCTGCCGCCCGCGCGATACGACAACGATCCGCTCCAGGATTCGGTGCGGGTGCTCGCCCCGCAGTGGCTGGGCCGCGACACGCCAGTCCAGGTGTGGCGCGGCCGCCTCGGCGATGCGCCCAGCGCACTGGCGATGGAGACCACGGCGCCCGAGGGCTACAGCGGCGCCATCGAACTGCTGCTGGGCGTGGATGCCGCGGGTGAGGTGATCGCCGCGCGCGTCACCCGCCATGCCGAAACGCCGGGCCTGGGCGACCCCATCGAACGCGAGCGCAGCGACTGGATCGAGGGCTTCGCCGGGCGCAGCCTCGCCAACACGCCGCCGCCGCGCTGGACCGTGCGCCGCGAGGGCGGCGACTTCGACAGCTTCAGCGGCGCCACCATCACCCCGCGCGCGGTCGCCCGTGGCTTGGGCCGCACGCTGGCCTTCCTGCAGCGCCACGGCGCGGCGATCTGGGCCGCCGAGCCCGGCGCACGCCTGCACTTCGAGGATGCCCCCGATGCGCGCGATTGAAGTCAAGCGCACAGCTGCTGCGTCAACGTCGCCTCAAGGCAACTTGGCGCCGCGTCGAGGCGCAGGCGTCCTTGGACATCCATCGTCATCACCGCGTAGGCGGGGATCCAGCTTTCGGGGCGAGGTCGCTGGGCCCCCGCCTTCGCGGGGGCGACGACACATGCAGGCGACTGTCGTCGATCGCACAGCCGCTGCGTCCGTGTCGCCTGAAGGCGACTCAGCTCCGCGTCGAGGCGAAGGTGTCCTTGGACATGCATCGTCATCGACGCGCACGCGGAGTTCCAGCTTTCGGGGCGAGGTCGCTGGGCCCCCGCCTTCGCGGGGGCGACGACGACGAATGCTGTGCGGCGCTTTCTGCTCCTTGAGCGGGTGCAGCAGGTGACGGCGCCCATCGCTGCATCGGGCGCCTCGCCCGCGGCCAAGCACTCGGCGCAGGCCCCGTCGGTTCCTGCACCGCTGGACTCCACCAGCGCCGTACCGGTGGACTCACCAGGCTTCAACCTGCCCGACCGCGCCGAAGCCTCGGCCACGCTCGAAGCCGGCCTCTGGAGCCAGAACGTGGGTCTGGTCCAGCTGCTCGGCCTGTGCCCGCTGCTGGCGGTCAGCAGCACCGCGGTCAACGCCCTCGGCCTCGGCCTGGCCACGCTGGTTGCGCTCACCGCCACCAACACCGCGATCGCGCTGATCCGCCGGCTCACGAGCGCCGAAGTGCGCATTCCCGCCTTCGTGATGGTGATCGCTGCGGTGGTGACCTCGATCGAGCTGGCCATGCACGCCTTCCTGCCGGCCCTGCACGCGGTGCTGGGCATTTTCCTGCCGCTGATCGTCACCAACTGCGCCATCCTGGGCCGTGCCGAGGCGCTGGCCAGCCGCACCGATCCCGCGCGCGCCGCGCTCGACGGCTTCGCCATGGGCTTGGGCTTCCTCGGCGTGCTGCTGCTGCTCGGCCTGCTGCGCGAAGGGATCGGCCAGGGCAGCCTGTTCGCCGACGCCGGCCGCCTGCTCGGCCTGCCCTGGCTGGAGCTCGACTTCAGCACGCATCGGTTCCTGATTGCCGCACTGCCGCCCGGCGCCTTCGTCCTGCTCGGCCTGCTGATCGCTGCCCGCCAGGCCTGGCTCCAACGACGAACGCGGCCACTCGCACCGCCGCGCGACCGCGCATAGGGTGGGCCCTGGCCCACCGTGAGCTCCCCCACCTGCCTCACTCCTCGACCGCCCATGACTCTGCGCCCCACGAGCACGAAGCCCCGCGCGCCCGCCGCGAACAAGACCTCGACCCGCGCGGGCAAAGCCAAGGTCGCGACGAAGGCCGCGAAGAAACCCGCCCTGCCCAAGACCGCCGACACCCCGCCCAGCCGGCCGATGGCGCCGGCGGCGCGCTTCGAATTCTTCCGCCGCCTGCGCGAGCTCAACCCCGAGCCCAAGACCGAGCTCGAATACAGCACGGCCTTCGAGCTGCTGATCGCCGTGCTGCTGTCGGCCCAGGCCACCGACGTCAGCGTCAACAAAGCCACGCGCAAGCTGTTTCCCATCGCCAACACCCCGCAGGCCCTGCTGGATCTGGGCGAGGAAGGCCTGCGCGAACGGATTTCGACGATCGGTCTGTACAAGGCGAAAGCCGCCAACACCCTCGCCACCTGCCGGCTTCTGCTCGAACGCCACGGCGGCGAAGTGCCCGGCGACCGTGAATCCCTCGAGCAGCTGCCGGGGGTGGGGCGCAAAACCGCGAATGTGGTGCTGAACACCTGGTTCCGGCAGCCGGCGATGGCGGTCGACACCCATATCTTCCGCGTCGCCAACCGAACCGGCCTGGCGCCGGGCAAGGACGTACGCGCGGTCGAGGACGCCCTGCTGAAGCGCGTGCCGGCAGAGTTCCTGATGGACGCCCACCACTGGCTGATCCTGCACGGCCGCTATGTCTGCAAGGCGCAGAAGCCGGACTGCGGGCGCTGCGTGGTGCGCGATCTGTGCAACTTCCGCCACAAGGCGGCACTGTCCGCGTCGGGCTGAGCCACCGGCAGGCGCAGGCTGTCGTCGAGCGCGCCGCCGAAGCGCACACTTTGCAGCTGCGCCTGCCCCTCAAGGCCCATGCCCGAGGCGCTGTCATACAGCTGTCACGAAAATGCAG
The DNA here is from genome assembly GCF_937888285.1 of uncultured Aquimonas sp. Classification (GTDB taxonomy): domain Bacteria; phylum Pseudomonadota; class Gammaproteobacteria; order Xanthomonadales; family Xanthomonadaceae; genus Aquimonas. The sequence goes on from NZ_CALART010000056.1 coordinate 86,337, forward strand.
CATTTTTCTCCGACCACCTGAACGAGCCCGCCCATGCGCCGCCACGCCCTGCCCCGCCTGCTGACCCTGTCCCTGGCCACCGCCCTGCTCGCCGCCTGCGGCGGCTCCCAGCAGCCGGCCACCGGCGCTGCCGCCGGTGCTGCCGACGCCCCCGCTGCCGCGCCGGCGAGCAAGGCCCAGCAGATCACCGGTGCCGGCTCGACCTTCGTGTTCCCGGTGCTCTCGCGCTGGTCGGCCGAGCACAACCGCCTGACCGGCGCCCAGGTCAACTACCAGTCGATCGGCTCAGGCGGCGGCATCGCCCAGGTCAAGGCCGGCACCGTCGATTTCGGCGCCAGCGACAAGCCGCTGGCCACCGCCGAGCTCACCGAATCGAACCTCGTGCAGTTCCCGATCGTGATTGGCGGCGTGGTGCCGGTGGTCAACCTCGCCGGCGTGCAGCCGGGCCAGATCAAGTTCACCGGCCCGCTGCTGGCCGACATCTACCTCGGCACGGTGACGCGCTGGAACGACCCCCGCATCGCCGAGATCAACCCGGAGCTGAGCCTGCCGGACGCCGAGATCCAGATCGTCTACCGCAGCGACGGCTCGGGCACCACCTTCAACTTCAGCAACTACCTCAACAAGGTCAGCCCGGAGTGGGCGGCCAAGGTCGGCGAGGGCACCGCCCTGTCCTGGCCCAAGGGCGTGGGTGGCCGCGGCAACGAGGGCGTTGCTGCCTTCATCCAGCAGCTGCCGAACTCGATCGGCTACGTCGAACTGAGCTATGCCCTGCAGACCGGCGGTGTCTATGTCGCCATGCAGAACGCCGCCGGCCAGTTCGTGCAGCCGAACGACCAGAGCTTCCAGGCCGCCGCCGCCAGCGCCGACTGGGCCAATGCCCAGGACTTCAACCTGGTGATCACCAACGCCCCGGGCGAGGCCTCGTGGCCGATCGCGGCCTCGGTGTTCGTGCTGATGCCCAGGAACGGCAAGCCCGAGGCGCGCAAGGGCGTGCTGGACTTCTTCGGCTGGGTGCTGGAAAACGGCCAGCCGATGGCCACCGAACTGGACTACGTGCCCCTGCCGCAGCCGCTGGCCGAGCAGGTCAAGGCCTACTGGCAGGCGCAGTTCCCGGCCGCCGAAGGTTGATCGCGGTCGCCCGAGCCCACCCCAATGCAGACCCCACTGGCTTCTTCCGCCGGGCACGTTGCCGAGCAGCGCGCCCGCGCGGATGCGCGCTTTGATCGCCTGTTCCGCTGGAGCGTGGCGGCCGCCGGCGGCTTCGTGCTGCTGGCGCTCGTCGGCATCGCCGCCTCGATGCTCTGGGGCGGCCTGAACGCCCTGCAGGCCTTTGGCCCGGGCTTCTTCACCTCGACCGAATGGAACCCCGTCGAGCGCCAGTTCGGCGCCGGCGTGGCGATCTACGGCACGCTCGTGACCTCGGGCATCGCGATCCTGATCGCGGTGCCGGTGAGCTTCGGCATCGCCCTGTTCCTGACCGAAGTGGCGCCGCCCTGGCTGCGCGCGCCGGTGTCTTCGGCCATCGAGCTGCTCGCCGGCATTCCTTCGATCATCTACGGCATGTGGGGCCTGTTCGTGCTGGTGCCGGTGATGGCCAAGTACGTCAACCCCTGGCTGGATGCGACGCTCGGCGAGCTGCCGCTGATCGGGCATCTGTTCTCCGGCCCGCCGCTGGGCCTGGGCACGCTGACCGCCGGCCTGGTGCTGGCGATCATGATCATCCCCTTCATCAGCTCGGTGATGCGCGAGGTGTTCCTGACCGTGCCGACCCGGCTCAAGGAGTCCGCCTACGCGCTGGGCTCGACCACCTGGGAAGTCGCCTGGCACATCGTGCTGCCCTACACGCGCTCGGCGGTGATCGGCGGCATCTTCCTGGGCTTGGGCCGCGCGCTCGGTGAGACCATGGCGGTGACCTTCGTGCTCGGCAACGCCAACCGCATCAGCGCCAGCCTGCTGGAGCCGGGCAACTCGATCACCGCGACCATCGCCAACGAGTTCGCCGAAGCGCGTGACCCGCTGCACATGGGCTCGCTGCTGATGCTCGGCTTCACCCTGTTCCTGATCACCTTCGTCGTGCTCAGCATCGCCAAGCTCATGCTGCTCAGCCTGAAGCGCCGGGAGGGCCAGTGATGTCCAACGCCCTCTACCTGCGGCGCCGGATCAAGAACACCCTGGCCCTGATCCTGGCCGGTGCGGCCACCCTGTTCGGCCTGTTCTTCCTGGTCTGGATCCTGTGGACCACGCTCGGCCGCGGCATCGCCGCGCTGGACCTGAATCTGTTCACCCAGATGACCCCGCCGCCCGGACAGGAAGGCGGCATGGCCAATGCCCTGTTCGGCAGCGTGGTGATGAGCCTCTTGGCGATCCTGATCGGCGCGCCGGTCGGCATCGCCGCCGGCACCTTCCTCGCCGAGTTCGTCAACAAGCGTCTGCTGGGCGAGGTGATCCGCTTCGTCAACGACATCCTGCTGTCGGCGCCGTCGATCGTGATCGGCCTGTTCGTCTACGCCCTGGTCGTGCAGCACACGCGCTTCTCGGCCCTCGCCGGTGCGCTGGCCCTGGCCTTCATCGTGCTGCCGGTGGTGGTGCGCACCACCGACGAGATGCTGCGCCTGGTGCCCTCGCAGATGCGCGAGGCCGCGCTCAGCCTCGGCATCCCGCAGTGGAAGGTGACCGTGCACGTGCTCTACCGCGCCGCCGCGCCGGGCATCCTCACCGGCGTCCTGCTCGCGCTGGCGCGCATCTCCGGCGAGACCGCGCCGCTGCTGTTCACCGCGTTCTCCAACCAGTACTGGAGCACCGACCTGACCGGCGCCATGGCGAACGTGCCGGTGGTGGTCTTCCAGTTCGCGATGAGCCCCTTCCCCGCCTGGCAGGCCCTGGCCTGGTCCGGCGCGCTGGTCATCACCCTGTTCGTGCTGCTGCTGAGTCTGGCGGCGCGCACCTTCCTGCTCCGCAAGTCCCAAGGCCATGACTGACAGCCCCGCAGCGGCACCCGCGCTCAAGATGGACGTGCGCGGCCTGAACTTCCACTACAACGGCTACCACGCGCTGCGCGACATCCACCTGCCCATCCCGGAGAAGCAGGTGACCGCGCTGATCGGCCCCTCGGGCTGCGGCAAGTCGACCCTGCTGCGCTGCCTGAACCGGATCTACTCGCTGTATCCGGGTCTGGTGGCCAGCGGCGAGGTGCGCCTCGACGGCGAGAACATTCTCGACCCGAAGTACCCGCTGAACCGCCTGCGCAGCAAGGTCGGCATGGTCTTCCAGAAGCCCGTGCCGTTTCCGATGAGCATCCACCAGAACGTGGCCTGGGCGATCCAGCACCACGAGACGCTGTCGCGCACCGAGCTCGACGACCGCGTCGAGGCTGCGCTGCGCCAGGCCGCGCTGTGGGAGGAGGTCAAGGACAAGCTCAAGCAGAACGCCCTGGGCCTGTCCGGCGGCCAGCAGCAGCGCCTGTGCATCGCCCGGGCGGTGGCGCTGAAGCCGGAGGTCATCCTGCTGGACGAGCCGACCTCGGCGCTCGACCCGATCGCCACCGGCAAGATCGAGCAGCTGATCGCCGAGCTCAAGCAGCAGTTCACCATCGTCATCGTGACCCACAACATGCAGCAGGCCGGACGCTGCTCCGACCACACCGCCTTCATGTACCTGGGCCAGCTGATCGAGCACGGCGAGACCGAGCGCATCTTCACCAACCCCTCGAACCCGCAGACCGAGGGCTACATCACCGGCCGCTTCGGCTGATCGGGGCGCGCCATGCACGAATCGCACATCCTCAAGAACTACGACGCCGAGCTGGCCCGGCTGGGTCAGGAGCTCGAAGCCATGGGCGCCGCCGCGGCCGCCCAGCTCGAGGCCGCCCTGCGTGCGCTGGAGCAGCGCGATGATGCGGCCGCCGAACGGGTGATCGCGGCCGATGCCGGCATCGACGCCCGCGAGAGCGAGCTCAGCCACGACGTGCTGCGCCTGCTCGCCCTGCGCCAGCCGGTCGCCCGCGACCTGCGCGAGGTGCTGGCGGCCCTGCGCATCGCCAGCGACATCGAGCGCGTCGGCGACCTCGCCGCCAACCTCGCCAAGCGCTGCCGCGTACTGAACACCCAGCCGGCGGTGCCGGCCGCGGCCGGTCTGCGGCCCATGGCCGACTTCGCGATCCGCCAGCTGCGCGACGTGCTGCGCGCCTACGTGCAGCGCGACGTGGCGCTGGCCATCGCCGTGCGCGAGCGCGACGCCGAGCTCGATCGACTGCACACCGAGCTGTTCCGTGCCCTGCTCGCCTGGATGGCCGAGGACAGCAGCCACATCGGCGGCGGCACGCACCTGCTGTTCATCGCCAAGAACATCGAGCGCATCGGCGACCACGCCACCAACATCGCCGAGAACGTCTGGTTCATCGAGCACGGCGAGACCCCGCTCGAAGCCCGCGAGAAGCGCGACGCCAGCAGCAGCCTCGGCGACTGAAGGCGCGTCGCCGGCCGAGGCGCCCGCAAGGACCTGTCCGCGCACCAACGCGTCCGCTCGGCTCGCGGCTCGACACCCCGTCACGCCGCAGCGCCCTGGCAATGCACCGATTGCCGTCGGCGCTTGCGCGCAGGATCCCGCGCGCCGTCCCACGCACCACCACCCCACCCGGGCGGTGCGGTTCGCCCTGCCGCATGGCCCCGCCGGTGGCGCGGGTCTTTGCCCTAGAATCCGCGGCGGCCGGGGGGCCCCTGCACTTCCTGCACTCCTGTGAAACGCGGCCGGCGCGCACGATGCGCGCCGGCCGTGCCTGCACGTGTGGTGCCCGATCCAGGGCCAAGGCAGGCATCGACGGCGACCGGACCGCCGTCCACTCACATCCATTGCGGGGAAGCACCCATGTTGAAGGCACTGCTGCAAACCAAACCCGTGGCGCCGGCACCACACGTCGACGCCGGCGAACCCGTCGAGGGCTCGCTGGGAGGCGAGGCCTCGTTGAAGCGTGTGCTCGGCGCGCGCCAGCTGGTCATGCTAGGCATCGGCGCGGTGATCGGCGCCGGCATCTTCGTGCTGACCGGACAGGCGGCAGCGGCGCATGCCGGGCCTGCGATCGTGCTGAGCTTCGTGCTGGCCGGCATCGCCTGCGCCTTCGCCGGCCTGTGCTACGCCGAGTTCGCGGCGATGATGCCGGTATCGGGCAGCGCTTACTCCTATGCCTACGCCACCCTTGGTGAGGGCGTGGCCTGGTTCATCGGCTGGAACCTGGTGTTGGAGTACATGTTCGCCGCCTCCACCGTGGCGGTGGGCTGGTCGGGCTATTTCAACAGCCTGCTGACCAGCATGGGCATCGGCCTGCCGGCGGCGCTCGCCTCGGCGCCACTCAATGTGGTCAACGGCAGCATCGTCTACACCGGCGGCTTCCTGAACCTGCCGGCCGTGGCCATCGTCGCCGCGGTCAGCGGCCTCTGTTACGTCGGCATCACCCAGTCGGCCTGGGTCAATGCGGTGATCGTGGCGATCAAGGTCGTCGTGATCCTGCTGTTCGTGGCCTTCGGCGTGCAGTTCATCAACCCCGAGAACTGGATCCCCTTCATCCCCGAGAACACCGGCCCGGGCCAGTTCGGCATGGACGGCGTGGTCCGCGGTGCGGCGGTGGTGTTCTTCGCCTACATCGGCTTCGATGCGGTCTCGACCGCCGCCGGCGAGGCAAAGAACCCGCAGCGCGACATGCCGATCGGCATCCTCGGCTCGCTGTTCTTCTGCACGCTGATCTACATCATCGTCTCCGGCGTGCTGACCGGCATGCTGCCCTACACCGAGCTGGGCACGCCCAAGCCGGTGGCCACCGCACTCGAGGCCTACCCGAGCCTGCTGTGGCTGAAGACGCTGATCGAGATCGGCGCCATCGCCGGCCTGTCCTCGGTGATCCTGGTCATGCTGATGGGCCAGCCGCGCATCTTCTACTCGATGTCGAAGGACGGCCTGCTGCCGAAGTTCTTCGCCAAGGTCCACCCGAAGTTCCAGACCCCGCACGTCGGCACGATCATTGTGGGCGTGTTCGCCGCCTGCCTCGCCGGCTTCCTGCCGATCGGCCTGCTCGGCGAGCTGGTGTCGATGGGCACCCTGCTGGCCTTCGCCACCGTCTGCATCGGCGTGCTGGTGCTGCGCCGCACGCGCCCGGATCTGCCCCGCCCCTTCCGCGTGCCCTTCGCCTGGTTCGTCTGCATTGCCGGCGCGGCCGCCTGCCTGTACCTGTTCTGGCAGCCCTTCAAGGCCCACTGGACCCTGATGGTCGGCTGGACCTTCCTCGGCGTGCTGATCTACCTCTTCTACGGCTACCGCCACAGCAAGCTGCGCAAGCCCGCCTGATCACTGCGCGGCGATCTCGACTGAAGGAAAGGGCGGCCCTCGGGCCGCCCTTTCCGTTTCCGTCACGGCTGCTGCGTGCCCGCCCGGCCCAGCGCCGCCCAGCGCACCCGCCGCGTCGCCAGCATGAACACCGCAAGACAGCCGAACAGCACCAGCGCGCCGCCCAGCAGGGCATAGTCCTCCGCCTTCAGCAGCGCATAGAGCAACGCATACAGGCCGGCCAGCAGTCCGGCGCTGGCCCAGCCCTTGGCGCGACTTTCGAGCACGCCGGCCAGGTAGACCGCGATCAGCGCGATACAGGCCAGCGCCGCCAGCAGATAGGCAAGGCCGAAGCCGATGTGCTCGCTCAGCGCCAGCAGCAGCAGGAAGAACATCGCCAGCGCCAGGCCGATCAGGCCGTAGTGCAGCGGGTGCAGCTCGTCGCCGCCGACCACCTCGACGAAGAACACCGCGCCGAACACCAGCACCAGCACCAGCAGGGCGTACTTCATGGCCCGCTCGGTCATCAGATACCGGTCCACGGGATCGACCAGGCGCAGCCCGAACGCGTGCGCGGACAGCCCCGCGCAGTGGGTCGCCTCCAGCCCGCACTGGCGCACCGCCTGCTGGGCCTGGCTGGCGAGGCGCGAGACCTTCCACTGCGCGCTGAAGCCGTCCGCACGCAGCTCGGGCGCCTGCGGCAGCAGGTCGCCGCCGAACGACGGATGCGGCCAGTCGCCGCCGAGACGCACTTCGGTATCGGCACCCACGGGCACGAAGTCGAGCGCCTCGGTGCCGCTGATCTCGGCGTCGAGCTGCACGCTGAGCTGTTGCGCCTGGAGTTCCGCCAAGGGCAGCGAAGCCTGCACGCCGGCTTCGAGCCAGGGCAGCCGGGCTCCCGGCTCCACGCTGAGCGGTTTGCCACCGACGCTCAGACCGAGGCTGCGAATGCCGCGGTTGTCGCCCAGGCCCAGCAGCAGATCGGCACGAATCGCGCGCTCGCCCTCGGCGAGCAGGCCGGTGGTGTCGAACTCGGCGCCGGCCTTCAGCTTCAGGTGGTAGAGCAGGGCCAGGAACAGCGAACGGCCGCGGCGCTCGCTGGTGAACCCCGCTTCGTAGCCCAACCGCGCCGGCAGCAGCAGGCGCGCCTCGCGCACGGTCTTGGTCTCGACCACTTCGCGCTGTACGCCCTCTTCCATCACCAGCCGGCGCTCGGGCACGGCGCGCTCGACTTCGATGCGCAGCAGCGGGCCGGTGATGCGCTGCGCCCGGCTGCTGCTCTGGGCCACTTCGGCGCGCACCTCGGCCGCGCGCTGCTGGCGCTCGTACACCAGCCCGTTCAACAACAGGATCGGCACCAGCAGGACGAGCATGGTGAAGCCGATCAGGGGGATCTTGAAACCGAGTCGCATGGCGCGCTCCGCGGAAGGGGGAGCCTGCATTGCGCGCCTGCGCAGTGGCATGGCGACGCGCGGGTTCTGGCGATTTGCGGGCGCTGCGAGCGGAGCCGGGATTCGGGATTCGGGATTCGCGAAGAGCGTGCACCAACGCCTACCGTGCTGCGGCCGCGCGCTGCTCGCTCCCCAACCTCGAACCCGCATAGGGTGGGCCCTGGCCCACCATGGGCTCCGCTCTGGCCGCGATCGCTTCGAGAGCCGGGGCTCGGGATTCGCAAAGAGCCTGCGTCAGCACAGGCCCCGCTGTGGAATCGCCGCCCGGCGCCCTGTTGGAACCCGCCTGCGGGCGACAGTCCCGGAACACCGCCGCATTCCTCCTTTCTCTGCGCCCCGCCCCCGCATGGGATAATCCGCGGCCGTTTGTCCTGGCCGCACCGAATCCATGTCCGACCACGCCCCACTGCTCGTCACCTGCGCCCTGCCCTATGCCAATGGCCACCTGCATCTCGGCCATCTGGTCGGCTACATCCAGGCCGACATCTGGGTGCGCGCGCAGCGCATGCAGGGCCGCGAGGCCTGGTTCGTCTGCGCCGACGATGCCCACGGCACGCCGATCATGCTGGCCGCCGAGAAGGCCGGCATGGCGCCCGAGGACTTCATCCGCGGCATCCAGCAGAGCCACGAGCGTGACTTCGCCGAGTTCGGCGTGGCCTTCGACCACTACCACAGCACGCATTCCGACGAGAACCGCGCGCTGGCCGAGATGATCTACGGCCGCATCAAGGGCGACTACATCGCCCGCCGCAGCATCCAGCAGCTGTTCGACCCCGAGCGGCAGATGTTCCTGCCCGACCGCTACATCAAGGGCGACTGCCCGAAGTGCGGCGCGCAGGACCAGTACGGCGACAACTGCGAGGTCTGCGGCGCCACCTACGCGCCGACTGACCTCAAGAACCCGCGTTCGGTGGTCTCGGGGGCGGTGCCCGAGCTGCGCGAGAGCGAGCACTACTTCTTCGAGCTGCCTAAGTTCGAGGCCTTCCTGCGCGAATGGCTGGCCGGCGACGTAGCCCACTCGGGCGTGCGCGCCAAGCTGGCCGAGTGGCTGGATGGCGGCCTGCGCGACTGGGACATCTCGCGCGACGCGCCCTACTTCGGCTTCGCCATTCCCGACGCACCCGGCAAGTTCTTCTACGTCTGGCTGGACGCGCCGATCGGCTACCTGGCCAGCTTCAAGGCCCTGTGCGACCAGCGCGGCATGGACTTCAACGCCCTGATCGCGGCCGACAGCGGCGTGCGCATGCACCACTTCATCGGCAAGGACATCATCAACTTCCACGGCCTGTTCTGGCCGTCGACCCTGAAGGGCGCGGGGCTGCTGACGCCTCACAGACTGCACGTCAACGGCTACCTGACCGTCAACGGCGCCAAGATGTCGAAGTCGCGCGGCACCTTCATCCAGGCCCGCACCTACCTCGACGCCGGCTTGAACCCCGAATACCTGCGCTACTACTTCGCCGCCAAGAGCTCGGGCGGCGTCGATGATCTCGATCTGAACCTCGAAGACTTCGCCCAGCGCGTGAACGCCGATATCGTCGGCAAGTTCGTCAACATCGCCAGCCGCTGCGCGGGCTTCATCGAGAAGCGCTTCGGCGGCCAGCTGGCCGAGGCGATGAGCGATGCCGACCTCGAACACTACCTCGGCGCCTGGGATCGACTCTCGCAGGCCTGCCTGGGCGAGCACGGCGCCTTCGCCAGCGGCGACTTCAACGCCGCGCTGCGCCGGATCATGGCCGAGGCCGACGCCACCAACGAACTGATTGCCGGAAAAGCGCCCTGGGCGCTGGCCAAGCAGGACGGCCGCGAGGCCGAGCTCCACGCCATCTGCACCCTGGCGATCAACATGTTCCGCCTGCTGGCCGGCTTCCTGGCGCCGGTGCTGCCGGCCACCGTGGCCAAGATCGAAACCTTCCTGCAGAGCCCGCTGGCTGCCTTCGACGCGCTGGCCCAGCCCCTGCTGCACCACGCGATCGCGCCCTATGCCGCGCTCGCCACCCGCATCGACCCCAAGCACATCGAAACCATGATCGAGAACAGCAAGGAAAGCCTCGCCCCCGCCGCTGAACCCGCGAAGGCTGAGTCCACGCCCGCGACCCCCACACCGCCGCCCACGAATCCCGAATCCCCAATCCCGAATCCCATCTCCATCGACGACTTCGCCAAGCTCGACCTGCGCATCGGCAAGGTGCTGGAGTGCGGCTTCGTCGACGGCAGCGACAAGCTGCTGCGCTTCAAGCTCGACGCCGGTGATCTGGGCGAGCGCCAGATCTTCAGCGGCATCCGCGCCGCCTACGCCGATCCGGAGAAGCTCGTCGGCCGCAGCGTCGTGTTCATCGCCAACCTCGCACCGCGCAAGATGCGCTTCGGTGTGAGCGAGGGCATGATCCTGTCCGCCGGCACCGGCGGCGACGATCTGTTCCTGCTTGATGTGGATGCCGGCGCCCGGGCCGGCGCGCAGGTCAAGTAGGCGCTGCGTGCGGCTGCGCCCCGCAACGCACGAGGATTTCCCCGCCCTGCTCGCGCTGAACGCCGAGCAGGTGCGGTTCCTGAGCCCGCTGGATGCGGCTCGACTCGCGCATCTGCACGCCGAATCCGCCTGGCATCAGGTGATCGAAGACGACACCGGCGTCTGCGCCTTCCTGCTCGCGTTTGCGCCCGGCGCCCACTACGACAGCCCCAACTACCGCTGGTTCGAAGCGCGCGGTGGACGCTTCCTCTACATCGACCGCGTCGTGGTGGCGGCGTCCGCGCAGGGCAAGGGCTGCGGACGTCAGCTCTACGCGGCGCTGTTCGACTACGCCCGCGAAGCCGGGTTCGACTCGGTGGTCTGCGAATACGACCTCGATCCGCCGAATCCGGTCTCGGCCGCCTTCCACGCGCGCTTCGGCTTCGTCGAAGTCGGTCGCCAGATGGCGAACGGCAAGCAGGTGTCGATGCAGTCCGCCGCGCTCGACGTCGCCGCGCGCTGAGCCGTCCGAAGCGCGGCCCGCGTTCACCTGCGAGGCGCCTCAACGTGCGACCCTGCACGCCGTGTTCGGCCAGCGCCGGGTGCGATACCCCACCACGGAGCCGCGCGTGCCTTTCGAAATCCTCCCCGATGACCATCTGGTCGACCCCAAGGTGCAGTGCGACGACTGCGAAGCCGTGTGCTGCCGGCTGACCGTGGTGGTGATGCCGGATGACATCGTGCCGCGTCACCTCACCGAGCACACGCCCGAAGGGCTGGAGGTGATGGCGCGCGACGAGGACGGCTGGTGTGTGGCGGTGGACCGCATGCAGATGTGCTGCAGCATCTACAGCCAGCGGCCCAGCATCTGTCGAACCTTCACCATGGGCAGCGGCTTCTGCCGCGCCGAACGCCTGAGCTACTCCAAGCGCTACGACGATATTCCGCACGCGCTGCTGTAGCCGCCCGGCCGCCAAGGGAATCCGCAGCCAACTCGCCTTCGCGGCGCGCGGCGCGCGAACGCATACGGCAAGGCGCTGCGCACAGGCGCGCACAGCGCCCCGATCGCGCTCCGCCCGCAGGACGCGGTTGGAACACGCTAGCGCAGCCTTCGCCCTTCGGCGCAGGCCTCGATCAACTTGGCCAAGCGCTCGGCGCGCGTCTCCGCCTTCTTCGCCGTCGTCACCCAGTGCAGCAGCGTCTTGCGATAGCCCGGCGGCGTGGACTCGAAGTAGGTCCAGGCGGCGTGGTTGCGCTGGAATCTGTGCAGTTCCTCGGCGCTGAGCTCGGCGACCGTGGCCTGCTCGAAGGAGTACACGGCCGAGCGTGCCTCGCTGCGGCGGGCGAAGGCGGCCTCGCCGGCGGGACGCATGTGGCCTTGCGCGCGCAGGGTCTCGACCTTGGCGATGTTCACCGCACTCCAGATCGAGTTCGCCTTGCGCGGCGTGAAGCGTATCGAGTAGCTCGACTCGTCGATGCGCCGACGCACACCATCGATCCAGCCAAAGCACAGGGCCTCGTCGACAGACTCCGGCCAGGTCATGCTCGGGCGGCCGCTGTCGACCTTGTGGAAACCGACCAGCAGCTCGCTGGCGCTGGCGGCGTGCGCTTCCAGCCAGCGGCGGAAGGCCGCGGCATCGGCGAAAAAACACCGGCCTGCTCATGCCCTGCCTCCCGAGCGTCTGCGATACCTGTTCAACACCTGAACCTCAGGGCTCGAAGCCATTGCCGAAGATCCGCGCCGCGTTGCCGAACTCGAAGCTGCCGCGATCGACCGCGCCGAAACGCGGCTCGCCGCGGGCGTCAGTCGACGGCACCGGCGTCGCCGAGCCGGCGACGCTGGACACACCGCTGTCGCGCGCCGGGCTGTTCTCCGGCAAGGCCAGGGTCGGCACATGGCCGCCGTTGTCGGTCGCCAGCAGCGGCAGCAGGGGATCGGCGAAGCTGGCGCCGCTGCTGACCGGCGTCTCCGCGCCGCCATTGGTGTTGCCGGACTGCCGCTGCGGCGGCCACTGCAGGTTGCCGCCACCATCGAACGCGGCCGGATTGTTCATCGCCCAGTTGACGAACACATTGCCGCCGCGGTTGTAGGCGAACACGGTATTGGCCAGGCGCAGCTGGTTCGGACTGCCGATGCTGATGCCGCCGGCGAAGGCCGCAGTGGCGAGGTTGTGGGCGATGGTGGAGTTGATGATCTCGATCGGCGCCGTGCTCGACAGGCCCATCGCACCGCCCAGGCCCTCGCGGGCGACATTGCCGACGAAGCTGCCGTTGCGGATCACGCCCGGCGCGTTGCCGGCCACGAACAGCCCACCGAAGCCGCGCGCCTCGTTGTCGATGAAGCTGACCCGCTCCATCGCCCAGGGCCCGTCCTGCAGGTAGGCACCGCCGCTGTGCTGGCCGGCGCCGAGCTGCGCGTTGCCGCGGAACTCGACGTCCTCGAAGCGCGTGCGGCTGCTGGCGTCGTACATCACGCTGAAGAAACCGCCGCCGAAGGCATTGCTGGTGTTGTCCACGAAGCGCGTGCGGCAGATGTCGACGCGGCGGTCGGCGCCGTCCACGCCCAGCGCGCCGGCATTGCCGCCGTTGCCGGGATTGCCGCCGCTGCCGATCGCGGCATTGTCCTCGAAGCGGCTGTCGATGACGGTGAGCTCGCGGCTGCCCAGCGAGTAGACCGCGCCGCCATTGCTGCCGGAATTGCCGCGGAAGGTGCAGCCGGCGATCTCGACACGCTGCAGCAGCTCGCCGTAGAAGGCACCGCCGCCATCGTCCTGCGGCGTGCCGTCCAGCGGCGCGTGGTTGTTCTCGAACAGGCAGTTGACCAGCTTGAGACTGAGCTTGTGCGGGAACTCGAAGTCGTGCTGCTTGTAGATCGCCGCGCCGCGGCCGTCGCTGACCCGCGCATCGCGCAGGCCGATGTTCTGCAGGGTCACGGTGAACGGCGGCGCATCCGGACGCGGATCCGGATTGACCAGGCTGAGGATGCGCCGCGCATTGCCGCCCGACAGGGTCACCCGGCCGCCGCCGTCGAGCACCACCGCACGGCGCGCCACCAGGGTCTGGCTGAGCAGCACCGTGCTGGGCGCCGGTCCTTGATCCAGCAGGATCGGGCCGCCGGCATCCAGCGCGGCCTGCAGTGCTGCGGCACTGATGCTGCCGGGGCTGCCGTTGCCCACCACCACGGCGCCGGCGATGGGCTCGGCCTGCAGAGGCGCGCAGAAGGACTGCGCGGAAGCAGGCAGACAGGGCAGCAGCAGAGAAACGAACAGTAGGAAGCGAAACATGTCCGGAGCGACACCAGGCCTGCGACCGGATCGGCGCGGCCCACAGTCTAGCCCGGCCGCATCGCAGCGCCGAACGGTGTGCGCCGCTCACGGAAGAGAACGCTCACCCCGCCCCCTGTCCCCGTCACCCGTACGATGACTGGCTGTTTGTAGGAGCGAGCTTGCTCGCGACCCGCAGAGCTGACGCAAGGCGCAGGCTGCGGTCGCCTGCAGCAAGAGCCGGGATTCGGGATTCGGGATTCGGGATTCGGGATTCGGGATTTGGGATTCGGGATTCGGGAAGAGCGTACGCCGACACCGGTCTCGCTGGAGCTGGGCGCAGGCCGGGAACGTCCAGGGCCTCAGCTCAACGTCCGAATCCGAACAATCGCGCCACGCGCGCGCCCAGGCGCTGGGAACGCTGCGCCTCTGCTGCTGAAGCTGCACCTGCCCCACCCTGCTCCGCAGTCTCGATCTGCGCCGCCAGCGCGCCGAGACTGCCATGCGCGATTGCCAGCAGGGACAGCTTCACGCCGAGCTGCTTCTCGATGCGGGTGGCCAGGGTCAGGGCCAGCAGCGAGTGGCCGCCGGCGTCGAAGAAGTTGTCGCCGAGCTGCACCTCGCTGCTGCCGAGCAGCTCGCGGGCGAGCGCCAGCACGGTGCTCGCGGCCGCCGACACCGCGACGGCCTCGCCCGACTGCGGCGACTCCGCTGCGGACGTGTGCGCGGAAGGCAGCGGCAGCCGCACGCGGTCCAGCTTGCCGTTCGGCAGCAGCGGCAGCGCTGCCAGGCTCAGGAAATGCTGGGGCAGCATGTAGGCCGGCAGCCGGCTGGCCAGGTGCGCACGCAGCTCCGCCGCCGTGGGCTCCGGCGGTGTGCCGACCACCCAGGCCAGCAGGCGCTGGTCGTCCTCGCTGCCGTGCACCGCGACCACCGCGGATTCCACCTGCGGGTGCGCGCACAGCGCGGCCTCGATCTCGCCCAGTTCGATGCGATAGCCGCGCAGCTTGACCTGATGGTCGCGACGACCGAGGTGCAGCAGTTCGCCGGTCGGCAGGCGCAGGGCGACGTCGCCGGTGCGGTACGCGCGCTCGCCGGTCTCAGGCAGGGTCACGAACTTCTCGGCCGTGAGCTCGGGTCGCACGTGATAGCCCTCGGCCAGGCCTGCGCCGGTGATCAGCAGCTCGCCCGGCAGGCCACAGGGCAGCCGCTGAAGTTGGGCATCGACCACATGCAGGCCGGTGCTGGCGATCGGCCGGCCGATCGGGCAGCGCCCAGGCGCGGTCGACTCGATGCGCTGCAGGCTGGACCAGACCGTCGTCTCGGTCGGCCCGTACAGGTTCCAGAGCGCGCCGACGCGCGGGCGCAGCCACTGCGCGAGCTCCGGCGTCAGCGCCTCACCGCCGGTGAGCGCCACCAGATCCGCTTGCCCCGCCCAGTCCTCCGCGCGCAGCAGGCGCCAGGTCGAAGGCGTGGCCTGGAAGACATCGATGCGCTGCTCGCGCAGGGCCGTGGCCAAGCGCCCCGGCGCCTCCAGCAGGGCGCGCTCGCCCAGCACCACGCAGCCGCCGGCCGCCAGCGGCAGCAGCAGTTCGAGCACGCTGATGTCGAAGGCATAGGTGGTCAGCGCCAGCAAACGCTGACCCGGTGCAAAGCCCGGCGCTTCGGCCATCGAGGCAAGGAAATTGCCGACCGCACGGCGCGGAATGCGCACGCCCTTGGGCCGACCGGTGCTGCCCGAGGTGTAGATGACATAGGCCAGGCTGTCCGGCGCTTCCGGCGCTGGTGCGAAACCGCCACTGGGCGCGCGCGGCAGCGTATCGACCGACAGCGATTCGCCGGCATCGAACAGCCCGGCGCTGTCGGCATCCACCAGCGCGAGGCGCGCGCCGGCGTCTTCGCGCATGTAGCCGAGGCGCTCGACTGGCAGATCGGGATCCAGTGGCAGCCAGGCGGCACCTGCACGCTGTATGCCGAGCAGGGCGGCGAGCAGATCGCGGCGCCGCGCCAGAGCCACGCCGACGACATCGCCCGCGCCGATGCCGCGGGCGACCAGCGCTTCGGCGATCGCATCGGCGCGTGCAGCGAGCTGGGCCGCGCTGAGGCGACCGTCGAGGGCCTCCAGCACCAAGGCATCCGGCTCGCGCTGCGCACGCTCGAAGAAGGCGGCGTGCGGGCTGCGCCAATCGCGAGCCGGCGCCGGCCCCGTGCTCATCGCATCGAGCTTCGCACGCTCGGTCTCCGCAATCAGGCTGATCCGCGCGACCGGCTGCTGCGGCGCGGCCACGGCCTGGGCCAACACGCGCTCAAGACGCGCCGCGAGTCGCTCGACGCTGTCGCGCTCGAACAGCGCGCTGTCGAACTCGATCAGGCCCTGGATGCGCGCGCCGTCGTCCCAGAACCAGAACGAAAGGTCGAGCTTGGCGCCGCCGTTGGGCAGCGGCTCGCTGTCGACTTCAAGCCCGTCCAGCGCCAGCGCCATCGGCGCGTCCTGGAAGGTGTACCAGGCCTGCACCAGCGGATTGCGCGCGGCATCGCGCTGCACGCCCAGCGCCTGCACGATCTTCTCGAAGGGCGTGTCCTGCACGCCCTGCGCCTTCATCATCTGCCGACGCGCATCGCGCACCAATGCACTGAAGCCCTGCTGCGGATCGATCGCCAGGCCCACCGGCAGCAGGTTCATGAACAGGCCCATGACCGGCTCCAGCTCCTCGGCGCCCCGGTTGGCGAACGGGCAGCCGACAATGACGCGGTCCTGGCCGGTGTAGCCACGCAGCAGCAGGCCCAAGCCGGCCAGCACCACGGTGAACAGGGTCTGCTGCTCGGCCTGCGCGAACGCCCGCAGCGCACGGCTCAGCTCAGGGCTGAAGGCCACGCGCAGCTCCTCGCCCTCGAAGCTCTGCAGGGGCGGACGCGGTCGGTCGGTGGGCAGCTCCAGCTGATGCGGAAAGCCGGCCAGGGATTCGATCCAGTGCGGCAGCCGGCTCTCGATCGCAGGCGTGTCCAGCGCTTCCGCCTGCCAGACTGCGTAGTCCGGATACTGAAGGCCCTCGGCCGGCGGCGCCGGCGTGCGGCCGCAGCGGTAGTCCGCATACAGCGCGCCGAGCTCCTGGCCGAAGGCCAGCACCGACAGGTGATCCATCACGATGTGGTGCACGCAGAGCAACAGCACGTGCTCGCACTCGCCCAGCTTGAGCAGGCGCAGCACGAGCAGCGGCGGGCGCGCGAGATCGAACGCATGGCAGGCGATGCGCGCGCGCTGCTCGGCCAGCGCCTGCGCGCGCGCATCGGCTGCGAGTGCGCTCAGATCGAGGTGCTCGATCGGCACCGCCAGCCCCATGTCGACCACCTGCCGCACCTCTTCGCCGTGGACCTCGAAGACCGTGCGCAGGGCGTCGTGGCGGGCCACCAGCTCGGCCACCGCGCGCTCCAGCGCCGCCACATCGAGCGTGCCGCGCAAGGTGAAGGCGAAGGGAATGTTGTAGGCGGTGTTGCCCGGTGCGGTGGCCTGCACGTACCAGAGCTGGCGCTGGCTGAAGGTGGTGGGGAAACGGTACAGCGCGGGCGCTTCGGGCATGGTGGGGGTCATCGAAGAGGATTGGGAGTGGGGAACGCAGGCAGCCGCTCAGGCGCGGAAGCGGCTGCGATCGACGCGCTTCAGCGCGGGCCCGACGGGTGCGGCAGCCGCTGGCGCCAGCGCCGACCAGGCGGCGATGGTCGGGGTCTCGAAAGCCGCCTCGACGGGCAGTACCAGGCCGCGCTCGCGCTTCAGCCGCGACAGCGCGCGCGTCAGCAGCAGGCTGTGGCCGCCGAGCGCGAAGAAGTCGTCGGCGCTGCCGATGCCGGACAGGTCGAGCAGGCTTTCCCACAGCGCGACCAGCTGCTGCTGCAGCTCGCCCTCGGCGGCCACGAAGGGCGTGCCGCCGGGCAGGCGCTGCACCGGCGTAGTCGCCAGCGCAGCATCGGGGCTTGCGGTGTCCTCGACCACCGGCGCGCGGGTGGCGGCAACCAGATCGGCGACGGGGCGACGCGCCAGCGCGATCTGCGCAGGACCGGGCTGGCGCAGCACGGCCTCGATCGCCGCCAGCGCATCGGCATGGCTGAAGCCCTCGCGGAAGCCGACCTCGAGCAGGCGATTGCCCGCAGCGGGCTTCCTCATCCCGACGGGCGCAGGGCTTGCCGTCAAGGCGCGCGCAGGCTTCAGCACGAAGTCGCGCAGGGCCAGCACGCGCCGGCCATCCGCATCCAGCAGGTCGATGTCGAGCACGAGATCGGCGCCCTCGGCGCGCGCGCGCTGGCGGCTGACCACGCGCTCGGGCAGCGGCGCGAACACCTGCAGGCTGCCGTAGCGGAAGGGCAGCAGGCGCGCGGCATCGATGCCTTCGGGCGCGAGCGCAGCCTGGGCGGCGCCGATCGCCATGTCGAACAGGGCCGGATGCAGGGGGTGCAGCTCGCCGCTTGCATCGTCCGTGCGGCGCAGCTCCAGCTCGGCCTCGCCCTCGCCCACCTCGAAACGCTGCAGGCAATCCCAGCGCGGGCCGAAGCGCAGCTGCGGATGCGCGTAGCGCGGTTCGCGCGCGCTGCGCGGCCGCGCCAGCAGGAGCACCGGGGCTTCCGCCAGCACGGCACAGTCGACGCGCACGCGCAGGTGCTCGATGCGATCGTCGGCGGCCGCGCCCTGGCTTTCGATGCAGACCTCGAACACCGACTCGGCCAGCGGCTGCAGACTCAGCTCCAGCCGGCGCTGCTCGTCAGGCCCGAGCTTGAAGGCGGCAGCAAAGCGCAGCTCGCGCAGCTCGAAGCCCTGGAAGGCACCGGTGTATTCGGCCAGCGCCCAGGCCAGCAGGTCGAGATAGCCGGTGCCCGGCAGCAGGGCCTCGCCGCTGGCCAGCCGGTGCTGGTCCAGCACCCAGTGGCTTTGAGCCTCCAGCACGCCGGCAAAGCGCACGCGACCGCCGGCTTCATCCAGTCGCCGCGACAGCAGCGGATGCGTCGTCGGTACCGCATCGGCAAGTGGTGCTGGCGCCAGCCCCAGCTCGGCGGCCAGACGCGCGGCCATGCCCGCCTCACGCCATATGCTGAAGGCCAGCGCCACGTGCCGGGTGTGCGCGCTCAGCGCATCGGCGCGGGCAGCGAAAGCATCGAGTGCGGCATTGGCCGCGGTGTAGTCGACCTGGCCCGAGGCGCCCATCTGTGCGCTGAGCGAAGAGAAGTACAGCGCGAAGCCGGCGCCGCTGCGCTCGGCCAGTTCCGCGACCGCCTGGGCGCCCTCGAGCTTGGGCGCCAGCACGCGCCGCGCCGCCTCGATCGACTTGCGTGCGATAAGGCCGTCGTCGAGCACGCCAGCGGCATGGAAGACGCCGTCCAGCACCTCGATGTGCGCGGTAGCGGCGGCGAAGGCCGCGCCGTCGCAGACATCGGCCACGCAGACTTCGATGCGCGCGCCGAAGCCGCGCAGCGTCGCCAACCAGCGCTGGCGCGGATGCGTGGCCTCGGTCGGCAGCGCCGACCGAGCGACCAGCCACAGATGCACATCGGGCAAGCGCGCGAGATGTTCGACCAGGGCCTGTCCGGCACCGCCAAACGCGCCGGTGACGAGATAGCGGCCACCGGCCTTGAACGCGGCCTGCGGCGCGCCGCGCGGCAGCTGCAACGGCGTCCACACCGGCCGCAGCCGACGCCGACCGCGCAGCGCGACCGTATCGTCCGGCAGGCCTGCGGCAAGCTCCGCCAGCAGCAGACGCGCGCTGGACTGCGGCTGTCGGAGATGGGAGGCGTCGAGGTCGATCCAGGCTGCGCGAAGCCCGCTCGTTTCCTGCGGCCAGGTGCGCAGCACGCCGGCGCGCAGCGCCTGCAGCGGCTGCACGGCGGCGGGATCGCCCGCGGCCTGCGCGAGCACGCTGGCGCCGAGCAGCTGCAATCCGCCCTCGCGCTCGCACCAGGGGCCGAGCGCCTGCGCCATCCGCAGCGGCCATTGGAAGCACAGGCGCTGCTGTTCAGGCGCGGACGCATCGAGCGCATCCAGCGACCACAGATCGATGAGATGGCCTGGCGCAGGCAGCGCCGCCAGCGCCTGCCAGTGCGCATCCTGCTCGGGATCGATCCGCAGGGCCTCGCCTTCAAGCTGCAGCTCGGCGCCGCGCTGCAGGCTGCGCACCGACAGCCCCCGCGCGCGCAGCGACTCGGCCAGGGCGAGACCGACGCCGTGGCGATCCACGAGGATCAGCACCGCGCCGCTGAGCGCCGCGTCCGCAGTCGACAGCGGCGCGCTCTGCCAGTCCTGCGCCTGCAGCCAGTCGCCGAAGCCGGTCTCGACCGCGCGCGGCGGTTCCTGCTGTGCTCGCGCCGGCTCGATCCAGTGCCGCACCCGCGCGAAGGGATAGGTCGGCAGCGGCAGGCGACGCCCGGAGGGCTGCGGCCAGCGCTGCGTATCCAGCACATGCCCCTGCGCCCACAGCGCGCCCGGCAGGGCGAACCAGGCGCAGGCCTCGTCGCCGCCCGGCGCTTCCAGCGTTGCCACGCCGCGGGTCTGCGGAGCGGCCGCTTCGGCGAAGCGGATCAGCGTCCGTCCGGGGCCCAGCTCCAGCAGGACGTGCTCGCCCAGTTCCGAAAGCCTCGACAGGGCTGCGATGAAGTCCACCGGGCGACGCAGGTGCTGCACCCAGTAGTCGACGCTGGCGGCCTGTTCGGCGCCGAGCCAGTCGCCGCTCAGGCTGGAGACGATGCGCAGGCCGCTTGACGGCGCACGTGGACTTGCGGCGGCCACCGCCACGCGGAAGGCGTCGAGCAGCGGATCCAGCAGGCGCGAATGGAAGGCGCCCGAAGTCTGGAGTTTTCGCAGGCCGTGACCGGCGGCTTCGAGCTTCACCGCGATCGCTTCAATCGCTTCGACGCTGCCGGCCAGCACGGTCTGCTGCGGCGAGTTGAGCCCGGCGATGTCGACGCTGTCGTCGAGCAGCGGGCGCAGGGCGTCCATCCCGGCATTGACCGCCAGCATCGCGCCGGCGCCGGCCTCTGAGCACAACCGACCGCGCGTGCAGACCAGTTCGATCGCGGCCGGCAGCGCGAACACACCGGCCAGCGTCGCCGCCACGTACTCGCCCAGCGAATGTCCGACCAGGGCCGCCGGCGCAAGGCCGCGCGCGAGCAGGCCGCGGGCCAGCGCATATTCGACGCAGAACAGCACAGGCTGGGTCAGTTCGGTGCGACGCAGGCGCGCGCTGTTTTCGGGCGTGTCCTCCGCACTCAGCAGCAGCTCGATCACGTCCTCGCGGCCAAGGCTGCGCAGCACCGCGACGCAGTCCTGCAGGGCCGCCGCGACGCCGGGGTCCAGCGCGGCCACCGCCCGCGCCATGCCGACGCGCTGCGCGCCCTGGCCCGGGAAAGCGAACACGACCGGCAGCGGCGCCTTGGCCGCAGTGCTGATCGCACGCGCATCGGCGGCGAGCGCCGCCAGCTGATCCGCGGCCTCAAGCGCCGTGCGGGCGGACAGCGCCAGACGCTGGCCCATCGGCACGCGGCCCTCGCGCAGGGTGTAGGCGACATCGCTGAGGGCCGGCGCCTGCCGGCGCAAATGCTGGGCGAGTTCGGCAGCGCGATGACGCAGGGCTTCGGGCGTGCGCGCCGACAGCACCAAGGTCGCGGGCACCTCGCTGTCCACCGGCGCAGAGGCCGCGCGAGGCGGCGCCTGCTCCAGCACCGCGAAGGCATTGGTGCCACCCACGCCCAGCGAGTTCAGCGCGGCCCGGCGCGGGCCCGATGTCTTCGGCCACGCGCGGCGCTCGGAGACGACGAAGAAAGGGCTGCGCGCGAAGTCGATCTCCGGGTTCGGCCGGCGATAGAACAGCGAGGGCGGCAGCTCGCCGTGCTGCAGACACAGCGCGGTCTTGATCAGGCCGGCGACGCCGGCGGCGGTGTCGAGGTGGCCGATGTTGGTCTTGACCGAGCCCAGCGCGCAGCCCTGCGTGGCCGCACCATCGAAGGCCTGGCTGAGCGCCGCGACCTCGATCGGATCGCCCAGCCGCGTGCCGGTGCCGTGCGCCTCGACATGGCCGATGCTGTCGGCGTCCACGCCCGCGAGCGTCAGCGCCGTCGCGATCGCCTCGGCCTGGCCATCGACGCTGGGCGCGAGGTAGCCGGCCTTGCCGGCGCCGTCGTTGTTGATCGCGGTGGCGCGGATGACCGCGACGATGTGGTCGCCGTCGCGCAGGGCGTCGCCCAGGCGTCGCAGCACGACCAGGCCGCAGCCGCTGCCGAACACCGTGCCGCTGGAATCGGCGTCGAAGGCGCGACAGCGACCGTCCAGCGAGCGCACTTCTTCCTCGCGATGCAGATAGCCCTGGCCCTGCGGCACCTCGATGGTCGAGCCGCCGGCCAGCGCCATGTCGCACTCGCCAGCCAGCAGGCTCTGGCAGGCCAGGTGCACCGCCACCAGCGAGGTCGAGCAGGCGGTCTGCACGTTCAGGCTGGGCCCACGCAGATCGAGCTGGTAGGACACCCGCGTCGACAGGAAATCCTTGTCGTTCGACAGGTGACGCACCAGGAACTCGCCCATGTCGCTGACCAGCTCGCGGTGCCCGATCAGGTTGCGCAGCAGATACCAGTGCATGCCCGAACCCGCGAACACGCCGGTCTGGCGGTCATGCGCATCCGGCCGGTAGCCGGCGTCTTCCAGCGCGTTCCAGGCGCACTGCAGAAAGCGGCGGTGCTGCGGGTCCATCACCGCGGCCTCGCGCGGCGAGAGGCCGAAGAAGGCAGCGTCGAATTCATCGTGGCCGTCCAGCCGGATGCCGGCGCGCACGTAGTTCGGCTGGGCGAGATCGGACTCGCTTGCGCCTGCGGCGCGCAGCGCGGCTTCGTCGAGATCGGCGACCGCACAGCGTCCCTCGATGAGGTTGGACCAGAACTGCTGGGGCGTGGCCGCCTGCGGGAAATCGCAGGCCAGGCCGACGATGGCGATGTGGGCGTTGGGATCGAGGTCGCTCATGGGTCAAGGGCTTGACGCAACGTGCTGCGCATCACAAATCTAAGGCAAAACGGCGTGAAAGTGTGATTAGATTCGCACTTGCTGGCGACAGGGCGAGGCGCGGTTCGCGCTGCGAATCGCGCGCAGCGTTCGGACGCAGGTATGCAAGCCTCTGAATTTCCTCGGCTTGTTGGCCCGACTCCCGAACCTTGCCGAGCCGGGGCGACTCGGCCGGCGATCGCGCACACGCCGTCGGTCCGCTGATGCCCTGCCCAGCAAGCGCGGCCCCTCCAACCCGAAGCGAGCCCCACCGTGTCGACAAGCCCGAGCTTCCGCTGCGTCCTGCTGGGCGAGCAGTCCCTGATGATCGAATGCGGTGAGCGCCTGCGCGCCCGCGGCCACGGCGTGATCGCGGTGGTCAGCGATGCCGCCCGACCACGCGCGTGGGCGCGCGAGCACGATCTGCCGCTGTTCGATCACCACGACGCGCTGGCGGCGGAAGACCTCGGCGAGTTCGATCTGCTGCTCAACATCACCTGGCTGCGCATGCTGCCGCCCAAGCTGCTTGAGCGCCCGCAGATCGCCGCGATCAATTTCCACGACGGTCCGCTGCCGCGCTATGCCGGCCTGAACGCGCCGGCGTGGGCGCTGCTGCACGGCGAGTCGCGCCACGGCGTGAGCTGGCACCGCATGGCCACGCGCGCCGACGCCGGCGAGCTGCTGGTGCAGGAGCATTTCGACATCCCCGCGGGTAGCACCGCTTTCGAGCTCAACACCCGCTGCTACGAGGCCGGACTCAACGGCTTCGAACGCCTGCTGGAGGCGCTGGAGAGCGGCCAGCTCACACCGATCGCGCAGGACTTAGGCCAGCGCAGCTACTTCGGCGCGCATGCGCGGCCGCTGGCTGCGGCCGTGCTCGACTTCCGTGCGCCGGCCGCCGAACTCGAGCGGCAGGTGCGGGCGCTGGACTTCGGGCCCTATGCCAACCCGCTGCTGCTGCCGCGGCTGCGTCTGTCGGCAGGCGATCTGCTGGTGCGGCGCGCGCGCGCTCTGGGTGAGGCGAGCCGAAGCGACGGAACATCAGATGGGCTCGGGGCAAGCAGCGTGCGGCCAGGCAGCGTGCTTCGCTGCGACGCGCAGGGTCTGGTGATCGCCTGCAGCGAGGGCGCGCTGTGCATCGAGGCGCTGAGCTGTCTGGAGGGGGGACCGATCGACCTCCTCACCTTGGCGGCAAATCTTCCGGCCTGCATCGAATCAGCACCCGCCACCCATAGGGTGGGCCCTGGCCCACCATGGGCCGAATCCCACCCCGGTACGTCCTCGTCCTTGTCCTTGCCCTCATCGGCATCGGCATCGTCAGCCGGGAATGTTCAGGCCACGGTGGGCCAGGGCCCACCCTATGCGCGCGCCGTGGCGCGCGGTGAGCGTGAGGCGATCGCGACGCTGCAGGCGATTGAACCGCTGCGGCTGCCGTTTGCGGATGTGGCCTCGACGCTCGCGGCGGAAGCCACGTCCTCTACGGTCCCGGCGACGGTCCCGGCTTCGACTTCGACTTCGACTTCGACTTCGGGCTCAATTCCAGCTTCGACTTCGACTATGCCCCTCGCTTCAGGCTCAGCCACCGCGTCAGCGCCCGCAGCGAGCAGCCATCAAGGCGTGGCTTGGTCTTCGCAGCCTTGCCGCATCGCCCTGCGCGCCCGCGGCATCGACGGCGTGTCTGCAGCCCTGCTGGCGATCACCCGCTGCGCCTGCGTCGATGCCCTGCCCCTGGCCATCGCCACCACGCCGGCGCCCGATGCGCGCCTGGTGACGCCACTGTGGCCTGCCCTGCTTCGGCCCGACTACCAAGCCCCGCTGTCGAACTTCACCGAACAGCTGCAGGCCGCGATTGCGCGCGCAGACAGCGTCGGCGGCGTGTTCAGCGATCTGTTTGCGCGCGAGCCCAGCCTGCGTGGTCGGGCGCCATCGCAGCGCCTGCCCCTGCGCCTGCAGCGGGTCGCGTCGATCGATCCGCACATGGAGCGCGCCGACTCGGATACGGGCTCAGCGCCCGCAGCCGCCGCGCTCACCCTGCTCTGGGCCGAGGACGGACAGCTCGCGCTGGCCAGCGACGGCAGCCAGCTCAGCGCCTCCGCGCTGCGTCGTCTGGCGGACGCGATCGAAGCCCAGCACACCGAGGCCGAGTCGCAGCCGGGTCTCGCCGCCGGCCAGTTGAGCCTGCTGTCGCCCGAAGCGCGTGCGCGCCTGTTCGAGCTCGCGCAGGGCGAGCCCTATGCCAGCGACGCGCGGGGTCCGCTCCAGCACACGCGCATTGACGCCCTGCTCTCTGCACAGGCGGCCGCCACGCCGGAGCGTGAGGCCCTGTGCTTCGAAGGCCAACGCCTCAGCTATGCCGAGCTGGAGGCGCGCGCCGCACGGCTGGCGCGGCGACTCGCGGCCGCGGAAGTCAAGCCCGGCGACCGCGTCGGCCTGCTGCTGCCGCGCGGCGTCGAGTTGGTCGTCGGCCTGATCGCGATACTCAAGACGGGCGCGGCCTATGTGCCGCTGGATCCGCTCTACCCTGCCGAGCGCCTGCGCTACATGGCCGAGGACGCGCAGATCGCCCTGCTGCTGACCGACGCCGACTCCGCGCCGCTGATCGCGCACGCCAGCACGCTCGACATCAACGCCGACAGCGCCGAGGCCGAGCTGCCGCCGCGCGCGCCGGTTCCCGATGCGCTGGCCTATCTGATCTACACCTCGGGCAGCACCGGCCAACCCAAGGGCGTGATGGTTCACCACTCGAACGTGCTGCGCTTCTTCGACGGCATGGATGCGGTGCTGGGTGAAGGCACAGGCACCTGGCTGGCGGTGACCAGCATCAGCTTCGACATCTCGGTGCTGGAGCTGCTGTGGACGCTGGCGCGCGGCTATCGCGTGGTGCTCTATGCAGATGGACGCCGGCAGAAATCGCAGCAGGCGGCTCATCCAGCCCAGACCAAGCCCATTGAGTTCGGCCTGTTCTTCTGGAACGTCGCCAGCGAGGCCGAGCTGCAGGCCCGCGACAAGTACCGGCTGCTGCTGGACGCCGCGCGCTTCGCCGATACCCACGGCTTCAGCGCGGTATGGACGCCGGAGCGCCACTTCGCCAGCTTCGGCGGACTCTACCCGAACCCGGCCGTCACCTCGGCTGCGTTGGCCACCATCACCGAGCGCGTGGCCCTGCGCGCCGGCAGCTGCGTGGTGCCCCTGCACCATCCGATTCGCATCGCCGAGGAGTGGGCGGTGGTGGACAACCTCTCGAACGGCCGCGTCGGCCTGTCGATCGCCGCCGGCTGGGCCGCGCCCGACTTCGCGCTGCGCCCCGAGAACCACGCCCGCGCCAAGCAGGTGATGTTCGAGTCGGCCGAGCAGGTGCAGCGCCTGTGGCGCGGCGAAACCCTGCGCTTTCCCGGCCCGCAGGGCGAGGTCGAGGTGCGCACGCTGCCGCGGCCGGTGCAGGCCGAGCTGCCGCTGTGGGTGACCACCGCCGGCAATCCCGAGACCTTTGCCGAAGCCGGTCGGCTGGGCGCGAACGTGCTCACCCACCTGCTCGGCCAGACGGTGGAAGAAGTGCGCGCCAAGATCGCCGCCTACCGCCGCGCCCGCCGCGAGGCCGGGCACGCCGGGCGCGGCACCGTGACCCTGATGCTGCACAGCTTCATCGGCGACAGCCGCGCGGCCGTCGAGGCCGCGGTGCGCGGTCCGATGAAGGACTACCTGCGCAGCGCCATGGCCCTGGTGAAGGCCGCCGCCTGGCACTTCCCGACCTTCAGGCAACAGCTGAATGCCGAGCAGGGCAAGAGCCTCGACGCCTTCTTCGCCGAGGCCAACGAGGCCGACATGGACGCCCTGCTGGAGTTCGCCTTCCAGCGCTACTTCGGCGAGAGCGGCCTGTTCGGCACGCCCGAGGACGCGCTCGCGATGGTCGAACGCGTGGCCGCTGCCGACGTCGACGAGATCGCCTGCCTGATCGACTTCGGCATCGACGCGCAGACCGTGCTGGACCACCTGCCCCACCTCGACCGCCTGCGTGCGCTCAGTGCGGAGCGCGGTCTCCAGGCCGCAGGCGCACGCGAAGACCACAGCCTGCCCGCCCTGCTCGACCGCGAGGGCATCACCCATCTGCAGTGCACGCCCTCGATGGCGGCCATGCTGGTCGAGGATCCTGCCTGCGCGGCGGGACTCGCGAAACTCGATCATCTGCTGCTCGGCGGCGAAGCGCTGCCGCCCGCACTGGCCCAGCGGCTCGCCGCGCTCGGCGTCCGCTGCATCAGCAATGTGTACGGGCCCACCGAAACCACGGTGTGGTCGACAGCCGATCGCGTCGATGCCGATGCGCTTCAGGCCAGCACGCCGATCGGCCGGCCGCTGCGCGGCCAGAGCCTGTATGTGCTCGATCCGCGCCAGCAGCCGCTGCCACCGGGCCTCACCGGTGAGCTGGTCATCGGCGGCGGTGGCGTCACGGGCGGCTACTGGCAGCGGCCCGAGCTGACCCGCGAGCGCTTCCTGCCCGATCCCTTCCGACCGCTGTCGGCAGCGGCATGGATGTACCGCACGGGCGACCTCGGCCGCCTGCGCGAGGACGGCCGCTACGAGTGCCTGGGCCGCGTCGATTCGCAGGTGAAGATCCGCGGCTATCGCATCGAACTGGGCGAGATCGAGGCCCGGCTCTGCGCCCTGCCCGGCATCGCCGAAGCCGCCGTGGTGCTGCGCGAGGACAGGCCCGGCGACCAGCGGCTGATCGCCTACGTACGTGCGCCGGGTCTGGATGCGCCAGCGCTTGAACAGCGGCGCGAAGCGCTGGGCGCGCAGCTGCCGGAGTTCATGCGCCCGGCCGCGATCGTCGGGGTTGCCGAACTGCCGCGCACGCCCAATGGCAAGCTGGATCGCCGCGCGCTGCCTGCGCCCGCGGCGCATGCTGATACCGTTGGTCCGACCGCTGCACTCCACGGCACCGAGGCCATCGTCGCCGAGCTGTGGTGCCGCGCGCTCGGCCGCAGCCAGGTCGGCAGCCGCGACAATTTCTTCGATCTCGGCGGCCATTCGCTGCTGGTGGTGCAGCTGCTGGGCGAGCTGCGCCAGCGCTTCGACAGGCCGATCCAGATGACCGATCTGTTCCGCCACACGACGGTGGAATCGCTGGCGCGCTTCCTGGGCAACAGTGAGCCCGCCGAAACCGCCGCCGAACGTGCCCGCGCCCGTGCGCAGGGCCGGCAGGCGCTGCTGGCGCGGCGGAGGGGCGGCGTCGAAACGGCGTCGTAGGCTTTGCATAGGGTGGGCCCTGGCCCACCATGAGTTCGGGTATGCGTCACGCCCCGTTTGCCGGCGTCTCCTGCAAGCCAGCGCATGCACGGGATACGGCGCGGCTCATCTGTGCTAACGCATACACCGCGGCAGGCTTCGAGCTTCGGTGGGCCAGGGCCCGCCCCATGCGACGTCATGCGACGTCATGCGACGTCGATAAGCGCTTCCGCGGGCACGTGGCGGCATCGGCAGTGGAATCTGGGCCCGCGCCAGCACTTCGGAAGCAGATCGTTCGCCGCTACATCACTCCAGACACACCGGCACCGGGAAGCAGGGCTGAAAGGCCCTCAGGCGCGGGTGTCGAGCAGGCTGCCGAGCAGCTGGTCCTGCGTCTTCAGCACCTTGAGATTGGCCTGGAAGGCCTGTCGCGCTTCGAGCGCGTAGACGAGGTCGGTGCCCAGGCCGTCGCCGCTCTGGGGCTCGGCATCGCGGACGAGCGCGGCGCTGACGCCGCCGCCGAGCTGCTCGCGGCTGTCGACCTGGAAGCGGCGGAAGTCGGCGCTGTCGCGATTGGCGATGTTGCTGGCTGCCGCCGTCAGGCGTGTCTGCGCGGCGGCCATGCCGGAGCGGGCAATGCTGGCGATGTCGCTCATGGGGTCTGCCGGATCGGTGTCGTCGGCAGGATATCGGCCGACCGCCCCCGGAACTTGAGGGCGGTCGACAGATCCGGCGTCAGCGGGTGGCCTCGAAGCCGTTCTCGAAAATCTCGTCGGGGGCGACGCGCGCGCCGTTCAGGCGCTGGAGGCTGCCGCCGGACTTCACCAGGTAGAGCTCGCCGTCCTCGCCCTCGCCAAAGCTGGTGATGCCGAAGGCCACGTTCTGCCGCGGGCTGGGCGGATGCGAGAACACGCCCGGGGAATTCTCAGCGGCGACCCAGACGTCACCGCTGCAGTAGTCACCATAGAAGTACTGCCCCTGCGCCGCCACCACGGGGCCGCGGTAGCGGAAGCCACCGGTCACCGAACACTGCGGCGAGCTGCGGGCATAGTCCAGCGCAGGCGGGGTGAAGGCCACCAGCGGCGCGCTGCAGCTGGCGTGCTGGACCGTGCCTTCGCGGCAGCGCCAGCCGTAGTTGCGGCCGCCCGCGCCCGAGGGCTCGAAGTTGATCTCCTCGCGCGTGCCCTGGCCGACATCGCCGATCCACAGGTCGCCGGTCTCGCGGTCGAAGCTGTAGCGCCAGGGGTTGCGCAGACCATAGGCCCAGACTTCATCGCAGGCCGCGGCCAGCGTACCGCCTGCGCCGGGATTGCCTGCCGGAATGCCGTAGGCCGCCGGCTGGTTGAGACGCGGGCGTCCGCACAGCTGGCCGCTCTGCGCCGCGGTCGTCACGTCGACATCGATGCGGACCATCTTGCCGAGCAGAGCGCGCGAATCCGGGTTGCCGCCATTGGCGGTGAAGTTGGCATCCACCGCGCAGCTGCCGGAGGCGTTGAGGTCAGCCGGCGCCAGGGTCTGGCCGCGATTGCAGGGGTCGCCGCCGTCACCGCCGTCACCGAAGCCGAAATACAGGTAGCCATCCGGGCCGAAGGCGATGTGTCCGCCGTTGTGGTTGGTGAAGTCCTGATCCGCCCGCAGGATGACCGTGCAGGTCGCCAAATCCTCTGCACTGAGTATGTCGGCGGCCGGGTTCGACGCCGTGTAGCGCAGCACCATGGAGTCGCCATTCGCGTCGGTGATGCTCAGGAACAGACGGCCATTGACCGCGAACTGCGGATGGAAGGCCACGCCCAGCAGGCCGCGCTCGCCGCCGCTGGTAAAGCCCACCGTCGAAGGGCTGCTGTCCCCGGGGTAGGTGCACTGCAGCGCCGGATTGCTGCCTGCCACACTGAGATAGGGCGTCGTCAGCAGGCTGCCATCGCGCACCACGCGCAGGGCGCCACCCTGCTGGTTGACGAACAGACGTCCGCTGCCATCACCGGCGTGGGTCAGGCCGATGGGGCCACTGAAGCCGGAGCTGATGAAGCTCTGGAACTGCGGCGGATTCGGCACGCCCTGGGCGAGCCCCAGCGCGGGCGACAGCAGGGCAACACACAGCAGGGATCGGATCATTTCAGCCTCAACCTCATGCGGGAAAGCGTGCGAGTGTAGTCCTGTCCTGGCGCTGCGCCGACGCCTGGCCGCAGGACAGCGCCGGCACGCCGGGAGAGCGCCAGCCCACGCTCAGGCCATGAACCCGAGATTCGGCCCGGTGATCGACAGCAGGCTACCGCTCATGTGCTGCAGATTCGGGAAGATGGTCGCGCGATCGCTGTCCGACAGTCCGTACCAGCGCGCCAGGGTGGCCGCGTACTGGTCGGCCGACAGCGTCGGGATGACCTGGCCCCAGCCAGCGTCGTCCGGATTGCTGGCCGAAGGCGCGAGGCTCGGGAAGCGCCCGTAGATGCGTCCGCCCTGCACGGCGCCGCCGAACACCAGATGGTGGCCGCCCCAGCCATGATCGGTGCCGTCGCCGTTGATCGACAGGGTCCGACCGAACTCGGAAGCGGTGAAGGTGGTGACCGAGCTGCCCAGACCCATGGTCGGGTTGTCCAGCACCTGGTAGAAGGCCAGCACCGCCTGCGAGATCTGCCGCAGCAGTCCGGGATGGTCTTCGAGCTGACGATCATGGGTGTCGAACCCCCCCAAGCCTGCATAGAACAGCTGGCGGTTCATCTGCAGGGTGTCGCGGGCGCGGATCATGCGCGCAATCATCAGCAGCTGGGCACCCAGCCTGGGCAGCGTCGCCAGGTTGCCCGGGTTCCAGGGCAGGCCGAAGGCGTCCCAGAACGGACGGAACAGCGGGTCGTTGGCCGGCACCGTGGCCAAGGCCGCGACCACCTGATCGGTGGTTTCGAGCGTGCGCCGGGTCTTCAGCGCATAGGCGCGCTCGAAGGGATGCGCGTGCGACTGGTTGAGCAGGCCGTTGAAGGCCAGGCAGCGGCGGCGGTTCCAGCCCTGCCCGCCGTCTGCGCAGTTGGCCGCACCGGTCTGGATGAAGCTGACCTGCTCCACGCCCTGGGAAGACATGAAGTAGGGCGAGACCTGCACGCCCGACTGGAAGACGTTGTCGCCGTCCAGCGACACGTTCATCGACAGCACCTGGTTGCTGTTGCTGGCAGCGAAGATGTCAGCGAGGCGCCCGCCCCAGCCGGTGCGGTCGGCGGCATCGGCGCGCGGCGTCTGCCACAGCACGGTCTGGTCGGAATGCGAGAACAGCTGCGCCGGGCGCGGCGTGCCCGCCTGCTGGTACAGCGCCTTGCTCATCGGCCGCACCAGCGGGCCGACATTGGCAACGATCGCCGCACGGCCGGCGTTGAACATCTGCTGGGTGCCGGGCATCTGGGGATGGAGGCCGTAGAGGCCACCGCCCTGCGGCGCCACGCTCGGGTTCAGCGCCAGCAGCTCGTTCTGAGCTACCGCCAATCCGCCGCGGCGCGCCGCGTAGGCGGCATGGCCGGCATCGCGGGGCACCACCATGTTGAAGCAGTCGTTGCCGCCGTGCAGGTAGAGGCAGACCAGGGCGCGATAGTCATTGCCCAGCAGCCGGGGTGCGGCGGCCTGGGCCAGCTCCAGCTTTCCCAGCATCGAGCCGAAGGCAGCGCTGGTGGCGGTCGCGGTCAGCGCACGGCGGAGGAATTCGCGTCGATCGTTGCGGCTCATGTCACTTCTCCACCACGTATTCGGGCGATGTCAGGATCAACCACAGGGCGTCCTGCACGCGCGCGCGCCGCTGCTCGGCCGTGCCGCTGGACATGCCGTTCAGGTGATTGATCAGCAGGGTGCGCATCTGCGCGCTCATCCGACCGCCCATGAACAGCAGGTTGTAGCGATCCACCAATGCGGCGGCATCGCTGGCGATCTGCATGTCGCGGTTGAGGTCCACCTTGACCGGATTCCAGGTGCCGGTGTTCGAGCCCTGCCACGCATAGAAGATCTTGGCGCCGATCTCATTGGTCATGCGGGTGATGTAGGTGTCGGTGGTGATCTGGAACTCGGGGGCGAACAGCCCCAGCGTGGCCAGCTCACCGGGCAGCTGGTAGTTCGGCAGGAAGAAGTTGAACACCGTCGGCGAGCTCAACACCGCCTGCGCGCCGTACTGGTCGGGCCATTCGCGGACGGCGCCATCGCTCGAGCTGGCGTTCAGGCCCCGCCACAGCTGGGTCACGCGCAGCAGCGGCTCGCGCAGCTTGCCCGCATGTGCCGCACTCGGGTTGCGGGCTTCGGGGTCCAGCAGGACCGCGCGCAGCACTGCCTGCAGATCGCCGCGCACGCCGCTTCCGTTGTTGTTGAATGCGGCGGCGACGCGCGCGACATAGGCCGGCGAGGGATTGCTGGTGGTGAAGCGCTGGATCAGCAGACGCCCGAAGAACGGGCCCACGTTCGGGTGGTTGAAGACATTGTCCAGCGCTGCCGCCATGTTGGCCCGGGCCTGCCCACCCGCCGGCAGAACGCCGCCGCTCAAGGCCACGCCCGGATAGTTCAGCAGCTGCTTGGTGCCCGCCGAGGCGTGGTAGATCGAGCCGAACTGGGTGCCTTCGCCCCAGGGCCGCATCGGCTGCCGCCAGCCCTGCTGCAGGCGCCAGTCGGTGTTGCCCGGCCCCGGCGCGCAGTACAGCCAGTCCCACCAGTTGAAGTTGCCCGCCGTTTCGGCCGCCACCGGTGGGTTGCAGGTCGCCCAGTTCCAGCCGGTGAACACGTGCGCGAAGCCGCGGATGGTGTCCTGGGTATAGGTCGGGATCGGCTGGATGCCGGGCGTCGTCAGGTCGCCGTCGATCACCGTGCCATCGGGATTGAGCCGCACCAGGCCGATGCTGAACAGCTGCATGATCTCGCGTGCGTAGTTCTCGTCCGGCCGGATGTTCGCCGCCTCGTCGGGCTTGCGGTTCTTGAACATCGACAGGTAGTGGCCCATCACCGGATGCAGGGTGACGTTTTCCAGCAGGGTGCGGAAGTTGCCGAAGGCGTTCTGGCTGAGCATGTCGTGGTAGTGCGCCAGCGCATTCGGGTTGCCCTCGACCGAGCCGTTCTGGTCGGACACCACGAAGATCTGCGAGAGCGCGAAGGCCATGCGCTGGCGCAGCTGATCGTCGCGATACAGCACGTTGCGGAACCAGATGTCGTTGCGCTTGTCCTGCCAGACCACGCTGGGGTCGATTGTCATCAGCTGGTCGAGGTGCGGCAGCTGCAGCGAGGCCGTGCGGCTGAACTGCTCGTTGAGCCACGGGGTGTAGCCCATGCCGCGCAGCCGGGTGATCTCGGTCAGGGTGGGGCCAAACGTCGCGTGGCTCAGGAAGCGCGAGGCTTCAGCCTCGCTGAAAGGCCCCTCGGGCGGCGGATCAAAGCCGTCGCGGAAGATCAGCTGCGCGGACGCCGACTGGGCGACCAGCAGGGCCATGCACAGGCAGAAAGCCCCGAGAACTCGGGGCGGGGCGTATGGGATGGTCATGGTCAGAAGCCGAACCGGGCGACAGTTTGCAAACAATCGCAAACCCGACTGCTAGCCTACCGTGAGCCCAATCACGGAAGGCCCGACCGCTGGTCGGCTCAATGCTCCGATGCGACTGCCCAGTTCTCCAAACCGCCACGACGCTCGCTGCCAGGACGCTCCCCGACTCCTGGAAGGCGCGGTACCGACTGCAGCCTCGGCACCTGCCCTCTGGGCCGCGCCGCCGGCGCAGCTCGACTTCGCTCTACGCCGACGGGAGTGCCGCCCGCGCGCCAGCGACGGACCGGGATCGCCCCTGGGACGCGCGACGCCGGACCGGAGCGTGCTCGGTCGCGGCGCGCGGCACGGCTTCATGCTCATCGCCCTGCTCGCGGCCGCCTCGGCACACGCCAATTCGCAGGGCTCGCCGATCTGCGAGGTCGACAGCCTGCCCCTCGTGCCGATGAGCCCGACGCTGGCCAACCCCGCGCCGCAGGGCTGGACGCTGGACGCGCCGAGCCGCTTCTATCCCGGCCAAGCCGTGGAGATGCGGCTGCGCCATCCCGATCCGCTGCGCCGCGCGCGCGGCGTGCTGATCTGGGCGAAGTCGGGGCAGTTCACGGGTGCGGGCAGTTTTGTCGTGCCGGCGAACGGACGCTGGGCGCATATCCCGGCGCCGGCCAACTGTGGCGGCTGGGCGCTGTCGCATACCGACAACCAGCCCAAGGCGCTGGGCGAGCTGGTGTTCCACTGGATCGGCGGCAGCGAACCCGGCGCCCTGCTGCGCGCCTTCCTCATCGAGGACTGCAGCAACCCGGCGGGCTGCCGCGACCAGCAGGCGCTGACGCCGTTCGTGTTCATTGAAGCCGGGCTGTTCGGCGACGGCTTCGAGAGCGGCAGCCCGTCGCGCGCAGAAACTCCGCGCTGAGCACGCACTGGGGCGCACAGGCAGGATTCAGTAGCGCAGCACCGAATGCAGCGCGGGCAGGGCCGCCAGTCGTTCGCGCCCCTGCAGCGCGACCAGTTCGATCAGCACGCCTGCGCCCACGAGTCGCGCACCGCTCCGCTCGACGAGGCGGGCGGCCGCCGCCAGGGTGCCGCCGGTGGCCAGCACATCGTCGATGACCACGACCTCGCTGCCGGCCTGCAGGGCGTCGGCTCGCAGTTCGAGCATGTCCTCGCCATATTCCAGGCTGTAGTGCTCGCGCAGAACGGGGCCCGGCAGCTTGCCGGGCTTGCGGATCGGCGCGAAACCGCAGCCCAGCGACTGCGCCATGGCCGCGGCGAAGATGAAGCCACGCGATTCGACGCCGCAGAACACCTGCGGCGGCCGCGCCCGCCAGGGCGCCAGCAGCGCATCGACGGCCGCACGGAAGCCTTCGGCATCCGCCAGCAGCGGCGTGATGTCGCGGAACAGGATGCCGGGCTTGGGAAAGTCGGGTACCGGACGGATCAGCGATTCGATGCGGGCCAGCGTGGTCATGCGGTTTCCCGTGTGGGCGCCGGCGCGCGGCCGCGCTGGCTGCCGATGAAGATGCCCAGCGCCGACAGCACCAGCCCGGCCCAGTCGAGGGCGTCGGTGGCACGATCGAACAGGGCCACGTCGACGCCGAAGGCCAGCAGCGGCTGCAGCAGCAACAGCAACCCGACCATCGAAGCGTCCAGCCGCGGCAGCGCGTACGAAATCAGCAGCCAGCCCAGCACCTGGCCGAACAGGGCCAGCCCGATCAGGGCGCTCCAGGTCTTGAGGTTGGGAATCGCGAAGCTGTGGCCTTCGACGGCCCCCGCGCCGCCCAGCATCAGCGCGCAGACCAGCGAGCACCAGCACAGCAGGTACATCGGGCTGGCGCTGGGCTCGCGCTGCTGGATGCGGCGGAAGCTCAGCATGTAGATCGCGTACATGAAGGCGGTGAACACGCCCAGCCACACGCCCCACTGGAAGCCGGCGCCGACATCGGTCCAGCTGCGCCCGACCAGCAGCCAAAGGCCGGCAAACGCCAGGCCGACGCCGACCAGGAAGCGCGGCCCCAGGCGCTCGCGATAGAACAGCACGCCGGCCAGGGCCATGAAGAACACCTGCAGGTTGCCGATCAACGTGGCGAGGCCAGGCCCCACCAGATGGATGCTCCGGTGCCATGCCATCAGGTCCGCAGCGAAGGCCGCCGCCGGGATCGACAGCGCCAGCAGCAGGGTCGTGCGCGGCCGCCAGGGCGCATTCACCGCGCGCAGCAGGAACAGCAGCATCAGGCCGCCGAAGAACATCCGGTAGAAGGCAGAGACCGTGGGTGCGACGTCGGCCACGCGCACGAAGGCGCTGGTGCTGCTGATCAGCACCGCGCCCAGCAGCATCGCCAGCACCGGGCTGCGCTCGCGCTGCGGCGTCATCGCCGCGAGCGCCGCAGCGGAGTGGCTGGAGCTCACTTCAGCGCTTCGTATTTGGGCAAGCGATGCGGCTCGGCGATGCCGGCGGCGATCCAGGCCTGAAGGGCAGGCAGCGCAAGCATCGCGTCCATGTAGGCGCGGCTGGTGTCGGTGAGCTCTACGCCGTAGCCGCGGAAGCGGATCACCACCGGCGCGAACATGGCATCGACGATGCCGAAGCCGCCGCACAGGAACGCCCCCTGCCCCGCCGAAGCCTCGCGCAGCTGGGCCCACAGCGCCTGCACGCGGTCGATGTCGGCCTGGGCCTCGGCGTTCCAGCGATAGGCATTGGGCTGGCGATCGCAGTTCATCGGCAGCTGGCCACGCAGCGCGGTGAAGCCGGAATGCATCTCGCAGGCGGCCGAGCGCGCCAGCGCGCGCAGGCCGGGATCCTGCGGCCAGCCGCGCCCCCCCAGCCAGGTCTCGTTGGCGTACTCGCAGATCGCCAGCGAATCCCAGATCACCCGGCCCTGGTCATGCAGCACCGGCACCCGCCGGCTGGGCGAAGCCTTGGCCACTTCGGCCGCGAACCCGGGCGTGTCCAGCCACAGCAGGCGCTCGGCGAAGTCGACGCCGAAGTGGCTCAGCAGCAGCCAGGGGCGCAGCGACCAGCTGCTGTAGTTCTTGTTGCCGATGTAGAGGACGGGCTGGCTCATGCGGGACTCGCCTATGTCGGAGGGGGATGGGCACGCGGCCGCGACGGCCGGGCCGCGTATATTCGCGCATCGCCACGCGCCCGGGAGTGCCATTCGATGTTCAAGCCGAAAACGCTGACCCTCGCCTTCGTCGCCGGCTTCCTCGCCACCCTGTTCTTCCATCAGGGCGGGCTGTGGCTGCTGGGTCTGACCGGCAGAACGGCAGCTGCGGCCTGGAACCTGACGCCGGTGGGGCCGCTGGGCGTGCCCTCAGTGCTGTCACTGGCGTTCTGGGGTGGCCTGTGGGGTATTGCGCTGTGGGCCCTGATCCGCCGCAGCGCTGGCGCCCGCTTCTGGATGCTGGCGATCGTGCTCGGCGCCCTGCTGCCCAGCCTGGTCGCCTGGTTCGTGGTGTTCCCACTCAAGGGCATCGAGCTCAGCAGCCCGCTGATCATCGGCGCCCTGATCCTCAACGGCCTGTGGGGACTGGGCGTGGCGGTCTACATGCGATTGTTCAGGGCTTGAGGGCCGGGAATCGGGAATGGGGAATCGGGAATCGTTCAGAGCCCCCAACAGCGCTCGTAGCGTGCACCCAGCGCACGGCGCGCCTTTGCTTTTTCGATTCCCGATTCCCCATTCCCGATTCCCAGCTCTGAATACGTATGCATGGGATTGTTATGCTGCACAGCACCGGCCTAGGCTGCTGGCCGCGGTGTTCCGACGCGGCAGCATGAAGCCTTGACGCCCATGAGGGCGATCGGGCCAGCAGCCGCACGACAGCGCAGCGACCGAACACTCACGAGCGCGCAGTAGACGCGCCGTTCGCGTCGTCACACAGCCGGCGTCCGCAGGGTGCGGCGCTCGGCGGCCCATGCAGCAGGCCCACACTTCCTGGGGAGGGAGTCCGCAATGAACCGTCACTCGACGGGTGCCTCAGCGCACCCGCAGCAGCCTCGTTTTGCCCGCCGCCTGGCGGAGTGCATCCACACACGTCTGGGTTCCGCCATCCGCAGCGCCGCCCGGGCCCTGCCCGGCATCGCCGCGCTTGCAGGCTTCGCCGTCAGCACGACGCCGGCCCAGGCCGACGTCATCCTGCACGCCTTCAACTGGCGCTACGACACCGTCGAAGCACGCGCCGCAGAACTCCAGTCGCTGGGCTACAAGGCGGTGCTGGTGGCGCCGCCGCTGAAGTCGGAGGGCTCGGCCTGGTGGGCGCGCTACCAGCCGCAGGACTACCGCACCATCGACCACCCGCTGGGCAACAAGCAGAGCTTCCAGCGCATGTCGAACGCGCTGCGGGCGCGCGGCATCCGCGTCTACGCCGACATCATCCTCAACCACATGGCCAACGAGGCGGCCCAGCGCGGCGACCTCAACTATCCCGGCCAGCGCATCCTCAACGCCTACGCTGCCAACACCAGCTACTGGAACAACCAGCGCCTGTTCGGCGACCTGCGCTACAACTTCCTGTCGCAGTGGGACTTCGGCCCGGCCAACTGCATCAGCAACTACAACGACGTCTGGCAGGTGCAGAACTGGCGCCTCTGCGGCGGCCCCGGCGACGCCGGCCTGCCCGACCTGCTCGGCAGCAGCTATGTGGTCGGGCAGCAGCGCAGCTACCTGACGGCACTCAAGGGGCTCGGCGTCACCGGCTTCCGCATCGATGCCGCCAAGCACATGCCGCTCTCGCACATCAACGCGGTGCTGACACCCGAGATCAAGCAGGGCGTGCATGTGTTCGGCGAGGTGATCACCAACGGCGGTGCCGGCGACAGCGAGTACAACGGCTTCCTCGCACCCTACTTGAACGGCACCGACCACGCGGCCTACGACTTTCCGCTGTTCGGCAGCATCCGCAACGCCTTCCGCTTCGGCGGCAGCATGAACGCGCTGGTCAACCCTCTGGCCGTCGGCCAGGCCCTGCCCAACAGCCGTGCGGTGACGTTCACCGTGACCCACGACATCCCGAACAACGGCGGCTTCCGCTACCTGATCCTCGACCCCACCGACGAGACCCTGGCCTATGCCTATGTGCTGGGCCGCGACGGCGGCAGCCCGCTGCTGTACTCGGACAACAACGAGAGCGGCGACAACCGCTGGGTCAACGCCTACCGCCGCAGTGACCTCGCCGCGATGATCCGCTTCCACAATGCCGCCCAGGGCAGCGACATGCAGGTGCTGTCCTACAGCGACTGCCACCTGCTGTTCCGCCGCGGCAACCGCGGCATCGTCGGCATCAACAAGTGCGGCAGCACGGTCAACACCACGATCAACATGAACAACAGTGTGCTCTGGTGGAACACCAACTACCGCGATGTTCTCGACGCGAACAGCGTCGTCAACATCGGCAGCAGCAGCTACACCTTCAGCCTGCCGGCGCGCAGGGCGAGGATGTGGTTGAGGTAGGAGCGGGGATTGGGGATTGGGGATTGGGGATTGGGGATTGGCAATCGTGCTCCCTGCTATTCCAAGTCAAGAGAACACCCCAAACCTCCCATCCGCAGCAACGGAGCTGCTTCGAGCCCCTCTCCCGGCGGGAGAGGGGTTGGGGTGAGGGTCCGGTCGTAGCGAAGCCTCCAATCCGAACAGGAACTCCGGGCTCAGAGATCGGCCCGTCTCAACATCGCACTGGGCGGCGCCGACGGGGTGTGAGATGCACAGCCCGGGCATTCGCGGAGCTGCAGCTGCCTAAGTTCCCGGACCCTCTCCCCAACCCCTCTCCCACGGGGAGAGGGGCTATCACGCAAATCACCTTCGTGCGCCGCCCAGCGCCCCCCGACAAAGATTGCCCAGGGCTGTACGAACCGTATGCCTGAGTGCACACATCGGGAATCCCTCATGCCCATACGCCGAGCACCCCGCATGCATCGATCAACCGCCCCCCTCACCGTCGCCCTCGCGCTCGCCCTAGTCACCGCCACCGGCCTGCACGCGCAAAGCCCACAGCCCGAGCGCGTCACCCTGGTCGGCAGCCTGCAGCAGGCCATCGGCTGCAGCGAGAACTGGTCGCCGCCCTGCGATGCCTCGCAGCTCGCTTTCGATGAAGAAGACGGCGTCTGGCAGGGCCGCTTCGATCTGCCGGCCGGGAGCTACGACTACAAGGTCGCGCTCAACGGCAGCTGGGACACCAACTACGGCGCGGGTGGAGCGCCCGGCGGCGGCAACATCGCGCTGAACCTCACGAGCCCCGCCGCGCTGAAGTTCTACTTCCGCAGCGGAACCAATTTCATCACCGAGCCGGTGAGCTCGCTGATCCCGGTCGCCGTCGGCAGCTTCCAGCGCGCGATCGGCTGCGCCAGCGATTGGGACCCGACCTGCCTGCGCGGGTGGCTGGAAGACCCCGAACGCGATGGCGTCTATCGCGCCACTGCGGCGCTGCCGGCCGGCAGCTTCGAGGCCAAGGTGGCGATGAACGAGTCCTGGGACCTGAACTACGGCGCGGGCGGCGTGCAGAACGGCCCCAATATTCCGTTCGAGGTTGGCGAGGCGTGCTCGCTGCAGGAGTTCCGCTTCGATGGACTCAGCAACCAGCTCAGCATCACGCCCGCGGCACCTGCGCCGCAACCCGACAGCGTGACCATCGCCGGCAGCCTGCAGCAGGCGCTGGGCTGCAGCGAGAACTGGTCGCCGGCCTGCACCGCGTCGCGCCTCACCTACTCGGCGACCGGCGATGTCTGGCGCGGCGAATTCCTGCTGCCGGCCGGCAGCTACGAGTACAAGGCCGCGCTCAACGGCAGCTGGGACGAGAACTATGGCGCCGGTGCCGCCGCAGGCGGCGCCAACATCGCGCTGAGCGCCGATGGGCAACCCGTTCGCTTCTACTTCTCCAACCGAACGAAGTGGGTGACCGACAGCCGCAACACGCCGATTGCCGTGGCCGTCGGCAGCTTCCAGAGCGAACTCGGCTGCGCGGGCGACTGGCAGCCCGAGTGTCTCGCCGCCTGGCTGCAGGATCCCGACGACGACGGCTTCGCCACCTTCGAGGCGCGCCTGCCGGCCGGCAGCTACGAGGCGAAGGTCGCGGTCAACGAAAGCTGGGCCGAGAACTACGGCGCCGGCGGTGCGGCGGGCGGCGCCAATATCGCCTTCGAGGTGCGAGAAGGCTGCGGGCTCACCTATTTCAGCTTCGACCGCGCCAGCAAGGTGCTGAGCATCTCCAGCAGTGCAGTGGCGCCGCGCGGCAACCTGGCGGAGTCGCGCGCGCACTTCATCGATGCGCGCACCCTGGCCTGGAACGCCGGCAGCGACGACGCGCGCTTCGCCCTGCACCACAGCGCCGACGCCTCTCTGC
The DNA here is from genome assembly GCF_937888285.1 of uncultured Aquimonas sp. Lineage (GTDB taxonomy): Bacteria > Pseudomonadota > Gammaproteobacteria > Xanthomonadales > Xanthomonadaceae > Aquimonas. The sequence continues at coordinate 126,856 of NZ_CALART010000056.1, forward strand.
GCCTCACCGGCGAGGGCATCGAGGGCGGCGAAGCCCTCGCGCTCGAAGTCATTCCCGGCGGCCTCGATGCAGAACAGCGCGCCCGCTGGCCGCATCTCGCCGGCTACCGCGCTTTGCGCCTGCCCGAGCTTCCGCGCGCCGCACTCGCGCAGATCCTGCGCGGCCAGATCGCGCTGGCCGCACGCAGCGCCGATGACGCGCCGCTGGACGCCACCGGCGTGCAGATCCCCGGCGTGCTCGATGCGCTCTACACCACAGATCGCCCGCTGGGCCCTGTGCTGACCGGCAGCGGCGTCAGCCTGCATCTGTGGGCGCCGACCGCGCGCCGCGTCGAGCTGCTGCGCTTTGCCGGCAGTGACCCCAACGCCACGCCCACCCGGCACGCGATGAGCTTCGACGCCGCCAGCGGCATCTGGAGCGTCAGCGGCCCGCGCAGCTGGAACCGCCAGTTCTATCTGTTCGAGGTCGAGGTCTATGCGCCGAGCACCCGGCGCATCGAGGTGAACCGCGTCACCGACCCCTACAGCCTGAGCCTTGCGGCCGACAGCACGCTGTCGCAGATCGTCGATCTCGACGAAGCAGCGCTGATGCCGCCGCTGTTCAAGCTGACGCCCAAGCCCGAGTTGCGCGCGCATGAGGACAGCCTGCTGTACGAACTGCACGTGCGCGACTTCAGCTGGACCGACAGCAGCGTGCCGGCGAGCGAGCGCGGCACCTTCGCCGCCTTCGCGCGCCAGCACTCGAACGGCATGCGCCACCTGCGCGCCCTCGCCCAGGCAGGGTTCAGCCATGTGCATCTGCTGCCGGCCTTCGACCAGGCCAACATTCCGGAGCGCCGTCAGGAGCAGCAGTCCGTGCCCTTCGCCCAGCTCGAAGCCCTGCCGCCCGATTCCGAGCAGCAGCAGGCGCTGACCGGGGCGATCCGCGACGCCGACGGCTTCAACTGGGGCTACGACCCCTGGCACTACACCGTGCCGGAGGGCAGCTACGCGACCGATCCCGACGGCCCGGCGCGCATCCGCGAGTTCCGGCAGATGGTGCAGGCCCTGAACCTGTCCGGCCTGCGGGTGGTGATGGACGTGGTCTACAACCACACCAATGCCGCCGGGCAGAACGCGAAGTCGGTGCTGGACCGCGTGGTGCCCGGCTACTACCACCGCCTGAACAACGCCGGCTACGTCGAGCAGAGCAGCTGCTGCCCCAACACCGCCAGCGAGCACGCGATGATGGAGCGGCTGCTGATCGACTCGGTGCTGACCTGGGCGCGCGCCTATCGCGTCGATGGCTTCCGCTTCGATCTGATGGCCCACCACAGCCGCGACAACCTGCTGAAGCTGCGCGCTGCGCTGGATCAGCTGACGCTGGCGCGCGACGGCGTCGACGGCCGCAGCATCATCCTCTACGGCGAGGGCTGGAACTTCGGCGAGGTCGCCAACAACGCGCGCTTCATCCAGGCCTCGCAGGCCAACCTGGCCGGCACCGGCATCGGCACCTTCAGCGACCGCTCGCGCGATGCGATCCGCGGTGGCAATCCCTTCGGCGACATCCGCGAGCAGGGCCTGATCTCCGGTCTGGCGCTGGCGCCCAACGGTTTCCAGGGCGGCGGTGCTGCCGAGTTCGCCCAGCTGCTGCATCTGAGCGACTTGGCGCGGATTGGTCTCGCCGGCGATCTGGCCGACTTCGAGTTCACCAATGCCCAGGGCCAGCGCGTGCGCGCCGACCAGGTCGACTACTTCGGCCAGCGCGCGGGCTATACCGGCGACCCGGCCGAGCACATCAAGTACATCGAAGCGCACGACAACGAAACCCTGTTCGACGTGCTGCAGCTGAAGCTCGCCGCAGACACGCCCTTGGCCGAGCGCGTGCGCGTGCAGAACCTCGGGCACAGCCTGATGCTGCTGGGCCAGGGCATTCCCTTCTTCCACGCCGGGCAGGAACTCCTGCGCTCGAAGTCTGGCGACCGCGACAGCTACAACAGCGGCGACTGGTTCAATGCGATCGACTGGACGCGCAGCCGCCACGGCTGGGGCCGCGGCCTGCCACCGGCGGAGAAGAACGCGGGCGTGTGGCCGCTGCTGCGCCCCCTGCTGGCCGATGTCGCCCGCCGTCCGCAGCGCGCCCAGCTCGACGCCTCGCTGCAGCACGTCACCGAGATGAGCCAGGTGCGGATGAGTTCGCGCCTGTTCCGCCTGCGCACTGGCCAGCAGGTCAAGCAGCATCTGCGCTTCCACAACACCGGGCCGCAGCAGCTGCCGGGGCTGATCGCCTTCGAATTGGCCGACGAGGCGGGTGCGGTTGAGCGTCGTTGGAAGCGCATCGTCGGGCTGGTCAATGTGCGGCCTGACACCGCGACGCTGCAGCTGGCCGAGCACGCTTCGCGCACGCTGCAGCTGCATCCACAGCTGCGGCGCTCGGCCGATGCCCGCACGCGCGCCAGCACCGCCGCCGCAGGGCGCTTCGAGGTCGGCGCGCGCACCAGCGCGGTGTTTGTCGAGACACGCTCGGCCGTCGAACAGCTCGCCCTGCTGCGCAGTGATGTAACCGCCGCGCGCGACAGCGGCGCGATTCGTGCGCCGCGCGCGCAGGCGCTGCTGAGTCTGCTCGACAGCACCGAGCGGCATCTGCAGGGCGGCCGCGAGATCCCGGCCCGGGCGAACCTGCTGGCCTTCAGCGGCATCGTGGTGGCGGCCAGCCTGGTCGGCGACATCGAGGCCGCCACCGCGCGTGCCCTGGTCGAGCATGTGGCAGTGCTGGTCGAATCGATCTGAGCTGCACGGTCGATGGACCGGGGCGGGTTCGAGGGCTGAGCGTCGCGGTCGCTGGACCGGAGCGGGTTCAGCTCATGGTGGGCCAGGGCCCACCCTATGGATCGCAGCGTGCGCGAGCCCGCAATGGTCATAGGGTGGGGCCCTGGCCTACCGTGGGCTCGACGCTCGCCGCCAGTGCTCTCCTGCCGTGGGCGATCGCCATCTGCGCAGGCTTGCGCTCTCGGCGATCCACCACGTGCACAGGCACGGCGACGAGGCGCTCAGCCCTCGTTCCAGTACCTGCGCAGGGTCGACTCGATCAGGGCCGCATCGACCGGCTCGCCTTGGGCCACGCGCTCGGCCAGGGCGAAGCTCGGAGCAAAGCGCGGTGCGCCGTCGAGCGTGCCTTTGAGGTGCAGGCCCTGCGGCCGCCACAGCACGCTGTCGAACAGCGCGCGCACCTGCGCCCAGTAGGCTTGCGTCTTCTGCCAGTACTCACGCCCTGCGCTGAAATCATGGTCGTCGATGCGGCGATAGGTGTTGAGGCCCAGCTCACGCACCAGCGGACGCGTGCCGCCCTCGCTGTCGACGATCAGCTTGGTGTTGATCTGCTCATGCGCCCAGCCGTCCGCGCTCAGCACATGGCGATTGATCGCACCCATGACTTGGTAGTCCTCGCGGGTGGTGTATTCGCGGCGCGGCAGGGGCCGCCAGCCATAGTCGGATTCCCACACCGTTTCGCCGTCGCTGTGTCGCCAGCGGCCCAGCCCTCCATAGCGCGGCGCATCGTCGACCTCATAGACGGTCTGCGACCAGGCACCGCGTGCGCGCTCCGCCTCGATGCTCTCAGGCACCCAGTGCTGCTCACCGCGGTAGCGCAGCACCTGGGCCGGCTGGTACTGCCAGTCCTGCCGCCAGTGCTTGATCACCTGCGGCTCCTCGGCATCGCCCATCACCAGGATGTGCTGCAGCGAAATGAACCCGCCGCGATCCTCGATCACTTCGACCAGCTCGAAGGCCCCCGAGCGCTTGGACTCCAGCGGCGTGTAGCCGGGTTCGAAAGCGATCGTCTCCTCGAAGGTGAAGTTGACCCGGAACTCGCCGGCCATCGCGAGTATCGCGCGGCGATCGCGCTCGAAGTCGGCATCGTGGACAGGCTCAGGCGCGGAAAGGCCGTCCGCGCCAGCGAGCTGCGACGTCGAACTGGACGCGCGCCTGTCGATTCCCGCACAGCCGCTGAGAATCAGTGCCGCGATCGTGAACAGCAGAGCTGTCGATGCGCGATGGAAAGCGTGGCGGTGCAGTTGCATCGAAGACTCCCGGTTGAGGCGCACGGCAGGCGCGCCATGGAAGGAAGCGAAGGACGCGCGTCTGGACCCACGCCGCCGATGAAGACGTGGGCCCAGCCGCTGTCCCCCGCAGGAAAGCGAAGCAATCGACAGGCTTGGGGCCCGTGGGAAGTTCAAGGCCGTGATGCCCTCAGCGCTGGCAGGGCCCGCAGTGGCAGCGCGCACTCCAGGCCTCGGCGCTGCGTTCGCCGCAGGGCGATGTCCCCGCCCATGGCACGAAGCGCAGGCGGCCATTCCAGCGCAGGAATCGACCGACGCGCGCACGCCACAGCAGCCGCGTCATCCACGAGGGCTTGCACAGCGAAGCCGTCGCTCCTGCACGAGCAGGCAGGCTCTGGGTGAGCCGCTCCCAGGCCAGGAAATCACTGTCCGGAAGCAGGCACAGCTGCAGGGCGGGCTGCCCGTCCAGGTCATGCAGGCGCAGAGCCTCGCGCGGGCCCTCGGAGTCGACCTCGCACATGGCCAGCGCGCGACTCCAGGCCAGCAGGGGGAGTGCATCCTCGCGCAGGCGCGCGAAGTCCTCACGGCGGTGCAGGCAGACCACCGGACCCAGCGCGACCAGCTGGGACTCCCAGTCCGCCAGCCGCCGGGCGGCGTTGCTGAGCGCCCCCTCGTCGAAGGCGCCAGGCTCGGCGTTGTCGCTGACATCGAACATGGTCGATCTCCTCGTGCCCGCAGGGGCACCCTGGTCAAGGTCCTAGAAACTCAGCTCGATCTGCGCGCTCAGGTAGCGACCCGACGCGGTGTAGCGATCCAGCACGGCACTGCTGGCGGCGACCTGCGGCACCGCGGCCCAGTCCCAGTAACTGCGGTCAGCGAGATTGAAGAGACCGACGTTCAGGCGCGCGTGCTGGGCGAACTCCAGTTCGTAGAGCAGATCGAAGACACCGTAGCCAGGCGCTGCGAAAGCCGGCACGTCGCCGGTCGTACCCGCGACCGTGCCGGGCTCGCGCTTGCGGTCGGCGCCGCGCAGGGCCAGCTCGATGGCGCTGCGCGATCCGCTCCAGCGCAGGCCAAGCATGGCGTTCAGCGGATCCACCGAGGCCAAGGGCCGATCAGCAGTGGTATCGCGCCCCCTGGACTGCGCCGCCGCGAAGCGCAGCTCGACGTTGTCGAGCGCGGGCCAGACGCTGCCCAGCGCCCAGCCCCCCTTCAGTTCGAGGCCGTGGATGCGGGCGCGCGAGACGTTCTGCGACTGGAACACCAGCAGGCCGGTGGCGGGATCGACGCCGATACTGCGCAGCGACTCGATGAAGTCGCGGTAGCGGTTGGCATAGCCCGACAGGGTCCACCAGAAGTCCGCGTCCTGCCGGCGCAGGCCAAGCTCGATGCCGTCCGAGGTCTCGGGCTTCAGGTCCGGATTGGGGATCGCGGTGTAGCCGAACTGAAGATTGGTGAGGCCGAGGTTGACGTCGTTGTAGGGCGGCGAGCGGAAGCCCCGCGCATAGCCGGCAAACGCGCTGTAGCGCTCGCCCAGGCGACGCACCACGCCAAACTTGGGCGACACCGAGGTCTCGCGAACATCCGACAGGGCCACGCCCGGATTGTCGCCAGCGAAGATCGCGTCCTGCTCGGGGTCGAGCACGTAGTGATCGACGCGCAGGCCAGGGATCAGGCGCCACACACCGTCCGCCGTCTCGATCTCGTCCTGCAGATACAGGCCTGCGGCGGTGGTGCGACTGACTGGAAAGTCGCGCACCGGAAACACATCGGGCGAGATCGTCGTGCTGACTGCACCGGTGCTCAGGTTGATGCTGCGGCCATCGCGCTTCTGGCGGATGTCGCTCACGCTCAGGTCCAGGCCCCAGGTGAAGCGATGCCGCCAGCTGCCCAGCGCGAAAGCCTTGTGCGCGGTGAACTCGGCGCCGTGCACGCGCTGATCGAAGTTGAACTCGCGCTCGCGGCGGGTCGGGTTGATGGGACCGGTCGCAGCAAGGCTGACGCGCTCCTCGAAAGTGCGCTGGGTGGTCTCGCTGTCCTGGCGATAGACCTGCCAGCGCAGGCGGTCGGCGACGGTGCTGTGCAGTTCGCTCCAGGCATGGCGAAGGCTGACCCGTGCGCGGGTCTGACGATCGTCGCCCTGCAGATCGAGCACGCGTACGGGCAGACCGAAGCCGGATGTGGTGGTCCGCGCGCTGCGGACGTCGGTCAATGCACGCCCTTCGTTACCTTCGACGGTCAGCGTCCAGCGCTGGTCGGCCTGCGGCGCGAAGCCGAGCTTGGCGAGCATGCTGCCCTGCGCGCTGTCCTGCGGGTTGGAGCGGGTGCGTGCGGCGCCGTCACTGGCGTCCTCGCCCTGGTTGCGCGGCTCGCGGCCCTCGCGACGGTGCAGCACCGCGAGCCCCGACCAGCGCTCACCGACAAAGGCCGCCGAGGCGCCGCCAAATGCCCCGAAGTCCTCGCCCGAGGTGCCCATGCGAAGCGCAATACCGCGGTCTTCACCCTCGCGCACCAGGTCTTCGGCGTCGACGGTCTGCAGGGCGACGACGCCGCCCAGGGCATCCGAGCCGTACAGCGAGGAGCCCGGCCCGCGCACGATCTCGATGGCCTTCAGCGTGGCCGGGTCGACGCTGATACGCCCGGCGCTGGAGAAGCTGCCGATCGCGAAGGCATCGGAGACCGCGATGCCGTCGGTTTCGATCAGCACGCGATTGCCTTCGAGGCCGCGGATGCGGAAATCGCCAAGGCCAAATCGGCCGAAGCTGGAGCGCACCGACACACCGGGCTCGTAGCGCACGGCGTCGCGCAGGTTCATCGCCAGCTCGCGCTGCAGCTGGGCACGATCGATGGCGCTGATCACGCCGGGCAGGCTGGCGACAGCGGCTTCGGTGAGCGTGGCGGAAACGACAATGCGGTCGAGTCGATCGAAGGAGGCATCGTCCGCTTCGACAGGCGCGGCGGTCGCCGCCTGCGTGGCGCTGGATGGCGCCAGAAACACAAGGGCGAGCGCAGCGGCAAGCGCGGTCGGGCGCGGTGCGGTGGGACGCAGGGTGGGCATCGGGGCTCCGAGAGAACATCAGGTGTCGGAGCGGGCTCACGCCTGGGGCGCTGGCTGGCGGCTTGGGTTGTGTTTGGCGGCTGAAGTACCGGCGGACGCAGGTCAGATCCGCAGTGATCCGAGGAGCAGTACCCGTTCGGCGCAGCCCGCGCCGTGTCGCTTCTTGCTGACCTCGACTTTGGCCTCAGTCACTGCCGATCATTTGGTCAGGATCAGCTTGTCGTTCTGGGTGAGGCGCAGACGGTACTCGTGCTCGCCGTGCAGGATCACCAGCTCGCGACCGCCGCGCAGCAGCGCGTGGCTGTCCACCGTTTCGCGAACGGTGGTACGCGGCTGGCTGCGAATCAGCGCGGGTGAGGAGGAATGATTCAGCTCGTGGCTGAAGGCGATATCGGAATCGGCAGGGTTCAAGGTCATGTCAGCTCTCCCGGTGCGTCGTGAAGGACGCCATGGCCACGGATGATAATGATTCGCGTTTGCGAGTCAAGCGCCCTGGCGAGTGCGGTGCCGAAGCAAACCACCGCGGGTGGACAAACGCATCCGAGCGCCAGGCTCGCAGCGCTCTGACCCGCACAAGAAAGGCGACGCTCGCCCCGAAGTCGGTCACCGTCGCCCCCGCGAAGGCGGGGGCCCAGAGTAGCGGCCTCGGTCGCAAGAGCGCTGGATCAACGCCTCCGCCTTCGCGAAGACAGGCTCTTCGCAGGCATGATCAGTCCACGCCACTTCGAGAACACCCGGCCCGCAGAGCGGCGCTGAGAAGCTCGCAAGCCCCAACCGCGAGCCCGCGTGCCCCGCGGTCCGCTCGCCTCGCCGCTTCCCGCGGCGCGTGCATGCCGCTACCATCGCGCACACTTTCCATCGCGATAGAGCGATACATGCCTGCCCTGCCCTCGCTGTCCTTCGAATTCTTTCCGCCCAAGACCGACGAGCAGCGCAGCCAGCTCGACCGCACTGCCGAAAAGCTCAAGGAGTACGCACCTCGCTTCGTTTCGGTGACCTTCGGCGCCGGCGGATCGACCCTGTCCTACACCGCCGACACCGTGCGCGGCCTGCACGACCAGCACGGGCTGGACGCCGCGCCGCACCTGTCCTGCGTGGGCGGCACCCGCGAAGAGATCCGCGAGCTGCTGCAGCGCTACCGCGAAATCGGCTGCCGCCGCATCGTCGCCCTGCGCGGCGACCTGCCCTCGGGCATGGCCCGGCCGGGCGACTTCCGCTATGCCAGCGAACTTGTGGAGTTCATTCGCACAGAGACCGGCGAGCACTTCCACATCGAGGTCGCCGCCTACCCGGAAGTGCATCCGCAGGCCGACGACGCGCTGGCCGATCTCAAGCACTTCTGCACCAAGGTGCGCGCGGGCGCGAATTCAGCGATCACGCAGTACTTCTACAACGCCGACGCCTACTTCGCTTTCGTCGACGCAGTGCGCCGCGAGGGCATCGACATCCCGATCGTGCCCGGCATCATGCCGATCTCGAACTACAGCCAGCTGCGCCGCTTCTCCGAAATGTGCGGCGCCGAGATCCCGCGCTGGATGGCCAAACGCATGCAAGCCTATGGCGACGATGCCGCCGCGGTGCGCGAATTCGGTGCCGATGCGGTGGCCCAGCTGTGCCGACGCCTGATCGAGGGCGGCGCGCCCGAGCTGCACTTCTACTCGCTGAACCTGGCCAAGCCGACGCTGGCGGTGCTGGAACGGCTGGGCTGAGGGCGTCTCATCACCTCGAACGGTCCGCGGATGCGCTGCGCTTGTCTGCTCAGCGCGTGGGCCGGTCTGGGGCTTCGCTGCAGGCATGGCGTCCATCGTTCTTGTTGGCGGATGCGCTTTGCTTATCTGCCCTACGCGTGCGACGCCCTGAGGCTTCGCTGCAGGCATGGCGTCCATCGTTCTTGTTGGCAGATGCGCTTCGCTTATCTGCCCTACGCGTGGGGCGGTCTGGGGCTTCGCTGCAGGCGTGGCGTCCATCGTCCTTGTTGGCAGATGCGCTTCGCTTATCTGCCCTACGCGCACAACGGTCCGAAGCTTCGTTCGGGTACTGGCGTCAAACGTACTTGTAGGGTGGATAAGCGCAGCGCATCCACCAACGAGTCTCCAAGAGGCGCGGCATCAAGCGAAGCCGAACCTGTCGTCGCCGCCGCAATACGCGCCTTCCCGTTCGACCCGGCCGGCAGGCACGACGCAGGGCCTTCGCCAAACGAGATCCGGGCAGCGCCCGGCGAGCACGCCAGCGCCAGCTGCCGCGCATCAGGCCAACAGCCCCGCACAGGCGACGTGCAGGCTGCGGCGGAGCTGCTCGGCGTCGATCCCCGGGTCGCGCACCCAGTTCAGCACCATGCCGTCGAGCAGGCAGCGCAGCACCAGGGTGCGCTGCTGCAGCTCGCCCGTCGAGAGGCGCAGGCTGCGCAGCTCGGCGCTGCGCGCAAGCAATCCGCTGAGATCCGCCCAGATCGATCGCTCATGCTCGGCCAGCACCGAAGCCACGTCCGCGTCGCGGGTTGCCTCGGCGGTGATCTCAAGAAACAGGGTGGGGTCGAAGTCGCCTTCGGAACCGCCGCTGCGCGTACGCCAGTTCTGCAGCTTCGCGATCACCACGTCCACCAGGGCCTCGCAGCTGGTGATGCCGGCCAGGGTCTCGCCGCGCCGGATGCGCTGCTCGTCGACGATCGCATGCACGATCGCCGCCTTGTTGGTGAAGTAGCGGTAGATCAGGCCTTGGCTGATCCCGGCGGCCTGGGCGATGTTGGCGATGCTGGCGCCGTGGAAGCCGCGCTCGGCAAAGCAGGCACGCGCAGCATCGAGGATGCGCGCGCGCTGGGCCTGCGCGCGCGCCGTGGACTTGCCGCTGCTGCGCTCTTCGATGGCGCTCATGGCTGCACCTGCCTGCCCTGCATCAGCCGGCGGATCACGACGAAGAACAGCGGAATGAAGAAGATGCCGAGGAAGGTGCCGGCGAGCATGCCGCCGACCACGCCGGTGCCGATCGCACGCTGCGCGCCCGAGCCCGCGCCGGTGGCGAGCGCCAGCGGCAGCACGCCGAAACCGAAGGCGATCGAGGTCATCAGGATCGGCCGCAGGCGGTCGCGGATCGCCGCCAGCGTACCCTCGACCAGCGCCATGCCGGCCTCCACGTTGGCCTTGGCGAACTCGATGATCAGCACCGCGTTCTTGCTGGCGAGCCCGACCGTGGTGAGCATGCCGACCTGGAAGTAGACGTCGCGCTCCAGCCCGCGCGTCCAGGTGAACAGCACGGTGCCGAGGATGCCCAGCGGCACCACCAGCAGCACCGAGGTCGGGATCGACCAGCTCTCGTACAGCGCGGCCAGACAGAGGAACACGATCAGCACCGACAGCGCGTAGAGCATCGGCGTCTGCGCGCTGGCCGCGCGCTCCTGGTAGGACTGGCCGCTCCACTCGATGCCGAAGCCCTGCGGCAGCTCGCCGACGATGCGCTCGATCTCGGCCATGGCGTCGCCGGAACTCACGCCCGGCGCCGGCGTGCCGGTGATGTTCATGGCCGAGACGCCATTGAAGCGCTCCAGCCGCGGCGAGCCGTATTCCCAGCGGGTGCTGGCGAAGGCGGAGAACGGCACCATCTCACCGGTGGCATTGCGCGTGTACCACTGCGCGAAGTCCTCCGGCACCATCCGGAACGGCGCATCGGCCTGCACGTAGACGCGCTTGACCCGGCCGCGGTCGATGAAGTCATCGACGTACTGGCCGCCCCAGGCCACGCTCAGGGTGTTGTTGATGCTGGCCACCGGAACGCCCAGCGCGGCGGCCTTCTCGGTATCGATCTGCAGACGGAACTGCGGCGTGTCTTCCTGACCATTCGGACGCACGCCACTCAGCAGCGGGCTCTGCGCGGCCGCGCCAAGCAGCTGGTTGCGCGCCGCCAGCAGGGCCTCGTGGCCGGCGCCGGCGTTGTCCTTCAGGTAGAGATTGAAGCCACCGGTGGTGCCGAGCTCGGTCACCGGCGGCGGTGCCAGCGCGAACACCATGGCGTCCTTGATCTGGCTGAAAGCGCCCATGGCGCGGCCGACCAGGGCGCCAACGCTGGCCTCGTCGCTGCTGCGCTCATCCCAGTCCCTCAGCTTGACGAAGACCATGCCGTTGTTCTGGCCGCTGCCGGCGAAGCTGAAGCCCTGCACCGAAAAGGTCGAGACCACGTGCTCGGATTCGTTTTCCAGATAGTGCCGCTCGACCTGCTCCATGACCTTCTGGGTGCGCTGCTGGGTGGCGCCGACCGGGGTCTGCACGATGGTGAACATCACGCCCTGGTCCTCATCGGGAAGGAACGAGGACGGCACCCGCAGGAACACGAACACCATCACCCCGGCCAGCAGGCCGTACAGCAGCAGGAAGCGGCCGCTGCGCCGGAGCATGCGCTCGACCATGCCCTGGTAGCGGCGGTTGCCCGCATCGAACGTGCGGTTGAACCAGCCGAAGAAGCCGCGCTCGCCGTGGTGCTCGCCCTTCTTCAGCGGCTTGAGCATGGTCGCGCACAGCGCCGGGGTGAGAATGATCGCGACCAGCACCGACAGGCCCATCGCGGAGACAATCGTCGCCGTGAACTGGCGGTAGATCACGCCGGTCGAGCCGGTCAGGAAGGCCATGGGCACGAACACCGCCGCCAGCACCAGGCCGATGCCGACGAGGGCGCCGGTGATCTGGTCCATCGACTTGCGCGTGGCCTCCAGCGGCGACAGGCCTTCCTCGCTCATCACCCGCTCGACGTTCTCGACCACCACGATGGCGTCGTCGACCAGCAGGCCGATCGCCAGCACCATCGCGAACATGGTCAGCATGTTGATCGAGAAGCCCAGCGCCAGCAGGATCGCCAGCGTGCCCAGCAGCACCACCGGCACCGCGATGGTCGGAATCAGCGTGGCGCGGAAGTTCTGCAGGAACAGGTAGATCACCAGGAACACCAGCACCACCGCCTCGATCAGGGTCTTGACGACCTCATTGATCGAGACGCGCACGAAGGGCGTGGTGTCGAAGGGGATCTTGACCGCAAGCCCGGTGGGAAAGCCCGGCTGCATGCGCTCCATCAGCGCAGCGATGCGGTCGGCGGTGGCCAGCGCATTGGCATTGGTCGCCAGCGAGACCGCCACGCCCGCTGCGGGCTGGCCGTTGTAGCGGCTGATCACCGAATAGTTGTCGGAGCCGATCTCGACGCGGGCGACATCGCCCAGCCGCAGCACCGAACCGTCGCCGCCGCTGCGCAGCACGATGTTGCGGAACTGCTCAGGCGTCTGCAGACGGTCCTGCGCAGTGATTGTTGCGTTGAGCTGCTGGTCGTCGACGGCCGGCGTACCGCCCAGCTGGCCCACCGCCACCTGCGCGTTCTGCGCGCGGATGGCTTCGATCACATCCGCCGGCACCAGCCGGTAGGTGTTGAGCTTGCCGGGGTCGAGCCAGATCCGCATCGCGTACTTGCCGCCGAACACCTGCACGCTGCCGACGCCCGCCACGCGGCTCAGCGGATCGACAATCGTCGCGGCCACGTAGTCCGAAATGTCGCCGCGGTCCATGCTGCCGTCCTCGGAGACGAAGGCCAGCACCTGCAGGAAGCCCGAGCTCGCCTTGGTCACGCTGATGCCCTGCTGCTGCACGATCTGTGGCAGCAGCGCGGTGGCCAGCTGCAGCTTGTTCTGCACCTGCACCTGGGCGATGTCGGGGTCGGTGCCGGTGGCGAAGGTGAGAGTGACGCTGACGCTGCCGTTCGAGTCGCTGGTGGCCGACATGTAGTCGAGGCCATCGAGGCCGGTCATGGCCTGCTCGATGATCTGGGTCACCGAGTTCTCGACCGCCTGTGCGGAGGCACCGGGGTAGCTGGCGCTGATGGTGACCGAGGGCGGCGCGATGGTCGGGTAGCGGGAGATCGGCAGCTGGGTCAGCGCGAGCAGGCCGGCCAGCATGATGATGATGGCGATGACCCAGGCGAAGATCGGCCGGTCGATGAAGAAGCGAGCCATGGTCGATCTCCGCCTATTCGGCGTCTGCGGCGCTGGGCGCCGACTGCGGATCGGCCATCGACGCTTCCACCACCCGCACCTGCATGCCCGGACGCACCTTCTGCAGGCCCTCGACGATCACGCGCTCTCCCGCCTGCAGGCCTTGGTCCACCAGCCACTGGTCGCCCAGGGTCCGGCTGGCGCCAAGCACGCGCGCTTCGACCACATCCTCGGCGTTCACCACCATCGCTACCGCCTGGCCCTTCGGGTCGCGGGTGATCGCCTGCTGCGGGGCCAGGATGCCCTGCGGGCGCTGGCCCATGTCGACCTGCGCACGCACGTACATGCCGGGCAGCAGCAGGCCATCCGGATTCGGCACGAGCACGCGCAGCGCGTAGCTGCCGGTGCCCGGGTCGACGGTGACATCGGCGAACTGCAGGCGGCCCTGCTGGGCATAGACGCTGCCGTCTTCCAGCAGCAGGGTCACCGGCACGCCCTCGGACCGTTCGAGGGTGCCGGCCGCCACCTCGCGACGCAGCGCGAGCAGCTCGGCGCTGGACTGCGCTAGATCCACATACATCGGATCGAGCTGCTGGATCGTCGCCAGCGGCTCGGTCTGGTTGGCGGTCACCAGCGCGCCCTGGGTGACGCTGGACTTGCCGATCTGGCCGCTGATCGGCGCCACGAGGCGCGCATAGGCCAGCGTCACCTCGGCCGCCGCGAGCTGGGCGCGGGCTGCGGCCACGTCGGCCTGTGCCTGCTGGAAGGCCGCCGCGGCGAGCTCGTTGTCCTGCGCGCTGAGCAAGCGCTTCTCGGCCAGCTCGGCGGCGCGACGCGCCTGCAAACGGGTCGAGTTCAGCGTGGCCTCCGCGCGCGCCAGGGCAGCGCTGGCGCGGTCGCGATCCGCCCGATAGCTGGCGTCATCGATCTGGTACAGCAACTCGCCGGCTTCAACGCGCGCGCCTTCCGTGAATGCACGCTGCTTGACGATGCCGCTCACCTGCGGGCGCACCTCGGCGACCACGTAGGGCACCGTGCGGCCGGCGAGCTCGCGGGTCACGCTGACCGGCTGGGTGCCCAGGGTGACCACACTGACCTCGGGCGGCGGCGGCGCGGCGGGCGGCTCCGGCGCACCGCAGGCCGACAGCGAAAGGACAGCGCACAGGGTCAGGGCGCGCGTGAGGTGAGGGGCGGGACTGCGCATGGGGGCCTCTGGGAGAGCGCGGCGACGGCCGCACCGGAAAATGAGTGAGCGTTCATTCTCTTCTCATGGCCAGCGCTGTCAAGTCGATACCGGCACCGTCGAAGGCCATTGCATGGCCCCGGCAGGGTCGCGGTTCAGGCAGCGGCGCATTCACGGCCGGGCGCTGCGAGCTGCGCCCGCTCGACTGCCGACGACACGCAAGCGGGCGCGTCCTGAGCCTGCCGCGGGTCACGGCAGGATCGCGCCCACCCGGGTCGACCCTCCGGCCGTTTGCGCGGACAATCCCCGGCCGCGCGGCCCCGGCGCGCCCCTCACTCGACGGAAGCCAATGCGAACCTTTGTCCTGCGCGCACGCGCCGCACCGACCGACAGCGCCGGCCTGCTCGCGGCGGTCGGCCAGGACGCGCACACCGAGATCCTCGCCCATACGCTGATGAACGCGATCTTCGTGGCGCAGTCGCACCGCCCCGATGTCGTCGTCTACCTGGTGCTGGAAAGCACGCGCGACTACTCGCGCTCGATCCGCTTCGAGTCGAACGCGCTGCAGGATCTCGGCGGCTTCGACGAGCGGCGCCTGCTGGGCCGGGTCGCCCGCGCGCTGGATGCATCGGTCGGCATGGGCAAGGACGAGACCCGCGCGGTCGAGCCGGGCGTAAGCGTGTCCACGACCAGCTTCGAGCGCCTCGTGCAGGGCCTTGCGCAGGACCACACGCTCTATGTGATGGACCGCAAGGGCAGCCCGATCAGTGACCAGCCCATCGCGCCCCGACCCTGCTTCCTGCTGACCGACCATATCCCGATGCCGAAGAACACCCTGCACGGCCTCGATCGACTGGGGGCACGCAAGATCTCGCTGGGCTCGAAGATGCTGTTCGCCTCGCAGTGCGTCGTGCTCATCCACCACGCGCTGGATCAGGCCTGAAACGCGGCGCAGTCGGCGCGGCGATACCCCATCGTTACCGCGCCATGGACGCGCGGTGGAGACCCAAGAGCAGCCGCTGAGGCAGGCTTGCCATCGCGGCCTGTGGCGCCACTCCGTCGCCCTGCGCCGCCCCGGATGTCGGCGCTGTCGCCGAGATTCCTTGTGTCCTGTTGATTCCTCGACCGCTGGATTCCCCGACCGGAGCGTCGGCCCGCGCGTTGCCACTTTGAGCCCTTATCCATACGAGATCCCTGCCATGCTTGTTTCGCTTGCCCTGGGCATTGCCTCCGTTCTGCCTTCCCTCGAAGCCGACGCTGGAACGCGTCGCCTCACCCCCGTCGACACCCACATCATTGCGGTGGCCACGCCGACCCGGATCCTCACGGGCTATCACTGCGAGGCCGTCGAGTACGGCCTGACCCCGCAGGCCGGCAGAACCGTGGCGAACTGCCTGAAGCTTGCGTCGAACGCCAGCCAGGGCAGCGTTACCCCGGGCGGTGGCCATGTCCTGCGCCTGAGCCACGCGCCGGACATGGTCTTCCTCGACTGCCATCTGGAACGCGCCGAGCGCTTCCTGCGTGCCGATGGTGGCTACAACCACTACCTTGAATTCGGCTGTCCGGATCCAGCGTCGAGTGCACTCGACGCAGCCAGTCCATAAGACAGGGCAAAGCCAGCAATGAGGCGCGCGATCCAAGGCAACGCTGAAGAATCCAGCGTTGCCGCGCGCGATGGAGGGTGCGGTCGCGAACCGAGCGCGTAGGCGCGTCATCCAGAACACGCGAGTCCGGACCTGCGCCGGACGCACGATCACTGAACAAGGACAGCAGGGACCTGATCCGTGTTGCCCTGAAGTCGCGCACCAGTTGAGTAACGGCAACGCGGACAGCTGCCGCACTGCCCTGGGCTGGTGATCCCGCGCCTGCAGGGTGGGCCCCGGTCAAGGCGCCAGACGCACGCGTTGCAGCGGCAGGCCTGCACCCCCGAGGCTGCGTCAACGCAGATGGAGCTGCACAACTGGCGATGCGGGTGCTTCAGCGAGGACAGGCTCCGCGCTGAGGGCACCGACACGACAGGCGCCAGACAGACGAATCGAAGCCTTCGCCTGAGCCACGCGGGCGCCTGCGGTACCCTGCCCCGCGGACTCCACCGGGACACAGCGCAGATGAGCGAACAGACGGGCACGAACCAAGGCGGCTTCATCGAGCGCTGGGCCAAGCGGATCCCCGACCCGATCCTGCTGTTCATGGCCTTCTTCGTGATCGCCTTCGTCGCCTCGGTGCTGCTCGGCGGCCACAGCTTCGAGAGCATGGGCGCCGGCGGCGAGCTGCAGACCTACAGCATCCGCAGCATGGCGGAGGCCGAGCAGGTGCGCTGGATCTTCGACAACGCCCTGCTGACCAACTGGCTGGGCTTCGGCGGCGGCGTGCTCGGCGTGATCCTGGTGGTGATCCTGGCGATCGGCATCGCCGAGCAGTCGGGCCTGCTGAGTGCGCTGATCAAGCGCATGGCCCTGCTCGTGCCGCAATCGCTGCTGCCGCTGCTGCTGGTGCTGCTGGGCATCCTGAGCTCGCTGGCCACCGATGCCGGCTATCTGATCCTGATCCCGCTGGCCGGCATGCTCTACGCCGGCATGGGCAAGAACCCGCTGATCGGCATGGCCGCGGCGTTTGCCGGTGTCTCTGCGGGCTTCTCGGCCAATCTGGTGCCGGGCACGCCGATCGACGTGATCATCGGCGTCAACGCGCAGGCCTTTGCCGAAGCGCAGGGCGTACCCTTCGCCAATGCCGCGGGCGAGCCGCTGCAGGCGGCGACCATGCACTACTGGTTCATCGCCACCTCAACCTTCGTACTGGCCGCCACCGGCGCCCTGGTCACGCGCTGGTTCGTGCAGCCCAGGCTGGAGCGGCAGTCCTTCGTGGTGCCGGCGGACCTTGGCCTCGGCGAGTTCGCGCTGTCGCCTGAGGAGCGCCGCGGCCTCGTCGGCGCGGGCATTGGCCTGCTGGTGGCTGCGGCGCTCATCGCAGGCCTGATCCTGGGCCCACTGGCCGCGTTCGAAAACGCCGAGGGTCGTCGCATCGTGCCCTACATGAACAACGTGATCCTGCTGATCTCGCTGTTCTTCGCCTGCGTCGGCCTGGGCTTCGGCATCGGCGCCGGCACCTTCAAGCGCGCCCAGGACGCGGTCAATGCGATGGTGAAGCAGATGAACACCATCGGCTACATCCTGGTGCTGACGTTCTTCGCCTACAACTTCCTCGGTCTGCTCACCTACAGCGGGCTCGGCGCCTGGATCACCTACCTCGGCGGCCAGGCCCTGCTGGCGCTCAGCCTTGATGAGTCACCGGTGCTGCTTCTGATCGGCTTCGTGCTGGCCACCGCCACGATCAACCTGTTCATCGGCGGACTCACCTCGAAATGGATGCTGCTTGGGCCGATCTTCATTCCGATGCTGTACTTCGTCAGTCCGGAGATGACGCCGGACCTCGTCTCGGCCGCCTATCGCGTCGCCGACTCGGCCACCAATGTGGTCTCGCCGATGATGATGTACGCCGGCATCATCCTCGCCTTCATGCGCCGCTACCGGCCCGAGCTCAGCTTCGGCGAGATGCTGCTGATGATGGTCCCCTACTCGGCGGCTTTCCTGGTGGTCTGGACCACGCTGCTGGTGGGCTTCTACGTGTTCGGGATTCCGCTGGGGTTCTGAGGGCGCGTGCTACGCCAGCCCGAGTGCCATGAGCACCGGAGCCAGCATGCCGAGCAGGACCAGGGGCGTCAGCCGCGCGGTCGAGGTGTGCCGAGGTTCGCGAGTCGCATGCTGCGTGCTGTGAGTGGTGAGGCAAGCGTGCAGCTCATGGTGGGCCAGGGCCCACCCTATGCGGGATCAGCCAGCGCTTCCACAGGGTGGGCCCTGGCCCACCGCAAGCCATACCCCCTGCCCCCTAGCCCTTCGGCGAATGCGCCAGCAGCGCCAACTGCAGCCGCCGCAGCGCCACGGCATAGGCCGCCATGCGCAGGCTGCTGTCGAGCTCGACCGCGGTGTCGGCCACCCGTCGCGCCGCATCATCGAGGGTGTCCTCCAGCCGCGAACGCACCGTCGTCGCGGACCAGCGATCGCGACTGCGGTTCTGCAGCCACTCGAAGTAGGACACGGTGACGCCACCTGCATTCGCGAGAATGTCCGGCACCACCTGCACGCCCCGTTTATCAAGGATGGCATCGGCCTCGGGCGTGGTCGGCCCATTGGCCAGCTCCAGCACCACTCGTGCGCGCACCTCGGCCGCATTGTCGGCGTGGATCTGGTTCTGCAGGGCGGCGGGAATCAGCAGGTCGCAATCGAGGCCGACCAGGGCCGCAGGGTCCTTGTAGCGCTTGACGCCCTTGCCCTCGAAGCCGCGTACGCTGCCGTGCTCGGCCTTGGCGCGGCGCACGTCCTCCAGCGGCAGGCCCTGGCGGCAGCTGACCGCACCGCGGGAGTCGGCGATGCCAACGATGCGATAGCCGGCCGCCTGCAGGTGGGTGGCGATCTCGCCACCGGCATTGCCGAAGCCGATGATGGCCACGCGCGTGTCCTCGGGCTTCAGATCGAGCCGCTGCGCCAGCGCGCAGAGCACGCGGAAGCCGCCGTAGCCGGTCGCCCCGCCGCGGCCCTCCGAGCCATGGAAGCCGACCGGCTTGCCGGTGACCACCGCCGGCTCGGGCTGGCCGATCAGCCGCGAATACTCATCCGCGATCCAGGCCATCTCGCGCGGGCCGGTCGACACATCGGGCG
Source organism: uncultured Aquimonas sp. (assembly GCF_937888285.1). Taxonomy (GTDB): domain Bacteria; phylum Pseudomonadota; class Gammaproteobacteria; order Xanthomonadales; family Xanthomonadaceae; genus Aquimonas. The sequence continues at coordinate 145,807 of NZ_CALART010000056.1, forward strand.
CTGGAATGTCGCGATCGGGGCCCAGCATCTGCCGGAAGGCCTGCACCCAGGCGTGGGTCAGGCGCTGTCGCTCCATGTCGGAGAGCGCGTGCGGGTCGACGCAGACCGCGCCCTTGGCACCGCCGAAAGGCAGGTCGACCACGGCGCATTTGCAGGTCATCCATAGCGCCAACGCCATCACCTCGCGCAGATTGCTGTCGGCGTGGAAGCGCAGGCCGCCCTTGGTTGGCCCCAGCGCATCGCTGTAGCGACAGCGCCAGGCCTTGAACGCCGACAGGCTGCCGTCATCGCGACGCAGCAGCAGGTTGGCCGCCAGCGTCTCCTTCGGGTAATGCAACTGCGCCAGAACATCCTCCGGCGTGCCGATCCGCTTCGCCGCCTGCTGCACGCGGGCATAGGCCGCGTCGAACAGATCGGGCAGTGCAACATCCTCCGTGCGGGCCATGGACAGTCCTTCGGTCGGTTGAACTTCCCCAGAGTCTGCCAGCGCGGCTGGCAAGACGATGTGCCCAGCAGCATTTCACGGCGCGCCAGTGCCCCCTGCGAATGCGTTGGCGCGCGAGCCAGGCACGTGTGCAACCTGTGCGGCGCGCGGCAGGATCGCGGCATTCGCCACACTGCCGCGACAGCACGGCCTGTCGATCTTCGCCACTCGGCTTCGACAGAGACAGAGCCAACCGCCGGAAACGCCCATGCCGACCGCCTTGCCCCGCCTCTACGCCCACCCCTTCTCGTCCTACTTCCAGAAGGTGCTGATCGCGCTGTACGAGAACGCCACCGCCTTCGACTACCGTCATCTGGAAGATCCCCAAGCCAAGGCCGAGTTCGATGCGCTATGGCCGATTGGCCGCTTTCCGATCCTCGTTGACGGCGATCGCGTGGTGATGGAAGCGAGCTGCGTGATCGAGCATCTGCAGATCCATCATCCCGGACCGGTCAGGCTGATTCCCTCCGATCCGGCCGCTGCACTCGAGGTGCGCATGCTGGATCGTCTGTTCGACAACTACATCTCGACGCCGCAGCAGAAGGTGGTGTTCGACCGCCTCTGTGCGGAAGTCGACCGCGATCCACACGGCGTCCGGCAGGCGCGACGCATGCTGGAAACCGCTTATGCCTGGCTGGATACCCGATTGGCTGGGCGCACGTGGGCGGCGGGCGAGGACTTCAGCCTCGCCGACTGCGCGGCAGCCCCCTTTCTGTTCTACGCCGACTGGACCCACCCGATCGAGCCAGGCTTCGCCACCCTGCGCGCCTATCGCGAGCGCCTGCTGGCGCGACCTTCATTCAAGCGCGCGGTCGACGAGGCTCGCCCGTACCGGAGTTACTTTCCGCTGGGCGCGCCGGATCGTGATTGAAGCCGGAATGGACGCCACGACAGCCCCAGCCGCCCCGCCTACTCGCGCGACATCGCCACCAGCCGCGCGACCGTGTTCATGTTGCGCGCCGTGCCTGCCTGCGCGGCGGGCAGCTTGAAGCGCGACTGGGCCATGCCTGCGCCGTAGTGGATGTAGAGCTCGCGCACGCCGGCCACGACCTCCTCGCCATCGGGGGCGAACAGGCCCACGCGGTAGTCGGGCGTCGGCGGCGCATCCAGGAACACGGTGACTGTCCGATTCGGCGCGCAGTCTGGAAACGGGTTGGCGGCCAGCACCGCGGCCAGCTCGCTGGCGCTGCGCACCATCACCGCCACCGGCTTGCCGGCATAGCGCGCCAGCGCCTGCTCCAGCGTGGCCTTGACCTCCGCTGCGCTGCGCTCGCTCTCGAACACCAGGTTGCCGCTGGCGATGTAGGTGCGGACGCGGGCGAATCCTGCGGCCTGCGCCATCGCGACCAGATCGGCCATCGGCAGGCGGCCGGTGCCACCGACATTCACCGCCCGCAGCAGGCCGATGAACACCGTCACGCGCTGGCCCGAACTGCGCGCGCGACGGTCGCGCGCCGAGGCAGCCGCGCAAGATCGAGCCTCAACAATCCGGGTCGCAGTGCGCGCCTCACGGTGCGTCGTTCACCCGCGTCGCGTTCCAGTTGAACAGGAAGTCGCGGTGCTCGGCCCAGGTCTGGCCCACGGCCTCGTCGCCGACCAGGCAGACCGCGCTGTGGTACGGCCCCGCCCCGTCGGTGGTGCGAAAGCTCGCGCACAGCCGACCGCGGTCCAGCTTCCAGCGGCCAGCCTGGATCTCGCTGTTGTAGAAGCTGCCCTCGACCGTGCCGTCTTCATTGAGGCTGAGCTGCATCGGCTGGGTGTAGACCTGGCCGGGCTCGCTGGCCAGATCCACGCTCCAGTTGCCGCTCAGGTCATCATCGGCAGAGGCGGCCACGGCAGCGCACAGACACAGCAGCAAAACGCAGGAACGCAGCATGGGGCGGATCTCCTCGGGACAGTGGGCCAGCGGTCAGGGGGGAAGCGGTCTGGGGACTCGGGCAGTGCGTGATACTCAGGACTCGGACGACAGCGTGGCGCCGGCGGGCAACTCGCCGCCCATCGAGCGCAGACTTTGCGCGCGCCACGCGCTCGGGGTGCAGCCGGTCGCCGCCTTGAAGGCGCGGTTGAAGGGCCCCAGGGAACCGAAGCCCGCGTCGAGGCTGATGTCGAGCACGCTGCGTCGCGGCTGTTCGCGCAGCAGGCGGCAGGCATGCTCGATGCGATAGCGATTGACCCACTGGCTGAAGTTCGGCGCGCCCAGCACCTGCCTGATGACGCGACTGACCCGATGCTCCCTGCTGCCGACGTGCTCGGCGAGCTCCGCCACCTTGAGTTCAGGCTGACGGTACAGGCGGTCCACCTCGAGCGCACGCACCAGGGCCGCCGCCAGCGCCCGGCCATCGGGGCTGGCCGCCTCGGAAGCCTCGGCGTCGACGGGCTGGGCGGCCGCATCTGCGGGCAGCGCGCGACGCCGCAGCTCCAGCGCCACATGCGTGAAGACCAGGATGGACAGCGCGCAGCCCAGCACCACCAGGCGATGCGGCCCAGCCCAGCCGAAGTCGACATCGGCGACCGCGCCGGACAGCGTCGCCAGCAGCACGCAGCCGCCGTACACGACGATGAAGCCTCGCCTGAGCAGACGTTCGCGAGCATCCGCTTGCCGATAGCCGCGCAGCGCCTCGACCAGGGCCAGCACCAGCACCGTCGAGCTCGCCAGCGTCAGCAATGCGCCGAGCGCGCTCAAAGCAACACCGTCCATGCCGGCGGCCTTCAGCGCATGACAGGCGACGATCAGCAGGGCGATGCCGGCGGCCGCCGCGACTTCGGCCGGACCCACGCCCGCCTCGCCCCGGAACAGCGCGCGCGACACCAGCCAGTAGGCATTGCAGGTGGCGCAGCCGCCCACCGCCAAGGCCAGCAGCGCCCAGCCGGGGGCGGAGGGCCAGGCCGGCGCCAGCACGCTGAGCGCCAGCGAGCCGCAGAACAGCGCGAACAGCAGCTCGGCTGCGCTCTTGCGCGGACGCCTCAGCAACACCAGCACCGAGGCCAGGGCCAGGGCGACCACCACGCCAGTCAGGGCCTGCTCGACGAGATCCATGTCCGCGCTCCGAATTCCGTTGGCCAAAGCCTGGGCAGCGCGGGCGCAGTTGGCAAGTGCGCTCAGCTGAATGGCAAGCCTGCGGACGCTGGCCGCATTGCGATCCGACCGGTCGATTCGCGAATCGGTAGGACGCGCGCGAGCGGATCGGCAAGGGTGGTGCCCATCGACACCCGACGGAGACCTGCATGTCGCTCGCCCCGATACCTGGCCATCGCGCCCTGTCCCGCGCCGCCGCGCTGTGGTTCCTCGGCGCCGCCGCCGGGCAGGCGGCGTTTGCCGCCTTCATCTTCGCCTTCGTGCTGCCGCGGCTCGCCGCTGGCGACCTGCCCGGTCTGAACGACAAGCCGCATCTGACCGGCTACCAGCCCGGCGACACGCTGGGAAACGCCCAGCTCATCGCCCACCTGCTGCTGGGCGCGCTGATGACCCTGTCCGGCCTGCTGCAGCTGCTGCCGGCAATCCGCCAGCGCTGGCCCTGGCTGCATCGCTGGAACGGCCGGCTATTCCTGCTCAGCGCCTTGATCGTCACCCTCAGCGGCTTCTACCTGACCTGGATCCGCGGCTCGCAGCTCAACCTCGGCAGCGCGCTGTCGACCAGCGCCAACGGCGTGTTGATCCTGCTGGCGCTTGCCCTGACCTGGCGCGCCGCGCGACGGCGCGACTTCGCCTCCCACCGCCGCCACGCCCTGCGCGCTTTCCTGCTGGTCAACGGCGTGTGGTTCCTGCGGCTCGGCATGGTGCTGGCCGGCATGCTGCTGGCGGCCACGGGGCGCCGACTGGAGGTGGACGGCCCCGTCTTCCTCGCGGTCAGCGTGCTGAGCTGGCTGCTGCCGCTGGGTGTGCTTGAGCTCTACTTCGCCGCCCAGCGCGCGCCGCGCGCGATCCATCGATACGCGGTCGCCGCCGTGCTCGGTCTTGCCGCCGCGCTCACCGCCGCGGGCGGGCTCGCCGCCTGGCTGTTCCTGTGGGCGCCGCGGCTGTAGCGAGCCCGGCCCCTCTCGAGAAACAGAACGCTTGCGACCCCATTGATCGTCGCCCCCACGTAGGTGGGGGCCCAGTGTCGCTTGCCGCAGTCGCACGAGTCCTGGATCCCCACATGCGCGGGGATGACGCCCCCATGTTTCTTCGAGAACACCCGCCCCGCGACGCGAGGCTGAGAGGCTCTCAGGGTTCTGCAAGTGACACGCGACCGGCGGGCCGCAGCATGCACCACGACCGCCTTCGGCTCGCCTGGCCCCTGTTCGCGGCATTCGCCGTTCCCTGAACTGCCATCCACTTCAGGAGAACTTCGATGCGCATCGCCGCCGCCCTGCTGGGCCTCGTCTGCAGCACCCACGCGTTCGCCGCCACCTTCGTCGTCACCCGCACCGATGACCCGGTGCCCGGCGCCTGCCTGCGCACCGACTGCTCCCTGCGCGAAGCCATCAATGCCGCCAATGCGCGCGCCGGGCGCGACACCGTCCAGCTGGGCGCCGCCACCTATCTGCTGAGCCGGTCGGGCGCCGACGGCGGCTTTACGAGCGACAGCGGTCCGCTGTGGGTGCAGGACGATGTCGACATCGTCGGCGTGGGGCGGACCAGGACCCGCATCCGCTGGACCCACCTGCTGCTGCGTGATGCCGATGACGCCGTGCTGGCGTTCTGGAGTGCGTCTCCGACGCCGCTGGACGCCCGCGTCAGCGACCTCGCCATTTCGCATGGCCGCGGCGATTCGGGCGGCTGCGTGCAGTTTGCGAAGTCCGCCTCGCGCTACGCCATGCAGCGCGTCGACGTCGAACACTGCAGGGCGATCGAAGGCGGCGGCCTGTCGGTGCTGGGTTCCGAGCTCATGCTCACCGACGTCGAAGTGCGCGACAACGTCGCGACCTATGACGGCGGCGGCATCAAGCTTCACTACGACGCCATCCTGCGTGGCGGCGATCTCGCCATCCACGGCAACCGGGCAGGCCGTGACGGCGGCGGCCTCATCGCCAAACAGATGATGCTGATTGGCCCCGCCAACACGATGGTGATCGCCGAGGGCGGCATGAAGATCGCCGCCAACGAGGCGGGGCGCAACGGCGGCGGTGTCGCCGTGACGGGCGACATGGGCCTGTCGATCTTCGGCAACCACCAGCTGCGGATTGCCCAGAACACAGCGGCCGCAGAAGGCGGCGGCCTGTGGCGCGGGCCGCGCTTCGTGGCCGTGCAGCAGCAGCCGCTGCTGGTCTGGAACACGCAGGTGGAGGGCAATCTCGCCTACAGCGGCGGCGGCATCGCCGCGCAGGGGCGACTGCAGCTGTCCGGCGTCGAGGTGCGCGACAACACCACCTCAGGCGGCGACGGCGGCGGGGTGTTCATGGCCGAACTCACCGGCGAGGCGGCGATCCTGGCCAGCAGCTTCACCGGCAACGTGGCGCGACAGGGCGGCGGCATCCACGCGCGCTGCCATTCCGTGGGCCTGCAGAACGTGTCCCTGCAGGGCAATCAGGCGATCGATGGCGCCGCTGCGTGGCTGCCCGGCACCGCCTTTCTGACCCACGTCACCGTCAACGCGCACGCCGGCAGGGCCCTGCGCTTCCCCTACGACACGGCCTGTGCCTCGATCAACCAGTTCGCGCGGATCGAGAACAGCCTGGTGCTGTCCAGCTGTGTCAGCGGCCACGGCGCAGTGACCTCCGGCGGCGGCAACCAGTTCGGCCCTTCGGCATCGGCCTGCCCGCGACTGGCCGGCGTCGACCAGCTGCAGGCCAGCGACGCCGTGTTCGGCCTTTCGCTCGGCAGCTTCGGCGGTGAATTCACCGTCACCGGTTGGAACAGCGACGGCATGCCGCGGCCGCAGCGCGACTTCATCCCCGCCAGCAGCGGCACCTGCCTCGCCAGCGATGTGCGCGGCGCGACGCGCAGCGATGGCGCCTGCGATGCGGGGGCCTTCGAGCAGTAGGGCCACAGCGCCGCCGCGCTCGCTCGCCAGACGCGCGAGCCGCGCACGCACAGCTTCAGGCCGGTCGACCCGTCGCCACCGTCCTTGCGGCGGCGGATCGCAGAGCGAGATCTGGGCCTCGGCCCGACGGACGCGATGTTCACGCAGACCAAGGTGCAGTCGCCACTCAGCTCGCAGCAGGTCGCGGTGTTCATGGCGGTGCCGGGCCCGTTGACGAGTACGGCGCTGCCGGCTCATGCGCCGCCATGCTGGCCCCCGTTACCCCACATGCCATTCAGGCGGGATGAGTCGCCACCCGGACGAAGCCGGCCCCACCGCGCGCGCTATTCGATCAGCACGCCGCGCCCGCGCACCGCGATCCCGCCTGCGGCGGGCGCTTCAACCTCGATCAGGCTGGGGCGCCCCATGTCTTCGCCCTGGAGGATCTGCAGGCTGAAGGGCGCGGCCAGCAGGTCCGCATCGCGCAGCCAGCCGGCGAATGCGGCTGCGGCAGCACCGGTGGCCGGGTCCTCGACGACCCCACCGACAGGGAATGGGTTGCGCGCATGGAAGCGCGTCGCGTGTTCACGCCAGACCAGCTGCAGCGTGGTCAGCTCGTGCTTGAGCATCAGTGCCTTCAAGGCTTCGAACGGATAGCTCAGCGCCGACAACTGCGCGCGCTCGCGCACCGCCAGCACGAGATGGAGGGCGCCGGCATAGGCCAGGGTCGCCGGCAATTCGGCGTCAAGCGCCTCCTGCGGCCAGGCCAGCAGCGCAAGCGTCTCGTCGAGCAGGCCCGGCGGCAGCGGGCGCTGTGCGGTAGCGACCGAGGTCAGGCTGGCCACCGGCGCCGGCGGGGCGCTGCTCGCATCCAGTGCGATGTCGAGGGCGATCTCGCCGACCCGGGTGTCCAGCCACAGGCGCCCGCTTTCGCCGCCCTGGCCCAGCAGCACGCCGGCGGCAATCGTGGCGTGTCCACAGAAAGGCACCTCGGCCAGCGGGCTGTAGTAGCGGGCCTGCCGGCGCGCGCCCGCGACGGGCGCGATGAACACGGTTTCGGAGTAGCCCACGGCAGCCGCGATGGCCTGCATGTCCTCCGGGGGCGGCAGCACCTCATCGATCCAGACGCCTGCAGGATTGCCGCCTCCCGGCGTGCGGGTGAAGGCGGCGATGCGCGAAAGGCGCGCATCCACGAGCTTGGGCAGGGAATCCTTGTCAGTCATGGGCCGGACCAGCGGTGAGTGGGCGGAACACAGTCGGGGCACGCCAGCCGGCGCGCAAGCACCGCTGGGCGGATGCCAACGGTCGCCTCGCGGGTATCCAGCCTGTGTCGCTCCGCGCTGCCCTGAATGCCCGCCGCTCCGAGCACTCGCAGGTTCGCGCCCTCAGCATGCGCGTGACCGAGGCGGCAAGCGCGACCGAGCCCGGTATCCTGTCGCCCCCTTTGCCCTGCCCGCCAGCATGCCCTGCTGGCCGGCGCTGCCTTTCCCGGATCTCTCTTGACTACGACTGCCCCGCCCGCTGCCGACGACATCTCCCTCAGCGAACGCCTGCGCGCGGCGCTGGATCTGCTGGAGCAGATCGATGCCGACCGCAGCCTGCTCGACGCCCTGCCCGACGCCGAGCGCGCGCGTCTGCATCGCGTCGTCGCCAAGGTCAGCGACCCCGAACCGAAGGCGCGTCGCAAGAAGCTCAAGCAGCAGGCCAAGCAACGCCATCAGGAAAAGGTGCGCGAGGCCGAAGCCCTGCTCGATCAGACCGGCATCCGCGTGCTGCGACGCAAGCCGGTGTTCAGCACGCCGAACTACTTCCCGCCGCATGCCGCCGGCCTGCACGGCGCCCGCAACGGCGAGGGCGAGGCCGCCAGCGCGGAGCCGCTGCACTCGCCGGAGCTGCGCCACTGCTATGTCTGCAAGCAGAAGTACGCCCAGCTGCACCACTTCTACGACCAGATGTGCCCGACCTGTGCGGAGCTGAACTACTTCAAGCGCACCGAAACCGCCGACCTGCGCGGCCGCGTGGCGCTGCTGACCGGCGGCCGCGTCAAGATCGGCTACCAGGCGGGCTTGAAGCTGCTGCGCGCGGGCGCCGAACTGATCGTGACCACGCGCTTTCCGCGCGACTCCGCAGCGCGCTATGCCGCAGAACCCGACTTCGCCGAGTGGGGCCATCGGCTGGAGATCTTCGGCCTGGACCTGCGCCATACGCCCAGCGTCGAAGCCTTCTGCAGCCAACTGCTGGCCACGCGATCACGGCTGGACTTCATCATCAACAACGCCTGCCAGACGGTGCGCCGCCCGCCGCAGTTCTACGCGCACATGATGGCCGGCGAGACCGCGGCCCTGCAGGCCTTGCCCGACACGGTGCGCAAACTGATCGGCAGCTATGAAGGGCTGCGCAGCGTCGACCTGCTGCCGAATGCGGGCAGCGCCACGCTGCCGACAGCGCACGCACACAGCCTCGCTGGCGCCGATGGCCTGACCCGCGCCGCCGAACTCTCGCAGGTGCCCCTGCTGGCCGACGAACTGCTGGGCCAGCAGCATCTGTTTCCCGAAGGCCGGCTGGACCAGGACCTGCAGCAGGTCGACCTGCGCGGGCGCAACTCATGGCGCCTGCTGCTGGACGAAGTGCCCTCGGTCGAGCTGCTGGAAACGCAGCTGGTCAACGCCATCGCGCCCTTCATCATCAATGCGCGACTGAAGCCGCTGCTGCTGCGCACGCCGCCCGGCTGCGAGCACACCCATGACAAGCACATCGTCAACGTGTCGGCGATGGAAGGGCAGTTCTACCGCAACTTCAAGACCACCCGGCACCCGCACACCAACATGGCGAAGGCCGCGCTGAACATGATGACGCGCACCTCGGCTGCCGATTACCACGGCAGCGGCATCCACATGAACAGCGTCGACACCGGCTGGGTGACCGACGAAGATCCCGCCGAGATCGCCGCGAAGAAAGTGCGCGAGGAACGCTTCCACCCGCCGCTCGACATCGTCGACGGCGCCGCCCGCATCGTCGACCCGATCATCCACGGCTTCAACACCGGCGAGCACTTGTGGGGGCAATTCCTGAAGGACTACGCGCCGACGGATTGGTGAGGGCGGATCGGCGGTCGCGTGCTGCCACGCCGGGGTCGCGACCGCGCAGCGCCCGCTCGATTCAGTACCAGATCGCCGTCTGCAGGCCCGCGCCGTCCTCTGCCGGCGGTGCAGGCAAAGAGCCCGCGCGGCCGGCGTGGATGCGCTCTGCTGTCCACAGCGCGGCCAGCGCGTCGGCCACGTCGTCGGCGGCGGCGATGCGGCGCGGGACTTCTTCAACCAGAGCCTGCACGGCGACCAGCCCGAAGTGCGCACCGAGCAGATCAACGCGCTGGCGGTGACCTTCCTCGCTGCGCTTCGGCGCAACCAGACCCACACCCGCGTTCATCGCAGCGAACGACACCTCGGGATGGATCTCACGCACCACGCGACGCGCGTTGGCATCCGCACGCAGCAGCGTGTCCCACTCGCGGATCTTGGGAAGGATGCCGAAGGCCTGCGCGCCAAAGCCGCGGCCATCGATCTCGCGATGCCGCGCTGAGGCCTCGCGCTGGCTTTGCGCATCCAGCACGCCGCGCACCGGCGCGCTGAACACGCTGCTCGCCCGCCTGCCGCCGACAAAGGACCGCGCCAAGCCGTCCGGAGCCCGCGCACCCTTGTCCGACAGCCCGATCGGCACATCGACCGCGATGCAGGCGGCCCCCGCATGTGCAGCGACCAGGTGCTCGGCGCGCGCGTAGTAGTCGAAGGCGAAGCCGTTCGCGGAGCGCCAGGCCGCGAACCAGCCGGTCTTGGCGCCGTCGACGCCGATCAGGGAGACACGATGCTCAGGCATGAAGAATTCTCGTGGCACCCTTGCTCGGTTGCCGTCAAAAGGAAGGTGATGACGAGCTTACCCAACGCCCTTCCCGTACGAGCGTCGACGCGAGCCAACGACGCATCTCTTCACGCACTGTCCCCGCATCGTCGGCGCGGCTGTGGGTCAGCCGGGTACGCTCAGAACGCGGTTTGTCCGCTTCGCGCTTTGACGTCGCGGAGGCTCGACATCAACAAGCGCGGATAGCGCCCTCGATCACTGCCCCGCTTCGACGTCGGTCATCACCAGTTCGAGCAACGCACTGCTGCCAAGCGCAGCCGACCAGCGCCCGGGCCCGGTCGCACGCAGCTCATACAGGCCGTAGGGCGTGGCAAGGCCTGCGCGAACGAGATGGCCGTCCGCCTCCATCGCGATGACGTGCAGACGCTGATCCGGCCAGCGATAGGCGCCCTTGAAGTGCGCACGCAACGGTTCGGCGGCCTCGATCTCACCGACGCAGCGGCCCTCCTCCAAGCGGAAGTCAGCCACTGCTTCGAAGGTCTCGCCTTTCAGACGCGCCGACATCCGGCCACTGACTGGGCAGGCATTGGCAACCAGGCCAGCCGGCGCCGGACGGAAAGGCGCGGCCAGCACCTGCGCGGTCGACTCGATGGACGAAATCCAGGACGCGTTGGAGAGCACGCTGACTGCAATGCGTTCGCCCGGCCAGAGCAGCAGCACGCTGCGAGCGCCGGCGGTGACACCGGCATGGTGCGCGATCCGCGCGCCGTCAGCATCGGTGCCGACGCGCCAGCCCAGGCCGACTTCGTAGTCGCGATCGCGCACCGGCGCGCCGTCGGCCAGTCGGGCGGGCTGCAGCATCGCCTGCCAGGTCTCACCGCTGACGATGCCCTCAGCCATCAGGCGACTGCCAAAGCGAACAAGCGCTTCGGGCGTCGCGGCGAGGCCGCCGCCGCCCCAGGTGTAGCTCATGTCCGTGCGCGGTATCCGCCGCGCTGGGCCGCGCTCGATGTCGTACAGCGCCGACTCCTGCGACGGGCGGCTGCCGTCGGCGTCAATGGCCAAGTCCCGGGTGAGATGCTCGCGCACGTAGTCGAGGAAATGCAGGCCCGAGCGCGCTTCGATCACCGCACCCAGCACGGTGTAGCCCCAGGATGAATAGTGGTACGCGGTGCCCGGCGGCGACAGCAGGGCGCGGCCTGAGAAGTAGCCGACCGCATCGCGACCGGTCGCAAAGTGGATATCGCCGAGCGCGTTGAAATCCTCGGCGATGTAGTGCGGCGCGCCCGCGATATGCGCGACAAGCTGCCGCGGCGTCGGCGCGCGCCAGGCGGGGGGCAGCCATTCCAGCGTCTCGCCCGCCGGGGCATCGAGCTCCAGCAGACCGTCCTCCGCCAGCTTGGCCGCTGCGGTCGCAGCGAGAAGCTTGGACACGCTGGCCAGGCGGAACACTGTGTCCCGCCGCACCGGCGCCTCGGCTTCGACGTCACGGAAGCCCGCACAGCCCGTCCACAGCACCTGATCGCCCTGCCCGACCGCAGCGCCCATGCCGGGCACGCCATTCGTCGAAATCAAGGCCTGCAGTAGCTGCTGCGCGCTCAGGCTGGCGGCAGAGGTGGTCGAATCGGCGCCCGACTCGTTGCAGGTGTCGGCGGCCCGCACCACCGCCGTAAACGCCATCAACGCGCTCAGCCCACAGCCCGCCAGCACGGCGCGAGCGCGCCGGACATCCGTGTCGCGATTCATGGTCATTCTTCCAACGCCCGGAACAGGTGGCTTTCCAACGCAGCTCGATCGTCTTTCCGTCGATCCTCAGCTGCCCAGCCCGGAAGCCCAGCGCAAACCGCAACCGGGCCATGCCAGGCAGATGGAGAGGTCGTCGGATGGGACAGGGGCGGGGAAGACCTAGAAACCGGAGGTGCTCGACGCAAGTACCTCCAGCCATCCTCGGACACGCCCTCGCCCCGGATCCACGCGCTTGGCTGAGCCATCCTGGGCGAAGCATGGCCGGGTCGCATGCTCCGACCGCGGGGCAAGGCTCAGCGCTGGGTCTTGGCCTTGAGCAGCTCCCCCAGCGCGGCGAAGGGGTTGGACGTGGCCGGTTCAATCCGGTCATCGAGCCCCATGCTGTTGCCCAGCTCGATCTGGCGCTGGTGCTCGTTGTCGTGGCAGTACAGGCAGAGCAGCTCCCAGTTCGACCCGTCCGGCGGGTTGTCCTGGTGGTTGTGGTTGCGGTGATGCACGGTCAGCTCGCGCAGATTGCTGTGGCTGAACTCGCGCGCGCAGCGGCCGCAGACCCACGGGTACATCTTCAGCGCCTGCTCGCGATAGCCCAGGTTGCGCTCGCGCGCGCTGCGGTGGGCGGCAGCGACGATGGCATCGAGCTTGGCGGAATCGATCGGCTTCATGGGCACCTCCTGGGTCGCAGACTGCCGAACTGCGTGAACTTCGGTTAGGCCAGAGCTGAGGTCTCTACGGACGGCCGCTGGCGGTTCAATGCCAACCATCAGCCAAGCGACGCTCCAAGCATCGAGCAGCATGCCTCGGATCACGCGCTGCAGGGCGCCTCGGGTGTCACCCTCTGACGGAACTGCTGCTTGCGATCTGGCGTCGAGCCATGAAGAATCTCGCAGCGCCGATTGGGGGATCGGCTGTTGCGTCTGTGGCCCTGCGCCTTTCCTTAGCACTCCCCTTTTCCCACCCCGCCCTCATCCCTGATGCGGGCACTTCCCTGCGAGCGAGTATTACCATGCGATTGAGCGCCCGTGTCACCGCCCTTCTCCTGCTCAGCCTGACCCTGTTGGGCGGCTGTGTTTCCACGCCCAAGAGCCGCCCCTTCAACGCTGCTGCGCATGCGGACCTGAAGCAGATTGAAGTCCTACCGATGCGGCCGACCGAGCTGGACGTGCTCATCGTCAACAACCCGGGACACAGCTTCGGCCTGATCGGCGCCCTGGTCGCCGAGTCCCACCTCGCAACGCGCCGGAGCTGGCTGAGAGAGCAGGTCGAGGCAAAGCAGTTCGATCATGTGGAAACCTTCCGAAGCGCCTTCGCCGAAGCCATGGAGCGCGAGGGCTACGTACTCAGCTGGCCGAATGGCAACGTGGAAGCCGGCAAGCCCAAAGTCGCACGCAACATGTGGGGCATTCGCAAGAGCTATCCCGGCCCCAGCGAGTCCGCTGCGCAGGCCCTGCTGGACGTGAACTTCGGCTTCGTCGGGCTGGCGTCGGCAGGCTCCAGCGATGGCGCGCCCTATCGACCGACCGTGATCCTCACCGCGCGCCTGATGGATGCAAGCGGCAAGACCGAGCTGTTCCAGGAAGTGATCACGCACAACAACGTGTTCCCGAACACCGGTGCCACCGTGCAGGTCAGCCCGGACCCGACCCACGCCTATCCCGATTTCGATGCGCTGAAGGCCGCCGGCACAGCGCCTGTGGACGGTTTGGAGCAGGCGTTCCGGCGCGTCGCTGAGCGTCTGGCGCAGCTGCTCAGCCGCGCATGAACTGGGCGCATCGCAGCCTGGCCTGCGCGGGCCTGCTGCTGTTGGCTGGCTGCGCAGCGAATGCACCGAAGCCACCGGCAGAGCCGCCGCCGTGGGCGGCCACCGGGCCTTGCGCCTCCTCGCTTGCCGAGCTGCCCGCCGCCGCACTGGCACCGGGCAAGCAGGCGCTCTGGCGGGGCGACTTCCGCAAGACTGCGGCGTGCCTTGAGCGTGAGGCCACGGCCGAGCCGGCTCTGCTGCTGCAACTGGACGAAGTCAGCGCCCAGCAGGAGCTCGATCTGTTCCTGCACATCGGCAGGGACTATCTGCTGGGCGCGTCGGTCAGCGTGCTTGATGCCTCTCGCCAGCCCCTGCGTCGTTACGGCTTCGACGAATTCACCGCGCGAGGAGACTACTTCTCGCTGCGGCTGTTCCCGCAAGCCGGCAGCCTCGCAGCCTACCTGCTGATCCAAGTCGACCGCGACGCGAACGGCAGCGGCATCGATCGCATCAGCGGCCAGCGTGTGCAGACGATGTGGGTGGCCGGTGGCTACATGGGGTCGATCGCCAACGGTATTGAAACCCGACAGCAGATCGCCATTCGCGATACCGGGCTGCTGAGCCTGCACCGGGTTGTCGAGGCGCCTGCGCGCGGCAGCAAGCGAAGTCCCTGAGACCGCGCATCGGACATGAGCCAGGCGCTCGCACGGTACTGGCCTGCTTCCACCAGGCCAGCTCCTTGGAACTGGCGGCGCATGCGTGCGCTTGCGCGTCATCTGAATCCAGAACTGGGTGAATCATGAAACTTCAATTAGGTCGAACCACATTGCTGTCGGGCCTACTCATTGCGGCGATGCTGCCGTCGGCTGAGGCGTCCTACTTCTCCACCGTGGCGGCCGCGTCTTCAACAGGCGCGACCGCTCAGCCGGCGCAGGACGAAGCGCGCATGGAGCGCGCCATGGCGCAGTCCGGCGATCTCGACATGATCCTGAAGGCCGTGCTCGATCTGCGGCCGCGGATCGAACACTGGGTCTCGGATCGCAGCTCGGACAACATCGCCAAGATCGGCACGGAGCTCGATCGGCTTCTCGCGCCCCAGGCAATTCGGCAAGACATCGCGACGCATGTCGCCGAGGGTCTCGGCCGCGAGGACATCGCCCAGATCGAAGCGTGGGCGTCCAATCCGCGAATGGCTGCAATCAATGCCGTGCTGGCCGATCCCATGGGCAAGCGCCCCATGGGTGAGTTCAAGCGAGCCACGCCCGAGCGTCTGGAGAAGCTGACCCGGATCGTTCGCGCCACCCAGCTGTCCAGGAGGCTGGAGAATCCGAACAAGGGGATGCAGGCACTGATGGTGGACTTCTCCAAGGCGGTGGATCCGCACTACCAGCCCATGGATACCAGCCACTTCCCTGAGGAGATGCGCCCGCCTGATGAAGACGAGTCGCTTGCGTCCAGCTTTCTGGCGCAGCCGCTCGCGCACGTCGACGAGGCCGATATCGATCGGTTCCTGGCCTTTGCCGAGAGCGAGGCCGGGCAAAAGTACTTCGGTACCTTGTCAGCGGGGATGGCGCTCGGGTTCGGCGACTGGCGGTCGGACTTCCTGGTCTCTGCCAGGTACATCCTGAGGGATGCCCCGCGCATGCCCCACCTTCCGCCGAACTACGTCGAAGATCTGGTCAGCCGCGAGATCGGAATTGAGCATGCGATGGCAAAGTCTGGCGACCTCGCCGTCATCCTGAAAGCACACAGCGCCGTCCGCCCACAAGTCGAGGCATTGATTCAGGAGCTGAACCCTGAGGCCATGCCCAAGCTGACGCCTGAACTCGACCGAATCCTCGCCCCGCAGGCCCTGCTTGAGGATGTGGCCATCCAGATGGGCGCGCAGTTCGCGGCGGGCGGGCTGGACAAGGTCGAGGCATGGTCGTCCAAGCCTTCCATGGTCGCGATCAATGCGGCGCTGCTCAGCCTGAGTGAGGCGCCCCCGCCGCACGGATCGTCGGGCTCAGTGACGCCTGAAACCCGGGAGAGGTTTCTGCGCGTCGCGCGTGCCACGCACATAGCGAAAAGACTGACCAGCGCCCAGGAGGGGCTGCAACAGCTTTCCGCAGAGGTCGTGCGGGTGTTCGACCCGAGCTTCAGGCCGTTTGTCATGCCCGAGCACCCGGCTTTGGCCAGCGAAGATGCGCTGGTCGACTACCTGCTTGCACCGACCCTCGGGTACTTCACGGCAGCGGAGATCGACGAATACCTTGCCTTCGCAGAGAGCGAGGCGGGCTACAAATACTTCCAGGCGGTTTCGCTCGCCCTGCAGCTCTCGCTGGGCGATCGGCGAGGCGAACTGCTGTCCGCGATCGAAGCGAACGCCGGGCCAGAGCCTGCGGGACAGGACATTGGCTTCGACGAACTGCTCGCAAGCGCCCGACACCTCATTTCGATCAATGCGCTGTCCGATGCCCAGGCCGTCCTCATCCGCGCCGAGCGCCTGCGTGGTGATGACTCGCAGGTGCAGATGCTGCTTGGCGAAGTGGCCACCCATCTCCGCGACGGCCCGCGACCCTCGCGTGGGCAGCTGCGCACCGAACCGTTTCCCGAGTTCTTCGCCGAGGCCGAACGTCGCCTTGCGCGGGCGATCGAGCTGGACCCCACCAACGGTCGCGCCCACGTTCTGCTGGCCCGCGCCAAGTTCCTGCAGTCGAAGGACTCCGAGGCCGCAGCCCTGCTCGCCCAAGCGAAGAAGATCGACCCGGAGCTTGCCTGGCTGAGGGTCAATCTGGCCGACCTCGCCTCCGTCCAGGGACGCTACGACGAAGCCATCGCGCTGTACCGGGAGGTTCTGCGTCTACCCGAGCGCGAGCCCAACGTGCACTACTGGGCGCTGGTGCGCTCCCGCGTCGCCTTCGAGGGCTCGGACCGCTTGCAGGAGTACACCGCGGTGGGACGCCAGTACATGCAGGACAAGCCCGAGGACCAGGACTACCCCTTGGTGTTCGCCGAGCACCTGCTGTACTCCGGCAAGGACGATGCCGAGGCGCTCGAAGTCCTCGAACAGACCAACCCACGCCGCAATCCGCGGCTGCGCCAACAACTGCTGGCGAAAGCCTTGGCGGGGTTGGCGCATGCGTCACGCGAGCGCACGGGCAGTCTGGATGCGCAGTCGCGGCTGTGGCTGCAGCGCGCCATTGAACTGAGCGGCGGTTCGGAAGCGAACCTGGTGCGAGATCTGGCCATCGAACCCACGCGGCTCGAACCCATGCTGACAGTCATCCACGCCAGCAGCTCACCAAAGAGCCTCGCCACCCAGGCCCTATACCCTGCGATGTTCCCAAGGCGAATGGACCAGATCAAAGCCCTGGTGGAAGCCGGCGCAGACCTGAACGCCCCGCTGGGCGTGCTGCCAATGACGCCGCTCGCGTCTGCCGCCATGGGCCGCGATCTGGATCTGTTCCGCCTGTTGTTGGAACTAGGAGCCGACCCCGAGCGCGCGCGCATCAGTGGCCAGCCCTTGGAAGAGTGGATGAGCAGCTTCACCCACGAAGAGGTCATCGCCGAAATGAGCAAGCTGATCGAGACCAGGTAGTCCGACGCGGCCTGAGCAGACTCGTGGCCATCCCGCAATTCGCGATGTAGCGGACCGCGCGGCAGTCGCAAATCACCCCAAGGCCCCTCCCCGATTGCGGAGAGGGGCCTTGTGCCATTCACGGAGCGGACGCCGGGCCCGGTACGGCACACAGGGCAGCACCCATTCGCGAGTGTCAGCGTGCCTGCTGATCCACGCTCCTGAGAGAAGGCTCTCGCGGCAGACGCCGCGACAGGAGCGCTGTGGGCCCAGCGCGCGGCTCAGCCCAGCAGCACCGTTCGCCGCTCAGCACTGCTGCGCATCGCCGCCTCCAGAACCCGCATGACGTCGAGTGCTTGCGTTGCGGTGACCGGCGGCTCGGCGCCCGTGCGAACGGCATGGACGATGCCGGCGTAGTAGTCCTGGTAGCGGCCACGCAGGGTGTCGATGGCGGTGACCTCGCCGTCATGGCTCAGCAGCTCGGCGCGGGCACCGCGCATCTGGCCCCAGGCTGCGCTGCCGGGTCGCAGGCCCGCCTTCAGGTCGTCCTCCTGGCTGTCCAATCCGAAGTGGCGAAAGCTCGCGGCTTCGCCGTACAGCGCGATGCGCGGGCCGTGGGCGGGCATCAGTGAGCTGGCGTGCAGCACCACGCGAGTGCTGCCGTAGTCCAGCAGCAGATGGAAGTAGTCATCGACCTCGGCCCCCGGCCGCTGCGCCAGCACGTCGGCCGTCACCGCGCGCGGCAGGCCGAACAGGCAGCAGGCCTGGTCGATCAGATGAGGCCCGAGGTCATACAGCACGCCGGCACCCTCGCCCGGCTGCTCACGCCAGCGTGGTTTCAGCTGCGGGCGGCAGCGGTCGAAATGGAACTCGGCGTACGAGATCTTGCCAAGGCGGCCTTCAGCCATCACCTGCTGCGCGGTGAGGAAATCGGCGTCCCAGCGGCGGTTGTGGAAGACGCTCAGACGGCGGTCCTGTTTCCGGGCCAGCGCGATCAGGTCCTCTGCATCTGCCGCGCGAAGCACGAAGGGCTTGTCGACCACCACATGCTTGCCCGCCAGCAGCGCCTGTCGCGCGAAGCTGGCGTGGCTGTCGTTGGGCGTGGCGACCACGATCAGCTCGATCGCCGGATCGGCCAGCACCGCGTCGATGCTGGCGCCGCACACGCCCGCAGGCAGCTGCTTGCCCTCGAAGCTGCGGCTGCCGACAGCGGCCAAGTGCAGGCCGTCGCAGGCCTGGATCAGCGGCGCGTGGAAGACCGAACCGGCCAGGCCGAAGCCCAGCAGGCCTACTTGAATCTGCGTCATCTTTCATCCTTTCAATCCACTCAAGGCAGGCCTTCGGGCCAGGCGTGCAGGTGGGACTCGACGGCACGCATCAGATGCGGGCAAAACCGCAGCGCCCTACCCCCGCTCCCGCAGAAACACCGGCAGATCGGTCGTCGGCGGTGACACGCCTGCGGCATACATCATCGCGGCGATGTGGCCGCGGTGATAGGTCGCGTGGTTGGCGACATGCTGGAAGATCTGCGCGCGGCTCATGCGGCCCTGCCCGCCGCCGATGAACTCGAAGCTGATGCACTCGGCCTCGCGAGCCGCATCCAGCGCGGCGGCCTGCGCCTGATACCAGCCGTCGAGCTGCTGCTGCCAAGACCACAGCTCATCCAGCGGCGGCGCCGGCCGCGGACTGCGCGAGGTGTAGCCATGTGGCTCGCCCAGCAGATGCGCCTGCCAGACGCGATCCATCACCGCGACGTGGTGCAGGGTGCTGAGCAGGCTGCCGAAGATGATCGGCTGCGGAGCGCGCAAGGCAGCATCGTCCATCCGCTGCAGGGCGCCGTACAGGCGCGCGTTGCCCCAGGCCTTGTAGGCCATCAGCTCAGAAGCATCCACGGTGGCACTCCGGGTGGGCTTGGGTTTGGTGGGTCGCGCTGGGGGCGTCAGCCTACACGTCCGAGCCAACGGCCTTGACCAAGCGACCGAGCGCGGACCCGGCGAACCGAGCGCCGACTACGCAGCTGGGGTGCATGCTTCGGTCCCCCGTCAGCGCGATTCCTCCCATGCGCCCCACCGCCGTCCTGCAGCGCAGGACCGCCCTCCCCCTTCGCGACCAACCACAGGCACCGCACAGGCGTGGAGGCCCGGCGCACGGCATCGCAGCACCCGTCATGCCCGCCAATTCCCTTCACCTTTTGTGCTGCCTGCCAGCAGTCGGGAACAAGTAGGGAAGTTTTCCGAGACCCCCGATTGCGTGACGCACGTCACGCAATCTACCGTCAAGGCGTCGTCAAAGCTTCGACCTGCCCCATCGAGGGAACAGCTTGCGTGTCTGCAGCCGCCCCGAAGGACCCGACGTTGATTTCGCGCTTCGGCTCTCAAGCGTGTGTGAGACATCCGCCAACAACACCCCACTCTTGGGCGAGCGTGCCGGACACAACGAGGATTCGCCGCAACGGACGCCACACTCGTCCCGCATCAAGGAGACGCGATGAACATTTGGCCCCATCAGAGTGACGTGGATGAATTCTATGGAAACCCACGCGGCCCGAACGGGGAGGCTAGTCCGAAATGGGAGCAAGAGAATCTCACCCTCATTTCACCGCCATGGAACTTGGTGACTGCCTGGGACTTCAGGCCAGTTCGCAGCATTCGCGTGCACAAGAAATGCGCAAAAAGCCTAGAAAAAGTCTTTGCTAGCATCTGGGAGAGCGCGGGAAGAAATGAAGATCGAATTCAGGACTGGGGGATGCATCTCTTCGCTGGCGCATACAACTATCGCTTGATGCGCAGAGGCACGAGGCTTTCAATGCACAGCTGGGGATGCGCGGTGGACTTTGACTCTGCGAGAAATGCTTTTGGCGACCGCACACCAAACTTCGCGCTGATCCCTCAGGTGTTAGAAGCTTTTGCAAACGAAAGTTGGACCTGGGGTGGCAAGTGGAGAACGGTCGATGGGATGCATTGGCAAGCCGCGAACGCGCAATGAAAACCAACCTATCAGACCAAGACCGAGGGAAAGGAGATCTGCTGTGATTCGCCACATGCCCGCGATAATCTTGGCAGCACTGATGTGTGGCTGCGCCACAACCGGTGCGCCCAACTGGCCCTGGGACCCAGATCAGGGCAAGGGAATCAAGCTTTGCTCGGACCCCAATTGCAGCGCAAATGACGCACTAAGCGCATTTAACCAAGCAAACTTCTTTTGCCGGAGGGTTCACAACTACTACGAAAGAGGCGGGAAGATCGTCGACACCTACGATTTCGCTATCAGCGCCGGCGGCGCTATCGCCGGAGCAGTGATCGCGCCGCTTGCAAAGGGCTCAGCAAAGGCAGCTTGGAGCGGCCTCGCCGGCAGCGCAAGTGCGATCCAGACACAGCTGAATGATTCCTTTGCCGCCAACGTCGCCATTAACAGGAGGTTGGCTGTCGCTCAAGCAGCACAACTTGGAACCGAAGAGTACGGAAACGCACGAGATGATCGCGAGCGAGTCGAAGCTGCTGTCGCCATGGCAAGAGCATGCGCGATCGCACCAGCCGCCGCAGACGCTGCTGCGATGAAGGCTGTTTCAGAATCCGCCGCAAGCGTGAAATCAGTTGGCCCCGTGCGTACTAACTAGTCCATCTGGGTCCGTTCTTGGCCGCAGCCACGCCAGAACGCAGGCGGTGGCGGTCAAGCCAAGAGCGGGGGAGCAAGGTGAAGGATAAGCTCGAGAAGCGGGAGGAGTTTTGTCAGCCCTGTTGACACGGGCGGCGCAATGGTGACCCCGTTCCTCTACGTGTGGCTGTATAACCATAATTTGCCGCAGAAAGCGCTGAACCGCGAAACTCCCATTCAAGCGCTCAAACGCTGGCAATCCACCCACCCGGAACTCTTCGCCAAGAAAGTGCAGGATCGTCCGGAACCCGACAGCCACCTCTTCCTGAAGACAGTTCTGGGAGAAAATCAACTACTGGAATAATGCTCTCCTCAAGAAACGCAAAACAAGAAAACGCCCAGACAGAAGCAGCCAGGTCATCCAGACGCTCTTGCATCTAGGACAGAAACAATGAACGAAATACTCGACCAACTACCCCACCCCCCTGAGCGCGAAGCCACTGAGAAATCGGAGAATTTGGTCGGGAGCTACATTGCAGCGGGAGTCGGGGCTTTCCTTGCTGCTTTTGTAGATCTCCTACAAAACGGCGGTGAAGTGGGAAGTCGTAACGCCCTGGTACTTCGGATCTCTGATGTGATCAAAAACCACTTTCACCCGGAACTTGGGGCTGGTTTGTATGCTGTCATGGTGGTCATAGCAGCAGGGTTGCTACTATGTTGGCTGTGGTCGCCATCCACACGTCGCGACGCTTTCGCGCTCGGGCTTTCCGTGTTCGCGCTCTTTAGCGCGGCGTCGCCATACTCGGAAGCCGAAAAGACAGGAAAGGCCTCAACGATTACAACAAGCGCCGTAAAGAACATGCTTATACCTATTGCCAATGCTGAGCCCGAAATGGAACTTGAAGACTCGGCGCAATTAGACTATCTGCTCAACTTCAAGTTTAGGGATCGAAACGCCGTTCGATCCGAAATCAGAATAGAAATTATAGACCGCTCAAGATCAACCCCCCCCCAAACGCTCATAGTCCCTTCCACACAACCACTACACCTACGCCTACGGAAAGGACGTTATGTAATCCTGGCGGAATGCGACGGGTGTGCGCGGTCTCGAATACTATTAGACGTTCGCAAGCCTATAGAAGCAAGCGAGATCGAGTTCGCGAGTTCGAATTGGCCACTATCTCTGCAACGCCTCACTGCTCCACGAGTCGTAACCACGAGAGATCTTTCGGAACACCAAGCCAGGGCGATGCTAGACCGAGCGAATGAGAAAATGGGAGTCGGCATGCGCAGCCCTGACCAATCAAACCACTGACCATACATTAGGCGAACCTCAGTGTGCTTGTCGTCCGCACAGCATCAGCCAGGCGACGCGTCATCACTATCTCGCGCCAAAACACTCAGCGAAGGAAAGTCGAAGAATGAATTCTATCGCCCCCCAGCAGCCATCGGACAAGAGCTTCGTCGAGCTCATCCCCGACAAGAATCATCGCGAGTACATTGACGCGAGAATTAATGACATAGAGCGCGCTGCAGTCAGATCACGCTGGCTGTTTGGCTTCAATATCGCGCTGTCTTGGCTACTCATCTCCATGGCCTACAATTCAACATGGTCATGGATGCGCACGATGGCTCAGACCTCTGTGGACCTCTCTCTGCCACGCGAAGATCGGCGAGTGCGGCACGCACTGCAGGAAGATCTCTTCGGCGGCTGGGTGCACAGCCTCTACTTTGACGTACCCTTTCTTGGCGCCCGCTTCAGCGCAAGCGATGCGGGGGTTGTTGGTGGCCTCCTCCTAGTGCTCGTCGCAACGTGGTGTTTCTACGCTGGTCGCCGCGAGAATCATCTTGTGTTCTATCTTGTTCGCGACTGTGAGCGCTATCGGTTCTCGACGCCCATGCGCCGCTATCTGCGGAATCAACTTCACGCAACCCAACTCTTCGCAAGCACAAACCAAAGTGCCGCCCTCGATGAGAGCGACTTCGCTGGCGTCTTGAAAGGTCCAGAGCAGCGCACTATGCGCTTACTGAGCGCCGCCATGTATGGATGTGCGCCACTGGCACTGGGGTTCCTTCTGCTTACTGACCTCTATTCGCTCGCTCTCGAATCACCGTTCCGCGAACAAGGCATACTTTTGCGAGTCTTTACTGCCCCCTGCTTGGGGCCTGAAGGCTTTCGAAGCAACCCAGTCGATTGCAAACCACTTGCTGAGCTTTGCATCCGCCTTGCCCTGTCTGTTGGCTTCTTCGGACTTTGCACGCTAGTAATGTGGCGCGGCTATAAGTTCCAACGTGCAACTCGACGCCTTATCTCGCATATGGATAAACGGATGCAGCCACGTACAAACCCTCGCTAGGCTGTATAGCGCTTTCAAATTGACTTTGAGCTGCTGTAGCGTGGTTAGATTTACACGGGCCTCACGCGTTCCCGCGGTGCTTCACGGGCGTGCAGCCGGCGCATCGGCCGGCCAGATCAAGAACGCCACCAGGCAAGTGAACCTGACTCATTCTTGAACGCTTGTGCCGATCTAGGCTTCGCAGAGAGGAGAGTACGATTCTCACGGCCCGGCGAAGAGGGTGGAGATCTCCCGCAACCCGTCCCCGGTCGTCTAGTGGGTTTTATCTCCGAGGCAGTGTGCAGCAGAAGCACCAGAAACTTCGACATTCAAATCGGTTGCGAGGATGGAAGGGAGTTCTTTCCCGAACACATCACCGGCTGCGCCGAGAAGGCGGTGCGCTGGAAAGTGCCAAACAGTCCCAGAGTATTCACCTTGTCGGTTGAAGTACTTGCCCGATAGTTGCCGCCTAACAGCCGGTCGCAGCGAACGGCACGCTGCGGGGACCGCCGTTGAACCGTAGCGATAGGTTTCCATTCACCATCCGTGCGGAGGATGCGGGTGCTCCGAAAATGGATCAACGCATCTGCCCAACAACAGAGAGGTTACGACATGCAAATTGCCCTTCGGAGAAGTGCCAGCCTCTGTTCACTATTGATTGTTGTGCTTGCCATTGCCATCTCTGCATGCTCAACCGTTCGGTTGATTTCAGACTACGATGAGCCCACAGATAAGGCGCTTACCGCTCTTCAGCAAAGCACGGACGACTTCATTACGAACCTCATAGCAAGCGCGCCCTCTGAAGAGAACGCGTTCGAAAAGCACAAAAAGTTCTATGAGGACATTGACCAGCAACTGCGTAGGCTGGAGTTCAGGGTGGCATCGATACCGAAAAATGACCAAACCAAGAGTCTCGTAGCGGACATCCGCGCCGCCATCCTTGGCGAAGAGAAATGTACTGAAGACGGTGGCAGCCTTAGAAATCTCCATTGCCTCCAGGAAAACTTGGCTCACGGCCCATCCAGGATGGCGCTCCAGATCAGCCAGCGCAACGTGAATCAGGCTATTGGAGCTGCGTTAGCTCTGGAGTTGGCCAAGAAGCAAGGGCTTGAACAGAACAAGTAGCACTAATCAATTCAGGAGTAGATGACATGGCAACAGATCCCGTTACATCCGCAAACCTCGGCGAGAAAGTGTTCGAAGCGGCCAAGTCTTCTTTCGGAAGAAAATTCAGCTCGATTAAGCACTTCCTGAAAGGCGAATCTGAGAAGCTTGCCATTACTCTGCGCATGATCATAGAGGCTTCGGCATCGGGTGACATCTCGAAAGCTGAAGCCAAAATCCTTCTCAACCAGCAGAAGGTCGCTGCGACGGCAGTGTTGACAGCCGCAGAAGGGATGACTGCTGCAGCCGTCCAAGCGGCGATCAACGCAGCCCTACAAGCCGTCAAGGACTTTGTGAACGGCAAGGCAGGGTTTCGGCTGCTGTAGAAACCTAGCCCGCGTATGCAGCGGACAGTCGAAAGCGGCGCTTCGCTTGCTTTCTCCTGCCGGTAATTCGCAACGTTAGGCGTCGTAACCCGGCCTTCTCCTTCATCAACGCTTTTTCCCAAGGGAGTCACTATGCCTGTAGTCGCAGCTGCCGCTCAGATCGCCAACGAAGAGTGGGACTTCTTCGGTAAACAAGAGATCGATATTAATGGCAAGACGATCCGACGAGGACGGAAGGAAACTGATGAGGGCTTCTGGCAACGTGTAGGCCAGTACTGGATGGACGGAACCGGGAAGAATTTGACAGGCGAGAACGACGACTTTCCATGGTCTGCAGCTTTCATCTCATTCGTCATGCGAAAGGCTGGGGCTGGAGATCGCTTCCGCTATAGTGCGCAACACTCTGTCTATATTCGACATGCTGTTAAAGCGCGCGAACGGGGCGACGAGAAATATGGGTTTTGGGGTTATGCTTTGGCAGATAGTCCGATCAAGGTTGGAGATCTGGTTTGCTACGCACGCCAACCCGGAATCAGCGTCAGTACGCAGTCATCAAACTACAAGTCGCACGTCGATCTAGTGGTGGAAGTGACTTTGGGCAAAGCACTAGTTATTGGCGGCAACGTTGGGAACTCTGTTACTCGAAAGGCGATTGAGCTTAACTCAACCGGACATTTGATTGATAATACACAACCGTGGTTTGCTGTTCTTTCCCATCGATTCGACAACGCCTAAAGGGGCTCCATCGCGTTCAGTGTGGAACCCAGCGCTTGTCTCATCCTGCCGCACTGTGCAGCCTTCGCGGATGGAACAGCTCTTTACACAATCACTCGGCCTGACCTCTCCGCGGGCGGTCACCGGCTTCGACTTCCGCCCCGCTGAGGGGGCCATCCACTTCATGGTCGAGTGCCAAGCCAGCCGGCTGCCGTGTCCTGCCTGTGGCGCATTGGATCAGCCCATCCACGATCGTCTGGCTCGGCGTTGGCAGCATCTGCACTTCTTCAAGTTCAAGGCCTTTATCGAAGCCCGCGTGCCGCGGGTGGCCTGCAGGCAGTGCAACAAGACGGGCCAGTGCGAGGTGCCGTGGTCCCGACCCGGCTCGGGCTTCTCTGCGGTGATGGAGGCTTTCGTGACCGCGCTCTGCCAAGGCATGCCCGTCGCCCAGGTCGCGCGCCTCTTGGGCGTCTCCGACGATCGCGTCTGGCGCGTGCTCGAACACTACATTCCGAAGGCGCGCGCAGCGGAATCCATGGCGTCGCTGTCCAAGCTGGCCGTTGACGAAACCAGCGGCCGACGCGGCGCCTCGTAAGCTCTCCCGTCAAGCGGACAAGGAATTCCTAGAACCTTCGGCCGCTTGGGCTTTGCGCTCGGCGGGCGTCATCCCGCCGAGGGCGTCATGGGGACGTTCCGTAAGCGTCCGCCCACCTCACCTTCCAACCTGACCTGATCTTCCTGACCGTCGCCGGTTTCCCCAACGGAGGACCGGTCGATGGCGTGTTC
>NZ_CALART010000057.1 GCF_937888285.1 uncultured Aquimonas sp.
TCCTCACAGAAGGAGAAGGCTCGCTTCGAACGGGAGTATTTCCGCATCCTGCTAGATTGAAGCTTCCTCAACCCACCCATGGAGCAAAGCGCATGAACACCGCACTGTCCCGCCTGGACCGCATCGAAAACCTCTTTCCCGACATGCTGCGCCGCTGGGCGCGGCCCCTGCAGCTGATCGACGAGGCCGAGCTGCCGGCCGACATCCGGCTCGACATCAACGAGAACGACAAGGAATACCTCGTCACCGCCGAGATCCCCGGCGCGAGGAAGGAGGACGTGCGCGTCTCCATCGACGGCAGCTACGTCTCCATCTCGGCCGAGATCAGGAAGGACGAGGAGAAGAAGCAGGGCCGCTCCATCGTCCGCGAGACCTATCGCGGCAACATGTCGCGCGGCTTCTCGCTGGCCAGCGAAGTCGACGACAAGACCGCCGTGGCGAAGCTCGAGGACGGCGTGCTGCACCTGACGCTGCCCAAGCGCGAAGGCTCGGCCCGTACCACGCTGAAGATCCAGTAGCCGTCACGCGACGGGCGCCGCCGGCAGCGGGCTCCCCGCGAGGGCCGCCCGGCTTTCGAAGAAGCAAGGAGCCCGCATGCTGAGCGCCTACATCACCCACGCAGACTGCGCGCGCCACGACATGGGCGCGGGCCATCCGGAAAGCCCCGAGCGGCTGTCCGCCATCCACGACCGTCTGCTGATCGCGGGCCTGCTCGACTACATGGCCCCGTACGACGCCCCGCTTGCCACGCAGGCCCAGCTGGCACGCGCGCACACGATGTCGCACGTGCGCGAGCTCATTGCGATGGCGCCTGCCGAGGGGCTCCGCTTCGTCGACCCAGACACCCGGATGAACCCGCACACCCTGCAGGCCGCGCTGCGCGCCGCCGGAGCCGCGGTGCTGGCCACCGACCTGGTGCTGGCCGGCGAGGCGCCCACCGCCTTCTGCAACGTGCGCCCGCCGGGCCATCACGCCACGCGCGATGCGGCCATGGGCTTCTGCTTCTTCAACAACGTGGCGGTGGGCATCCGCCACGCGCTGGACGTTCATGGTCTGAAGCGCGTGGCCCGGATCGACTTCGACGTGCACCACGGCAACGGCAGTGCGGACATCTTCCGCGACGACGGGCGCGTGCTCATGTGCTCCATCTTCGAGAAGGGCCTCTACCCCTTCGCGGGCGAGGACGACGACGGCCCGCGGATGGTGAACATCGGGCTGCCCTCGCGCTCGGGCGGCGATGCGTTCAGGGCGGCCGTCACGCACCACTGGCTGCCGGCGCTCGAAGCCTTCGCGCCGCAGCTCGTGTATGTCTCGGCCGGCTTCGACGGACACCGGGAGGACGACATGGGCAACCTCGGCCTGGTGGAGAACGACTACGCCTGGGTCACCCGGAAGCTCATGGACGTGGCGCTGCGCCATTGCGGCGGGCGCGTGATCTCGAGCCTCGAGGGCGGCTATGCGCTGAGCGCCCTCGCCCGCAGCGCCGCGGCGCATGTCAAGGTGCTGATCGGGGCCGACTGAGCGCCGCGGACGCGGGGCCGGGCGCCTTCGCGCCCCACGATGGCACGCTGGCTCAGTGCCCGATCGGGCCGTGCGCGCCGATACCGGTTTCCGAACGCACCTGCTGTGCCAGGAAGCCGCCCCGGTCGACCTGCGCACGCGCGCTGCGGTCGAGCACCGAGAACAGCCAGATGCCCACGAAGGCGATGCTCATCGAGAACAGGCACGGCGAGGTGTAGGGAAACAGCGAGGAGCCGGCCGGATGGCCGAGCGTGGCCTCCCAGACTGAGGGCGAGACCACCGTGAGCACCACCGAGGAAATCAGCCCGAGGAAGCCGCCGATCACAGCCCCGCGCGTGGTGCAGCCCTTCCAGAGCACCGACATGAAGAGCACCGGGAAGTTGGCCGAGGCCGCGATGGCGAAGGCCAGCGACACCATGAAGGCGATGTTCTGCTTCTCGAACACGATGCCCAGCAGCACCGCCAGCGCGCCGAGCGCCAGCGTGGTGATCCTGGACACGCGCAGCTCGGCCGCGCTGCCCGCGTCGCCCTTCCGGATGACGGTGGCGTACAGGTCGTGAGAGACGGCCGAAGCGCCGGAGAGCGTGAGGCCCGCCACCACGGCCAGGATGGTCGCGAAGGCCACCGCCGAGATGAAGCCGAGGAACACGTTGCCGCCCACGGCGTTCGCCAGGTGGATCGCCGCCATGTTGCCGCCGCCCTTGAGCAGGCCCTTGGCGTCGAGGAAGTCCGGATTCGTCAGCACGAAGGTGATGGCGCCGAAGCCGATGATGAAGGTCAGCAGGTAGAAGTAGCCGATCCATCCGGTCGCCCACATGACCGATTTGCGCGCCTCCTTGGCGCTGGGCACGGTGAAGAAGCGCATCAGGATGTGCGGCAGCCCGGCCGTGCCGAACATGAGCGCCATGCCGAAGGAGATGGCGGAGATCGGGTCCTTCACGAAATTGCCCGGCCCCATGATCGACTGGCCGATGCCCGCGGCCACCTCGGCCGTCTTGCCGTCCTTCAGCGCCAGGTCGGTCTTGACCTTGACCGCGCCCGCGAACATCGCCTCGGGGCTGAAGCCGAAGTGCCAGAGCACCGAGATCGCCATGAAGCTCGCGCCGCCCAGCAGCAGGCCGGCCTTGATGATCTGCACCCAGGTCGTGGCCGTCATGCCGCCGAAGAGCACGTACACCATCATGAGCGAGCCGACGATGACCACCGCGACCCAGTACTCGAGACCGAACAGCAGCTTGATCAGCTGCCCCGCGCCCACCATCTGCGCGATGAGATAGAAGGCCACCACCACCAGCGTGCCGGAGGCCGCGAAGATGCGCACCGGCGTCTGCCTGAAGCGGAAGGCCGCGACGTCGGCGAAGGTGAACTTGCCGAGGTTGCGCAGCCGCTCCGCCATCAGGAAGGTGATGACCGGCCACCCCACGAGGAAGCCGATGGAGTAGATCAGCCCGTCGTAGCCGGAGGCCATGACCGCGGCCGAGATGCCCAGGAACGACGCCGCCGACATGTAGTCGCCGGCGATGGCGAGCCCGTTCTGGAAACCCGTGATGCCGCCGCCGGCCGTGTAGAAGTCGGACGCCGAGCGGGTGCGCGCCGCGGCCCACTTGGTGATGAAGAGGGTCGCCACCACGAAGAGGCCGAACATGCCGATGGCGGTCCAGTTGGTGGCCTGCTTCTGCAGCTGGCCGAGGTCGGCACCGGCCGCGAGAGCCGCCGCGCCGAGGGCCGACAGTGCGCAGAAGACCGCCGCGGATCGCGCGCGCAGGATGGTCGAGGAACGCAGGCTCATGGCTTGTTCCCCTTCACGGCCTTGACCACCGCATCGGAGAGCGCATCGAACTCGGCGTTCGCACGGCGCACGTAGTAGGAGGTGATCGCCACGGTGAACACGATCACGCCGAAGCCCAGTGGCATGCCCAGGGTCATGACGCCGTCGCCGATGCGTCGCGCCAGGAATTCCTTGTCGAAGGCCACCAGCAGCACGAAGCCGTAGTACGCGGCGAGCATCAGCACTGCGAGGGTCCAGCCGAAGCGGTCGCGCCGGCGCTTGAGTTGCTGGTATTTCGGATGCGCGGCGATGCGCGCGGCCATGTCGTCTTCCATGGAGTCTCCTTGTTTGCGATGGGCGGATTAGGAACGCACGCAACGGCGCGAGGCTTGCGCTGGCGCAAGCCATTCCTCGTGTGCGCCGGCAAGATCTCGCAACCTTCAAAGGACACGAGACATGAACGCTCCCGATCTCCAGCCCCGCCTGCCCACCTATGCGCCACCGCAGGCGCTCGCCCGCACCGCCCACGTCGCAGGCCGCGCCGCCTACGACGCGCTGGTGGCCGAGGCGGAAGCCGACCACGAGGGCTACTGGGCCCGCCTGGCGCGCGAGTTCGTCGGCTGGAAGACGCCGTTCATCAGGACGCTGGACAGCAGCGACGCGCCGCACTACAGGTGGTTCGAGGATGGCACGCTCAACGTCTCATGGAACTGCCTGGACCGGCAGGTGGCCGCCGGCCGGGGCGACAAGGTGGCGATCGTCTTCGAGTCGGACGACGGGCAGGTCACCCGCACCACCTATGCGCAGCTGCTGGCGCAGACCTGCCGCATGGCCAATGCGCTGAAGTCGCTCGGCGTGCGCAAGGGCGACCGCGTGGTCATCTACATGCCGATGTCGGTCGAGGGCGTCGTGGCGATGCAGGCCTGCGCCCGGCTGGGCGCGGTGCATTCGGTGGTGTTCGGCGGCTTCTCGGCGCATGCGCTGCGCGACCGCGTCGCCGACACCGGCGCCACGGTGATCGTCACCGCCGCCCAGCAGGTCCGTGGGGGCAAGCGCCTGCCGCTGAAGGCGCTGGTCGACGAGGCGCTCGCGCTCGGCGGCTGCGAGGCGGTGCGCTCGGTCGTCGTCCATCGGCGCACGGGCGAGCCCATCGAGTGGACAGCGCGCGACGTGTGGATGCACGAGATCACGCAGGCCCAAGGCGACAGCTGCGAGCCCGAGTGGGTCGGCGCCGAGCACCCGCTGTTCCTGCTCTACACCTCGGGCTCGACCGGCAAGCCCAAGGGCGTGCAGCATTGCAGCGGCGGCTACCTGCTGCACGCGGCGCTCACCACCAAATGGACCTTCGACATGCACGACGACGACGTGTTCTGGTGCACGGCGGACATCGGCTGGGTCACTGGCCACACCTACATCGCCTATGGGCCGCTGGCCATCGGAGCGACGCAGGTGGTGTTCGAGGGCGTGCCCACCTATCCCGACGCGGGACGCTTCTGGCAGATGATCGAGCGGCACCGCGTCACGGTGTTCTACACGGCTCCCACCGCCATCCGGTCGCTCATCAAGGCGGCCGAGGGCAACCCGGCCGTGCACCCCGACCGCCATGACCTCGGCAGCCTGCGCGTGCTGGGCTCGGTCGGCGAGCCGATCAATCCGGCCGCCTGGGAGTGGTATCGCCAGCACGTGGGCGGCGGCCGCTGCCCGGTGCTCGACACCTGGTGGCAGACCGAGACCGGCGGCCACATGATCACGCCGCTGCCCGGTGCCACCGATCTCGTTCCGGGGTCGTGCACCCTGCCCTTTCCCGGCATCGCGGCGGCCATCGTTGACGAGACCGGCAACGACGTGCCCGACGGCGAGAGCGGCCTGCTGGTCATCAAGAAACCATGGCCGAGCATGATCCGCGCGGTGTGGGGCGACGACGCGCGCTACCGCTCGAGCTACTTTCCGCCGGAGCTGCGCGGCTGCTACCTCGCGGGCGATGGTGCCGCGCGAGACAGGCTCACGCGCTACTTCACGATCGGCGGGCGCATCGACGACGTGCTGAACGTCAGCGGCCACCGCATGGGCACGATGGAAATCGAGTCGGCGCTCGTGGCCTGCGCGGCGCTGGTGGCCGAGGCCGCGGTGGTGGGCCGCCCCGACGAGACCACGGGCGAGGCGATCAGCGCCTTCGTGGTGCTTAAGCAGCCGCGCCCCACCGGCAAGGAAGGAGACCGCCTGGCCGCCGAGCTGCGCGCATGGATCGGCAAGGAAATCGGCCCGATCGCCAAGCCCCGCGAGATCCGCTTCGCCGACAACCTGCCCAAGACGCGCAGCGGCAAGATCATGCGGCGCCTGCTGCGCTCCGTCGCCCGGGGCGAGGCGATCTCGCAGGACGTGTCGACGCTGGAGAACCCGGCGATCCTCGATCAGCTGACCGAGACGCACTGAGCCGGCTGGCTAACCGCCCGCCGGGCGCCGGTGAACGGGAAGCGCATCCACAGGGATGCGCAGGTACGCGACGCCGTTGTCGTCGGCAGGCGGAAGCCGGCCGCCGCGCACGTTCACCTGGATCGACGGAAGGATGAGCGTGGGCACGTCCAGCGTCGCGTCGCGCGCCGTGCGCATCGCCACGAATTCGTCCGCGCCGATGCCGTCGCGCACATGGATGTTGTGGGCGCGCTGTTGCGCCACGGTGGTCTGCCAACTGGCCTGCCTCGACGGCGGCGGATAGTCGTGGCAGACGTACATGGCCGTGTCGGGCGGCAGTTCGAGCAGCCTGCGCATCGAACCGTAGAGCTGGCGCGCGTCGCCGCCGGGGAAGTCGGCGCGTGCGCTGCCGAGGTCGGGCATGAAGAGCGTGTCGCCGACGAAGACCGCGCCGTCGATCAGGTAGGCCATGTCCGCGGGCGTGTGGCCCGGCACCAGCAAGGCGGTGGCTTCGACTTCACCAATGCCGAAGACTTCGCCGTCCCTGAACAGATGGTCGAACTGGCTTCCGTCGGGCAGGAAGGCGCGCTCGAAGTTGAAGAGCTTGCAGAAGGTCGACTGGACGACGCGGATGTTCTCGCCGATGGCGATCTTTCCGCCCGCCTGCTGCTGGACGTGGCGCGCGCCGGACAGGTGGTCCGCGTGCGCATGGGTCTCCAGGATCCAGTCGAGCCGCAGTTCATGTTCGCGCAGATAGTCCAGCAGCCTGTCGGCCGACACGGTGCCGGTGTGGCCCGACTTGAAGTCGTAGTCCAGCACCGGGTCGATGACCGCGGCATGCCTGCCCGCGTGTTCCCAGACGACATAGGACACCGTGCCCGTGACGGAATCGAAAAAGCCCTGGATCGTCGTGCGTGCGGTCATGGTTGCTCCGTGGATGGAAGTCCGGTCTTGCGACAAACAATATATATTTGAATATAATATCCAAATCGAAAACGTCAATCCGGCCCGATGAAGAATTCCACCCTTGCCATCGATCCCGAAGTGCTGCGCGGTGCCGCCGGCAAGGCGGTCGCGGCGCTCAAGCTGCTGGCCAACGAAGACCGCCTGCTGCTGCTGTGCCAGCTCTCGCAGGGCGAGATGTGCGTGAGCGACCTCGAGCAGGCGCTGGGCATCCATCAGCCCACGCTGTCGCAGCAACTGGGTGTACTTCGCAACGAGGGTGTGGTCAACACCCGCCGCGAGGGCAAGAGCATCTTCTACAGCGTGGCCGATCCCGCGATGCTGGAACTCCTCGGCGTTCTGTATCGCCTCTACTGTCCCCAGGAGAAATGATGTCCATCGACTGGAGCCACTTCACGCCGCTCGCCTCGCTGGCTGGCGGCGTGCTCATCGGCATCGCCGCCGCGATGTTCGTGCTGCTCAACGGGCGCATCGCGGGCATCAGCGGCGTGCTGGGAGGCCTGCTCAGGCCGTCGAGGGGCGACATCGGCTGGCGCGTCGCCTTCGTGCTCGGGCTCGTGGGCGCGCCGTCGCTCTACCTGCTCTTCACGGTGCTGCCCCGCCCGCAGATCGACGCCGGCTACGGCACGCTGGTGCTGGCCGGCCTGCTCGTCGGCCTGGGCACGCGCTACGGCTCCGGCTGCACCAGCGGCCACGGCGTCTGCGGCCTGTCCCGCCTGTCGCCGCGGTCGCTTGTGGCCACCCTCTCGTTCATGGGCGCGGGCTTCGCCACGGTGTTCGTGGCGCGCCATCTGCCCGGCATCTGAGGATGCGCGCCATGATCGCCCTCGCCTCGCTGCTCGCCGGCCTCGTCTTCGGACTCGGCCTCATCGTCTCGGGCATGGCCAACCCGGCCAAGGTGCTCGGCTTCCTGGACCTCGCCGGCCACTGGGACCCATCCCTGGCTTTCGTCATGGCGGGCGCCATCGCCGTCGGATCGGTCGCGTTCCTGGCCGCAAGGCGGCGCAGCAAGTCCCTGCTGGGCGCGGCGATGCGCCTGCCATCGGCGCGCGGGATCGACCGGCGCCTGGTCGTCGGCAGCGTCGTTTTCGGAGTTGGCTGGGGCATCGCGGGCTTCTGTCCCGGCCCGGGCCTCGTCGCCCTGGGCATGGGCGAAGCCAAGGCCCTCGTCTTCGTGCTCGCGATGCTCGCGGGCATGGGAATCTTCGAACTCATCGAGCACCGCGGGCGACAGCCCTGACGCTACCCGACGGCCGCCTGCTCGTCCGCCGTCGCATGCACCAGCAGCACGGGAACGCATGAGCCGCGCACGATCCGCTCCGTGCTGCTGCCGAGCAGCAGCTGTCCGAGGCCGCGCCGGCCTCGCGTGCCGGCAATGATCAGGTCGGCATGCCATTCCCGCGCCTCGTCTTCGACGAGGTTGGCCACGGTGCCGTCCGCTTCGCTGTAGAGCACGGTGTCGACCTCCACGCCCGCGGAACGCACGTGCTCGGCACTTCGGGCGAGCATGCGCGCGGCCTCCGCCCGAAGTTGCGACGACCCGTCACGCGCGTAGCCGGCGCGCGAAACCGAGAGATCGTCGATCGCGTGAAGCAGCCGCACCCGGCTTCTCATCGGTTTGGCGAGGCGAATCGCCTCCTCGATGCCCTGGGCCGATGCCGGGCTGCCGTCTACGGGAACGAGTATTCGTCGATACACGGATTGCTCCTTGCCGGGCCAGGCTGCATCCATGACCGCGATGCCAGCCCGCTCTTTGCGCATCGATTCTGCACATCCTCGCGGGCCTTTGGATTGACATGCATCAAGCATCAAGCGCGGATCATGCCCTCCACCACCCGGATGATGCGGTCGCGGCGTCCGACCGGTTCGGAGCTGCAAGGCGGAGAGAACCCCGGTACAGCGCTCGCGGTTCGTCCTTCTGAACACAGCGCCGGCGCCACTGTGACCAACCGCGCGCCGGTCTCGAACTCGGGAAGACATGGCGGCTTCCGTTCGCGAGGCGGCAGGACCGGGGCGATGTTGATGTGGCGCAAGCCCTCCCGCGGCAGGCAACGGAAGAATCTGCCTGCCCGTCGCGCCGGGGCCGGCGGCAGGTGCCTCTTGCAGGCGGCCCCGAGGAGAAGCCCATGTCCGTCTACAAGCACGTGCTCGTCCCGCTGGACGGCAGCCCCACGGCCGACTGTGGTCTGCAGGAAGCCATCCGTCTCGCTGGCGAACTCGGAAGCAGGCTGCGTCTGCTCAACGTGGTCGACGACTTTCCGATGCTGGTGGAGATATCGAGCACCTCCAGTTTCGAGGCCGGCCTGCAGAAGGCGCGCGAGCATGGCGAATCGGTCCTCTCGCACGCCCTGGCCCGGGCGACGGCCGCGGGAGTCGAGGCCGAGACCGTGCTGCGCGAAGTCACGCAGGAGCGCGTCGCCGAAGTCGTGACCGATGAGGCCGCGAAAGCAGCCTGCGACCTAATCGTGATGGGCACCCATGGCCGCCGCGGCCTCAGCCGGCTGGCGCTCGGCAGCGACGCCGACCGTGTGGCGCGAAGCAGCCCCGTGCCGGTGCTGCTGGTGCGTGCGGCAGCGACACCCGCTTGAATGCACATCCCCCCACGCCCTTTCAACCCAATGGAAAAGAACATGACATCCAACACACTTCGCAAGCTGATGGCATCCGCAGTCATCGCCGCCAGTGCCGGTGCATTTGCCGCCGACTACACCGCGCCCGGACAGCTCAGTCCGCCGGAGAGCGCAGCACAGAAAGCGGGTAACGCGACGCGCGTTGCGGCCGGCCGGGCCGCGCGCGATGCGGAAAAGGCCGCGCGGCGGGCCATGGACGCCACCAAGGCTGCTGCCGACAAGGGCAAGGCCACCACCGGCCAGGTCTCGAAGGCCCTGGCCGAAGGCATCCGCCAGGCCGCGCGAAAAGCGGCCCAGGCGGCCACCCGCCTGGAGGAAAAGGCTGCCATATCGACTGCCAAGGCGGTCGACGACGGCAAGGTCACCGCACAGGCCGCCCAGGAGGAAAGCCGGAAGGCGGCCCACGCCTCGAGGGAAGCCCTGGCCCGGGCGGAGGAATCGGTGGGCCGGTCCGCGCAGGCCGGCAAGGAGGAAGCCGAGAAGGCGGCGCAAGCCACGCGCGAAGCACTCGACAGGGCGGAAGAAGCCATGCGCTCGGCCGCCAGCGCAACCGCCGACGCCTCGGCACGCACGCTCGAAGCGGTGAAGCGCAAGACCCGTGCTGCGGCTTCCGACGGAAAGTGACGCCCGTGCCCGATCGCCGGAGGGAACGACCATGAACCCCGACATTCAACTCAGGCACGACGTCTTCGCGCAACTCAACTGGGACCCCGCCGTCAACGGCTGCGACATCGACGTGTGCGTCAAGGACGGCGTCGTGACACTGCGCGGCCAGGTGGCCGACGAGGAGCGGCGCGCCGCGGTGGAGCGCGCCGCACGCCGCACCGAGGGGCTGACGACGCTGCTGAACAGGCTCGTCGTCCGGCCTCCGGAATGAACTCGGCGAAGACCGGAGCGACCGGTTCGCTTCCGGATCCTTTCTCCGAGATCCCGTGGCCGATGCCGACAGCGGCACCCCGAGGCGAGCGCCCGCGGCGAACTCTTTGCAGGAGGCAATGACATGTACCAGCGCATCCTCGTTCCCTTCGACGGCAGCGCGACATCCCTGCGGGGGCTGCAGGAAGCGACGGCGGTGGCAAAGCTGTCGCACGGCTCGCTTCGCCTGCTGCACGTGATCGACGAGCTCTCGGTGGTGTATGCCGGCTGGGCACCAAACTGCATGCCGGCGTTGCGCAGCGAGGCGCTCCAGTTGCTGGAGACGGCCTGGCAGCGCGTCGAAGCCGAAGGTGTGAATGCCGACACCGTGCTGTACGACAACTTCGATGGCACCGTTCATGAATTGGTCGTCGCAGAGGCCGTGAAGTGGCCTGCCGAACTGATCGTGATCGGCACCCATGGCCGGCGCGGGTTTGATCGGCTGACCCTGGGCAGCAGCGCGGAAAACGTGCTGCGCCGCGCCACCGTCCCGGTGCTGCTGGTTCGCGGCTGCGAGCCTGCCTGACCTGCGGCCCCGAGCCTGCGGCTGCCCCACATGCAGGCTTGCGCTGCATCAAGCGTGGCCGCCGCAGCGGCCCATAACCTAAGTCCGTCGTCTTCGCAAGGATTCCCATGAACGCCTCCACTCCCCTCATCGCGCAAGATCCCGTCGTCGGCCTCGCAGCGGTCGGCGGCCCCTTCGGCATGGCCCTTGTGGCAGCCATGGAGGGCGCGTTCGTCTTTGGTGGATTGTCGACCCCGGCCGGTGCCGCGCGCTTCTGAGCCGCGGCCGCACGGAACGAGGACCCCAGCGCCATGAACACCCCAGACGCCACCCGGGGGCACGAGGCCATCTCCGCCTTCGGACTGACCAAGTACTTCGGCGAGAACGAGACCCGGGTCACGGCGGTCGACCATGTGGATTTCGTGGCGAACTTCGGCGAGATGGTGTTCCTCGTCGGCCCCTCGGGCAGCGGCAAGACCACCTTCCTCAGCATGGTCTCCGGCATCCTCCGCCCCGACGAGGGCACCGTGAACGTGAAGGGCGCCGACATCTGGTCGATGGACAAGGATGCGCTGGCCGACTTCCGGCTGAACACGATCGGCTTCGTGTTCCAGGACTACCACCTGTTTCCACGCCTGACCACGGCCGAGAACGTCGCGATTCCGCTGATCCTCAAACACCTCGACTGGGACGCATCGATCGCGCAGGCGAGGAAATACCTGGAGGTGGTGGGCCTCAGGGAGCGCGGCGACATCGTGCCCGTGAAACTCTCGGGCGGCGAGCAGCAGCGGGTGGCGATCGCGCGCGCCATCGTCGGCTCGCCGGAGATCCTGATCCTCGACGAGCCCACCGCCTCGCTGGACGGGGACACCGGCCGGATGATCCTCGCCTTCGTCAAGGACAGGATTCTCGATGCGGGACGCTGCATTCTCATCGTCACCCACGACGCGCGCATCAACGAGTACGCCGATCGCATCGTCCACATGGAGGACGGTCGCATCACCGGGCTGGACAAGGGCACGGAATGAGCAAGAAGCTGATCTTCGCGCTGGCGTTGACCGGCCTGCTGGCCGGACTGGTCGCTGCCTACGTCTTCGGCATCGAGCGCAAGGCACAACAGCCCGCGTACGCACCGGTCAGCAATCCCTACAGGACGGCGATCTACGCCAACGGCATCGTCGAGAGCGACCAGAGTTCGGGTGCCAACGTCAACATCTACCCCGAGGTCCCGGCCCTGATTGCGCAGGTGCTCGTGCACGACGGGCAGGCCGTCAAGGCCGGCACGCCGCTGGTGATGCTCGACGATTCGGTGCAGAAGGCCACGACCGAGCAATTGCGGCTGCAGGCCGAGGCGGCGCTCGCGCTGCTGAACGAACTCCAGGCCCAGCCGCGCAAGGAGGTACTGGCCATCGCCAAGGCACAGGTCGACCTCGCGCAGTCCAGTCTCAAGGTGGCGGACGATCAATTCGCAAAGCGGCGCGCCAGCTACAACATCGATCCGCACTCGATCAGCAAGGACGCCCTCGACACGGCCGACGATGCGGTGCGGCAAGCCGCGGCGGCGCTGGAAGTGGCCCGCCGGCAGTACGTGCTCGCGCATGCGGGGGCCTGGAGCTACGACATAGAGAACCAACGCAGGCAGTACGAGGCGCTTCAGCAGTCCTACAGGGCTTCCCAGGCATTGCTGCAGAAGTACGTCGTGACGGCCCGCATGGACGGCGTGGTGCTGGCCGTCAACGCCTCGGTCGGCAGCTACGTGTCCTCGCTCGGCGTGCTGGACAGCTACACGCAGACGCAGGCGCCCCTGGTCGTCATGAGCACGCCGCAGGACCATCTGGCTGTGCGTTGCTACGTCGACGAGATCCTGGCCTCTCGGCTGCCGCCGCCGGACCGGATCCAGGCCCAGATGTCGCTGCGTGGCACCGATGTGAAGGTTCCCCTGGAGTTCGTGCGGGTGCAGCCCTACGTGTCGCCGAAGATCGAACTCGCGAACCAGCGGCAGGAGAAAGTGGACCTGCGCGTGCTGCCCGTGATCTTCCGCTTCCGGATGCAAAGCCCCGCCATGGTGTATCCCGGCCAGCTGGTCGATGTGTTCATTGGACAGAAATGACAGGCACACCTGCTCCGGGCTGGAGGTGGCTGGCCGCGGTGCTTGCCCTGGCCGGCACGGGCCTGTCGGCGGGCTGCATGGTCGGCCCCGACTTCGTGCGCCCGGCGCCTGCGCAGGTGGACAGCTACACGCGCGGTGCCCTGCCTGCGACGACCGAAGCCGGCGACGGGCGATCGCAGCGCTTCGGCCCGGCAGCGGAGCTTCCCGCGGACTGGTGGCGTCTCTTCGGATCGCCCGCGCTGGACGAGGCCGTGCGGCAGGCGCTGCAGCACAACCCGACGCTTCAATCGGCCGAGGCCAGCCTTCGCCAGAGCCAGGACGAACTTCGCGCGGGCCACGGCATCTTCTACCCGCAGCTCGACGCCTCCTTCGGCGCCACCCGCGCCCGTACGGCACCGGTCCTGCAGGGCTCCTCCGCCGCCGGCACGATCTACCAGGTGGTCACGCTCAGCGGTGCCATCAGCTATCCGCTCGATGTCTTCGGCGGCGAACGCCGCACCGTCGAGGGCCTGGCCGCGCAGGCGGAGAACCAGCGTTTCGTGGCGATGGCAGCCTACCTGGCGCTGGAGGCGAATCTGGTCCAGACGTGCGTTGCACGCGCCGCCTACGTCGCGCAAAGGCGCACGACGGAAGAACTGATCGCCCTGGAGCGCGACCAGTTGCACAGCATCGAGGCCCAGGTGCATGCCGGCACCGTGCCCTATGCCAACCAGTTGAGCCAGCTGAGCCTGA
Organism: uncultured Aquimonas sp.; assembly: GCF_937888285.1. Lineage (GTDB taxonomy): Bacteria > Pseudomonadota > Gammaproteobacteria > Xanthomonadales > Xanthomonadaceae > Aquimonas. Next base: position 13,557 of record NZ_CALART010000057.1, read on the forward strand.
TCGCCTCCAACCGGGCGCAGCTCGCCGCGCTGGCGCAGAAGATCAGCCAGGCCGACCATCTGCTGGCCGCCCTGCAGGGCGACACGCCGGCCGAGGCTGCGCTCCCCGACGTCGACATCGGGGAGCTGACGCTGCCGAGGGACCTGCCGCTCAGCCTCCCGTCGGAACTGGTGCGGCAGCGCCCGGACATTCTCGCGGCCGAAGCGCAGCTGCATGCGGCCAGCGCGGCCATCGGCGTGGCAACCGCGGCCATGTTTCCGAGCTTCAGCCTGAGCGCCGGGTACGGTGCCGCCAGCCCGCAACTCGCCAGTCTGCTGGCCGGCGGCTCCCGCTACTGGAGCCTCGCGCCTGCCGTCGCGCTGCCACTCCTGCACGGCGGCACGCTGCGAGCCAGGCGCCAGGCCGCGATCGACGCCCACGCCGCCCGGGAAGCCGACTACCGTCAGACGGTGCTCTCCGCATTCGAGCAGGTTGCCGATGCGCTGCGGGCGCTCGAGCACGACGCGCAGGCACTTCAGGCGCAGGCCGAGGCGAGATCATCGGCCGCCGATGCGCTGGCCCTGCAGCAGGCCGGCTATCGCGCGGGACTCGTGGCCTATGTCGACCTGCAGAATGCGGACATCCAGTTCCACGCCGCAAGTCTTTCCTACCTTTCGGCATTGGCGCAGCGCCATCAGGACACCGTCGCCCTGTTCGCGGCGCTCGGCGGAGGCTGGTGGAATGCCCCGTCATCCGGTGCCGGCGCGCGCGCCGGGCAGCCATGAAATACGGCGGCATCCTGCGCATCGGCTTCAAGCTGCTGGTCAACGACCGGGCCAAGTTCTCGGCGCTGCTGATCGGCATCACGTTCGCCGTCTTCCTGATGATGCAGATGACGGCCATGTTCGCGGGCATTCTCAACCGCGCGTACTCCACGGTGACGAACGTCGGCGCCGCGATGTGGATCATGGACCCCGGCGTGAACACGCCGACCAGCGCCATCGCGCTGCCCGATTACCTGCTGGACAGCGTGCGGAGCATGGACGGCGTGAGCTACGCGGTGCCCATGTTCGTCGGCGGCGCCCTGGTCAGGCTCGACAGCGGCACCTACCAGTCCGTGACGGTGGTCGGACTGGACGATACGAGCCTGCTCGGGCGTCCCGAGATCGAACAGGGCCGGCTCGAAGACATCTACGCCGACAACTCGTTCTTCGTCGTCGACGATGCCGAGTTCCCCAAGCTCGAGAACCCGCACATCGGGAGCACCTTCGAGCTCAACGACAACCGCGGAGTGATCGTCGGCATCGCCAAGGTCGCCTCGAACGGTCTCAACGGAGTGCCGACGCTCTACACGACGTACAGCCGCGCGATCCAGTACCTGCCGACCACGCGCTTCACCATCTCGTACGTGCTGGTGCAACCCCGCGACGCCATGGCGGTCGCACGCATCAAGCGAGAAGTCGCCAGGCTCGGCTACGTGGCGCTGACCCGAAAGGAGTTCAACCAGGCCACCGCCGACTACTACACCTACAAGACGGGCATCGGGACCAACATCCTGATCATGACGGTGATCAGCTTCCTGGTGGGGCTCTCGATCTCGGGCCAGACCTTCTACAGCTTCATCCTGGAGAACCTCGAGAAGTTCGGCGCACTCAAGGCGATTGGCGCGAAAGGGACCGAGCTCATCTTCATGATCTTCTTCATGGCGACCTTCACGGCGCTGACCGGATTCGGGCTGGGCGTGGGCCTCGTGACGCTGATGATCACCGTCGCACGAACACAGCTTCCCAGCTATGCGGCCATCGTGACCTTCTGGAACCTGGGGCTGGCTTTCGCCATGGTTCTGGTGATCGCGGGCATCTCAAGCTACTTCGGCATCCGCCGGGTCCTGCGCATCGAGCCCTTCGACATCTTCAGGGGCTAGGGCCGGCAGGAACCGGGCGAATGCGGATGCACTCGCTCCGGCATTCATTCAGTCCCGCGCCCGAAGGCCCCCCGAGGCAGATGCTCCCGCCTCGCGGGTTGCCGTGTCGCATCGCGATCGGCGACACGCCGAAGGCGTGCCCTGCAAACAATGACAAACAGACAGGAGAAGAACGCACCGAGCGCGACGCCGAAGCCGATGTCCGCCGGGAAATGCAGGCCGACATAGATGCGCGCCCAGGCCGTGGCGACGGCAAGCAGACCGAGCAGCCAGCCGATGCGTCGAAGCGAGTCGCGGGCCATGAGGGAGAAGGCGATGAAGAACATGACGCTGGCGTGTGCGGACGGCATCGAACCATCGGCGCTGTGCAGGATGTAGCCCGGCGCCAGCCCCTGCACGAAAGGCCGTTGCACACCGATGCCCGCTGCGACGAGGTGCGAGATCACTGAAACCCCTACCGCAGTCGCCGCCACTGCGAGGATGTAGACCCGGTCCGACGACTTCGCGAATGCAGCCCAGCACAGCACGGCCGCGCACATGGTTCCCCCCCACTGGGCAATCAGGCAGCCCGCCAGAAGCATCCATGATCCCGGATCGTCGCCAGCGGCCATCCAGCGAAGGAGTTGAACGTTGATCTCATGCATGCGTCAGGTCCACAACGAAGATGCAGGGATGCAGCACTCCACGGCGAGCCATGACGAGCCTCCGGGACGGGCCGGAGCCCTTGAGAAGAAAGGCTACATTTCGCGGCTGCGGATCACCTGACTTCGGCATCAGGAATCCGGGAAATTTGTGAATGGGGTGTAAAGCCCGAAGAGACGGGCGGCCAAAGGGATCCCGGTGCCGGCCCGGCCTGAACGGCAATGCCGGCACGGGTGGCCAGGACGGCGAGCGACTTGATGCGGATCAAGCGCCGCGCGAAGCCGTATCGCAAGAATCGGCTCACGAACCACAACAAGCATCCGGCCCCGGACATGACCCCACTCCACCCGGCAACGCTGACGCGCGGCGCTCCGCAATGGCTTGCGAAATTCGAGGGCACGCACCCACGGAACATCGATCGGATTCCGAACGCCCCATGGCCTGCCTTCCTGGCCGGCCAGGCGGACAAGCCGGTCCGCGTGCTGCTGATCGACGAGGACGAAGGGTCCAGGCGCGCGGTCGTTCATGAACTGGTCTCGGACCCGCGTGTATGCGTCGTCGGCGAAGCCGGCAGCCTGCAGGAAGCCAGGCGCATGTTGTCGCAGCAGGAATTCGATGTGCTGATCCTCGACGTCCGGCTCGGCGGCGGCAAGGGGTTCGACCTGATCGGGACGGCCAAGGCCCATTGCAGCCGGGCCGAGGTCATCGTGCACTCCACGCTGGCCGACGAGGCCCATGTGCGCCGGGCCTTCGCGGCGGGCGCGTCGGGCGCGTCGGGCTATCTCGTCAAGAACTCCTGGTTTCAGGATTTCAGTCAATCCGTGCTGCAGGTCGTCAACGGCGGGGCGGCGGTCTCGCCCGACGTGGTACGGCACCTGCTCGTCCGGTGGGGCGCTTTCGCGCCCGCGCGGTCTTGCGACGATGCCGCTGCCCGCAAGATGCTCTCGGCCAGGGAGCGCGAGGTGCTGCGACTCGTGGCCGAGGGCAAGGTCACGCAGGAGATCGCTTGTCTCCTGTCGATCAGCGGACGCACGGTCTGCGCGCACATGAAGAGCATCCTGCACAAGCTGCAGGTGCGTACACGCGCGCATGCCGTGATCGCGGCCGTCGACCAGCGGCTGCTGTAGCTGGCGTCAATGCGCCATCAGCAACGGAACAGCCGCCTGCGCCAGCACTTCGCGGGTCACGCCGCCCAGCAGTTGCTCCCGTGCCCGGGCATGGCCATAGCCGCCCATCACGAGCAGGTCGCTGCCGAGCGCATCGGCGCGATCCATCAGCGCATCGGAGATGCGCAGCGACGTCGCGAGGCGCTCGACGCTGGCCTGAATGCCGTGCCGCAGCAGCCAGCCGCTCAGATCCTCGGGATCCGGTGCACGCCACGAGTTCGCAGCCGCCTCCCTGTGCAGGGCCAGCAGCGTGACATGCGTGGCACTGCGCAGCAGCGACATCGCGCCGAGCAGCGACATCGACGCTTCCCGGCTTCCATCCCACGCCACGAGAACCCTGTCCAGGCCCCAGGGAATGCGGTGACCCGTGGACGGGACGACGAGAACCGGCCGTCCCGCGTTCAGCAGGATCTCCTCGGGAAGCCGGCGTACCGCTTCGCACACGGCCGCGGCGCTGTCGGCCTGCCCCACCACGATCAGGTCGCTGGCCCGACCGAGATGGACGACTGCATGCAACGGGTCGCCGTCCATCAGCCGCGCCTCGCAGGAAAGCGCGGTCGGCTTCATCCGGCTGTGGAACACGTGCGCGACGGTTTCGGCCCGCCGGCGCAAGCAGAGGGACACTTCGGCGATCGCATGGTCGACGCGGTCCTCGCTGCCGGCAACGCGGGGCACGGGCCCGATGCCCGTCGAGGCCGGAACGCCCGTGGGCACGATGCCCATGAGGTGGCTCCCGTGCAGCATCGCGAGCCGCGCCGCCAGGCGAGTGCGGACCTCGCAGCACTCGGTGTGGTCGAGGTGCACCGAGATGGTCGAAAGCGTCATGCCCGCTGCCTCGCGGTGACCACCTTGCGGCCGGCATGCGTCCGGCCCCCGGAAGGCGCGGACGCCAGGGCGCCATGCAGCGTGCGCAGGGCCTCGTTCACCACGGCCTTTCGCGAAGGCTGCACCTGCGCGGCCGCCTGGGGCATCGCGGCAGGCCCAGGCGCGGGTCCGTCCTGTTCCTGCTGCCGCAATGCCTGCATCGGCGCCATGGCCAGCGCGTGCCAGTCCCCGGCGCGCATGACCGCGTCCATCTCGGCACGGGTCAGCGCGATGCAGTCCTGCAGCGTGCGCGATCCGATCGTCTCGAACATCGAGAGCGCGTGCAGCCAGATGCCGTATTGCGCCTTGCACAGCGCCAGCGGAAAGGTGAAGTCGGTGTTCGTCATGGCGTGTCCTCCAGCCCGAAGGGCTTCATCACGATGCTGAGGCAACACCGTCCTGCTCGGTTTGCGCGGGATCAAGGCAACACAAACCCGTGCCCCCTGTATCGGTTGTTACGGGTTTGAGCGGCATCAACCCGATGCGCGCCGGCGTGCCCATACTGGAGCGTCGATCCATTCCCCGGGAACTTCGACATGCCCTCCTCTTCCCCCGAATCAACAGTTCCGGACGACTTCACGCTGCTCGACGCCTGGTGGCGCGCCGCCAACTACCTGTCGGTGGGCCAGATCTACCTGATGGACAACCCGCTGCTGCGCGAGAAACTCGCGCTGCCGCACATCAAGCCGCGCCTGCTTGGACACTGGGGCACGACGCCAGGCCTCAACTTCATCTACGCACACATGAACCGCGCCATCAATGCGCGGGAACTCGATGCGATCTTCATCGCGGGCCCTGGCCACGGCGGCCCGGGCGTGGTCGCCAACACATGGCTCGAAGGCAGCTACAGCGAGGTCTATCCGGAAGTAGGACGGGACGCCGCGGGCCTGCGGCGTCTGTTCACCCGGTTCTCCTTTCCGGGCGGCATTCCGAGCCACGCGGCGCCCGAGACGCCGGGCTCCATCCACGAGGGCGGCGAGCTGGGGTATTCGCTGCTGCACGCGTACGGCGCCGTGTTCGACAACCCGTCGCTGATCGCCTGCTGCGTGGTGGGCGACGGCGAAGCCGAGACCGGCGCGCTGGCAGCGAGCTGGCACTCCAACAAGTTCCTGAACCCCGGGCGCGACGGTGCGGTACTGCCGGTGCTGCATCTCAACGGCTACAAGATCGCCGGCCCGACCGTGCTCGCGCGCATCGGCGAGGAGGAGCTGACGCAACTGCTGCGCGGCTACGGCCACGAACCGTACTTCGTGGTGGGCGACAAGCCCGCCGACATGCACAGGCAGATGGCGGCGGCGCTCGACACGGCGCTGGACGGCATCCGCGCCATCCAGGCCAACGCCCGCACCCACGGTTTCCGCGTGCGCCCCCGATGGCCGATGATCGTGCTGCGCTCCCCCAAGGGCTGGACCGGACCGCATTACGTGGACGGCGTGCAGATCGAAGGCACGTTCCGTTCGCACCAGGTGCCTCTCGCCGACTTCTCCGCCAGGCCGCAGCACATCGAGCTGCTGGAGCGGTGGCTGCGCAGCTATCGCCCGGAAGAGCTCTTCGACGCGGACGGCGCGCTTCGCCCCGAGATCGCCGCGATCGCGCCCAAAGGTGACCGCCGCATGAGCGCCAATCCGCACGCCAACGGCGGGCTCCTGCTCAGGGACCTGGCGCTGCCGCCCTTTCGCGCGCACGCGGTGCCCGTGGCGACTCCGGGAGCGACCGACGCCGAGGCCACGCGCGTGGCCGGCGGCTTCCTGCGCGAGGTCATGCGCGCGAACCTGCCGCATGCCAACTTCCGAGTGATGGGGCCGGACGAGACCGCGTCGAACCGGCTCTCGGCCCTGTTCGAGGTGACCGGGCGAACCACTACCGCCCAGGTATGGCCGGGCGACGAGAACCTCTCGCCCGAAGGCCGCGTCATGGAGGTGCTGAGCGAGCACCTTTGCCAAGGCTGGCTCGAGGGCTACCTGCTCACGGGGCGGCACGGCTTCTTCTCGTGCTACGAGGCCTTCATCCACATCGTCGACTCGATGTTCAACCAGCACGCCAAGTGGCTCAAGGTGACGCGCGGCATCGGCTGGCGCCGGCCGATCGCGTCGCTGAACTACCTGCTCACCAGCCACGTCTGGCGCCAGGACCACAACGGCTTCAGCCACCAGGACCCGGGCTTCCTCGACCATGTGGTCAGCAAGAAGGCCGAGGTGGTGCGCGTGTACCTGCCGCCGGACGCCAATACCCTGCTGTCGGTGGTCGACCACTGCCTGCGCAGCCGCGACTACGTGAACGTCATCGTGGCAGGCAAGCAGCCCGCGCCCCAGTGGCTGGACATGGAGTCGGCCGCCCGCCACTGCACCACCGGCCTGGGCATCTGGGAATGGGCCAGCAACGACGAAGGCAGTGCGCCCGACGTGGTGATGGCCTGTGCCGGCGACGTGCCGACGCTGGAGACGATGGCGGCCGTCGACCTGCTGCGCGAGAAGCTGCCGTCACTGAAGGTGCGCGTGGTGAACGTGGTCGACCTGATGGCGCTGCAGTCTCCGGACGCGCACCCGCACGGGCTGCCCGATGCGGACTTCGACGCCATCTTCACCACCGACAGGCCCGTGATCTTCGCGTTCCACGGATACCCGGCGCTGATTCACCGGCTGATCTACAAGCGGCGCAACCATCCCGGCTTCCACGTGCACGGCTACTGCGAGGAAGGCACCACCACCACGCCCTTCGACATGACGGTGCTCAACCGGCTGGACCGCTTCCACCTCGCCGCCGACGCGATCGCCCGCGTGCCGGGCCTGTGCGACAGCGCCGGCCACGTGCAGCAGCACCTGCGCGACAGGCTGCTGGAGCACAGGGCCTACATCACCCGTCACGGCAAGGACATGCCGGAGATCGAGGACTGGCGCTGGACGCGATAACCAACGCCGCCGATGTGGAGGTATTTCTGGTCGGGTGTGCGTGCTACGCTCAGGTCAGGCCAGTCATTTAAGCAATTCGTGCTCTATCTCCCCGCCAGCGCATGAAAACCACGCCCCACATCGTTGTTCTCGACGACGAGATCGATATTACGCAGCTGCTGGCCAACTATCTTCACGGCCACGGCTTCCGCGTCACCCAGGTGCACGACGGACGCGCGCTCATGGCGCTGATGGAAACCGACCCCGCCGATCTCGTGCTGCTCGACCTCGGCCTCCCTGGCGAAGACGGCTTCTCGATCGCGCGCCGCATGCGCGAACGCTGGCATTGCGGGCTCGTGATCGTCACGGGCCGGGGCGATGCAGTGGACAAGGTCGTGGGGCTGGAGGTAGGTGCGGACGACTACGTCACCAAGCCCTTCGATCTGCGCGAGCTGGTGGCTCGCGTGAAGGCCGTGTTGCGGCGGCTGGCTCCCGCCACGCCTGTGCCCCCGGCGTCGGCCGGGGCCTTCGCCGACAGGCTGCGCTTTGCCGGGTGGCAGCTCGATACCGCCGCGCGCAGCCTCCTGAACCCATCGGGCGAGCCGGTGACATTGACCGGCGGCGAATTCGACCTGCTGCAAGCCTTTGCGCGCCATCCCGGCCGCGTGCTTTCGCGCGACTTCCTGCTGGAGCAGACACGGGGGCGCGAGGCGGCCCCCTTCGACCGCACGATCGATGTGCAGGTGGGCCGGCTGCGCAAGAAGATCGAGGCGGACGCCGAAGATCCGCAGCTCATCAAGTCGGTGCGAGGCGCGGGCTACATCCTCGTTCCGCCTGTCTCCAATGGCTGACGCTGCCGGCGATCCGCTCCAGCTGCCCGGCGCGCCCGGCCAGGTACTGCCATCCGGCATCGACGAAGGCAGCGTCTTCCGCTCGCTCTTCGCCGCCTATCCCGATTCGCTGCTGGTGGTGGACCAGACCGGCCGCATCGTCCTGGCCAACCCCTCGGCGGCCACGCTGCTGGGCTATGCGCAGAACGAACTGGTCGGCCTGAACGTCGAGGCGCTGGTGCCGGACAGCATCCGTCCACGGCACGCCTCCTACCGCGAGGCCTATGGCCGTGCCCCGCGCCCTCGCCCCATGGGCACGCACATGGAGCTGGTCGCCAAGCGCAAGGACGGCAGCGAGGTCATGGTGGAGATCGCGCTGAGCCCGTTGCAGAACCACGGCCTGCCGTTCGTTGTCGCGGCCATCCGCGACATCGGGGCCTACCCTCGCGTAAAGCAGGCACTGCAACGCGCCCGATACAGCGAACATCTGGCCCAGTTGGGCCGCCTCGCGGTCGACACGCGCGACCTGCAGGCGGTGCTCGAACACGTGCCGGAGATCATCACCAAGGCCCTGGAAGTCGAAGTCGCGATGGTGTGGCTCCTCGACGCCAGCCGTGCCGAATTCCGCGTGGCCAGCGGCGTCGGCCTGGTCGCCGGCGAGGAGATCGGCGCGCGCATGGTCAACCGTCCGGACACGCCGCCGGGCTTCGTCCTCTCCCAGGGCCGGCCTGTCGTGGTGCAGGACTACGGCAAGGAGCTGCGGTTTTCAGTGCCGAAGGCTTATCTCGAGGCCGGGCTAGTGAGCGCCCTCGCGGTGCCGCTGTCCGACCGGGGCCGCGTAATCGGCATGCTCTCCGTTCGCTCCACGGAATCCAAGCGCTTCGGCGACGAGGAAGTGCGCTTTCTCGAGTCGCTGTCGAGCCTGCTCGCGACCAGCCTGCAGCGAACGCAGACGGAAGAAGCGCTCAACCATGCCCAGCGGCTCGAGAGCGTCGGCCAGCTCACCGGCGGCATTGCGCACGACTTCAACAACCTGCTCACGGTGATCCAGGGCAACCTCCAGGTCCTCGAAGAACTGCCGGCCCTCGCGCAGGACGGTTATGCCCAGCAACTGCTGGGGGCCGCCACACGCGCGTCGCGTCGCGGCGCGGAGCTCACGGGAAAGCTGCTGGCGTTCTCGCGCCGGCAGGTGCTGCAGCCGGTCGCCGTCGACACGCACGCGCTGCTGTACTCGCTGGCCGACATGCTGCGCCGGACCCTGGACCAGCGCATCGGCATCGAGATCGACACGGCCCCCGGTCGTCCGCTGGTGGTGGCGGACCCGGGACAGCTGGAATCCGCCTTGCTCAACATCGCGATCAATGCGCGCGATGCCATGCCCGAGGGCGGCACGCTCCACTTCCGCACGGCCATCTGCGGCGCGCTGCCAGCGATTCTGCGCAACCAGCGCAACGACCCGCAGGGCAGCGCCGCCGCGCACTTCGTCGCGATATCCATAGCCGACAGCGGCAGCGGCATGACCGATGACGTCAAGGAACGGGCGTTCGAGCCCTTCTTCACCACCAAGGAGGCCGGCCGTGGCACGGGGCTGGGACTCAGCACGGTATACGGCTTCGTCAATCAGTCCCGGGGCGCCGTCGCGATCGACAGCGAGATCGGGCAGGGAACCACGGTGACGCTCTACCTCCCGCAACAGGAGGAGGCCCGCGCGCCCGCCGCCGCGGAAGAACACGCGGGCGAAGCGCTTCCAGCCGGGCTGCGGGTGATGCTGGTCGAGGATGACGCGGAAGTCCGCAAGGTTGTCGAGAACTTCCTGTGCACGCTGGGCTGCGAAATCGTCATCGCGGCCTCTACCGCCGAGCAGGCCCTGGCCACCCTGGATACGGGCACCGAACCCTTCGACCTTCTGCTGAGCGACATCGCCCTGGGCGCCGGCATGCGCGGCACGCGGTTGGCCGCCGAGATCCGGCAGCGCTTTCCCCGCGTCGCGGTACTGCTGATGTCGGGCTTCTCGTCGGAACTCCTCGATGCCGACCGAGAGGTACCGCAAGGTTGGGAGCTGCTTCGCAAGCCTTACACGCGCTCCGAACTGGCCCGGGCCATGGCGAGGGTGCTGACCGGCAACGCCTGAGCGCCAGCGTCGACTGCGCTGCTACTGCAGCATCGCGGGTGCAGGCGCCAGGCAGCGCTGCACGAAGGCGGACAGGGCACCCACGTCCGGAATCTGCACATCGCGGCGTCCCTTGGTCGCGAACCCGATGACGTTGTCCCGCGCCAGCCGCGAGAGCGCGCGGCTCACGCTCTCGAGGGTCATGCCCAGGTAGTTGCCGATCTCGGCACGCGTCATGCGCAGCGTGATCTCGTCGGCACGCATCCCGCGCTCCGCCAGCGACTCGGCCCAGTAGCGCAGGAAATCCGCCACGCGGGCGTCAGCGGGCAAGGTGCAGACGGACATCAGCGAATCCCGGTCGTGCGCGATCTCGCGGCTCATGGCGGCATGCAGCACCTGCAGCAGATCGGGACGGGTGACGCAGGTCGCCAGCAAGGCCTCGTAGGACACCACCCAGATCTCGCCGGTATCCATGGCCACCGCGTCGCACGAATAGCGCCCGCTGGCGATGCCGTCGAAGCCGAGCCAGTCGCCTCGGAACTTGAGACCCACCACCTGCTCGCGTCCGTCCGCCGACAGATTCACGATCTTGAAGAAGCCCGAGTTCAGGATGTAGAGGTTTCCGAAACGCTCGCCCGCCTGGTAGATCGTGTCGCCCATGTGGACCACGCGGCGCTGCGGCCTGAGCTGCTCGCCGAGCAGCCTGAGCGTTTCGGCGGTGTTGCGATTCGCGCAATCCTGGCCAGGGACGGGCATGCCCAGGCCGGACGGGGAAGGAGCAGTCTTCGAGGGGGCGGCGGTGTCGGGCATATTGGTTCCTTGGTGGCCTTCGCGTATCGGTGAAGGAATGCTAGGAAGCCCTCGACAACGCAATGACAACGGCCGGAATCGGTGAGTAACGCTCGGTGAATGCAATGTGTCCGGCGTGTATCAACGACCTGCAATGTGCAGCAAGTCACGCTCGGGAGCCGCCACACCTTGACCTGTATCAAACACGAAGCCGACACCCCCCCTACCCTCGGAAGGTCACACACTGACCGTCGCCATGCCTCCTTCCAACATCGCCCGCAGTCCAGAGGCGGAACCGCAGCTCTCCCCGCTGAACGTGGCGAGCCTGCTGGCCCGCGCACGCATCCTGCAGCGCGCGGCGCTCGACGGAACCACCCGCCAATTGCTGCGAGGCAAGAACCTGGGGTTGCTCTACGAAGCGCCGCATGGCGAAGCACAGGCGCTGTTCCGCCGCGCTGCCGAGGAACTCGGTGCTCACGTGGCCGCCATGCGCTCGAGCCTGTCGCCGGCCAGTGCGCCTCAGGAAGTGCAGCACACGGCCCGCATGCTCGGCCGTCTCTATGAGGCCGTCGAATGCCAGGGGCTGGAGCCGGCTCTTGTGCAATGCATCGGGCAACACGCCGGCATCCCGGTCTTCGACGGCGCCGCAATGAGGGCGCATCCGGCCGACCGGCTCGCGGAACTCCTCGGGGACACGACATCGCTTTCCGACAATCGGCGGTTCGTGCTTCAGGCGATGCTGCTGGAGGCCATCGGCTGAGCCGCCGCGCGCGTCGCACGCGCCCTTGATCCAGCGCAACACGCTTTCGCCTCTGCCTTCCTACAGTGGATTCCACGGCCGCCACGGCTGCGCCAGGACGACCGGCTCCCATCCATCCACAGCAAGGAATCCTCCCATGAAGACCGATACCCAATTGCGCGACGACATCCAGGCCGAGCTGAACTGGGCCCCCGACGTCAAGTCCTCCGACATCGGCGTCACCGTCAAGGACGGCGTGGTCACTCTCAGCGGCCATCTCCCCAGCCATGCGGAGAAATACGCGGTCGAGCGCGCCGTCCAGCGCGTGTACGGCGTGAAGGCGCTGGCGATCGAGCTGACGGTGAAGCTGCCTTTCGACAACCAGCGCACCGACGCCGACATCGCCCTGGCGGCCGAGCGCGCGCTCCAATGGAACGTTCTGGTGCCCGACGGCAAGATCCGGCCCATGGTCGAGAAGGGCTGGCTCAGCCTGAACGGCGAAGTCGAATGGGACTACCAGCGCAGCGCCGCCGAAGTCGCCGTGCGCAACCTGATGGGCGTGACCGGCGTGTCGAACCTCGTGAAGGTCAAGCCCAGGGTGAGCCCCGCCGACGTCGAGAAGAAGATCCACGAGGCGCTCTCGCGCCAGGCCGATCTTGAAGCCCGCAAGCTCTCCATCTCGGTGGACGGCTCGCAGGTCACGCTGCGCGGCACCGTTCACTCCTGGACCGAGCGCGACGCGGTACAAGGCGCCGCCTGGGCCACGCCGGGGGTCTCGGTGGTGGTGAACGACCTGCTCGTGGACGCCTGAGATGCGCGTCGCGCTCGTCACCGGCGGGACCTCCGGGATCGGAGCCGCGACGGCCGAGGCGCTGCAGGCCGCGGGCTATCGCGTGGCCGTGACCTTCGCCAACCACGCGGAGCCCGCGCAGGCCTTCGCCGCACGCACCGGCATTCCGGCCTTCGGCTGGAATGTGGCGGATGCCGCCGCCTGCCAGGCCGGCGTCGCGCACGTGGAAACGGAGTTGGGCCCCGTCGACGTGCTGGTCAACAACGCGGGCATCACGCGGGACACGATGCTGCACAAGATGAGCGCGCAACAGTGGCGCGAGGTGCTCGACGTGAACCTGGGCGGCTGCTTCAACATGTGCCGCGCCGTCATCGGCGGCATGCGCGAACGTCGCTTCGGCCGCATCGTGAACATGGGCTCGGTCAACGGCCTGTCCGGACAGGCGGGACAGGCGAACTACGCGGCCACGAAAGCCGGACTCGCGGGCTTCACCAAGTCGCTCGCGCTCGAAGGCGCCTCGCGCAACATCACCGCCAACGTGGTTGCGCCCGGCTACACCGACACCCCCATGGTGGAGGCTGTCGCTCCCGAGGTGATGGCGCGGATCCTGTCGGACATTCCGGCGGGCCGCTTGGCCACGCCCGCCGAGATCGCGCGCGGCGTGGTCTTCCTCGTCGCCGATGAATCCGGCTTCATCAACGGCATCACGCTGTCGATCAATGGCGGCAAGTACATGGCCTGAGGCGGCGACGCCCTTGCCTTATTTTTTCCTGGCGAGTCCGCTATGAACACCACATCCCAGACAACCTCCTTCGATTCTGCCGTACGGCTTGAGCCGACCATGCGGGCAATGGTGCTGAACGCAGCGCTATTGCCGTTGGAGTTCGAGCGGCGAAACATTCCGCAGCCCGGCCCGGGAAAGCTGCTCCTGCGCGTGCTGGCATGCGCGGTCTGCCACACCGATCTTCACATCGTCGACGGAGAGTTGCCGCTACCGGTACTGCCCATCGTGCCAGGACACGAAATCGTGGGCATTGTCGAGGCGCTGGGAGCGGGCGTCGAGAATCATCGCGTCGGCGACCGCGTGGGCGTGCCTTGGCTAGCACACAGCTGCGGCTGCTGCACTTTCTGCGCTTCAGGTCACGAAAACCTCTGCGACGTACCGCGCTTCACGGGCTATCACCGCGACGGCGGATTCGCTAGTCACGCGATCGCCGAGGCGGCCTTCTGCCTGCCGCTTTCCATGCCCGAACCCGACGCCGCACGCATCGCACCCTTGCTCTGCGCGGGCTTGATAGGCTGGCGCAGCCTGAAGGCAGCTGGCGAGGAGGTGCGGCGGCTGGGTATATTCGGCTCCGGCGCCGCGGCGCACTTGATGACACAGGTGGCCACTTCCCAAGGGCGAGAAGTCCTCGCATTCACCCGACCTGGAGATACTGAGACGCAGCGCTTCGCGCGCAGCCTCGGAGCGAGATGGGCGGGCAGTTCCGGTGATAGACCGCCTGACCCGCTGGACGCGGCCATCATCTTTGCGCCAGCCGGCGAGTTGGTGCCGGCGGCGCTGCGCGTCGTGCGCAAAGGCGGCCGGGTGGTGTGCGGCGGCATCCACATGAGCGACATTCCCGCCTTTGCGTACCGGCTGCTGTGGGAGGAGCGCAGCGTGGTGTCGGTGGCGAACCTCACGCGCGCGGATGCCCGGGAGTTCCTCGATTTCGCGCAGACGCACCCGCTGCAGGTCCACGTCAGGACCTATCCGCTCGCGCAGGCCAACGAAGCGCTCGCCGACCTTCGCGCGGGCCGCATCGAGGGCGCGGCGGTGCTCGTGCCCTGACGGAACACCGCAGGCCGGACTTCAGAGCTCGCGCGACTCGCGGTACTCAGGCACGGTGCACGGCCAGTCGTGGCGTTCCTCGATGGCCAGGCGCAGCGCGTCGGCGGCCACCGGTTCCCCGTGGGTCACAAACACCCGGCGCGGCGCTTTCTGCCAGTCGAGCCAGGCAAGCAGTTCGTCGCGGTCGGCATGGGCCGAAAGGCTCTCCAGGTTCGCGATCTCCGCGCGCACGGGCACGTACGCGCCGTGAATTTTGACTGCATCGGCGCCCGCCATCATGGCCGCGCCGCGCGTGCCGGCCGCCTGGAAACCCGCGAACAGGATGGTGTTCCTCGCATCGGGCGCGTAGGCCTTCAGGTGGTGCAGCACCCGCCCACCGGTGGCCATGCCGCTGGCGGACACGATGATCGACGGGAAATCCAGGGCGTTCAATCGCCGGGATTCCTCGATCGTGTTGACGATGATGGTCTGCCCCTGCATCTCGGTGCATTGCCGGGCGCTCAAGCGGTGTTCGTCGGGATACCTTCGGTAGATGCGCGTGGCGTCCGCGGCCATGGGGCTGTTCAGGTACACGGGCATGTCGGGAATGCGGCGCGCCTGCCTGAGCAGCTGGATGCAATGCAACAGCGTCTGCGCCCGCCCGATGGCGAAGGCCGGGATCAGCACGATGCCGCCGCGCGCCGCCGTGCGGTTGATCACGCCCGCCAGTTCGGCGAGCGTGTCGGTCGCCGGATGCCCGCGGTCACCGTAGGTCGACTCCACCACCACGTAGTCCGCCGGATCGACGACCTCGGGCGGCCGCATCAGCAGGTCGCCGCTGCGTCCCAGGTCGCCCGAAAACAGGATGCTCGCCCCTTCCCAGCCCACGCGCAGGCTGCCGGCGCCCAGTATGTGGCCCGCCCTGCGCAGTTGCCAGGACCAGCCCGGCCATGGCGCGCACTCCTGGCCGAACGGAACCGGTTCGAAGCGTTCGAGCGCAGCGCGCGCCTCCTCCTCGGTGTACAGCGGCAGGGCCGGCTCGTGTTTCGAGTGGCCGTGCCGGTTGGCATAGGCGGCGTCCTCCTCCTGCAGGCGGCCCGAGTCGGGCAGGAGCAGTTCACAGAGTTCGCGGGTGGCGGCGCTGCAATGAACCTTGCCCCTGAAGCCGAGCCGGACCAAGCGGGGTATGAAGCCGCTGTGGTCCATGTGCGCGTGCGTCAGAAACACCGCGTCGATCGAGGACGGTTCGACCGGCAGCGCATCCCAGTTGCGCAGGCGCAGTTGCTTGAGCCCCTGGAAGAGCCCGCAATCGACCATCAGCCGCCGGCCCTCGTGCGTCAGCAGGTATTTGGAGCCGGTGACGGTGCCCGTGCCTCCGAGGAAGTCGATGCGCATGGAAGCCTCAATGCGACATCAGCACCGGCAAGGTCATCCACTGGAGCATGGACAGCGTGGCGCCGCCCATCACCCACTCGCGCGCCCTGCTGTGGCCGTAGCAGCCCATCACCAGCAGGTCGGAACTCAGGTCGGAGGCGAGCGACAGCAGCTTGTTGCCGACGTCGTCGTCCTTGTCCCCGCCGGGATGCAGGCGGATGTTGCCGACACCCTGCGCCCGCAGGTAGGCCTGCAGGCTCTGCAGCGATGCAGCCGCACCCTCGCCGTACGCGACGACGTCCACGCGGTCCGCCTTGCACAGCCACGGCAGGGCGGAACTCACGGCGCGCGCGGATTCGCGCGTTTCCTTCCAGGCCACCAGCACGTTGCGGCCGATGGGACCGATCGGCCCCGCGTAAGGCAGCACCAGCGCCGGCCGGCCGCTCTGCACCAGCACGCTTGGCAGGAAGTCGCCGGGCAGTTCTGCGTCCATCGGGTCGTTCCGGTCACGCTGGCCGAGGATCAGCAGGTCGGCATATAGGGCACGCCGGCCGAACCCCCAGGGCCCGTCGCTTTCGGCCTCGACCCAATGCAGGCGCGGCGAATCCGCGCTGTGCTGCATGAAGGTGGCGTGCATCCTGTCGCGCGCGTCCTTGTCGATCTCCTGCATGATCGCGACCGCTTCCGCGGCGGCCTCGATGGCGTAGGGGTAGCGCATCAGCGCCGACAGGGTGCACGGCTGGGCCGTCACCTCGGCATCGAAGGTCTCGGCGAGCTGGCGGGCCAGCTCGATGCGCTCCGCCGCGCGGGCCGTGCCGTCGAGGTGAAGCAGGATGGATTTCGGGGTCGGCATGGAGGCTCTCCTTGGGTTGGGTGGGCGACGGGATTCACCTTAGGCCCGCAGGCCCCGCACGGGCTTGCGCTGCGTCAACCAGCGGAAGGAAAGCGGCGACCCGCATCGAGGCTTGATCCATCTCAACACCCGCACCCGGTGCGGCGCGCAAGATGTTCTTCACCATTTCAATGGAGAAGTCGCATGCCTTTCCTGACGAAGAATGTCGGAGTCCTCGACCGCGCGCTGCGCATCGGCGCAGGCCTGCTGCTCATCGCCCTGGCGGTCAGGGGAACCATCGGGTTCTGGGGCTACATCGACGTGGTGCCGCTGCTGACGGGCGTGGTGGGCAACTGCCCGGGCTACACCCTGTTCGGCGTCAGCACCTGCCCGCGCGACGGACGCTGAGATCCGGATGCGTGTCCACCGAACCACGGAGGACCGGATGTCGATCCATCTTCTGCTGCTCATCGTGCTGTGCGCTGCACTGGGCGGCACCGTCCTGTGGCTCGTGTTCCAGCTGGTCATCAAGTGGCTCACGCTGGACTGAACTTTCTGGAAGCCATCCGATGTGCATGAACCTGCTGCGCAGGCTCGCCGGCGCGCGGCTGCCTTGCGTCGAAGCCGATCCCGCGATGATCGACAGGCTGCGCGTGCTCGAGGCCGCCGGCCAGATCGAGGTCCGGATTCCCCCTGCCTCTGCGGGCACCGACGACGGCCCGCGTCAGGACGTGGCCACCGTGACCAGCATCACGCCCCGGGGATGGAAGACACTTGCCGCCGATGCGCCTCCCGGCGAAGCGCTGAGCTTCACCGGCACCAGGCGTCGATCTGGCGAATGAGGTCCGACCACACCGCATGTGCGGCCGCCGCCGCCAGCAGCACGCCGGCCAGCCGCGCGCCCCAGGCCTGGCGGACACCGTCGCCGGCCAGGCGCAACCAGATCCATGGGCCGATCAGCAGCGAGGCACTGCTTCCGACTGCAAACAGCGCCATCAGCAGCCCGCCCTGCATGGGGCCGTTGCCGAGACTGGCGAGCATCAGCGCCGAATAGAGCATCCCGCACGGCAGCCCCACCCAGAGCAGCCCCGTGGCGAGCACGCCCAGCCAGGTGCCGCCGGCATGCGGACGCAGGCGTGATTCGAGCGCGCGGCCGATGCGCCGCGCCCACAGCGGCTGGCGCCCCGTGACGGCCAGCATCGCGCCCCAGGCGAACACGAAGACGTGCAGCAGCACCCACAGCGGCCGCAATGCGGAAACCTGCGTGCTGGCCAGCGCGAGGCTGTCGGCGCTGGCGGCCGCGACGGCACCCGCTGCCGCGTAGCTCGCGATGCGGCCGAGATGAAAGGCGCCGGGCGCGCCGAACCCCGCCACCGCGCCCCGCCCTGCGACCGGAAGCGGCACGATCCGTATCACCGCCGAAGAGGCGGCGCCGCACATCGCCGCGCAGTGCGGCCCGCCGGCCAGGCCCATGAGCAACGCGGCACCGGCGAGCGCGAGTTGCATGTTCAGACCACGCGGGAGAAGCGCGTGCGGTTGGAGCGGCAGTACCGGTCGAACACCATCGCGACCGCGCGCACGAGAAACCAGCCTTCCTCGGTCACCTCGAGGGCATGGTCGCTCAGGCGCACCAGGCCGTCGGCGACCAGCGTTCCGAGCGCCGCGAACTCGGTGGCGAAGTAGCGGCGGAAGTCGACCGCGAAGGCTTCGCCCGTGGCATCGAAGTCGACCCGGCCCCGGCACATCAGCGCCGTGATCACTTCCCGCCGCAGCAGGTCGTCGCGCGACAGCGCAAGGCCCCGCACCACCGGCAGGCGCCCCTGGTCGAGCAGGTCGCGGTATTCGTCCAGGCTCTTGGCGTTCTGGCTGTAGGTGGCGCCCACGCGTCCGATGCCCGATACGCCGAGCGCGATCAGGTCGCCCTCAGGCCGGGTGCCGTAGCCCTGGAAGTCGCGGTGCAGCCGCCCTTCCTTCTTCGCGACGGCGAGCGGATCGTCGGGCAGCGCGAAGTGGTCCATGCCGATGTAGACATAGCCTGCATCGGTGAGCTTCGCGATGGCGTCCGCGAGCATGCGCACGCGCGTCGAGGCGTCCGGCAGCTCGTCGGGGCAGATGCGCCGCTGCGGCTTGAAGCGCTCCGGCAGGTGGGCATAGGCGTAGAGCGCGATGCGGTCGGGCCGCAGCGCGCAGACCTGCGCGAGCGTGCGCCCGAAGGAGGCATCGTTCTGTCGCGGCAGGCCGTAGATCAGGTCCAAGTTGATCGACCCGAAGCCCAGCGAGCGCGCGTCGTCCATCAGCGCGAAGACCTGCGACGCGGGCTGGATGCGGTGCACGGCCTGCTGCACGGCCGGATCGAAGTCCTGCACGCCGAAGCTCAGGCGGTTGAAGCCCAGCGCCGCGAGGTTGGCAAGCCTGTGCCTGTCGACCGTGCGCGGATCGACTTCGATGGAACGCTCGCCGCCGGGCACGAAGGCGAAGGACCGTCGCAGCAACGCCATGAACTCGCCGAGCTCCGCGTCGTCGAGGAAAGTCGGAGAACCGCCGCCCAGGTGCAGCTGGGCCCCGGTGGCGCTGCGGCCGAGCTGCGCGACCTGCAGCTCCACTTCGCGCGCCAGGTAGGCCAGGTACTGCCGGCCCCATTCATGATGCCGGGTGACGATCTTGTTGCAGGCGCAGTAGTAGCACAGCGACTCGCAGAACGGGATGTGGACGTACAAGGACAGCTGCGACGCCGCGGGACCGGCCATGCGGCGATGCCGCAGGGCCTGCACGTAGTCGTCGGCGCCGAAGGCCTCGACGAAGCGATCGGCGGTGGGATACGAGGTGTAGCGCGGCCCGGGCACGTCGAACTGCCGCAACAGGTCGATGGGCAGCGGCGCCTGCACGGGCCCGGAAGCGAGAGCGATGGAAGTCATTGAGAGGGTGTACCCACGGGGGCGTCGGGTTGTCCGGACACGGCCGGCCCGGCCAGCAGCAGCGTGCATGCGCTCGACGCCGCCGCCATCAGCCAGAAGACGAAGAAGGCTCCGGTATAGATGCCCTGGCGCGACATGCGCAGCGCGTCGGCGCCGCAGAAGGTGTTGATGGGGTCGACGAGCGCGAACACCAGCACCTCCATGCCGCAGGCCACCAGGAAGGACGGCCAGAGAATGCCCGCGAACAGGCGACCCCCCTTCACGGCGCCGCCTGCCGGACCACCGGCGACATGTCCTCCGCCGGCGTCATCGCGTGGTCGCGGCCGGTCAGCGCGGGAAGGTGCTTCTTCACGGCCAGGGTCTTGTTGATCTCGAGGCCCTCGCGGTAGTAGTCCTCCGACACCAGCGCGTCGGGGCTGTGCCAGGCCAGCCAGAAGGTCACGAAGCTGGCGATCATCACGGCCGCGGGGCCGCCGATCACCATCCAGAGCAGCGGATGGCGCCACCAGGGTTTGTCCGCCTCGGCTGCGGGTGCGTTCATCGTCGAATCGGTTGCTGCGTTCATTCCAGACCTTTCAGCGCGGCACCAGGAAGGCCGCCTTTTCGGAAACCTGCGCCCCGCTGCCCTCCTCGCGGATGCTGAAGTGCACCGTGTGCGAGCCGGGCGGCGCGGAGCCATACGGCACCTGAAGCCGCACGGCGACCCAGCGCGACTGCGCGGCCTCGACGCCCACCGGCTGGTCGGGCGACACGCTCAGGCCATCCAGCCCGCTGGCCGCGATGAGGTACTGCTGCGGCTGCTCGGTGGCGTTCATGATCTGGAGCCGGTAGACGTTCTCCAGCCTTCCGCCTTCCGCGATGCGCGCCAGCGAGGCGCGATCGCGCACCACGTCGACCTTCAGCGGCGTGCGCATCACAAGGCTCGCCAGCAGGGCCGCCACCAGCAGCGCCAGGATCGCCGTGTAGACCAGCACCCGCGGGCGCAGCACGCGCCGCAGCAACTGCCTGCGCGACCAGCCCGCCTCCATGCCGTTCTGCGTGTCGTAGCGGATCAGCCCCGGCGCGTAGGCCATCTTTTGCATAACCGTGTCGCACGCATCCGCGCAAACGCCGCAGCCGATGCACTCGTACTGCAGACCCTTGCGGATGTCGATGCCGGTGGGACACACCTGCACGCACAGGCCGCAGTCGATGCAGTCGCCCAGCGCCATCGTGCGCGGATCGGGCCCCTTGCGGCGCGGTGCGCGCGGCTCGCCGCGTCCGGGGTCGTAGGTGACGATCAGCGTGTCGCCGTCGAACATCGCGCTCTGGAAGCGTGCGTAGGGGCACATGTATTTGCAGACCTGCTCGCGCATGAAGCCGGCGTTGCCGTAGGTGGCGAAGCCGTAGAAGAACACCCAGAAGACTTCCCACGAGCCCATCTGCGTCTGCAGGAAGGCCATGCCGAGCTCGCGGATGGACGTGAAGTAGCCCACGAAGGTGAAGCCGGTCCACATCGCGATGCCGATCCACACGATGTGCTTGAACCACTTCTTCACCAGCTTCTCGAGCGACATCGGTTCGGTGTCCAGCCGCATGCGCGCGACCCGGTTGCCTTCGATCCTCTGCTCCACCCACATGAAGATCTCGGTGTAGACCGTCTGCGGGCAGGCATAGCCGCACCACAGCCGCCCCGCCACGGTGGTGAAGAGAAAGAGCGAGAGCGCGCTGATCACCAGCAGGCCCGAAAGATAGATCAGGTCCTGCGGATACAGCACCAGCCCGAAGATGTAGAAGCGCCGGGCAGCCAGGTCGAACAGCACCATCTGCCGCCCGCCCCACTCCACCCACGGCATGCCGTAGAAGACCAGCTGCGTGAGCAAGACCATGGCCCAGCGCCAGCGCGCGAACATGCCGCAAACGCTGCGGGGGTAGATCTTCTTCGTGGCCTCGTAGAGGCCGACCTCCTCGCCGCCGCCCGCGCCCGGATTCGAGCTCGCTATGGGAATGATCTTGCGGGTCATGGCGGGCCGCGGACGTCAGGGCTTGGCCGCCGCCGTGCTGTTGGACAGCCCCCAGACATAGGACGCGACCATCCGGATCTGCGCCTCGGTGAGGCGACGTTCCTGCGCGGGCATCTCGTTGCGCTTGCCCGAATTGATCATCTGGATGATCGCCGCCTCGCCGTAGCCGTGCAGCCAGATCTTGTCGCTGAGGTTGGGCGCGCCCAGGGTCTGGTTGCCGACGCCACCAACGCCGTGGCAG
The DNA here is from genome assembly GCF_937888285.1 of uncultured Aquimonas sp. GTDB lineage: Bacteria > Pseudomonadota > Gammaproteobacteria > Xanthomonadales > Xanthomonadaceae > Aquimonas. The sequence continues at coordinate 35,453 of NZ_CALART010000057.1, forward strand.
GCGACGCAGACCGTGAACTTCGACTTTCCGAGGCCGGCGCGCACCGAGTCGTGAGGTTCGCCCGACAGGCTCAGCACATAGTTGGCGACGTTCTTCACGTCGTCGGAGGTCCCCACGGCGGCGGCCATAGGAGGCATCACCCCCACGCGTCCCTTGGTGATGCTTTCGGTGATCCTCTCGGGCGTGCCGCCGTACAGCCAGTCCTTGTCGGTCAGGTCCGGAAAGCCCTTGCTGCCGCGCGCGTCGGAGCCGTGGCACTGAGCGCAGTTGCCCATGAAGAGCCGCTCGCCGATCGCATGGGCCTGCGGGTCCCGCGCGATCTCCTCGACCGGCATCGCGGTGTACTTCGCATAGACGGGAGCGAGCTCCTGGGTGGCTTTGGCGACTTCCGCCTCGTACTCGCCGCGCGAAGTCCAGTCGGACTGCCCGCGAAAGCTCCCGAGCCCCGGAAAGACCGCCAGATAGCCCAGCCCGAAGACGATGGTCAGCACGAACAGTCCGACCCACCACATGGGCAGAGGATTGTTGGCCTCGCGCAGGTCCCCGTCCCAGACATGGCCGGTTGTGTTGTCGGCGCTGGGCGCGACGCGCTTGCGCGCGGTGAGCCACAGCAGGATCACGCAGCCGAGGATGCTCAGCAGGGAGATCACCGCCACGTAGTTCGACCAGAAACGGCTGATGAAATCGCTCATCGTGCTCCTCCCTTCAGTCCTGCTCGAAAGGCAGGCGTGCTGCTTCCTGGAAGCCTGGCGCGTTGCGCCGCGAGTAGGCCCAGATCACGATGCCGATGAAGAGCGCGAAGCAGACGACGGTGGCTGCGATGCGCAGGGTGGTTAGGTCGATCATGGTTTGTGTCCTTTGCCGCTTCGCCTACTTGAGCGCCAGGCCCAGCGATTGCAGATAGGCCACCGTGGCCTCCATCTCGGTCTTGCCCCGGACCTCTTCGGTGGCCCCGGCGATCTCGGCATCCGAGTAGGGCACGCCGACGCGGCGCAGCGCGCGCATGTGCGCCGGCAGCGCCTCGGCGTCGACCAGCGTCTTCTCCAGCCAGGTGTAGGCCGGCATGTTGGATTCGGGCACCACGTCGCGCGGGTTGTTCAGGTGGATGCGGTGCCATTCGTCGCTGTACTTGCCTCCCACGCGGTGCAGGTCGGGCCCGGTGCGCTTGCTGCCCCACTGGAAGGGGTGGTCGTAGACGAACTCGCCCGCCACCGAGTAGTGCCCGTAGCGCAGCGTCTCCGAACGGAAGGGGCGGATCATCTGCGAGTGGCAGTTGTAGCAACCCTCGCGCAGGTAGACGTCGCGGCCGGCCAGCTGCAGCGGCGTGAGCGGCTTGACGCCCTGCACCGCCTCGGTGGTCGATTTCTGGAAGAAGAGCGGCACGATCTCGACGAGACCGCCGACGGCCACCACGACCAGGATCAGCACGATCATCAGCAGGTTGTTGGTCTCGATCTTCTCGTGCGTGAAACCGCCGGAGCCGGGAGTGTTCGGGTTCATCATGCGTCCTCAGGCGTGGGCCATGGCAGGGGGCGGGATCTCGGCACGGGCGGCGCGGCCGGAGATGACGGTCATCCAGAAGTTCCAGGCCATCAGCAGCATCCCGCTGAGATAGAGAACGCCGCCGATCACGCGCACCAGATAGAACGGGAAGGTGGCCTTCACGCTCTCCACGAAGGTGTAGGTGAGCGTGCCGTCGGGATTGATGGAGCGCCACATCAGGCCCTGCATCACGCCGGCGATCCACATGGCCGCGATGTAGAGCACGATGCCGATGGTGGCGATCCAGAAGTGCACCTCGATGGCCCTCGTGCTGTACATGGCGGTGCGGCCGTACATGCGCGGGATCAGGTAGTAGAGCGAGCCCATGCTGATGAAGCCCACCCAGCCGAGCGCGCCGGAATGCACGTGGCCGATGGTCCAGTCGGTGTAGTGGCTCAGGGCATTGACGGTCTTGATGGACATCATCGGCCCCTCGAAGGTCGACATGCCGTAGAACGACAGCGCGACGATCAGGAAGCGCAGGATCGGGTCGGTGCGCAGCTTGTGCCAGGCGCCCGAGAGCGTCATCACGCCGTTGATCATGCCGCCCCAGCTCGGCGCCAGCAGGATCAGCGAGAACACCATGCCCAGCGATTGCGTCCAGTCCGGCAGTGCCGTGTAGTGCAGGTGATGCGGGCCCGCCCACATGTAGGTGAAGATCAGCGCCCAGAAGTGCACGATGGACAGCCGGTACGAATAGACCGGCCGCCCCGCCTGCTTGGGGATGTAGTAGTACATCATCCCGAGGAAGCCGGCCGTGAGGAAGAAGCCGACGGCGTTGTGGCCGTACCACCACTGCACCATCGCGTCCTGCACGCCGGCGTAGGCCGAGTAGCTCTTCATCCAGCCTGCCGGCACCACCGCGCCGTTGACGATGTGCAGCAGCGCAACCGCGATGATGAAGGCACCGTAGAACCAGTTGGCCACGTAGATGTGGCGCACCTTGCGCCGGCCGATGGTGCCGAAGAACACGACGGCGTAGGCCACCCAGACCACCGCGATCAACACGCCGATCGGCCACTCGAGTTCGGCGTACTCCTTGCCGCGGGTGTAGCCCATCGGCAGGCTGATGGCGGCAGCGACGATCACGGCCTGCCAGCCCCAGAACACGAAGGACGCGAGCTTCGGCGCGAAAAGGCGCACCTGGCAGGTGCGCTGGACCACATGGAAGCTGGTGGCCATCAGCGCACAGCCGCCGAACGCGAAGATGACCGCGTTGGTATGAAGTGGCCGCAGGCGCCCGTAGCTGAGCCATGGAATGCCGAGGTTGAGTTCGGGCCATGTCAGCTGGGACGCGATGACCACGCCCACCAGCATGCCGACCACCCCCCACACCACGGACATGAGCGCGAACTGCCGCACGACCGTGTCGTCGTATTCCGCGGCGGGTGGTTTCGGTTCCTGCATCATCGTGCCCTTGAATGAGTTGCGGGCAGTTTCCGTGGGTACCCTGCCCCCCGGGTTGATGCAGATCAATCGCCGTGCAGGATGCGCTCGCCTTCCGTGTCGACGTCGTCGAACTGGCCGCGCTCCACGGCCCACCACAGCCCGCCGAGGATCGCGAGGACCAGCATCACGGACAGCGGAACGAGGAGGAAGAGGATGTCCATCAGCGCGCGCCTTCTCCACCACGCGACAGCCGCGCCGCGTTGAGGATCACCACGAGCGAACTCGCGGCCATGCCGAGGCCGGCGAGCCATGCCGGCAGCCAGCCCGCGATGGCCAGCGGCACGCACAGCGCGTTGTAGCCCGCGGCCCAGAAGAGGTTCTGGCGCACCACGCGCAGCGTCCTGCGGGCCTGCGCGATCGCCTGCGGGATGCTGGCGAGCCTGTCGCCGAGCACGACGAAATCGGCATGCGCGCGCGACAGCGGCACCGAACGCCCGAAGGCGAACGAGGCATCGGCACGCGCGAGCGACGGGCCGTCGTTGAGGCCGTCGCCGACCATCGCGATCTGCCGGCCCTCGGCCTGCAGCCGCCACAGCACGTCGAGCTTGTCCTCCGGCGTGCAGCCACCCTGTGCGAAGTCGATGCCGCAGCGCGCGGCGATCTCCCTCGCGGCCGCAACCCTGTCGCCCGAGAGCAGGCGCACCGTGAGCCCTTCCGCGCGCAGCGCGGCCACGGCGGCGGCGGCATCGGCGCGAGGCTCCTCTGTAAGGACGAAGCTCGCGAGCCAGCCCTGCTCGTCGGCCAGGTGGACCTGCGCAGCGTCGACCTCGAGCGCGGCCACATCGCAGAAGCCCGCCGAGCCCAGGCGCACGTGCCGGCCTGTGTCCACAGGCGCACGCACGCGGCGCATGCGCCCCTCGATACCCTGGCCCGCTGTCTCGGCGACCTGCTCGGCCGTCCAGCCGGGCGCCGAGCGGAACTGCGCATTCCATGCATTCACCAGCGCCTGCGCCACGGGATGCAGGGACTGCGCGGCGAGCGCGGCGGCCACTTCGAGCGCATCGCCGGGACGCAGACCCTGCCGGCAGTAGATGCGCTCCATGCGGGGAACGTCGCCCGTCAGCGTGCCCGTCTTGTCGAACACCACGGTATCGACCGATGCCAGCGCCTCCAGCGCCTGCAGGTTCGACGTCATCACTCCGCCGCGCGCCAGCGTGCCGGCACTTGCGAGCATGGCGGCCGGCGTCGCGAGCGAGAGCGCGCACGGGCAGGTCACGATGAGCACGGCCACCGCCACCATCAGCGCCCTGCCCGGGTCCGTCGGCCACCAGAGCGTTGCCGCCACGGCCGCCGACGCCACCACCACGACGAGGAAGGGTCGCGCCACCCGGTCCGCCAGCAGCGCCAGGCGCGGCTTGCGCGAGGCGGCGCTCTCCATCAGCCGGACGATCTGAGCGAAGCGCGTGCCCTCGCCCACCGATTCGATGCGCACCCGCACCGGCGCCGACAGGTTGTGGCTGCCGGCGAGCACGCGGTCGCCGCACGGACGGGGCACAGGACGGGATTCGCCGGTCAGCAGGGCCTCGTCGGCACTGGTGTCGCCTTCGATCACCACGCCGTCGGCCGGAAAGGCTTCACCCGGACGTACCCGTACCAGGTCTCCCACGGCGAGCCGGCGCACGGCGACGCGCGTCCAGCCGCCGTCGGCGGCAAGGCGGTCGATGCTGTCGGGCAGCCGGTTCATCAGCGCATCGAGGGCGCCCGCGGTACGCTCCCGCAACCGCGCCTCCAGCCAGCGGCCAGTGAGCAGGAAGAAGACGAACATCGTCAGCGAGTCGAAGTAGACCTCGTGACCCAGCGGGCCGCCGGCATCGAAGGTGGCGGCACTGCTGACCGCGAAGGTCACGAGCACGCCGAAGGCCACCGGCAGGTCCATGCCGATCCGGCCCAGGCGCAGGTCGCGCCAGGCACTGCGGAAGAAAGGCCCGCAGGAAAAGAGCACAACGGGCAATGTCAGCACCCAGGAAGCCCAGCGCAACAGCAGCGCCGAATCGGCGCCCATGTCGCCGGGCCGCGCGACATACCCCGGGTAGGCGTACATCATGACCTGCATCATGCAGAAGCCCGACACGAGCCAGCGCCACAGGGCCAGGCGCGATTCGCGCCGGCGCAGTTCCCTGACGAAGCGATCGCTGCCCGGCAGCAGCCGGTAGCCGGCCTTCGCGCTGGCCTCGAACCACCGCGAGGGCAGCGTTTGCGCGGGCGACCAGACGACACGGGCGCGCCGGCTGGCCGCGTTGACCTGCGCTTCGCTCACGCCGGGCACCTGCCGCAGCGCGGCCTCGACGGTGAAGGCGCAGGCCGCGCAGTGCATGCCCTCGACCACGACCTGCGATTCCCAATGCCCGCCGTCGGCCGCATCCAGTTCACGGCCGAAGGCGGGCCATTCGGCCGGGTCGTCCAGCACCTGCCACGCCTCTTCGCTGGCTGCAGCTGCTGCGGTGGGAAGTGCGGGGATCGCGACGCGATCGGGGGCGAACGTGGCATTCATCGGCCGAGCCTAAGAGGCGGGCCCGTCGAGGTGCTTGATCTGAATCAAGCCGCGCGGCACGGGACATGCCTAAGCTCGACCGCCACACCCTGTGGAGAGCCTCATGTTCAAACGCATCCTCGTCGCCACCGATGGCACCGCCCTTTCGAAGAAGGCCGTCGACAGCGCCTTCTCGCTGGCAGTACAGAACGACTCGGACCTGGTCGCCCTGACCGTCGTTCCCCGCTACCCGAAAAGCTATTTCGAAGGCTCGATGACCTTCTCCGCCGAAGACGTCGGTCGCATCGAGAAGCAGTGGGCGGAGAAGGCGCAGGCCATGCTCGACAAGGTGCGCGACCGCGCGCGGGAGCGCGGCGTGCGGATCAAGACAACGCAGGTCAGTTCGGACCTGGTCGCCGAGTCGATCATCGCCGCGGCGAAGAAGCACAGGAGCGACCTGATCGTGATGGCCTCGCACGGACGCAAGGGCCTCAAGCGCCTCCTGCTGGGAAGCGAGACGCAGCAGGTGCTAGTGCGCTCGTCGCTGCCGGTTCTGGTGCTGCGGTAACGATTGATCTAGCGTCTTGTACAGCTCTTGTAGCGCGCTTGCGCACAGCAGCATCAGGAAGAGCGGCTAGGCATTCGAACAGTTGCTCAGCATATGAAAATCCAATATGCAGCACGGCTTTCTTGTTGAAGTAGAGCAGCCATGCAGACAGAAGAGCTAACGAGACCAGCAGCGTCAGCGTCGCGGCCAATCCAGGATCGGCGAGATTGATCGGGGCAAATTGGGGCGGTGAAAGTTGCAGAACTTTGGCGATGATCAGTCCGTAGGCTATACCCATCAAGCTGGTCACGATACCCACAGGCTTCATCGCCAACATGTTTCGGTGAAAACCGAAAGCAATGCTCTCTTTAAACAGCAAGCCCTTGTTGTTTCGCGTCAATTCACGAAGGCGTTTCGCAACACCGTTGTAAACGTCGTCCGCCTTTGCCGGATCCGCTCGCTCCTCCTGTGCAGTCGGCATGGCAATCTGCAGCTTCGTGCCGACCAGCGCGTGATACCGCTGCTTGCTGACACCATCCAGCGCGGCGGTTTCACGGTGTCGTAGGGCAATGGTGGTCGGCAGGCCGCCCCATTTGGCAAGCAAGCTCTCTTGGAGTTGCTTGCCGCGACCACGCGTTACGCTCGCCAACGTGTAGAGCGCGCCGCACCCGCCGAGTACGGCGACGACCGCCGTCAGGACTGGGTGGCGAGGCCCGTAGACGCACACCAATGGCACAAGCAGTGGCAGCGCCACCATCAACCCCGGGAAAAGACGCGCTTTGCGCTCGTAAGGGTCCTTTAAGAGGTCAATCATCGGCTCCCCGCTTTTGCATACATCGGTCAAATTCCTCGAAGAACGCCGACCCGTTCATGAGCCCACCGCGGCCTTCATGGCCCGCAGGTCACCCTTGTCGCCGGCAATCAGCGACACTGCAGGTAGCCCGTCCTGTGCCATCCCCAGTGCCAGGTACACCAGCTGATAGAAGTCATCAGCACTTGGATCGGCGCCATGGCCTTTTGGATCACTGTGGCATTCCCCCACGTAGCCGACGATCCCGGCGGTTCGCCTGGAGGCTTCCCGCCCCGCGCTCGCGACGCCCTCCACCCCCCGCTCGAAATGACCAGGCGATGAGCGACTATCGGAAGGCGCCTCGAGTGCATCCACGACAACGATGGCATTGATGTTCAAGTCGTGATAGCCAAGCAGAATTCCGCCTGTCTCGTTGGGAAGATGGTGTTCACGCATCGCACACATCTTTGCGGTGACACCTGCATCGATGAACAAGTCCATGTCGTCGAATGCGATCCGGTGCTCCTGATGCACGGAGAGTTCATGAATCACGACTGTGCCAGTGTCAGTCTCGCGCGACCAGACGCGGACGCAAGCCCCGTCGGACGTGACCAACTTCTGAACTTGCTCTGCCAGTAGCGCGGCGTGGACTTGCACCGAGGAATACGGCATCACCACCGAAATATCCCGGCAACTTGCGCCGCTCCAGAACGTACCAGCGCTCCCTTGAAGGTGGTGCTCACCCCAATCTTGCGCAATGACGGCACGGTAGTACTGAGCCTCCAGCGATCTAAGACGCGTCGTCCGCGCCGCATCCTCTAGCAACAGGGCGCACCCGGACCCGGAGGGCGTCAGGAACACGGAGACGTGACGACCGGCATCATCATGTGCACTTGCAAGTCTCGGGTACTCCAACGTCGTGGAGGCATCCACGACCAGTCTCCCGCTGCTCAGGGCTGGCAGGAGACCTCCATCAACCAGATCACATGCATCCGCATGCACCGGCGTAACGACCGCCGCGCCATCGCGTATCTCTTTGGCGCGAGCGGCAACAACCTGTTCCTTATAGTGGCCCAGATGCCGAAGATCCGCAGGGTGACGCACCAGGTTGTGCGGCTTGATATGGTCCTTGTCGACGGCTGTCCACTCTCCCCAACCCGAACGCACCCACAGATCGAGCATCGTCGCGCCGAGCGCTCCAGCGCCAACCAGTGTTGCCATGGGCCCGGAGCCGACGGTGCCTGCCTGGCGCCGCGCGGCCGCTTGATCGACGCATTGCAGTACCTCGATCGCCTCGATCTCAACCATTGTCCACGCCTCCGACTTGGCCACCGGCTCCAGCAGCTTCACTCGCCAGTACTTATCGCCGACCCGATGGAGCTCGCCCATCATCTCGCCCAGCTTAAGCTCGCCGTGGTTGACCAGATAAGCGCGTCTTGCACAACGCTCCGCCGGGACGTCCAGCGCGCGCGTGATCGGCATGTCAAGCAGAATGACGGTTCCGGTGCTGTCCGTTGCGGCGGCGGCACCGTTGCTTCCCACGGAGGTACTGATTGCCAGTTCGAGCGCGGCAACCAGATCGACGCCGCGTGCGCTCAGCATCTCAGCCAGCAGGCCGAGCGTTGGAGGGTCTTCTTCGATGCGCCCATGCACGACGGGGGGCAACCGAAGACTCACCAAGGAAAGGCTCGGACTGCGCTTGACACCCTCCAGGCGCAGTTGCAGCAGGAAGGTAGCGCTGTGCTCCGTGCGCTTGACTCCCTCGAAAAGGTCAATTTTTGTTGCGGATTCTCTGTCAGAAGGGCGTCAACGTTCCACGGCAGGACCAGTTCGTTGGAGGTGGTGAAAAAGAGCTGCTCGACGGGTTGATCCGCGGGATGCAGCTCCCCACGGGCCGTTTTTTCCAACCAGAAGTTGATACGCCCGAGAAAACTTTCGGGCGTCCAGGTTCGCGTCACGGACCGCGGCGGCTCGAAATAGAGGCAAAGGCTTGGCGGGCATCCAGGCGTGGCGTTTTTTTGACCAGATCCAGCTCCATCGTGAGCTGGCCGACCTTGCGCTCAAGCGCAGCGATCTTGGCTTCGTACTCCGCGATGACCGATGCTTCGGCCTCTTCGGTGCTGAGCTCGCCCCGGTCGTACTGCGTCAGCCACAGCTGAATCAGATTGGTCGACAGCGTGTACCTCTTGGTCGCATCACGGCGCCCGATGGCGCCGCTACGGATGTTCTGGCACAGCTGGATCTTGAACTCCGGCGCGTAGCGCCGGTACGGACCTCTCGATGACATGACCTTCTCTTGGTTGAAGGCTCGGCCAGCGTATCAGTTCTGATTTGCCCGGTAGTCCAGCCGTAGAGGTTCACTCCAAGCCGACTGACATGGGTAGAAGTCATCGGGGCGACATACGATTGCGACATGCCCCCTGAAAAGCACATTCAACTCGCAGCCGTAGAGCAACGCGGCAACGCCTTCGAGGTGCTCTTAGCATTCCTGAAACTCGGACTCACCTCCTTCGGCGGGCCAGTTGCGCACCTGGGCTACTTTCGTGCCGAGATCGTCGAGCGCCGTCGCTGGCTCGACGAGCGCAGCTACTCGGACCTGGTGGCGCTGTGCCAGTTTCTTCCCGGCCCAGCCAGCAGTCAGGTTGGGCTGGCCATCGGGCTGACGCGTGCCGGCTGGCTGGGAGCGTTGGCTGCCTGGTGCGGCTTCACGCTGCCATCTGCCTTTGCGCTCATCCTGTTCGCCTACGGCATCGAGCATTGGGGCACGCTTGCGGGAAGCGGTGCGGTGCACGGCCTGAAGGTTGCTGCCGTGGCCGTGGTGGCGCAAGCCGTGTGGGGCATGGCCAAGAACCTGTGCCCAGATCGCATGCGCGCCGCCATGGCCCTCGTCGCGGCGCTTCTTGTACTCGTCCTGCCGACGGCGCTCTCGCAAGTCATTGCCATCACGGTTGCCGGTGTGGTCGGCTGGCGGCTGCTGGAGCTGCCTCCGCAGCAGGCGGTAGTGCATCGCAGCTATGGAGTCTCGAGACGAGCGGGCGCCATTGCCCTGGTCCTGTTCTTCGGTCTTCTTGCAGGCCTGCCGATCATCGCGGCTGTGACTCAGTCGCTGCTATGGACGGTCATCGAAGGCTTCTATCGTGCCGGCGCCCTCGTGTTCGGGGGAGGTCATGTGGTGCTGCCGCTGCTGCAGGCGACGGTGGTTCCGGCCGGTGTGGTCACGAACGAGCAATTCCTCGCGGGATATGGCGCTGCGCAGGCCGTGCCCGGGCCCTTGTTTACCTTCGCGGCCTACCTGGGCGCGGTTATGCATGGACCATTTGCTGGCTGGACGGGCGGCATCGCGCTGCTGGTCGTCATCTTCGTGCCAGCCTTCCTGCTCGTCGTGGGGGCAGTGCCTTTCTGGGATGCATTGCGCCAACGTAAGGGCGTGCAGTCTGCCATGGCGGGCGTGAACGCGGCCGTCGTCGGCATTCTGTTGGCTGCCTTGTACGATCCCGTCTGGACGAGTGCGATCCACACGCGCACCGACTTCGCCACGGCCCTCGCGGCGTTTGCGCTGCTGGTCTACGCCCGCGTGTCACCCGTGATCGTAGTGTTTCTCGCGGCTGCGGTTGGATGGGCTTTCCTGGGCTGAGTTTGAATGTGCTGCCGCCAATGAAACAACTTTGAAAAAAGAGGAAGGACTCGCTCAGGAATCTTGACTAGCTGGCCCCGCCTCCGATCAGAGTTGGTGCGCAAATGATTGGTCGCGAAGAGCCAGTTTGACCTGCCCAGGGCGATGGGCCGGATCTGGTTCTCCACCCGGTTTTTGTCCGCCGGGAGGTCGCCATCGTCGATGTAGCGCGTGAGCGCCCGCCAACGCTTGAGGCTGTAGTCGATGGCTCTGGCCGTGGCTGACCCCTCGGGCACCTTCTGCCGCTGCGCAATAAGCCATTGGTGCAGCGCATCGGCCACCTTGCGGGCGCGCTCTTGGCGGATCCGCTTGCGCTCCTCGCCCGCAAGAGCGGCTACGTCGCGCTCGATGTCGTAGAGCTCGCCGAAGAACTTCAAGGCTTGCTTACCCACCAGGCTGCCATGGTTGACCCCATAGCTCGTGGAACCTGCACCTCGCGTGCACCAGGCAGCCGACCTCGGTGATGCCGAACTCGAAGCAGTCCTTGTAACCTGAGAAGTCATCGCACACCAGTGTCCTGCGCCAGCTGTGCTCGCCGCCAAGGCCGAGGAACGCGCGGGCATGCCCCCCTCCGCGGCCCTCGGAGAATTCGAACACCACCGCGCGCAGCGTAAGCGACCAGTAATACCATCTTGACCAAGCAATGCTTACCTGGCCCGCGAGCTAGATTTCGGCTGTCAGCCATAAAAGGTCATTGAACGCCTTGGCTCAATTCTCGCGTCGCTACCGCTGAATCGAGGCCCCCTTCCCCCGAATTGCCGCTAGTCACCAAACCAAAAAATCACCCATAGGCCGACGGAGCCATATGCAAAAAGCATGGTCAATGTTTCGCGTTGAAGAGCAAGGCATGCGCCCTGCAAACGAATGCGAATCATCATTTCAACCCTCTCTCATCACAGACGCTCCCCTCGGCTGAGATTGCGCGAGGTCCGTCCGTTCGTCAAGCCGAAGTTAGTTCACACAGGGACAGCGCATCGCGTGTCCAAGTAGAGGCACTCGGGGGCTAAGATGGGATTGTTAGATCGGCTGCAGTGGGCCCCGAGTTACTTCCGATCTGTGCTGCCAGTTGTGCGGCAGCAGTTCATCGATGCGGCTGTTCAGATGTGTGGGCAGTCTGGTCAGCACGTCATTAAGGTACGCGTGCGGGTCGTGACCGTTGATCTTTGCCGACTGCACGAGGCTCATGACGATGGCGGCGCGCTGGCCGGCCAGCTCACTGCCTGCAAATAGCCATGCTTTTCTTCCGAGCGCCCATGGACGGATCAGATTCTCGCAATGGTTGTTATCCACGTTTACTTCGCCATCGCGCAGATTGCGCGTCAGCGCCTCCCAAGCGTTCAAGCTGTAATTCGGGGTCTTGGCCGTGGCACTGCCGACGTGCCCGCGGGCACGTTCCAACTGCAGCCATGTGTGTAGCTCTTCCCAAAGCGGCTGCGTGACGGCGATCGGCACGCACGGTCGGGGCGGAGTCGGCCGCTGGGTCATGGGCAGCAGCGCGGAGCACATCCTGCGCATGTCGCCGGTGCCGATGCTGCTGGTCCGTGCGCCCGAGAGCGCCAAGGCCGAGTCCGAGCACTTCACGCTGCCGAGCGGGATGCTGGCCAGCCAGTGGTTCCTCGTCGGTGGAGCGCGGCGCGATGTCCGTGCCGTGAATGCACGGTTGGCATTGACGACGCTCGAGCCAGTACTTCCGCGCGCGGGACTTGCTCCATTTCGACGCAAACCTGACGTGCACAGTCAGCCAGAAACAGCAAGTGGCAGATAAAATTTTTACGTGAACAACGCCCGCCTTCGTCGTCTCGCCGCAACGCATTGCCTGTGGTGGTGCTTCGCCGGCGTGGTGCTTTCGATGTTGCAGCCTTTCCTGTTCACGCACTTCCGCCAGGACGGCTGGGAAGACGAGCCCGGCTTTCGCGTGCGCAATGTGGAGGCCATGGCATTGTTCTCTCCCGACGACCGGGCGGACCACAAGAAAGAGCTCGAGACGACGCTGTACGCCCCGGCGGGCGCGCATGTCGACACGCCGGATGCATTCCAGCAAGGCATCGAAGCGCTGATGGCGCTCGTGCTCCTGGTGCTGCCCCTGGTGGTGGTGTTGATGCGGCTCCTCCTGCCTGCAGCGCGCGCCATGTGCGAGTGCGTGCCGCACACCGGAGGGGCTCCCCCTGCGACTGCGCTGTGGCGAACTCAACCTCCCTCCGCTGCTCCTCCCCTGACGGCCTGACAAGCGACGTCGCCTGACGTCATCTCCGGTTGCGCGCTCGCGCGGCCGGCCCTCTTGTTTCTGGCCGAAAGGTTCACATGACTTCGATTCCATGGTGCTCGACGAGCACCCCCTATGCGCTCGCCCGTTCAATCCGCGAGTCGCCTGAACGCGCAGGCAGGGCAACGATGCGGGGTGCATCATGAACGCGCTCAATATCGCGCTGCTGCATTGGATCGCAGCGGGCGAAGATCCAGGTTCGTGGGCGCTTCTTGCAGGTCGCACGATGGCACTCTGGGGCGGCCCCGCCAGCGCGGCGATCCTGCTGTGGACGGGATGGAAGAAGCCGTCCGAGCGCGCCTATCTCCTCGTCGTGATCGCGGGCGCGGCCGCGGCGTCGCTGCTGTCGCACACGCTGGCCTCGGCCTTGAACTTTCAGAGGCCTTTCGTCCAGGGGCTGGTGCCGGGCTACATCACCCACGACGCGAGCGGCTCGCTGCCGAGCACCCATGCAACCGTGATGTTCTTCGTCGCGGCGGCCTTCCTGATGCGCGATGAACTGCGTCGCGCCGGATGGGCACTCGTTGTCCTGGCGAGCCTCACCGGGTGGTCGCGTGTCTACGTCGGCGTGCACTTTCCGCTGGACATTGCCGCGGGGCTCGTGTTCGGCTTGTGCCTGGCCGGCGCGCTTTCGGCTGTCCGTTGGATGCGTCCGAACCGCCGCGGCGCACACGCCGAGCGGCCTGCCCGCCGCATCGACCGCGAAGCGGCGGGTCTCACGCCTGCACGCCGAACAGGGTTCCCACGCCGGCCGTGATTCCCATGGCCAGTGTGCCCCAGAAGGCCACGCGCCACACGCTGCGCGCGACAGGCGCGCTGCCGATCCTGGCGGCGGCAGCGCCCAACAGCGCGAGGAAGGCGGTCGCGGTGCATATGGTCCACGGCAGGAGTGCGTCGGAAGGCGCACACGCGACCACGGCGAGCGGCAGCGCAGCACCCACGGCAAAACTCGCTGCCGACGCCAGCGCGGCCTGCAAGGGCCTTGCGCTGAGTGTTTCCGAGATCCCGAGTTCGTCACGCGCGTGCGCCCCGAGCGCGTCGTGGGCCATGAGCTGCGCGGCGACCTGCTGCGCGAGCTTGTACTCGAGACCGCGGCGCACGTAGATCGCCGTGAGCTCCCGGTGCTCCGCGTCCGGCTCCGTGGCGAGTTCGATGCGCTCGCGCTCGAGGTCGGCCTTCTCGGTGTCGGCCTGCGAATGCACCGACACGAACTCGCCGGCGGCCATCGACATCGCGCCCGCGACCAGACCCGCGATGGCAGTCGTCACGATGGCCTCGTGGCTGGCGTGGGCGGCGGTGACGCCCACGACAAGGCTGGCGGTGGAGATGATGCCGTCGTTGGCGCCCAGGACGGCGGCGCGCAGCCAGCCGATGTGTTCGGTGCGATGGCGCTCGGCATGCGCGCGGTAGTGGAGTGATTTCATGGGAAGTTGGCAGTCAGCGTGAAGAGCGCCCGGGCAACATGCGAAGGAGCGTGTTGTCGTGCGTGAGGTAGTGATGGACCAGCGCCGCGGCGGCATGCAGCCCGATGAGGAAATAGCCGGCCGTAGCCAGGGTCTCGTGCACATCCTTGAGCTGCTTCGACAGGGCTTCGTCTGCCCCCAACAGCGAAGGCACGGACAGGCCGAACAGCACGATGGGCTTGCCCTCGGCGCTGAGTGTGAGCCAGCCCAGCAAGGGCGTGGCGATCATGAAGGCGTACAGCGCCAAGTGCATGAGCTGAGACAGCCTGTGCTGCCACGCGGGCGGTGCCGGCACGATCTCCGGCGCAGCGCCCGCGCTCCAGCGCACGGCAAGCCGCACGGCCACCAGCGCCAGCACGCTCAGACCGAGCAGGAAATGCAGCGGCTTCAACGCGCTGCGCAGATCGCTGCCCCTGGGCGCGAGCCCGCGCAGTTCCATACAGGCATAGACGGCGGCAAGCAGCAGCAACATCAGCCAATGAAAGGCAATGACGGCTGTGCCGTAGTGGGAGGTCGAATTTTTCCAGGACATGTCGCGTGCCCTCAAAAATGCGTACCGACGATGAACTTGAGCAGCCAGCGGTCGGCTTCGCCGGTCAGGCCCTTTCCGATGCCGACGTTCACATCGAAGCGATCGAACTCGTGGTCCAGCGCCACGAACAGCGTCTTGCTGTTCTTGCGCAGCGGATCGGGATGCGACAGCGGACCGAGTTCGTTGTAGGTCTCCACACCGATCTGGGTCTTGTCGTTCAGGGCATAGGCGATCTTGGCGTCCACGTCGAGCGTGACGGGCCCGCCGTGCGGCGACAGGCTCCAGTCGATGTTGGGATTCACCGCCAGCGTCCAGGGGCCGGTGCGGTATCCAAGAATGCCCTTGAGCTCGGCGTTCCATGCGGTGGGAGACACGCGCAGGCTGGTCTTGCCGATTTCCAGGTTCGCGCCCCAGAACATCCCCTGTGTCTTGTCGTGCGGTGCGATGTACTTGATGCGGACCTTGGCGCCATCCACCTTGGGGTCGGCATTGGGAGCGCGGCTGGAGAGCACGTAGAGCCCGAGCTCCAGCGTGTCGCTCACGCCGTAGTAGAACTCGGGCGTGAGGCGGTAGACATGCCGCGGCGGCTGCTCGCCCGCGTAGCCCGGGCTGGACGCGCCGGAGACCACATAGTTGTTGTGGACATCGACACCGAACTGCCCCGGGGCACTCATGTCGTCGAGATAGACCTGGATTTCTTCAGGAGCGGCCATGGCCCGCGGCGCAACGGACATTGCGCCGGCAAGAAGCAGGATGCCGATGGCGCCATGGACGCGCGCGCGGCTGGAAGATGAATTCACGATAGAACCTTTCGACACTGAACAAGATCGCTGCGCGAGCGCGCGCAGCAGGGTCGACGTCGCATGGCGAAGTCGCTGCTCAGGTCAATGCAGGGGGCGCAGTCTTGGGCGGAAGGTGGCGCCATGCGGCGGTGGGCGGAGGTGCCCGGCAACGTGCATGCGGACGCTCGAGCGGGCCGCGCGAGGAAGGCGTCCGAGGCACCGGCAGGAGCACGATCAAAGGCAGCAAGGCCAGGACCAGGGCCATCAGGCCGGCCAGCGCGTCGTGGAATGCATCGGGCTGGTCGATGCTGGCGCCCGAGGGCACGAACACCGTGGTCTCGGGGCTGGCCACGTGGCCGGGCCGCTCGTCGGGCTCGAACTGCACGGTGGCGCTGACCGCGCGTATGCGAAAGCCGGGTTCGTCCTCCCAGCCGTCATCGCGAAAATGGATGGCGATGAAGGGCTGCAGGGCAACCAGCAACATGGCGAGCAGCAGCCACCACGCCACGGATTCCGGGCGTCGGAGCAGATGCCGATACGGCTGCAGTTTCATGCGGTCTCGAACCCTGGTCGGAAGGCGGCCGCGCGCGAAAAGGACAGTTCGACCGCGCAAGCCCGAAAGCGCCAAGGGTAAGCAGGTCGAGCGCAAGAGCAAAGAGGCGCATCGCAATGTGCCCGGGATGCCAAAGAGAATCAGTCTTCTTATTACCTTCCGCAGCGGCACGCGCTCGCTTTGAGATCGCAAAAGGTAAGCCGTTTGTTGATTTCCATGGAAATCAACAAGCTTGCTGCAGGTGTTCATCGAAGCGCTGCAGCACGGCGTCGTTGGGGGGTCGTTGGACCAGCGGCAGCGGCAACGCCTTAATCGGCGAGGACGGTCAGCAAGTGGCCCAGCGCCGCCCGAACTTGATGAGGGCACGTCTGCACGCGCCGTGCACAGTCACACTGAGACAAGTGGTCTTGGGTGAAATCCCTGGTGAGACCTCGCAGATCGCTAAGGTCGACCGATCGTCGGCAACACCAGTGCGAGAAGTGCGCAACGCAGCCGAGGTCGGCCCGCGTGGTACTCGGCGCGTACTGCCGAGCGGTCAGATGATCGGCGTACGCGAGGACGAACGGTGCGAAGAGGCCGTTGCGCAGCCATGCCGTTGACGTCGGCTCATTGGGCTGTTGCCGGTCTCATAGACACCGACCTAAGCTTTTTGAGCTTTCTCGAACTCTATGGAAGGTCTGATCAAGAGCACGTTTCTTGCATGAATGATTGAACCCTGCAAAGGAGCAAGAGCGATGAGCCAGATCAGTTTTGCGGATGCGGAGCAAGCGGGCAAGAGGAAAAAGACCAGGCGCGAAGTCTTCCTTGGCGAGATGGAACTGGTGGTGCCGTGGAAGGTGCTGCTCAAGGTCATCGAACCCCACTATCCAGTGGCAGGGCGAGGTCGTCGGCCTTACTCGCTGCAAGCCATGCTGCGCGTGCACCTGATGCAGAATTGGTTCGCCCTGAGCGACCCGGCGATGGAAGAAGCCTTGTATGAGATCGCCTCGCTGCGCACGTTCGCCGGACTCGGTCTGGAGGCGATCCCCGACGAGACGACCATCCTGAACTTTCGCCACCTGCTGGAGGCCAACGATCTGGCCGAAGACATCTTCAATCAGGTCAACGCCCACCTGGCTAGGAAGGGACTGCTGCTCAAGCGCGGCTCCATCGTGGACGCAACCATCATCGCTGCCCCGAGCTCCACCAAGAACAGCACGGGCGAGCGAGATCCGGAGATGCACCAGACGAAGAAAGGCAACCAGTGGCACTTCGGTATGAAGGCGCACATCGGCGTGGACGCAGACTCGGGGCTGGTGCACACGGTGACGACCACAGCGGCCAACGAGGCGGACGTGGAACAGGTGAGCGATCTGCTGCACGGCAAAGAGGACGCGGTGTGGGCGGACTCGGGTTATCGCGGAGCACAGAGCCGGGTAAAGCGCAACGTGCAATGGCACATTGCTGGTCGGCCCAGCGACATAGCGAAGGTGACGCAGAGCCGAGCCAAGGCTAGGGCGCGCAAGCAGGAATACCAGAAGGCCAGCATCCGAGCAAAGGTCGAGCATCCGTTCCGGGTGATCAAGCGGCAGTTCGGCCTGGCGAAGGTGAGGTTCAAGGGGCTGGCCAAGAACACGGCACACGTGATCACGCTGTTTGCGCTGTCGAACCTGTGGATGGCCAGAAGAAAGCTGATTGCAATGGCGGGACAAGTGCGCCCGCAGGTAGCGTGAAGGGGCCGCAGAGGCTCTCAACCGCGTGGAATGCTCGGTACGACGAGCCTGCCAGCGCCGCGGGACCATACGCACACTGGTCATCGAGCCAATTTATGACTTGATCAGACGTTCCCTAGTCTTACTGTGTCACAAGAGTAGCTTTACGTCTGCCCTTCCGCAGCAGGGGC